>NZ_JACHZP010000012.1:0-155682 GCF_014193605.1 Rhizobium sp. BK312 | reverse complement strand
ACAACAGGCCGTGACGCGCCGAACATTTCCGCGAGCTTGGCTTCCGCCGGCAACCGCTCGTTCACAGGAAAGGTTCCATCCGCAATCATCGCGACGATCCTCTCATAGATGATGTCGCCGAAGCGCGTCACGCCCACACCGGAATCGTTGGCGACAGAGAGTTTCATCATCGTCCTTCGTGAATGGCGGCGCAGGCATAGCGCACCTGCGCGTTCAGAATTACAAAATATGTAAAAATATGTCAACTATTGTAATTATCTGAGAATGTAATATGGTCGCGACGCGGTGCATGGCGACGGGACGGGAGCCGGTCGCATCGGTCGAGGCAAAGCCCGGCCGAAATCAAAATGGGAGGGATTCGATGCGCGATGAAATATTGTCCCGCGGCGTGAGTAGACGCGCCGTCCTGGGAGGTATGGCGGGGATGGCAGCCCTGTCTCTGGCCGGTCGTGTCAACGCTGCCGATGCAGGTGGCGAGGCGCCCGCCCTGGCTGCGCTCGTCAAGGAAGGCAAGCTGCCGCCGCTGGCCGACCGCTTGCCGAAAAAGCCAATGGTGATCACCCCTTACGAGAAGGTCGGAACCTATGGCGGCACACTACGGCGTGGCTTGCGCGGCTCGTCCGACCATAATGGCATTCTGCGCATGGTGGGCAATCAGAGCCTGGTGCGCTGGAACCTCGAGTTTACCCAGGTCCTGCCGAACCTCGCCGAACGCTGGGACGTCAATGCCGACGCTTCGCAATTCACCTTCTACCTCATTCAAGGCGCTCGCTGGTCCGACGGCCATCCCTTCACGGCCGACGACGTCGTTTTCGCCATCGAAGACTGCGTCAAGAATACCGATCTCTATAGCGCGGCGCCGGCGCAACTGTCCGTCGCCGGCAAGGCCGTCAGTGTCACGAAGATTGACGACTATACGGTGAAATTCACCTTTGCCGCTCCGAACGCGCTCTATCTGGAAAATCTCGCAACCCCGCTCGGCCAGCACCCGACGCTGTTTCCGAAGCACTATTGCAGCCAGTTCCTGCCTAAATACAATCCGAACATCGCCGAGGATGCGAAGAAGGCCGGCGTCAGCAATTGGCCCGAACTCTTCCGCGCCCGCTGCGGCGACATCGAAATCCCCTCGCGGTGGGGCAATCCCGACAAACCGACGCTCGATCCCTGGGTCGTCAAGGAACCCTATACCGGCGGTGCAACCCGCGTCGTCATGACGCGCAACCCATACTTCTGGCAGGTCGATACATCAGGCAACCAGCTTCCCTATGTCGACGAGATCAATTTCGGCATCTCGCAGGATGTGGAATCGCTGATGCTGAATGTCATCTCCGGCAAGATCGATATTCAAGAGCGCCATATCAGCGTGCTCGCCAACAAGCCGACGCTTTCGCAGAACATGAAGAAGGGTGACTATCGCCTTCTAACTCTTATTCCTTCTACTTCGCAGCAATGCCAGATCTACCTCAACATCACCCATAAAGATCCGGCCATGCGCAAGATGTTTGCAGACAAGTCGGTCCGGCAGGCGCTCTCGCTCGGTATCAACCGACAGGAGATCATCGACATCGTCTACTTCGGGCAGAGCCAACCCTACCAGGCCGGGCCGCGACCGGAGCATCCCTGGTACAACGAGAAATATGCTCGCCAGTTCACCGACTACGATCCGGACAAGGCCGGCGCCATGCTGGACCAGGCCGGTTATGGCAAGAAGGATGCGAACGGCTTCCGGCTCCGGCCGGATGGTCAGAAGATGTTCTTCACCGTCGACGTCATTCCGACCCTCTATCCCGATCTGGTCGATGCTCTCGAGCTGGTGAAGGCACATTGGGCACAGATCGGCGTCGACATGAAAGTCAACACGATCGAGCGGGCGCTCTACTATACGCGCGGCGACGACAACGCCCATGATGCCCAAGTCTGGCCAGGCCCTGGCGGCCTCGATCCGATGCTCGATCCGCGCGACTTCTTCGCTTTCCACCCGCAAGGCTCGCGCTACGCAATCCCATGGTCGGTCTGGTACACCTCGAACGGCAAGCAGGGCGAGGAACCGCCGGAAAGCCAAAAGAAGCGTATGAAACTTTTCGATGAGGCGCGCTCGACGGCCGATCTCGACAAGCGCGGCGCGGTCATGAAGCAGATTTTTGATATCGCCGCCGAAGAATTTGAAACTGTTGGCCTTTGCCTCGCCGTCGGCGGGTTCGGCATCATCCGCAACAATCTGCACAATGTTCCCGAAAAGCAGCCGGACAGCTGGTCGTGGCCCAATCCGGGACCGGCCATGCCGCAGCAATTCTTCTTTACCAGCTGATCACACCGATCCGGCGCCGCCTTGCATGGGCGGGCGGCGCTTTCCCATCATGCGGAGCTGCCCGCGGCAGCGCTCACTGCGAGAAACAGCCATGCTGGTCTTCATCGGTAAACGCCTTTTATGGATGATCCCATCCCTTTTCGCGGTCAGCTTTCTAGCCTTCGTGCTGATCCAGCTGCCTCCCGGCGACTATGTGACGACATATATCGCCACGCTCGCCTCTTCGAATGAAGTGGTCGATCAGAACACGGCCGCGCAGCTACGCGAGCGCTTCGGCCTCGATCAGCCGATGCTCATTCAATATCTGAAATGGATGTGGGGCATTCTTTCGCGCGGCGATTTCGGTATCTCGTTCGAATGGCAACAGCCGGTCTCAGGCCTTATCTGGGAGCGCATGGCGCTGACGCTCATTCTGGCGCTTGCGGCGCTGATTGCCACCTGGGCGATCGCGCTGCCGATCGGCGTCTATTCCGCCGTCAAGAAATACTCGATCGGCGATTATCTCTTTACCGCCTTCACCTTTCTCGGACTTGCCATTCCCTCCTTCCTGCTGGCGCTGGTGCTGATGTATATCGCCGCGGTCGAGTTCGGCCAGGATGTCGGCGGCCTGTTTTCCTCTCAGTTCGAGACGGCACCCTGGAGTATCGCCAAGACGGTGGATCTCCTGTCGCATTTGTGGCTGCCGGTCGTCATCCTTGCAGTTTCATCGACCGCAAGCCTCATCCGCGTCATGCGCGCCAATATGCTGGACGAGCTGCCAAAACCCTATGTGACGACGGCACGGGCAAAAGGCCTCTCCGAGTTCCGGCTGCTGGTCAAATATCCGCTGCGCATTGCCCTCAATCCGTTTATTTCCACCATCGCTTGGCTGCTGCCCAATCTCATTTCCGGGTCGGTCGTCGTGGCGATCGTCCTCAACCTGCCAACGGCGGCGCCCTTGCTGCTGCAGGCGCTGATGGCACAGGACATGTATCTCGCCGGCGCTTTCGTGCTGCTGATCTGCGCGCTCACGCTGATCGGGTCACTCATCAGCGACATTCTGCTTGCCCTCGTCGATCCCCGCATCCGGTTGGAATAGGAGCAGCCCATGGCCGATATCGCCGTCACGACCCTGCGCCCCGACCGCGCCGCCGTCGCCTCGCAATGGCAGCTGATCTGGTGGGCCTTCCGCCGCCACAAGCTTGCCATGGTCGCCCTTATCGTCACCGTGATGATGTATATCGTCGCGATCGTGCCGGGCTTCTTTGCCATAAACGATCCCAATCAGCAAAACGCGCGCGCAACCTTCCACCCGCCGCAAAGGGTGCATTTATTTGACACGGATAACGGCTTTTCCCTCGGGCTTCACTATTATCCGCTGAAGCTAACCCGCGATCCGGAGACACTTGCACCGATCTTCAAGGAGGATACGACGAAGCCCGTCTCCATCAGCCTGTTCGGGAGAGGCTATGAGTATTCCGTGCTCGGGCTCTTCACGAGCAACATCCATCTCTTGGCATCTTCCGACAAGTCGACGCCTCTTCTTCTGTTCGGCGCAGACCGGCTCGGGCGCGACGTCTTCAGCCGCACCGTTCAGGGCTCACAGATTTCACTGTCGATCGGCCTCGTCGGCGTCTTCTTTTCGCTTCTGCTCGGTATCGTTCTTGGTGGGGTTTCCGGCTATTACGGTGGAAAGCTCGACTTTTTCATCCAGCGCCTGATCGACTTTGTACTGTCGCTGCCCACCATCCCCATCTGGCTCGCCATGGCGGCAGCGCTACCGCAAGGCTGGCCGGCGGCACTGCAATATATGATGATCACGATCATCCTGTCCTTGACCGGCTGGGCTCAGCTTGCCCGCGTCGTACGCGGCCGCTTCCTATCGCTGCGGACGGAAGAATTCGTCGCCGCCGCAAGGCTCGACGGCGCCAGCGAGGGGCGCATCATCTTCCGCCACATGCTGCCGAGTTTTGCCAGCCACATCATCGCTTCCATCACGCTTGCCGTGCCGGCGATGATTCTGGCCGAGACGTCGCTTTCCTTCCTCGGGCTCGGCCTCCAGCCGCCGACCATCTCCTGGGGTGTGCTGCTGCGCGAGGCGCAAAACATCCGCTCGATCGCAACGGCACCGTGGCTCTTCCTGCCGGGTGTCGCCGTCGTCATCGCCGTCATGGCCCTGAACCTTCTCGGCGACGGCTTGCGCGACGCGGCCGATCCCTACAACAAATGAGGCGGGAATGACCGATATCGTTTCCATGAACACCGCTCGTCCGCTGCTGCAGGTCAAGAATCTCACCGTCGACTTCCCGTTGCGAACCGGCACCTTTCGCGCGGTCGACAATCTCTCCTTTGCCATCGAGCCGGGAAAGACGCTCTGCGTCGTCGGGGAGAGCGGATCCGGCAAATCGGTCACCGCGCGCTCTATCCTGCAGATCGTCGACGCCCCCGGCCGCATCACCGGCGGCTCGATCATTCTCAACGGCATCGGCGGCAGTTCGGTCGATCTCGCCAAGCTCAATCCGCGCGGGCGGCACATCAGATCCATCCGCGGGCGCGATATCGCCATGATCTTCCAGGAGCCGATGGCCTCGCTCTCGCCGGTCCACACGGTCGGCGACCAGATCATGGAGGCGCTGCGTCTTCACACGCGCATGAGCAAGGCGGAAGCACGCGCCGAGGCGATCTCGCTTCTAAAGCAGGTGGAAATCCCCGCTCCGGAAAAAGCCATAGACCGCTACGCCTTTCAATATTCGGGCGGCATGCGCCAGCGCGCCATGATCGCCATGGCGCTTGCCTGCAAGCCGCAGCTGCTAATCGCCGACGAACCGACAACGGCGCTCGACGTGACGACACAGGCCGAAATCCTCGACCTCATTGCCCGGCTGCAGAAGGCCACTGGCATGGCGGTGCTGTTCATCACCCACGACATGGGTGTGGTCGCACAGATCGCCGACGACGTGCTCGTCATGCACAATGGCGTGGTTAAGGAATATGGTCCGGTCGAGCAGATCTTCCATGCTCCGAAGGACGATTATACCCGCATGTTGATCGGTTCCGTGCTGAAGCTCGAAAGGAAGGCGGAAATCCGTCTGGCGCGACCGCCTCTCGATAAAGGCGCAGCCCCGATCCTCGAGTTGCGCAATGTCTCGATGGCCTTCGGCGAGGTCCGCGCCCTCGATGATGTCTCGATCTCGCTCTTGCCGCGCGAGACGCTCGGCATCGTCGGCGAGAGTGGGTCCGGCAAAACGACGATGGGTCGCTCGATCATGCGCCTTATCGATCCAAGCGCAGGCGAAATCCTTTATCGCCGCGCCGATGGCGATATCACCGACTTGGCGCGCGCAAAGGGGGCGTCCCTTGCGGCCGCACGCCGCGAGCTGCGCATGGTGTTCCAGGACCCGTTCGGCTCGCTCAATCCGCGCATGACCGTCTCGCAGATCATCGGCGAACCATTGCTCGTCAACGGCGTCGCCAAGGGCCACGCGCTCGATGAGCGCGTCTGCCATCTGATGGAGCAGGTCGGGCTCGATCCAAGGGCGCGCGAGCGCTATCCGCATGCCTTCTCCGGCGGCCAGCGCCAGCGTATCGGCATTGCCCGCGCCATCACGCTCAATCCGCGCATCATCGTTGCCGACGAGGCGACATCGGCTCTCGATGTCTCCGTGCGTTCACAGGTCCTCGATCTTCTGATGCGCCTGCAGGACGAACTTGGCCTCGCCTATATCTTCATCAGCCATGATATCGGCGTCATTCGCTACATGTGCGACCGCGTCGGCGTCATGTACAAGGGCCGCCTGGTCGAGGTTGGCGATGCCGACAAGGTCTGCAATTCACCCGACCATGCCTATACGCAGGCGCTGATTTCGGCGATCCCGCGCCCCGACCCTCGCGATCGCGATCGCTCGCGACGCTTTCGCTATGTCGAGCCGGAAACCGTGAAGAACGGAAGCGCTGCGTGATGGCCTTATTCAACCAGGCCGGAACGCTTATTTGCCGCGCTCGGATTTCGCCGCAGCACGGCAAGGATCTCCCCACCTGCGGCACCTCCCATGCCGCATTTATAACCACCGATAGAAGGAAGTAAGATGAAGATCGACCGCATGCGGGTATTCATGACCCGCGACAAGGATCGCCCGCGCGTTATCGTGGCGCTGGATACGGATGACGGACTGACCGGCTGGGGCGAGTGCTACAACCACGGCCCGGATTTGGCGCTGCCGCCGATCCTCGACTATCTCTATGGCTTCATCGCCGGCCAGGATCCGAGCCGGATCGACTATCTCATCAACCTCTTGATCCAGCAGAGCCGCTTCCCGCCCGGCGCGCTTGGCCTTTCGGCCATTTCCGCGCTCGACCATTGCCTTTGGGATCTCTCGGCAAAGGCTCTCAATGTCCCGGTCTACAAGCTGCTCGGCGGTGCGGTTCGCGATCGCATCAAGGTCTATGCCGGCGTTTATACCGCACCGGATGCGCCAGCGGCACGCGACGAGCTCGATCGACTGAACGTCGAATGGGGTTTTACCGCCTTCAAGCTCAGCCCCTGGCGCATCGACATGCATGCCCATCGCTGGGGCAATGTCGTGAAGGCATCGGCTGACTATTTCCGCTCGCTGCGCGAGACCGTGCGCGACGATTATGAGATCGCCTTCGACGCCCATGCCAAGATCTTCGAGCCGATCGCCGCCCGCCAGCTTGGCAATGCGCTGGCGCCCTATGACCCGCTCTTCTACGAGGAGCCGCTGCGTCCGGAAAACATCGAGATGTGGGGCGAACTGAAACAGGGCCTCAATTGTGTGCTCGCGACCGGCGAGTCCCTCTATAACCGCAACGAGTTCCTGCGTCTGCTGCAGGTCAAGGGCGCCGACCTCATCCAGCCGGATATCTGCGTGGTCGGCGGCATCAGCGAGATGCGGCGCATCGCGACGATTGCCGAAGCGCATTTCGTCGGCGTCGCTCCACACAACCCGATGGGGCCGCTCGCGACCGCCGTCAATGTGCACTTCTCCGCCGCCGCGCAGAACTTCAAGATCCTCGAATACCGGCTGCCGAAGGGCCAAGCCTATGTCTATGGCGGCAACGAGGTCGAGCAGCGGCAGGGGGAAACCCGCTATGTCGTCGATCCCTATCTGCCGAAGGACGGCTATCTCGAGTTGAGGCCGGACCGACCCGGCTGGGGCGTCGACATGGATGAGAAGGCCATGGAAGAGGAAGGCTATATTCATTGGCAGCGGCGCGTGCCGAAGCGTCCGGATGGTTCGTATGCCTTTGCGTGAGCTTGGCATCAGCGTCACCTGAAAAATCGGGGCGGCCATTGGGCCGCCCCTCTCATTTGGTGGATGCTTTTGCTCGCGTGCGTTTGGCGAGAGCGTCCTCGAGAAGGAGCGTTGAGGATAGGCTCCGGCGGAGTGATGCTGCAGCATTACAGCGCCTATAGGGTTGCTGAGAACTTCAATCTGCTGGCGGCGCTAGCGCCGGGCCGCGTCGATCTCGGAGTCGGCAAGGCGCCAGGCGGTCTTCCGCTTTCGACCGGTGCGCTTCAGAAAGCATATGATCCCGCCCGCCTCGCACCTGCCCTCTCCTGACGAAAGAAGGTCAATTTAGCGCGACTGTTTCATGGCCTACCAGAAGTCAACACGTTTTGCGCCTGCGCCAAGCCGAAAGCTGGATCAACGCTCCAACTCCTTCAGGCGCTGGGCTATGAGCCGGCGCTGCTCTCATCCACTGCCGGTTTTTGTTGCGGCGCGGCCGCCAAGCGCCGCCGCGGCATATCGCCGAAGAGGCCGCCGGGACGCACCAGCAGGATGATGCAGAGCATGACGCCGATTGCTACGATCTGCAGCGATGCCGCACGAGCCTGCTGCTCTGGCGAAAAGAGGATACTCGTCAGCGCACCGGAGCCGGCCCAGATCGCCCAGACCAGAACACTGCCGATGATAGCACCCTTGTTGCTGCCAGAGCCGCCGACGATCAACATGACCCAGACCTGAAAGGTCAGGATAGGAAGGTAATTGTCCGGTGCGATGAAGCCGATGAAATGTGCCTGCATGGCGCCGGCCAGTCCCATGATCGCACCGCCGACGGCAAAGGCCTGTACGCGATAGAAGCGAGCGTTTTTGCCGAGAGAAATGGCGGCGCGCTCGTCCTCACGCAACGCCTTGAGAACACGCCCCCAGGGGCTTTTCGCCAGATGCTCCAGCGCAAAATAAACGATCAGCATCACGACAGTCACGACGCTGAGATTCGCCAAGTTGAAAAGAAGTGGCGTTTCAGCAAGGCCAGAAAATGGGCGAGGAATGAAGCCGATGCCAAAGGGGCCGCCGGTCAGCTTCTGCGCATTCAGCGCCACGAGCTGGACGACGACTGCCACGCCGAATGTGGTAATCGCCAGATAATCGGATTTCAGCCGGAGCGTCGCCACGCCGATGACGGCGGCGGCAAGACCGGCGACAATCATCGCACCGAGCCAACCGACGAGGATCGGCAGATCGAACCCGCCGAACCGCCCGGCCGTATCGGGCGTCGTCAGCAGGGCCGAGGTATAGGCGCCGATCGCTACGAAGCCGGCGAGCCCGACATTGAAGAGGCCGGTCAGGCCCCATTGCAGGTTCAGGCCGAGCGTAATGAAGGAAAAAATCAACGCGGTCGTCAGGAAGAAAGCGCCGTATCCAATAATGTCCATCATCGCTCCTTCACTCCGAAAAGGCCGATCGGCCGGATGAACAGCACCGCCATCAGGATGATGAAAGAGATGGCGGCACGCCATTCCGCGCCGATAAGCTGAACCGCGGCCGCTTCGGCAAGGCCGATGATCAAGCCACCGAGAACCGCGCCCGGCACGCTGCCGATACCGCCGAGAATGGCGGCGGCAAACATCGGCAATAGCATGTCGAAACCCATCAGCGGACGGATCTGTACGAGAATGCCGATCATGACGCCGGCAACGCAGGCGAGCCCTCCACCGATCAACCATGTGACGCGCACGACCTTGGCGACATCGATGCCAACGACACGGGCAAGTGCCGGGTTTTGGCTCAGCGCCTGCATGGAGCGGCCCGTCTGCGTCCTCGTCATCAGCATATGCACGCCGAAGACCAGAAGCGCCGTGACGATCAAAAGAGCAATCTGATCGGGCGTGATGCGAATGCCGAAGCCGATGGGCATGGCGATCTGGATGGCGCGGCTAAAGTAGGTCGGGCGCGATGTGAAGAGAAACTCAAGAAGGCTGCGCAGCGCCATGGAAGCACCAAAGCTCGCCATGACGACGATAATCGACTGGCCCTTGGCGCGCAGTCTCGCAAACAGCACCTTGTCGAGCGCGAGGGCAAGGAGGCCGGTAAAGCCCATCGCCACGATCACGGCCACGATCAGCGGCCAGCCGAAGGAGAGCGGGCCGATGGGTGCGACCTTACCAAAGATTGCGCCGATGGCGCTCACCACAGCAAGCGTCGCATAGGTGCCCCAAGCCATGAAGTCGCCATGGGCGAAGTTCGAGAAACGCAGGATCGAATAGGTGAGCGTCACGCCGATGGCGCCAAGACCGATCATCGAGCCCGTCAGCAAGCCGTCGACGATAAATTGCAGATTCATGCCGAACCTCCCTTTATGGAAGATGCTGGTCGCTGACCGAGATAGAGTTCGGCAACGACAGGGTCGTTCCAAAGCTCGGAAGCCACGCCTTCATGCCTGTCCTTGCCCTCGACGAGGACATAAGCGCGATCGCCAATCGCAAGTGCCGCCTTGGCATTCTGCTCGACCAGCAGAATAGTGACGCCAGATTTTCGGATTTCCGTCAGCATGTCGAAGACCATCGAAACGAATTTTGGCGAGAGGCCCGCCGAGGGCTCATCGAGCACGAGAAGCTTCGGGTGAACGATGAGGGCGCGCGCGACGGCCAGCATCTGCCGCTGCCCCCCGGAAAGATTGCCGGCGGCGATGCGGCGATGACGAGCAAGATCCGGAAAGGTCGCATACATTTCTTCGATGCGAGCAGGCACGTCTTTCGGCTTCAAAATGCCGCCGGCGACCTTCAGATTATCCTCGACGGACATCAGCGGAAAGACATTCTCCGTCTGCGGCACGAAGGCGAGGCCGAGCCGCACCATGATGTGCGCAGGCGTACTCGTAATATCCCTGCCGGCCAGTTCGACCGTGCCGCTTTCGACCGGAACGAGACCGGCAATCGCCTTGATGAAACTCGATTTGCCGGCGCCATTGGGGCCGAGCACAACGACGATTTCCTTCTCCCCCACCGCAATCGAGGCACCGCGCACGATCGGAACACCCGGCTCGTAGCCGGCAATGAGATTTCGAACGCTCAAAACCGGTTCGCTCACGCCGCGCCTCCCAAGTAGGCCTCGATCACACGCGGATCGCGGGCGACCTCTTCCGGCGTGCCCTCGCAAAGAAGCTGGCCGCTCGCCATCACAAGCACGCGGTGACACAGGCGGGTGACCATATCGATATTGTGTTCGATCAGAAGAAAGGTGACGCCGCGCTGATTGATATCGCGGATGCGGTCGATGATCGTCTCGAGAAGCGTCGCGTTGACGCCGGCGGCTGGCTCGTCGAGCAGGATGAGGGCAGGATCGGCCATCATGACGCGGGCAAGCTCCAGAAGCTTGCGCTGGCCGCCCGACAACACGCGGGCCGGCTCGTGCGCCAGACGCGTCAGGTGAACGAGGTCGAGCAACTCCATCGCCTTGGCATGGGCGGCCTTCTCTTGCGCGACGACTTTCCACGACCGCAGGAAATTCGACAGCAGCTGCTCTCCCGCCTGGTCCTGGGCAGCCAGCATGACATTGTCGAGAAGCGTCAGATTGGGAAAAGGCCGCGGGATTTGGAAGGTACGACCGAGGCCGCGACTAATCCGGCGATGCGCCGCCTCGCCTGCGACTTCGGCGCCGTTCAGAACGATTTCGCCGCTGCTCGGCGCAACACTGCCGGCCAAAAGGTCGAACATCGTCGTCTTGCCGGCGCCGTTCGGACCGATCAAGCCGAGGATCTCGCCCTGGCGCACATGCAAGGAAACGTCGTTGACCGCCACGAGACCGCCGAAACGCCGCACTACGTTTCTGGCTGTCAGGACGGGCCGGGCTTCCTCCCCATGCCGTTCAGTTGTCGTACTCATGAGATCCCTCTAGCCGGAAGCGATCGTTGCCACTCCCTGATTATTTGATTTGTGATCACACTTGCATTGATCACGCTAATCAGCTTTAATCCTCTTCGCAAGCCGAAAAAAGGGATTTCGAATGCAAAAGGCCACCGCCGACAAGAGCGATCCGATTGCCGCACAGCTTGCGCCAGTGGGGCGAGAAACCGTTCAGGACCGGGTCTATCTGGAGCTGCGCCGCGCGCTGATCGGCGGGCTGTTCGAGCCGAGCCAGGTGCTGACGATCCGCGGTCTTGCCGACGCGCTGATGACCAGCACCATGCCAGTGCGCGAGGCTCTCGGTCGGCTGATCACGGAAAAAGCGCTGGAAGCTCTCCCCAACCGGTCCGTTCGCGTACCGCCGATCACGCTGGAGCGCATGGACGACCTTCTGCGCGCCCGCATCTTGATTGAGGGCGAGGCGATCGCGCTTGCAGCAACCCGCATGACACCGCGCCAGATTACGACGATCGAGAGCATGCTCGGTGAATGGGACGAGATGCGCGCGCTGAAGCACAAGAAGGACGTCGACCGCGAGGTGACGCTCAATCAAGCCTTTCATTTCGAGATCTATCGCGCCTGCGGTTCGGCCGTGCTGATCCCGATGATCGAAAGCCTTTGGCTGCAATCCGGCCCCTGTATCCGCGTCGCCATTTACGCCTTCTCGGATGCCGGCGAGGTCGACACCGCCCATTATCACCGCACGATCGTCAAGGCGATCGCCGCGCAGGATGCAAAGGGAGCCCGCGATGCGCTGGTGGCAGACATCAGCCGGCCGTTCACCTTCCTGCGCAGCAAACTGGAAGCCGAAGCCAAGAAGGGCCAATCCGTATGAGCCAACGCGCCATCAAGATCTCCGAACCCCGCTCCGGTCTCAGTCTCTTGGCACCTCTGCTGGAAGCCAAGGCGCCCGATAATGCCGCCTTTTTCTGGAATTATCTCAGTGAAACGCGCGTAGTCGGTGGCATTCACGCCATGTGGACCGGCCCGGAAATCTCATGCCCGATCCCGCCGGCGCATCTGAAGGGTGCTTCCTATGCGAACGCCCTGCCCGCCGAAAACGCAACGCTGACGCCGCAGCCAGGTGATATCGTGCTGAGCTACGTGCCGCCGCGCATGTGGGGCGGCAATCCAGATGCGATCTTCGATATCGGTCTGTTCTATGGACCCGGCGCCCGCTTGCTCTTCCCGATCGGCTGGCTTGCCGGCAGCGTCGTCGCACAGGTGCGCCCCGAGGAGCGCGAGCACTTCGCGGCAGCCTGCGGCGTCATCCGCCGCAACGGCGCCTGCGACGTCACCTTCGAGCGCGCGGAGATCTGAGATGACAGCTGCAAGCGACGACAGTTTCGAGCTCTTCGACCTTCGAGTGGAAGCGGTCATTCCCGAGGGCAAGCCGATCTATTGCGGCGCCAAGCCGGGCGACTATTTCGAACTCAAGGGCGAAATGCTGTCCCTGCCTGCGGGGCAGGGCTTTTCGATCTACTCCATTTCAGCCGTCCTGCCGCTGCTGGCGGCCAAGCAACGGCCCACTCACAAGAACGACTGGATGACCTCGGACGCGGAAATCGCCTGCCCCGACCCGAACTGCGCGAGCCGGCTGCGCATCGTCAGGACGGGCAAGCGGCGGTTCAGCCATGCCGAAACGACGGCTGTGCCGTTGCCCGAAGGAGAATGAACGGTATGACCGCCAAGATTTTTGAGCTCAGCCCCGGATACAGGATTTCCCGCGTCATCCGCGGTGGCTGGCAGCTTGCCGGAGGACATGGCGCCATCGATCGTACCCAGGCCGTGACCGACCTGATCGCCGCTTACGACGTCGGCATCCGCACCTATGACTGCGCCGACATCTATACGGGCGTCGAGGAGCTGATCGGCGAGGCGCGCGAGCGGCTTCGCAACGAGCGCGGCACGCAAGCCGCAGGTGCGATGAAGGTCCACACGAAGCTGGTGCCGGATCTGGAAAAGCTCGCAACCATTAGCCGCAATTATATTCGTGGCATCGTCGACAAGTCGTTGCGAAAGCTGAAGACCGAACAGCTTGATCTGGTCCAGTTTCACTGGTGGGACTACTCCACGCCCGGCCATCTCGAAGCCCTGAGCTGGCTGGACGAGATGCGCCGCGAAGGCAAGGTCCGAAATGTCGGCACGACCAATTTCGATACGCCTCATATTGCCGAGATTCTGAAAGCCGGCATTCCACTCGTCAGTCAGCAGCTGCAATATTCCGTTCTCGACCAGCGGCCATCGCGTAGCCTCGCGAAACTAGCGGCGGAGAACGACGTGAAGTTCCTCTGCTACGGTTCGGTGGCCGGCGGCTTCCTGAGCGACAAATGGCTGGGGCAGCCGGAACCGGAAATGCCGCTCGAGAACCGCTCTCTCGTCAAATACAAGCTGATCATCGATGACTTTGGCGGCTGGGAGCTGTTTCAATCACTGCTCGGCACGCTGAAAGCCGTCGGCGATCGTCATGGAGTCGATATCGCCACGATCGCCAGCGCCTGGGTGCTGGAGCAGCCGCAGGTGGCCGCAGTCATCGTCGGCGCCCGTAATCAGGCACATGCGCTCGCCAACGCCAAGATCATGGATATCGCCCTATCGGACGACGACCGCCGGCAGATTGCGAGCATCATCGCCCAAAGCCCTGGCCTTGAAGGCGATGTCTACACGCTGGAGCGCGATCGCACCGGTAGGCACGGTTCAATCATGCATTACAACCTGAATGCGGGGAAGGTATGAGCCAGCAATCCCCCCTCTTCCAAAAGGCCAGCGCCGAGGTCCGCGATTTCCATCGCTTCTTCGAAGCCTGGTATGACGCCGCAACCGCCGACAAGACCGATTTCGGCCGCTGCGAGCGCACCTTCGGCCAGGCTTTTCACATGATCCCGCCGACCGGCCGCGTCTTCGACCGCACTGAGACCATCGAGCTGATCCGGGCAAACCGGGCGACGTTTCGGGGTAATTTCACCATCGAGATTTCGGATATCCGCGCGAGCTACGAAACCGTGGATACCATCGTCCTGACTTATGTCGAAGCGCAGATGCGCGCCGGCAAATATAGCCGGCGGCAGGCGAGCGCGCTTTTCACCGCAAGTTCATCGGCACCCAACGGCGTCGAATGGCAGCATCTGCATGAAACCTGGCTGCAGATGCCGGAGACCTGACAGGTTCTAAAAAACAGAAATGAAAATCGTTGACCGAACAAGGGGAACAAAGATGAAGAAGACGATATTTCAAATCACCACGGCTCTGGCCCTTCTGACCGCAGCCGGTGCCGCCAATGCCGCCGACTGCAACGTGACGGTCGGCCTCGTGATGGAACTGACCGGCCCGGCCGGCGAATACGGCCAGGCGGGCGCAAAATCTGTTGAGATGGCCTTCCGCGACCTCAACGCCGCCGGCGGCGCCCATGGCTGCGATCTCGTGACGGATACGCGCGACAGCCAGAGTCAGGGCAATGTCGCGGTTGATGCCGCGACCCAGCTCGTGCAGGTCAAGAAGGTACCGGCCATCATTGGCGGCATCATTTCTTCGGTGACGATCCCGATTCTGACCTCGGTCACCGCGCCGGCCAAGATCGTGCAGGTATCACCGGCCGCCTCTTCGCCGACACTGACGGCGCTCGGCCGCGACGGCAAGACCAACGGCATCTTCTTCCGCACTATCACATCGGATTCGCTCCAAGGTATCGCCGCCGCCAAATACGCGATCGACAAGGGCTTCAAGAAGCTCGCGATCATCCACGTCAACAACGATTTCGGCGTCAACATGGTTGCCGAATTCTCAAAGGCCTATAAGGCGCTCGGCGGCACGATCGTCTCGACGACGCCCTACAATGAAAAGCAATCGAGCTATGCATCGGAAGTTACCGCCGGCATGGGCGGCGATCCGGACGGCCTCTATCTCGTCAGCACACCCGTCGACGGCGCGACCATCGCCCGCACCTGGATCTCGCAAGGCGGACCACAGAAATTCCTGCTCAATGACGGCATGAACAGCCCTGATTTCATCGATTCCGTCGGTGCCGACTATCTGAAGGACGCCTATGGCACCTCCTCGGGCACGACGCCGACGCCATCGACCGACTATTTCAACAAGAACTACAAGGATTTTTCGGGCATCGAGCCGACCAACCCGGCCGCAGACCGCGCCTATGATGCCGGCGCGATCGTCGGTCTCGCGCTGGCAATCGCCGGCGACGACACATCCAAGTTGAAGGATGACATCTACAGGGTCGTCGATCCCAAGGGCACACCGATCTATGCCGGCAAGGAAGAATTCACCAAGGCGCTCGGCCTGATCAAGGAAGGCAAGCCGATCCGTTACGAAGGCGTCATCGGTCCGGTCTCCTTCGATCAGTATGGCGACATCACCGGCCCCTTCCGTCTCTGGAAGATCGCCGACGGCAAGGTCACCACCGATGGCGAGCTGAAGATGGAAGACGTTTCAGCCCTGAAGGATAAGATCAAGTAGGCGACACTCTACTTTGCAAAAAGGCGAGGGGCACTCATCGGCGCGCCTCGCTTGAAATCATCCTGGCGCAATCCTTTCAGCGGCTGATCTACGGTGACAGCTATCTGGCGTAGTTTATTGAGAGACCCTCCGCTGATGCCCAGCAGTGCCGCCCGCCCTACCAATCCGACCCTGTGGACGCTGACAGCCGACCCCGCCCCTGAACTTTCCCGCGGCCTGCCTTCCCGCTCAGACGTCGTCGTGATCGGCGGTGGCTTCACCGGCCTGACCGCTGCACTTCATCTTGTTCGCGCCTGCCGCTCTGTCATCGTCCTCGAAGCCGGACGATTGGGCGCCGGTGCCAGCGGCATGAATGCCGGTTTCGTCGTTCCCAATTTTGCCAAGGCCGATCCGGCGACCGTCCGTCAGAAGCTGCCGCGCGGCAAGGCAGACGCGCTATTGTCGCTCGTCGGTGCGGGTGCCGACGAGATCTTTGCGACCATCGCGGAGGAGCAGATTTCATGCGATGCCGCGCAGACCGGTTGGCTGCAGCCCGCGTATGGCGACGACATGGCTGCGATCCTGCGCCAACGGGCGAAGGACTGGACAGAGCTTGGCCGTCCAGTCGAATTTCTCGATGCCGGCGCCATTCGGAGCGAGACCGGTATGGAGATCTATTCCGGAGGATTGATCGATCACTCCGGCGGCACCCTCCATCCCCTGAACTATCTCTATGGGCTCGCGGGCGCGGTCATGCGGCGCGGCGGCAATATCCGCGAAAACAATGTGGTCGAACACGTCGAGCGACATGGCGGCACCTGGCTCGTCGGCCTCGGTGGCCATGAAATCGAAACGGATGTCGTCATCCTGGCCACCAACGCCTTCACAAGCGGCATAGCCGCGCGCATGGGCCGAACGGGCGTGCCGTTAAAGGTGTATCAAGTGGCAACGAAGCCGATCGATGCCGAAATCGTTGCACGGATCGC
The DNA here is from genome assembly GCF_014193605.1 of Rhizobium sp. BK312. NCBI lineage: Bacteria > Pseudomonadati > Pseudomonadota > Alphaproteobacteria > Hyphomicrobiales > Rhizobiaceae > Rhizobium > Rhizobium sp. BK312. Next base: position 138,812 of record NZ_JACHZP010000012.1, on the reverse strand, counting down.
CCCAAATCGCCGGCCTGTCGGCGATACACGCTCCAACCTTTTCACTTACCGGCTCGATCGTGACAACAGGTTGATCAGTGGCGGCATGGCGATCAATCCAATCGGCGCCTTCGAGCGTGTCGGCCGCGCTGTCGTCGACCGGCTCGTATCCGAACTCCGCCTGCCGCGCCATCCCGGCATGGAGATCGTCTGGACCGGAATGGCGATCATGACGCCAGATTTCCTGCCGCGTCTCTACCGTTTCGGCGACGGCTTCTTCGGAGGAATCGGCTGCAACGGCCGCGGCATCGCCATGACGGCGCAACTCGGCCGGACACTGGCGAGACTGGCGCTGGGTGAAATCGCCGAATCCCTGCCGATCCCGCTGCAGTCCAGCCGGGCGCTGCCATTTCACCGGCTCATGCCTGTCGTTGCCTCGCTTGCCTTGACGCATGCACGCTTCGAAGATTGGCGAAATGGCCCTCGATAAAGCGCTGGTGTCGCTTTGCCTTTAATTCGGAGATTTTTCGCGTTTTGCGTCGACTGACGCCGCTTTTTGCCCTCAAGTACGAGACGACGATCAGCTTCGTTCGAAGTATTTGATGTTGAGACGCGACGTCGTTCTCATCTGACGGCCGATCTGGTTGACGGTTGCGAGCAAGCGGTCGTCCTTTTGATAACTTCGGAGCAAGGCGACCGCGGCGAAGTCATCGATACCAGTGGTAAACAACGCCGCTTTGAGTAGCGGATGTCTCTAGACCACTGCAATATAGGCCGGATTTCCTCGGCGATAAGTCAGATCTTCAGGCCTTCAGCCGTCCCTACGATTGCTGTGCGAGTGGCAAGAGCTCGCGAGATCGCTTTTTCACATTTTGAGAACACAGACCCAAAGCCGGTAAGTTTTCGCTCCCTCGGAAAGTCTGAGCGCATCAATGAAGGTTGATGTCGATGACGCTTGTTTCGACAAGCCCAAACTTGACTATTCTCGAAAGCTTCACAGGTCCGGTTGAGTGAGCGCCGGCGGTCTGGGGAAGAACCCTCGCGAAAAAAACGATTTGTCCTTGTCGAGAACGGATCTCCTCGTGCGTCTATAGAGGCAAGGGCGCGAAAACCACGATGCGCGCTCGCCCGCTTCAGACAGCAGACGCGAAAACGCCGAAAGGCTGATTGGATCGCGGGACGGTCGGAATGGATCAAAGGAGCAAGTACATGGACATGACCGAGTTGAGACCAGCGAAGGAACTGGCGGAAAAGCGCGCGAGCAGATTCACGAATGAATCCCCGGATTACGCCGAGGCAAGGACGGCCCTGCTGGCGGAGGAAATCGAAGTCCGGCGACATCTCACGAGGCTTGCGGAGCAACGCCGCCGTCTGCCTCCAGGCCCGGTGGTCCAAAAAGACTATCGCTTCAAGGACGAGAACGGCGACGAGGTCGGTCTCGCGGACATGTTCGGTCATCACGATACGCTAGTAACGTACTTCTGGATGTTCGGCCCGCAGCGCGAACGGCCCTGCCCCATGTGCACGAACTTCCTTGGCGGAGTGAACGGCAACGGCGCCGATGTCAAGCAACGGGTTGCCTTCAAGATCATCGGTCGCAGCCCGGTGGCACGGCAGCGCGCTTTCGCCATCGAGCGGGGCTGGCGCGACCTGGACTTCGTCCAGACCGTCGGCGACGACTACGCCCGTGACCTAGGCCTGCTGAATGACAACGGATCTGAAAACCCCGGATTCACCGTCTACCAGAAGGATGGGAAAGATGTCCGCGTCTTTTACAATGGCGAGATGCCGACCGCAGCGGCGGACCCGGGCCAGGATCCAAGGGGGGCGGTCGACATCGCGCCACTCTGGAACATTCTTGACATGACGCCTGCCGGGCGCGGTGCGGACTGGTACCCGAAGCTCAGTTACTGAACACGATCATTGCAGTCACCGATCTCGACGCTATGAGTCAGAAGTCACGTGGGGCGACAGGCGGCACCAACTCCTCCTTTCAACCTCGGCGAGCTGCATGCCGGCCCCACAAGGCGAGGTCTCCGCAGGCTGGGCATGGAGTTCCGGCCAGATCTCGCGTGCCTGTGGAACGATCGACTGCATGGATTATCGCGGTGCGGGGACCCGCGAACCGTCGTTACCGTTGCAACGCCTGCGAACATTCCCGCCGCCTGTCAGAGCTGCTGCCGGACCAAGCGTCTTTCCAGCTCGAGCATCGCGTCGTGGCGCGTCCGCCGTTGCCGCGCCGCAAGACTTAAGGCACTCGCGAGAAACCTATCCACGATGCGGGTTCCTAACCGCGATCCTTGAACTGGGACCTTGCCGCGCTTTTACGGAAATGGCCGCTGTCGCCCCACCTGCCGGCAAGATTCGCACGGCAATGCCACGACCTCCATATGGTTCAATGTCATAAACGCTTGGCTTACCTGCCTCCGGGGCTTGCATGGCTCCATTAAGTCTCACACGCTTCGACGTTTAGTAGCTGCTTCAGGATAAGCTGCCTCACGCGTCTGTCGCGGCGGGTTGCGCGCGGACCGGTGAGACCGCGACAGGCAACAACATGGATGCGCTGCCAGTCCTGGTTCATCATCGTACAAAGGCCGCTTTTTATTTCCTGCTACGCACTGGCAGGTATTTTACTCAGCAACTTATCTAGCGTGATCGGCAGATCACGAACCCGAATTCCGGTCGCGTTGTAAACGGCATTGGCAACGGCGGCGCCGACACCGGTAATGCCGATTTCGCCAATGCCGCGTGCGCCCATAGGCGCCTGCGGATCGGGTTCATTGGTATAAAGGATATCGATCTTCGGAACATCCATCTGAACCGGCACATGATATTCGGCGAGCGAAGCATTCACGACACGGCCGGTGCGCTCGTCGAAATTGGTTTCCTCGGTGAGCGCCAGACCAATACCCATAACGATACCACCCTTGAACTGGCTGGTCGCCATCTTGGCATTGAGGATCTGGCCGGCATCGAAGGAACCAAGGAAACGCGACACGCGAATTTCGCCCGTGAGTGCGCTGACCCTGACCTCACAGAACTGCGCGCCGTAGGAGTGCATGGAGAACGCTTCCATTTCCGCCGGCGCCGGTGCGTCCGCTTGGCAGACCAGTTCGTTGCGGCCAGACCGGCCGAGAATGGACTGATAGCTTTCAAAGCGATCAGGATCGTCGCGATGACCAAGACCACCATTCCGTGGTTCAACTTCGGCAAGCGAAAGCCCGGCGAGTGGTGAGTCGTTGCCGGCGAGTTTGATCAACTCCTCGATAAAGGCTTCTGTCGCCGCGATCACAGCGCCGCCGATTGATGCCGTCTGGGTTGAACCACCGGCAATAACCCCGCGCGGCAGGCTGCTGTCGCCATATTCGAAAGTGACGTTTTCCAACGGCACGGCCAATCGGGCGGCGATATGCTGAGCCTGAGCCGTCGCCGTCCCCATGCCCATGTCATGTACAGCGGTCGAGACGGTTACGTGACCATCCGCCGTTAGCTTGATCTTGGCAGCGCCACCCGGGAAGCGATGATAGGGATAGGTCGCGGTGGCGCATCCCATGCCGATCAACCATTCGCCATCGCGTTTCCGCCGCGGCGTCCGACTGCGGTTCTTCCAGCCGAAGCGTTCCGCGCCCGCCTCATAAGCCTCGATCAAGTGGCGTGACGAAAACGGCTTGCCGGTGGTCGGGTCCTTTTCCGGCTCGATACGGCGCCGCAGTTCGATCGGATCCAGATCAAGCTTTTCCGCCAGTTCGTCCAGCGCGCATTCGAGCGCGAAGGTCCCGACGGACTCACCGGGCGCGCGCATGAATGTGTTGGCGAGCATGTCCATGTCGGCGACATCCTGCGCGAGCTTGAAGGTTTTTGCCGCATAGAGATGCCGCGCCGGGAAGGTAAACTGTTCCGGGCAGGAATTGTGCAGTGTCATGGCTGCGGTGCCGGTGTGGATGAGCGCATCCAGCTTGCCATCCGCACGCGCACCGAGCGCCACACGCTGCTCCGTCACCGTACGGCCGCCAACGATGCGGAACACGCCTTCGCGCGACAGCATGATGCGCACCGGCCTCTTGGCCAGTTTCGAGGCTGCAATGGCAAGGATCTGATGATCCCACAGACATTTTCCGCCAAAACCACCACCGACATAAGGCGAGGTCACGCGTACTTTGCCCGGCTCAAGACCGAAGATATCACAGAGCTGCCCGGCAGTCAGGTCAAGCAACTGACTGGCATCGTGCACGCGCAATTCGTCACCGCTCCAGGCCACCGTTGCCGCATGCAGTTCGATGGCATTGTGGTTGTGGCGCGGCGTTCGATAGATGAGATCCACCTTGACCTCGGCATTGGCGAGAGCCGTTTCAGCATCGCCGATTTCCAGCACGGGTGGCTGCCCAAGCAGCGTTTCCAACTGCCTTGGCGTTTTCTTTGCCTCGTTGAATACTGTCACGGCTGGCAGACTTGCGTAGCGCGCCTTGATCAGGGAGGCGGCGTAATCTGCCTGTTCTTGCGTTTCGGCCAGAACGAGTGCTATCGGCTGACCATTCCAGTGGATTTCATCATTCTGCATCACCGGCAGATCGCTCGCGCCAGCAGCGGTCGGCGACGACATCATCAGCGACGGCGCCTTCATGCGCGGCGCATTGTGATAGGTCATAACGAGGATGACCCCGGGCGCTGCTTCCGCAGCCGCCACGTCGAGTTCGGTGATGCGGCCGCGCGCGATGCTGCTGAAGGCAAGTGCTGCGTAACTGATGTTCTCATAGGGAAACTCGGCGGCAAAACGCGCCTTGCCCTGCACTTTCAAGGAACCATCTACACGCGAGAAGGGCTGCCCGAGAGCGCCATGTTTGCGCAGGAGCGGATCAGGCGTGACGGCCGGCTGCCAGCGGCCCGGCTTGTTGGTATCGGCTTGAGGGTTGACGCTCATGCGTTTTCTCCCTTCAATTCGTCGAGCACGGCGACAATCGTGCGTTTCGCCAGTTCGATCTTGAATGCATTTTCACGGAGAGGAACGGCATCGGCGAGCTCAGCTTCTGCCGCAGCCCGGAAGGCTTCCGTGCCGGCCACCCGCCCCTTCAGCGCAGCTTCCGCCTTCGCCGCCCGCCATGGCTTGTGTGCCACACCGCCGAAGGCGAGGCGCACATCGCGCACGATGCCGGCGTCGTCGATATCCAGAGCAGCCGCGACCGATATGAGCGCAAAGGCGTAGCTGGCGCGGTCGCGAACCTTTCGGTAGGTCGAGCGGCGCGCAAACCCGAGAGGCGGGATTTCGATCGCCGTGATCAGTTCATCCGGCTGCAGTTCCGTTTCGACCTCTGGCCGATTGCCCGGCAGGCGATGCAGCTCGGTGAGCGGCATGCTGCGGGTACCCTCCGAGCCCTGCAGGTGAACCACTGTACCGAGCGCGACAAGGGCGACACACATGTCTGACGGATGGGTGGCGATACAGGAATCGGACGCACCCAGAATGGCGTGGTAGCGATTGAACCCTTCAAGCGCATCACAACCAGCCTGCGGCTGGCGTTTGTTGCAGCGTGCTGCGTTGTCATAAAAATACCGACAGCGGGTGCGCTGTAGGATATTGCCGCCGACCGTCGCGACGTTGCGTATCTGCGCACTTGCGCCCGCTAGAATGGAACGCGACAGCAGGGGGAAATCGGACCGGATGGCCGGATGCGCTGCAAGCGCCGTATTCTTGGCCACCGCACCGATCAGCAGACTGCCATCGGCGCGCTGATCGATCTCTCCAGGCAGATGCGTGACGTCCACCAGTGTTTCCGGCTTTTCGACGGTCTCGCGCATGAGATCGACTAGATTGGTGCCACCGCCCAGATATTTTGTGGCGGGACCGGATTTCTTCAGGGTGACGGCGGAAGTGGCGTCCGACGCCTGCCGGTAGGAAAAGATGTTCATGCCCATTGCCTTTCCTCGGTGGGGGCCGCTATCTGATGCGCCAGCGTTTCGGCAATGGCCTCGACGATGCCGTTGTAAGCCCCGCATCGACAGAGGTTGCCGCTCATGCGTTCGCGGATTTCACGCTCGTCGATCGGGATAATGGCGGCGGCGAGATCACCCGTGACGATGCTCGGGATGTTGCGCTCGATTTCGCCAGCCATCCCGATAGCGGAACAGAGCTGGCCCGGTGTGCAATATCCGCATTGAAAGCCATCGTGCTCGACAAAGGCCTGCTGTAGCGGGTGAAGATTGCCATTGGCGGCAAGCCCTTCGACGGTGGTGATGTCACGTCCCTGATACTGAACGGCCAGCGCCAGGCAGGAATTGATGCGCTCGCCATCCACAAGGACAGTGCAGGCGCCACACGCGCCCTGATCGCAGCCCTTCTTGGTTCCCGTGAAGCCCAGATAGTTGCGCATGAGGTCAAGCAGCGACGTGCGGATATCCGCCTCGACATCGATTGCTTCTCCATTGACGATAAAATGCATAAGGACATCTCCCTTGGCTAAACAGCATTGGCGATGATGAACCGCAGGGTTAGAACGAATGTCTGCGGTCAGTTGATCCCCCAGCGAGAGAATATTTTTATCGGTCCCGGCAGGTAACTCGGCGTGCAGGCCCACCGAACAGCCCAATCGGCGCCTTGATTCGGTCGTTGACCTCCTGCGAACGCCCAGGGTCCAGAAGGCGCTGCATCCGCTTTCATGGGTCCGGCCGCTGTCCAGCGCGCCCAGATAGAACGTGCGGTGCCTGCAAGGCAGCGTCCCGTCCGGAACCTCCGCCGGCGGCCCGACCCGGTCTCCGCATCGACCGAAACGAACCCCAAAACATCGTTGCCTTTTTGGCAATCAGTAGTGCGCATAATTGTTCTTTATTAGAACGCTGAATTCCCCCATCATCCCTGCCATTGGTGGATAACGAGACGAAAAGTCCGATCGCCCAATCAACAGGGGAACTATCAGCATGTCTCAATTCATGATGAATCGTCGTCGTTTCCTGTCCAATGCTGCCTTGGTCGGAGGTCTTGCTGCGAGCCAGACCTTCGTCGGCATCCGTGCCGGCAAGGCCGCCGATGTTGCCGAAGTGCGCATGCAGCTCGGCTGGCTTGCGTCCAACGGACTCATCGGCGAAGTCGCAGCACAGAAGAAGGGCTTTTTCACCGAACAGGGCATCAATCTCACCATCGTTCCCGGCGGCCCGAATGTCGATGGCGTTGCGGGCGTTGCGGCCGGCCAATCGACCATCGGGCAGATTTCCTCCAGCCCGTCCGTCATGCTCGCGCGCTCGGCCGGCATGCCGGTCAAGGCGTTTCTGGCTGGATACCGTAAGCATCCCTTTACGTATTTCTCGCTGAAAAGAGCGCCGATCCGCGAGCCGAAGGACATGATCGGCAAGACGATCGCCACGCAACCGACCGCCTTCATCCTGCTGCGCGCGCTCCTCGCCAAAAACGGCATTCCGGAAGACAAGGTGAAGATGGTCAACATGGGTTCCGACATGAACCAGCTGATGACCGGCCAGGCCGATGCCGTCACCGGCTGGGTCACGAACACCAATGCGCTGAAGGTGCTCGGCGACGAACGTGTCGACATGATGCTCTGGGATGCCGGCCTGCAGCTCTACGCCAACGTCTATTATACGACCGACGAACAGCTCGACAAACATTCCGACGTGCTGGTGCGCTTCACCAAGGCTGCCGCCAAAGGTTGGGGTTACGTCCGCGACCATCCGGAAGAAGCCGTCGGCATGCTGGTCGACGCCTACCCCAATCTCGACAAGGCCAGCGAGCTTGAAGCCGTCCACCCGGTCATCGATTTCTCCTTCGGCGATAGCACCAAGCAGACCGGCTGGGGCGCGATGAACAAGGACAATTGGGCAGCGCAGATCAAGGCTTACGCCGATCTTAAGCAGTTTGCGGGAGCAATACCGACCGTCGATGACGTCGCCACCATGGCGATCCTCGACGCGACGACCGATATCCGCAAGCAGATCGGATGAATGCCATGATGAGCGCCGCCACCATCAAGCAGCAGCCGCTACCGGTCGCCGAAACGGCAAGGCTTGCCGTTTCCATTCGCGATCTCGACATCCGCTTCGGCGACAAGGGCAACGAGTTCACCGCTCTGTCCAAGGTCTCCGTCGATATTCCCGAAGGTTCGTTCGTCACCATGCTCGGGCCGTCTGGCTGCGGCAAGTCGACCTTGCTGCGCTGCATCGCAGATCTCGTTGACATCAGCGACGGGTCGGTCTCCGTGTTCGGGCGACCACCCCGCCAGGCGCGCGAAGGCCGCGATTTTGCCTTCGTCTTCCAGGAGGCAACGCTTTTGCCATGGCGGAGCGTCATCGACAATGTCCGCCTGCCGCTCGAAGTCGGCAGGCACGACAAAAGCTCCTACGCCGATCCCATGGAACTGCTCGCCCTCGTCGGTCTCAAGGGTCGCGAAAATGCCCTGCCGCACGAATTGTCCGGCGGCATGCGCCAGCGTGTCGCCATCGCCCGTGCCCTGATAACCAAACCGCGCATCCTGCTGATGGACGAGCCCTTCGGCGCTCTTGATGAAATCACCCGAGACAAGCTCAATGAGGAACTGCTTCGCATCTGGCGCGAAACGGGCACGACCATCGTTTTCGTCACCCATTCCATTCCGGAGGCAGTCTTCCTCGGTCAGCACGTGCTGATGCTGCAGGCCCATCCCGGCCGGGTGAAGGAGTTCATGAGGGTCGACCTTCCCTATCCCCGCGCCCTTGCGATGCGCGACACGGTCGACTTCATCAAAGTGACCGCGCATCTGCGCGCGCTGCTGGAGGAATGCATATGAGCAACGCCGTGCACTCCGACATCGGCCACATCGCCAAGGCGCCGCGCAAGGTCGCCATCCTCGACGCAACCGTCGGCGTTTTCTCCTCGCACATGCCGGCGATCCTTGCGGCACTCGGCTGCATCGTGCTCTGGCAAGCGGTCATCTGGATCTTCAAGATCCCGACCTTCATGGCGCCGAGCCCGCTCGATGTTCTCTCCGCCTTTCGCGACAATGCCGCGACGCTGGCGCGAAACTTCCTGCCGACCGTGCTCGAGGCCGTTCTCGGTTTCGTCTTCGGCAATCTTGTCGCCATCCTGCTGGCGATCTGGTTCGTCCACAGCGCGACGGCCGAGAGGGCCTTCTATCCGATCGCCGTCTTCGTCAAGGCAATCCCGATCATCGCGCTTGCGCCGATCCTGGTCCTGATCTTCGGTAATGGCGTCGCTCCTAAGATCATCATTGCCGGCCTCATCTGCTTCTTCCCGACGCTGGTCAACATGGTGCAGGGCCTCCGCTCGGCCAGCCCCGCAATGCTCGACCTGATGCGGGTGCTTTCGGCCAGCAATTCGGAGATCCTCTGGAAGGTCCGCCTGCCAAGCTCGCTGCCATTCCTGTTCGCCGCACTGAAGATTGCCGCAACAAGCAGTGTCATGGGCGCGATCGTCGCGGAATGGATCGGCTCCAGCTTCGGGCTCGGCGCGCTCATCATCGAGGCGACCTACAATTTCCGCTCACCGCTGCTTTACGCGACGGTGGTCATTGCCGCGCTGCTGGCCGTGATCCTCTTCTTCATCGTCTCGGTCGCCGAGGCGAAGATGATCCGCTGGAAGCCGGCTGGCCAACACTAAAGCCTTAGAAAACATCGAGGGAACTCCAATGGAACAGGTTATTCACCAGCCTGCACGGGATATCCGTGTCGTCGATCGATCCGATGTCGTCGTGGTCGGCGGCGGCCCGGCAGGGATTGCCGCGGCCGTCTCGGCCGCACGCAACGGCGCCAGCGTCACGCTTCTCGAACGTTATCCCTATGTCGGCGGGCTTGCCGCCGGCGGCATGGTGCTCGTGCTCGACGACATGATCAACGAGCTCGAAATCACCGTGCGCGGCATCTGCATGGAGATGATCGAGCGCATGAAGCGCTGGGGACTCTGCGTGACCCCGAGCGATCGCGATCGCCTGATAGAATTCCGCGATACGCCGGAGGCCTGGCAGCGCTGGGCGCGCTGGGGACTCTTCGACTTCCACACCCAGTCGATGCCGCATCCGATCTGCTTTTCGGCCGCCTTCGATCCCGACGCCTTCAAGCGCGCCGCCTATGACATGATCAGTGAAGCGAAGATCAAGCTCAGGACCCATAGCTGGTTCTCCTCCGCGATCGTCGAGGGTGGCGCAATCAAGGGCGTGATCTGCCAGACCAAGGAAGGCATGCAGGCGATCCTCGGCGACGTCGTCATCGACACGACGGGCGATCTCGATGTCGCAGCAAGCGCGGGCGCTACCCATGTCGAATCCAACTTCATCCTGACGACGGTCTCGCGCTGGGGTGGCGTCGATACGGAAGCAGCGGAGCGTTTCGAACAGCAGGAGCCGGAAGCCTTCAAGGCGCTCGATCACGAAGCCAAGCGGCTGATCGGCGGTTGCTGGTCCTTCTGGTGGCTGAAGACGCCGCTGCCTGGCGTCGTCTGGCTGAACTGCCCGCATATGCCGACGCTGAGTGGTCTCAAGGTCGACGACCTGACCAAAGCGGAGATGGAAGGCCGCTTGCGGATCGCAAAGCTGCTCGATTTCGCGCGCGAAAAAATGCCCGGCTTCGAGAATGCCTATGTCGTCGATTTCGCGCCACAGACCGGCGTGCGCCAGACGCGGCTGTTGCAGGGAGATTATGTCGTGACGAAGGACGACGTCATGACCCGGCGGCATTTTGCCGACACGGTCTGCCGCGGCCGCGATTACTACACGCCCTACCGCGCCATGCTGCCGAAGGAGATCGACCAGCTGATCGTTGCCGGCCGGCACTATTCGGCAACACCACAGGCGCAGAAATCCAGCCGCGAGATCCCGCCCTGCATGGCAATGGGCGAAGCGGCAGGCGTCGCCGCAACGGTTGCTCTCAATGCCGGAACGACCGTTCGCAAGGCCGATATCCAGGCAATTCAGAAGCAGATGCGGGCACAGGGAGCCGATCCGGGCGATATCCCTTCAGAGAACGCGACATATTTGGAGGCTGCAGAATGACGACTTTGCCACTCGACGGAATCCGCGTGATCGATTTCACGCAGGTCATGCTCGGACCTTCCTGCACGCAGGTCCTGGCCGACTATGGCGCCGAAGTCATCAAGATCGAGAAGGTCAAGATCGGCGATCTCTCGCGCTGGTCACTCGGCTCCGATCCGGATGGGCTCAACAATCCGGTCTTCTGCTCGCTCAACCGAAACAAGAAGAGCCTAGCGTTGGATCTGAAGGATGCCAGCGCTCGCAAGACCGTGCAGGCGCTGCTTAAGATCGCTGATGTTGTCGTCAGCAACTTCCGGCCCGGTGTCATGGAACGCATGGGTTTTGGCTACGAGGATCTCAAGAAGATCAATCCGCGCCTGATCTATGCCGTCGGTACAGGCTTCGGGCTAATCGGCCCCTATCAGCATAAGGGCGGCCAGGACGTGCTGGCGCAAGCCGTCTCTGGCGTCATGCGCCGCAAGTCGGACAACAGCCACCCGACCTCGATCTATGCCACCCCGTTGGCTGATTATTCCGCCGGCATGCACCTCGTCCAGGGCATCCTGCTCGCCCTGCTGCAACGCGATAAGACCGGCGAAGGCCAACAGGTCGCCGTCAGCCTCTACAACTCCATGATCGCCATGCAGATGCAGGAGGGCACGACACATCTGATGCGGCAGAAGGACCTGAACTGGGGCGCCTTCCCGCTGACGGGTGTTTTCGAGACAACGGACAGCGCGATCGTCATGGTCGGCGCCTTCAAGCCGAACCCCTTGCGCAACATCTGCGAGGCGTTAGAGATCGAGGACCTCTCGCAATATCCGCACTACAAGGATTTCGATGCGCAGATGGCGCGGCGGCCGGAATTGCAGGCGATCTTCCGCGATAATTTCGCCAAGAACAGCACCGCGCACTGGATCGCGCGGCTGGAAGGCGTCGACATCCTCTGCGCGCCGGTGCGTTCGCTCCCCGAGGCGCTGAAGGACGAGCAGACGATCATCAACAAGATGATTCTCGAGGCAGGCGAAACTGCAGCCGGTCCGATCCGCCTGATCGGCTCGCCGATCGACATGTCGGCCGCGCCGGTCACTGTGCGAATTTCTCCACCGCAGCTCGGCCAGCACAATGACGAAATTCTAGCTTCGCTTTCCCAAGTGCGGGGAGATGCAGCATGAGCGTCTCCTTCACCGTAGGAGAACGCGTCGCCCGCGTCACGCTGGACCGGCCCGACCGGATGAACGCAGTCGATGCCGAGACGGAAGCCGAACTTGAGTCGATCTGGACGGAGATCGAGAAGCGCGACGATATCAGCTGCGTCGTTCTGACAGGCTCAGGCGAAAAGGCTTTTTGTGCAGGCGCCGACCTCAAGGGCGGCAGCGGTAGTTCCGGCGTCGATTACTGGACCATCGGCCGGGAAAACGGCTTCGGCGGCCTTGCGTTCCGTCGCTCGCTCGACGTGCCCGTCATCGCCCGCGTCAACGGCTACGCACTGGGCGGCGGCTTCGAGATGGTGCTCGGCTGCGATATCGTCATTGCGGTGGAGACGGCGCGCTTCGGCCTTCCGGAAGCCCGCGTCGGCCGCATGCCGCTCGATGGCGGTATGGTGCTCCTGCAACGCAAGATCCCGTTCAACCGCGCCATGGCCGTTATGCTGACGGGGCGGCAATTTAGCGCGAATGAGATGGCAAGCTATGGCGTCGTCAATGAAGTCGTATCGGCAGGAGAGCTGGATGCCGCCGTCGATCGCTGGGTCGCAGACATCGTCGCTTGCGCGCCGCTATCGCTCCGGGCCATCAAGCAGACGGTCAATCGTACCGCGCATTTGAGCCCGGCCGAGGCGCAGGCATTGCGGACGCCGGCACTCATCAAGGCGTTGAAGAGCGAGGACGCCATGGAAGGCGTGGCGGCTTTCCGCGAAAAGCGGCCGCCCGTTTGGCGCGGCAGGTAGGCATGGTATAGCTCCGAGATTGCCGAGGGCCATTCATGCATGCCAGCATCCTGAAATATTTCACAGAGGTCGCACGTTCCGGATCGATCCGCAAGGCATCGGAAGAGCTGCATGTCGCGACCTCCGCCGTCAGCCGCCAGATCAAGAAGTTGGAGGACGAGCTCGGCACGCCGCTGTTCGAGCGCTTCTCCGATGGGCTGCGGCTGACATCGGCCGGCGAAATCGTGCTGCGCCACGCAAAGGAGACGCTGCAGGACTTCGAGGTCATGAAGTCCAATCTCGGTGACCTTCAGGGAAAGAATACGGGCCGCGTCCACATTGCCGCCCTCGACAGTCTGCTCGTTACGTTTCTTCCTGATTTCATCAAGAGGTTTCATAGGCTGCATCCTGCGGTCGACTTTCGCGTCCGAGCCGGAGCCTACAACAATATTTTCCATTTCATGGCGGCTGGCGACATTGATATCGGCATCAGCTTTGACCTTGCGACCCCACATGACCTGAAGCTTGTGGGCTCAATCCGCACAGCTTTCATGGCCATGGTGGCTTCATCGCACCCATTGGCGCGGGCGAAATCGGTGACGTTGCCAGAATGCGCCCAATACAAGCTGCTTCTCGCGCTCGACAGTGAAGTCGTCAGTTCAGCGATAGCAGTCGAACTTGCAGGGCTCAATCGAGTAGGGCGAACGTTGGTCGCATCCAACAATCCAATCCTCCTCAAACCACTGATCATGTCGGGAGATGGCATTGGTTTTTTTACTCCGGTTGGCCTCTGGCCCGAAATCCAGACGGGCGAAATCGTTGCCATCCCGATCCGGGACTTCAAGCTCAGCACTGTCGATATCGGTATTTTCGTGCCGCGCGACCGGCATCTGACCCATGCCAGCCAGGCGGTCATTGATCTGCTCAACACCGAGCTGCGCAGGTTCGGCGAGGATTTGAGAGCCATCGTCAGCAGATGAGAAAAGCATGAAGAAGATTCGCCTGTTAAAATGTCCCGGCTATGTCCCGGCCACGCGCGTCGACAGATTGACAGACCTACCATTGCAATTCGACGCCATGGTTGCGCAACCCGGCGACCTCGTCCTCCCCTCGCCCGTTAATGCTCACGACCATGGCTACGGCATCCGCACTCTTGATTTCGGCGCGGTCGACGACGCGCTTGAGGTGTGGATACCGGGCTTGAGGCTGCGGCCGCGCACCGATCCCTATCTCGAGGCGCTTGTCGCATTCGGTCGGCTGGCCAAAACCGGAGTCGGCGCGACGATGCACTGCCATAACTCTCTCAACATCGATCGTCTGGTCGATGAGGCGAGCGCTGTCATGCGGGCCGCAGGCGATGTCGGCATTCGGCTTGGCCTCTCCTGCCCACTACTCGATCACGATGCCTGGGCCTATGATGGCGGGCCGCGGCGATTGCGCCCGTTTCTCTCCGAAGGCGATTGGGAGGCGCTCGCCGGCACGATTCCGAACTATGCGCCCATTCACGCACAGCTTGATGCCGTCGAGACTATCGCCGCCGCCAATACCAATCTGCTCGTCGATGTGCAGTATGGTCCGATCGGGCCACAATGGTGTTCGAACGCACTTCTGGAAGCGATTGCCGAAGCTTCCTCGCGCCATGATCGACGTATCCACATGCATCTGCTTGAGAGCCGGCGCCAACGCGCTTGGCTCGACCGCCGCTTTCCCGAAGGTGTCGTTACCTACCTCGACAAGATTGGCTTCCTCTCACCAAGGCTTGCCGTTGCTCATGGCGTTCAGTTGCGCCCCGATGAGCTGGAGCTGCTTGCCGATCGCGGCGTACAGGTCGTCAGCAATCCCACGGCCAATCTGCGGCTGCGCTCGGGCGTCGCGCCCATCGCATCGATGATCGGGCGCGGTGGCCCAGCCTTTGCAATCGGCCTTGATGGTACCGGATTGGACGACGATCAGGATCTCTGGCGCGAGATGCGGCTTCTCTATCTCTTGCACGGCGGGCGAGGCCTGACCCAACAGTTCACGGCGCAAATGCTCTTCGATGCGGCAATCAAGGTCGGCCGGCAGGTCATCAATGCGTCAGATGTGCAGGATTTCACCATCGTCGATTACCAGGCGCTGATTGCCGATGCACTGTTCGACGATGTTGATGAAGCGGAAGTCCTGCTGACTCGTATGAGTGCCAGATTTGCCAAAAAGCTGTTCGTTGCAGGTCGAGAGGTCATGCGCGACGGGAAACTAACGGGCATCGACTTCGATGCCGCGCTGTCGGAGCTGCTCGCCCACGCGAAAGCCGATTTGCCGAGGCTTGAAAGGCAACGCCCTCTCGTCAGTGCCTTGTCTGCGGCCACCCGAACTTATTATGCGACTTGGCCCGGCATCGACTGAAGCGGGTAAAAGCAGATCATGCTTTAACCAGTGCGCCAATCCGCAATGCATTGAGACCTTCGAGCCTCTTTGCGTCGGTGATCGGCAATTGTGGAAGCAGGACACGATTCCAGATCGCATTTCCGGTGCGTTTGCCGACGAGATATTTGACTGCCGGAATGAGGGGATTGGTGGCGATCGTCTGCCGGAAGCTGCGGACATGATCGAGGATGCCGGCATTGGCCTGGTCGTGCCACAGACGTTGCGACGAACGCGGGTCTATATTCACCGTTGCGGAGATACAGCCGGCATACCCATCGCGGCCGGCATCGGCAAGCGCCGTTTCGCTGCTCGGAAAGACACGAAAACCAGGAATCTTGGCGAGTTCCCGCGCATAGGCGAGGTTACCGGAGCTATCCTTCGCTCCATGAATTCGCTCGGGAAACGCTCGCGATAGCCGAGATGATAGAGCCGGCGAGAACTCGATGCCCGTCAATTGCGGGAAGTTATAGAGGTAAATCGGGACCGGCGTTTTAGCGGTCATTCTCACCAATTCGGCAAACCACGCAAAAAGACCATCCTCCTCGAGAGGTTTGTAATAATAAGGCGGCAGCACGAGCGCGGCCGCAAAGCCGAGATCGAAAGCCTTACGCGTCAGGGCAACCGTCGTTTCAAGGTCCGGCGTGCCCGTGCCGATCATAAGCCTGCTGCCATCCAATTCCCGTGCCGCCATTGTCATCAAGGCGCTGCGTTTGGTAGCACAAAGCGAGTTTGCTTCGCCGGTCGTCCCAAGAACATTTAGAAAGTCACAGCCATTGCTTAGGCACCAGCCCGCATGCTCAAGGAAGGCATCGCCGTCAATCTCGCCATGAACATTGATTGGTGTCGGCACGGCGGCGATCACGCCGGCAATCCGGGTTTGCGTCACGAGAAAGCTCCTGCCATTATCAAGATATTCGGGCTTCGGACGGGCGCTGATAGGCCGTGACGAAGGGGTGATCCAGGCTCGTAGTACGGCTCTTGTCCCAACCACCGGGCGCGCCCCAACCGGTGACGTCCTCAGCGAAAAAGTCGCGGTTGACGTCGCGCAGAAACAGCCTCTCGGCCGGCATTTCTTCATCCCACAGGATAGCGTCAACCGGACACACGGAAAGACAGAGCCCGCAATTGATGCACTCTTCCGGCTGGATATAGAACATCCGGCCGCCCTCATAGATGCAATCAACCGGACATGCGACGGTGCAAGCGCCATCCTTTGTATCGATACAAGGCTCGGTAATCACATAAGCCATGACGTTCGCCTTTCAACGCTCTCAGGGCGCTTCGCGCAAACTATGGCAAACAAGCGTGTTCTGAAGAAGCGCCGATTTTCGGCTCTTTCCTTGCCGAAACGGCAATGCTCGCCCGAGCGAGTGGGTTAGAAAGACAGACGGTGCGGGTCTTCATTGGCGCATCGGCGCCGGTCGGCATTGCCGTCGGCACTGTCACTGCGGCCCGCTCGCGTAAATCCGGTTTGCTTGGCCACCGCTCGCCTGCGGCTCGAAAACGGGTCCAGATATAACTGCGCCGCATAGGCAATCACCGAAAATTAAGGGTGACTGCGTCGGGTCCGGTGGGAATAGAGAGAGATTCCGTTGGAATCTGAAACTGTTACGCCGGCATATCCCACGGATTCACGAGGTTCACTCCCATGCCCTCGAAATCTTTGACGTTTCGCGTCACCAGTGTCATGCGCTTGGTGAAGGCTGCTGCTGCGATGTAAGCGTCATTGATCGGCCTGGGATTGGGTACATGCCATTTCGCTGCCTGAACAGCCGCCGCCTCGTCCAGGGGCAGGATACGGCCGGAAAATGTCCCGAGGACCGTGTTTTCCAGCCAGTTGCGCAGTACTTTCCCGGCGACGGCGTCATTGTGCTCCACCAGCCGCACGCCAATCTCCAGCTCATGCAGAACCACGGATGAAATGAAGGTTTCGGCCGGATCGACGGTTTCGTTCCAGACGGCAACATTGGGATCGGCCTTGCCATTTGCGACCTTGCGGAGTTCAGACACGACATTGGTATCAAGTAATAGCATCAGGACAGGTCAACCAGCATGGCATGTTCAGTGCGCTGCGGGAGCGGCAAGTCAACGTCTTCTGCTCCCGGTGCGGCCAGCATATCACCGAGCGTCCGCATTTTACCGGTAAGCCGCTTGTACTCATCAAATGACAAGAGGACATGCGCCGGCCGTCCCCTGTCAGTGATAATGACAGGGCCGTCCTTGGCGGCGCGCTTTGCGCGACCTAGATCGTGATTGAGTTCACGGCCTGAAAGCGTGGTGACGGTCATGGCAAACTCCAACGTTCGTAGCCCCGTTTGTGGTTACGTAACCACATTTAATTCACCGAAGTTAGAATTGCAAGAAGGAGTCACGGCCGCCGATCGTGCCGAGGTAAAACGAGCGAGGCGCGATCCGGAAATGATGGAGAGTATCAGAGAAATCAGCGCGAGCGCCAGCCGAAGGCAGGGATTTCGGAAATTCTCGGCGCGCGCGAGAGGAACAAGGGCTGCCGCAGGAGCTTCAACATAGTGGCCCGAAGGGGAAGCGGGACCGTTTGCCCCCGCACCTTGCGCTCCGTATTTCATGGGCGGGCGGGGCGTTCCGACGGGTTAGGCGCCGGGGCACCCCTCGCCCCTGTTCCGTGCCGCTTGGATAGCGGCCCGGGACAGGCAAGCGGCAGGATCGATATCCATCTGGCGAAGGCCTGACGTAGCCTCCGCCTCACAAGGGTACAAGTAGAAAAGCCTGAACTGATCAGTCCTTTCAGCATCAAATGACGGTAGCTTTGGTTCTGTCGGTTGCGCACGATCACGTCCGGACGCTGCGGGCGTAGCCGCAGCGCAGCGCCTTTCCCTTTTTGTTCGGCTCTCCGGAGCTTCGCGTTCCAGCTGCCCATGACATGGCCCGGAGTGTGCCACTCCTCGTGAAATCTCATAGCAAGGCTGTCACCGACCAGAAGGGTCGCGGGGATATGAGGAAGTGAAATTCGGATATACCCCATGTGAGCGCCGCGGCGATCGATGTCCACGGCGGTTACATGAAGGGAACGCTGGTAGTTGAAACCGGCGTCCCGTAGGGCGTCGGCCAGCGCCACGATCATTGCGCCGCTGCTAACGGCGGGCTCGTGTGCGATCATGAAGCCGCGTCTTACAATGGTCCCGCCAATCTCCTCCTTGCTGCCCACAAGCGTCAGCGCCATTACTCGGCAAGTGGCGTAGGGCGTGAAGAACTGTCCGCGCGCCTTGTTGTGCGGTTCGAGCCCATGGAATGCCGCCCCAAGGATATTCCTGAAGCCCGGAGTGCCCGCCTTGAGCGGATTCGAACCAGTAATTCCGAATAGCAAGAATGTGGACGCCCGACATCGCAGGCGATGAAGGACTGCCGGTGGCATCGGGTCAAGATCCGATATTTGTGCTTTGTTGCAATTCGGCGAGCAGAACTCGCTTGCCCGGTTATTACTCCGATATGAAATGGGTCAGCTTCGAAACGCTTCCTGAACATAATGCGCATCGGGAACTCGCCCCTAGAGTTGAAATGCCTGGCGAAGCGTTATTCTTTGCCCGCCGTCCTGTTCAAAATTTTCGGGATCTAGCCATTTGAGATACCCCTCGCGCAACGTTTCCCATTCAGAGTCGATGATTGAAAACCAAGCTGTGTCGCGATTCTCGCCTTTGACGATCATGTTCTGTCGAAATATGCCTTCAAATTTGTATCCAAATCGTTCGGCGGCCTTCCGAGACGGAGCATTTCGCGAATTGCAGCGCCACTGATAACGACGGTATCCCAGCTGAAAGACATAGTCCGCAAACAGAAAGAAAGCTTCTGTAGCGAGGCGCGTGCCGGCCATTCCTAGGCCCCATAAAATATGCCCGATCTCCGCACAACCGTGCGCGGTGCTAATATCCATCAAAGCTTGCCGCCCCACCACCCGGCCGGTAGCCTTATCAAGGACGACGAAAAAGAGTGGGTCGATAGATGCCGCCTTTTCTGCTAACCACCCCTGAAAGGCGTTCCTATCTTCCGGCACTTTGTCTGGAAGCCAGCGATGCAGCCGTTCAGCATCAGGCCCACAGACGGCCTCGAACAAATGGTCACCATGTTTGTCGGCATTCAGCGGCTCGAGACGCACATAGCGCCCATCGATAGCTACTCTTTCCGGAGCAGGCACACCATGCCAGTTTGTTAGGTCAGTCATTGTTTGAACCTCCAAACGCGGACCGGCTCTATCCACAAGCATTACGGCCGCACACTTTCGTTTTCTTCTTAAGATTGCGAGTAGCGTGCCGGCACTTGCTCTTGAACCGCATCCTCGAAGCGCCAGACACTGAAACGATCAGATCGACTTGAGGAATTTTGCATCTGCCGGACGGCTTGAATTGACCAATCACTCTCGGTAGCCCGGCTCCTGCCTGTCAAGAACTCGGCGAATGCTTTCGAGATGCATGCGCGCGCTTTCCGGATCGCCTTCCCGCATCTGGCGGGCGGTGGCCGTGGCTATGTCGGCGGATACCGCGAGCAGGCGGCGGCCGGTGCTCATGGCTTTTAGTTGTACCTCTGCCGCACGCTCCAGGTAGTAGAGGTCGTCCCATGCCTCGGCAATGTTCGGGGCGCAGACCATGACGCCGTGGTTCTTCATGAACAGGATGTCGTTATCGCCGAGCGTTGCAGCAATCCTGTCACCTTCGCGCTCGTCCAGTGCGAGACCATTGTAGTGCTCGTCGACACCGGTGCGGCCATAGAATTTCAGAGCCGTCTGACCGGCCCACACCAGCGGTTCGCCCTCGACCATGCTGAGCGCCGTGGCGTTCGGCATATGGGTATGGAAGGCGGCGCCGACGCGGGGCAGCATCTTGTGCAGGCGTGCGTGAATGAAGAAGGCGGTTGCCTCCGGCACGCCGTCACCGGCAACGACATTTCCTTCAAAATCACAGATCAGCAGCGATGAGGCCGTGGCTTCCTGAAAAGCCCAGCCCAGTCGGTTGACCAGGAAGAGGTCCGGATGCCCGGGCACAACGGCCGAGAAATGGTTGCAGATACCCTCTTCGAGCCCTAGCCTGGCCGCTGTGCGCAGACAGGCCGCGAGATCTCGCCGCGCATTCCAGATCTCCTCGGTGTCGAGCGAAGCGTTTCGCAGGATGGCCGGCCTTGCGCCGGCAATGTTCAATTCATGGGCCATCTGTGTTTTTCTCCGCATTACATCCAGCCGGCGGCCTTCAGCACGCCGGGCACATGATCGAGTGCGGCAACCACCGCGCCCGGTCGATAATCGTCGAGCGGCTTGCGGCCGGTTCCACGATCCACCCAAATCGTACGAAATCCGAGTTCGCGTGCCGCCGCAAGGTCGAGATGCGGGCTGGCGCAGACATGCACCAGATCATCGATCCCGGTCCCAAGACCGTCCCAGGCATGATGGAAGATCTGCGACGAGGGCTTGTAGGCGCCGGCCTGTTCAGCCGTAATAACTCGATCGATGTAGCCACCCAGCTGGGCGACATTGCCGGCAATGATGCCATCGTCGGTATTCGAGATGATCGCGAGGCGAAAGCCGGCACCCTTCAACCGACCAAGCGTCTCGACCACCTCGGGGAACGGCGGCATCCGGCTGATCGAGCTGGTCAGGATATCGGCGTCGCCAGGATCGAAGCGCAGGTCGAACTGAGCCATTGCCCGCTCGAGCGCCTTCGCACTCACCGTCTTGAACGACTGGTGCGGCCGCTTCTCCTCCAGCTGGTGCTCGTGGCGATCATAGACGCCGATGAAGGCTACGGGATCGATCGTGCCGCCCTTTCTAGACAGGATTCTATCAACGGCGGCCAGCAGCCCTTCATCCCATTGAATGAGAGTGCCATAGCAGTCGAAGGTCAGCCAGTTAGGGCGTTTTCCGTTAAAGGTCATGTCAGGGTATCTCCTTTACCACTTGATTTTGACAAGGATCACCTTCATTGAGAAATTAAATGTTCTAATGTCATAAAGTTGGTATTCGAATGAGCGATATCGTCGATCTTGACCTGTTACGGACCTTTATGGCTGTGGTTGATTGCGGCAGCTTCACCCGGGCCGGCGCACGCGTGCATCTGACACAATCGACCGTCAGCCAGCAGATCAAGAAACTGGAGGCGAATGTCGGCCATGTGCTGCTCGTACGCAACAAATCGACCGGCAGTGTACAGACCACCGAGCAAGGCGAGCTTCTACTCGGTTACGCACGCCGGTTGCTGGCCACGGCAGCCGAGGCGATGGACATCATGCGCAAGCCCATGGCACCGAAGACAGTGCGCCTCGGTGTCCCCGAAGATTTCGCCGGTCGACGGCTTATCGATCTGCTCTCCAGTTTCTCCGTTGCGTCGCCGCAGATCCGGCTCGACACGACGAGTGGCTGGAGCGTCGAGTTGCGCAGACTGCTCGATGCAGGCGAGATCGATCTAGCATTGATCAAGCGAGAGGCCGGCGACGGCGCCTGCCTGGCGAGCTGGAAAGAGGAGCTGGTCTGGGTTGGTGGCGGCAGCTGCAAGGTTGATCCCGATCCGGTGTCGCTTGCGGTCTTTCCGGTCGGCTGCATCTACCGCGAGCGCGCGATCCGCGCGATCGAAGCGCAGGGTCGCCGCTGGCGGATCGCCTACACAAGCCAGGGCCTGATGGGCGTTCAGGCGGCCGTCGCCTCCGGGCTGGGGGTCAGCCTGCTTCCGTCAAATGCGTTGCTACCGGAACACCGCAAGCTGTCGCCGGCGGATGGCTTCCGAGCTGAGCGTGGATCCGAAATGGCCCTGGTTAAGGGTCGCATGCGGCTTTCGAGGGAAGCCAAGCTCCTTGCAGAGTTTCTTTCCGAGCGACTTACCCCGGCGGCCGCAGAATTGGCATGAGGCGGACAGATTAAGCGGAGCTTCTTTGCTGTCCTTGGGCCAACGGATCTCGACATAGGCCGGGGCTGTCGTACCACTCCGGCCCCTCTTCCGCGCCTCGCGACGATCGTCCGAGGCGCGGACACGGGATGACCGGAGCTTGCCCCGGAAGTGGCAGGGCTGCTTGCAGCGTCGCTCGGGTTGTCCCGGATGTTCACGACGACCTCGAGCAGTTGGAGGCGGGCCTGACGCTCTACGACGCTTTCTATCGCTGGTGTCGCGACGCCGCCGGGGAAACCCACAACTGGCCGAACGCCGAGGCGGGCCAGCGATATGGCAACCGTGGAAAAGGAAGAAACCGCCGCGCGCGAAGCGGTCGAACACGGTCTGCCGTTCTCGGAGGCCTTGAAGGTCTGGGCGCAGATGGCCGCGCTGAGCTTCGGCGGACCTGCCGGCCAGATCACGGTCATGCATAGGATCATCGTCGAGGAGAAGCGTTGGATCGGCGAGGAACGCTTCCTCCATGTCCTGTTCTTCGGCCTGAAGTCTGCCGTTCTTGCCATCGTTCTCGGGGCGGTTCTCCGCATTGGCAGCCTGGCACCGCGGCAGATATGGCCGCTGGCACGGCGCGGCACACGTCTCCTCTCCGGGTTTCGCGCCATCCATAGAGGGGCGATGCTCCTCTTCTGAGGAGACGCGTCTACACAAGGGTTCCTCCTCCATCCGCAACCACTGATTGTCCAGTCGTATAGTCGCTCCGCAGAAACGAGAGGTAGGCTTCCGCTACGTCGGCAGGTCTTCCTACGCGGCCGACGGGGAGCTTTGCCGCAGTCTCGCGGAATATGTGCTCGCGCGCTTCCGAGGGGATGCCAGACCAAAGATCCGTGACGACCATGCCCGGGAGCACCGCGTTAACCCGGATCGGCGCTAGCTCGATCGCCAGTGCACGCGTCAGGGACTCGATCGCTCCGCAGATGCTCGCCGCGAAGGCAAACCCTGCGGGTGGGCGCCTGGCCGATGTTCCGCTTGTTAGAACAATTGATCCGCCGCTTCGGATGTACGGCCGGGCCGCCTGGATAGCGGCAACCGCGCCCCAATAGCGCAATTCGAAGAAACCGCGCGCGATCGTGAGATCGGTGTCGGCGACACGCGGACCAAACGGAAGCGGCTCCCCTGCCGTATAGACCAGATGATCGAATGCGCCAATTTCCTCAAAGAGCGCCCTTACGGCGTCGGTGGATCTGAGATCGACAGCTCTGCCCGTGGCCGTGCCTTGGGGTAGCCTGGCCACGGCGCCGGTGACACCCTTCTCCTGGCTGGAGACGATGACGACGCTGGCCCCTTCTCGCACGGCCTGCTCGGCCACGGCAAAGCCGATGCCTCGGGATCCACCGAGAACGACGACACGCTTTTCCTGCAACATCGATAAACTCCTTGATGAGATGCGCAGCAGGCCGATCTGAGCCTGCCGGTCGCCAAACACTTGATTGTCGGCCAATGATAGATCGCGCCTCTGCACGGTCGATAGCTGACAAGCCGGAAGAGTTTATCTATCGTCCAAATATGGACCCGCTTCTCGATCTCATCAACTTGCTTCGACCGCGCGCCACTCTCTGGGGAGGCATTGATGGCGTTGGGCGGTGGGGAGTTTCTTTCCGACCGAGAAACGACCTGCTGTTCTGCTGGCTCGAGCAAGGAGAATGTCTCTTGACGCAGCCGTCCCCCCTGCCGCCGATCCGGCTGGCCCCAAGCGATTTCCTTCTCATCCGCGCGACGGTTCCGTTCGCTCTCACCACGGACGCGGCCATCGAGCCGACGGACAGCGAGACGGTAACCGCGGCCACGAACGATCCGAGGATTAGAATAGGTTCAGGTGGCGGCCCGATCAGCACTTTGCACGCCGGCAAGTTTGTCTTTGACTCCGCCAACGAGGAGCTACTCGTCGAGTTGCTGCCATCGCTGGTCCACATCCCGGCAGGTCAGACATCATCGTCGCGCGTTCGCGCTCTGTTGACCATGAACGAGGACGAGTCCCGCTGTCCGAGACCGGGAGGAGATTACGTCGTGGGGCGATTGATGGAACTGGTTCTTGTGGAAATCCTGCGGTCCGGCGCTACCGGGGAGATCAGCCAGCAGCGCCGAGGGCTCGTGGCCGGTCTCCGCGATCCTGTGACGGCGCGCTCTCTCTCGGCCATGCATGCCGACATAGCACACGACTGGACGGTTTCCGCCTTGGCTCGTCTCTGTGGCGTATCACGATCCAAGTTCGCGACGCGATTTCGCAAAACAGTGGGGCTGGCGCCTATAGAATACCTTCAGCGTTGGCGCATCGCGCGCGCAAAGGATGAGCTGCGCCTTGGATCGAAGAGCGTTGGTGAGATTGCTCTAGCTGTGGGATTCCAATCTTCAAGCGCCTTCAGCACAGCCTTCACGCGAATTGTCGGATCTTCGCCGAGGCATTTTGCGAGCTCTTTGCGGGCCTAACGCAAACCGGCGCGGCTCGGTGAAGCGCGCTTGAGCGCCGTCGCCGCGGAGGGTGCCGTCAGACGATGGCTCCGCCGGCAGGACGCAGACCAGCATCGGGCGGCGCGGCCGGCCGAGATCGTCACGGCCAATGCCACGCAATCCGCCTTTGATGGCGTTTTCCTGCACCACGTTCCAGACCGTCCACAGATCGTCGGCGCGGTCGTCACGATCGCGGGGGAACCAGCAACTGTTCGGCCTTGGTGTCGTCGTTTCGCCTTCGCAAGGTTGACTAGTCCTGTGGAGCAACAAGGGTCGCTCCGCTTCGCCAAGAATGCGATAGGTGCTCTCGATGACCTTGTGCTGCACGTCACCGGAATGGCGTACCTTGATGGCATTGATGGTGCTGGTCTGAGGTCGGTGCTTCCGCCACGAAGGCAGGCTTCGTCACCCAGGCGCCTCTGGGAGAGGTTCGCGCGCATGAGGGAGATCGTGGACCACGCAGTGAGCATGTGGAGTTGAGCCAACTTCAGGGCCGATCGATCAGGCTTGAGCGAAGCAGAAACGACCGAAAGCCGAAGCAGCCACCGTTCGCGACTTTAGAGACCTCCTATAGGCTGGCACCTACCCCCGTAACGGCTAAGTGCGCCTATCCCGGATTGCCCAGCATTCCGCGTTGGATGCCTATCAAACAGGCACTCACTTCGAGTCTCCATCGGCCACGACGGGATGATCCCCTGAATTTCCAATGCGTTAGCTCATGGCACGCCAATTGCTTGGCATAGTGAGTTCAAAAAGGGATCTCAGGTGGGACCGTTTCTGCCGTTCTTGTGCATTGCCATCGGCTTCAGCTGGGCGGATTGCTCGTCGATCTTCGTCTCGGGGCCGGAGAAGTCGCGCATCCGCCTCGCGCTCGTGACGGTTTCGACCAGCATATTCCTCTGCGCGATCGGCTTGTCATTCGCCGATCACAGCCTCCTCGCCGGCACAGTACTGGTCGCTTGCGGCATGACGATTGCCCTCGCGCTCGGCAGAAATCTGTCCTCGTTCTGGTCCTTGTTAATATCTGTTGGAGGCTTCGCGATCTATCTGCATGGCGTCATCGATTGAAGGTGGCAATGCTTCATTCCGAACTGACAATTTTGGTCATCGACGAAAACGTCATCCGCGCCTCGATCATAGAGGAAGGGCTGCGCGAGGCCGGGCATGGCAAGGTCACCGTCATTCACGAAGTCAATGGTGTTGCCCGCATCATCGAGGCACTCAAGCCCGATGTGATCGTCATCGATATCGAGAATCCAAATCGCGACATGATGGAGCACCTATTTCAGTTGACCCGCACCGTCGGCCGGCCAATCGCGATGTTCGTCGACAGATCCGATACAGCGCAGATTGAGGCAGCCATGGACGCAGGTGTTTCGGCCTATGTCGTTGACGGATTGAAGAAGGAGCGTGTCAAATCCATCCTCGACATGGCGGTCAGCCGCTTCAACGCTTTCTCCCGCCTTCAAAGAGAGCTTGCCGAAGCAAAATCCGCTCTGGAGGAGCGCAAGATCGTCGAGCGCGCAAAGGGCATTCTGATGAAGATGCGCGGCCTGTCGGAGGAGGATGCCTTTGCACTCCTGCGTCAGACAGCCATGAACGAGAAGAAGAAGATCTCCGAAATCGCCCAGAGTGTGGTGACGGCCGCCGGGTTGCTGATGTGATCGCGACACGGGGAGAAAGCCCGAGGTAAGAAAAGATGACAATAATCGAACGCTCCAGTAGCAAGCTTGTCGCCCCCAAACGGGTCAGCGGCAGGGAGCAGAAGGTCCTGCGCGCCGGCTTTATTCCACTCGTCGATGCTTCGGTCCTGATCGCTGCGGCCGAATTCGGTTTTGCCGCCAGGGAGGGACTTGCACTCGAACTGGTCAAGGATGTCTCATGGGCCAATGTCCGCGACCGATTGGCCTTCCGCCAATTCGACATCGCACATATGCTGTCGCCGATGCCGGTGGCTTCGATGCTTGGCCTTGGCTCCAATCCTTCGTCGACGATCACCCCCTTCTCACTCGGCCTGGGTGGCAGCGCGATCACTCTTTCCGTCACGCTGTTCGATCGCATGCGCGATCATGCAGGGATTGCTGAACAGGCGAGCGCACTCGAAAACGCCAGGGCGTTGGCGGTCGTGCTTTCGCATGGGAAGGACCGTGGCGAGGCACCTCCGACGTTCGGAATGACCTATCCGTTCTCGTCTCATAATTACGAGTTCCGATATTGGCTAGCCGCCGGTGGTATCGACCCTGACCGGGACGTGAAGCTTGTCGTCGTTCCACCGCCTCTGACATCCGACGCACTTGCAGCCGGCGCTATCGACGGCTTCTGCGTCGGCGCTCCCTGGAACATGGTTGCGTCCGAGCGCGGCGTCGGGCGCATTGTCGCCGCCAAGCAGGACATATGGCCCTCCGCTCCGGAGAAAGTGATCGGAATGCGCCCGGAATGGGCCGAGAGTCATCCCGAAACGGTTTCACGCTTGATCGTTGCGCTTGATGCTGCCGCCCGCTGGTGCGACCGGTCGGAAAATCACGATGCGCTCGCCGAGGCGCTTGCCGATCCCCGCTACATCGCGGCGCCCGCCGCCATCATCCGCCGCGTGCTATCAGGCGAATTCAACCTGGATGCCAAGGGCAATCGGCGCTTGATCGACCGATATTTTTCCTTTCATGGTAACTTTGCCAATTATCCGCGCCCGAGCCAGGCTCTATGGATATTCAGCCAGATGATCCGCTGGGGCCAGGTTGCTCTATCCAAACAGAACATGAAAATCGCCGCCTCGGCCTATCGCCCGGATCTTTACAGGCTCGCACTCGGCGCCGGAGCGGGGCCGGACGAGGCCGATATCCGCATTGAGGGCGATAAGGAGGGCGATCGCTTCATGGACGGACATGTCTTCGATCCCGACGAAATGGCCGATTATGTCGGAGGATTTGCCGTGAAGGCAGCAAGCGCAGCACAGCTCTCGACGGACGACATTTAAGACGCGACAGCGTTCGCTGCATGCACAGAATTGGCGCAAGGCCTTCGATCGCAGAGCAGCAACCGCCTAAAACGTCAGCAATTGCCGCATCCACGCACAAAACCGGCAAACCTGGCCAAGTTCGAAATAACTCAGTATTTTCATAGAGCTACTCATCCCCTTAGAAAATGGCACGCGGATTGCTTAGTTAAGGCTGCCTCGATCAACGGCGATCCAGGCACGCAATGCGCTGATTACGCGCTCGCAAAGACATTGACGTCGCACGGTTCATGCCCCGGGACTCCCATTCCATCCCCGGCCGCATCGATCGAGCGGCGTTTTTTTATGTCCGAAATTCTTCCGTCGTGAGCCAACAAGGGGAAACTGCACGTGAAAGAGATCCTGACCAATGGTGTTACACGCCGAAACCTTTTGAAGACGTCTGCCGCCGCGGCTCTGATCGGTGCGGTCAGAGCCACCTTCCCTTCCGGCGCCTTTGCGGCCACGGGCGGAGCTGAAGTGACGGGCGTCAAGCTCGGCTACATTGCCCTCACCGACGCAGCGCCGTTGGTTATCGCCAAGGAAAAGGGCTTCTTCGAAAAACACGGCCTGCCCGATGTCGATGTCGCCAAGCAGGCGTCCTGGGGTGCGACGCGCGACAACCTCGTGCTTGGTGGGGCGGCAAACGGTATCGACGGCGCCCATATTCTCTCGCCGCTCCCCTACCTGATGCACACAGGCAAGGTAACGCAGAACAACCAGCCTGTGCCGATGGCGATCCTTGCACGCCTCAACTACGACAGCCAGGGCATTTCGGTTGCCAAGGAATATGCGGCAACGGGCGTCCAGCTTGATGCCTCCAAACTGAAGGCCGCCTTTGACGCGAAAAGAGCCGCGGGCAAGGAAATCAAGGCGGCCATGACCTTCCCCGGTGGCACGCATGATCTGTGGATGCGCTATTGGCTGGCCGCCGGCGGCATCGATCCCGACAAGGATGTCTCGACCATCGTCATCCCGCCGCCGCAGATGGTGGCGAACATGAAGGTCGGCAACATGGACGTCTTCTGTGTCGGCGAACCGTGGAACGAACAGCTCGTCAACCAGGGTATAGGCTTTACCGCCTGTACGACTGGCGAGATCTGGAAGGGCCACCCGGAGAAAGCTCTCGGCATGCGCGCCGACTGGATCGAAAAGAACCCGAAGGCGGCCAAAGCCCTGCTGATGGCCGTGATGGAAGCCCAGCAATGGTGCGACGGCACGGACAACAAGGAGGAGATGGCGGCCGTTCTCGGCAAACGGCAATGGTTTAACGTGCCGCCGAAGGACGTGCTCGGCCGTTTGAAGGGCGACATCAACTACGGCAACGGCCGCCTTGCCAAGGGCACAGATCTCTACATGAAGTTCTGGAAGGGTGGCGTGTCCTATCCATTCCAGAGCCACGATGCCTGGTTCATCACCGAAAATATCCGTTGGGGCAAGTTCGCGCCCAATACCGACATCAAGGCGCTAGTCGGGCAGGTAAACCGGCAGGATATCTGGCGAGATGCTGCCAAGGATCTCGGCGTTGCCGCCTCGGATGTTCCAGCATCGACCTCCCGCGGCAAGGAAATCTTCTTCGACGGCAAAGTCTTCGATCCAGAGAACCCCTCTGCCTATCTCAAAAGCCTCTCGATCAAGGTGGCATCATAATGTCGGCTCTCGCACGCAAACACACACCCGGACCGACGGCGCCTGAAGCGCTCAAGGGCCAAGTCGTTACCCTCTCAACTCGCCCCGCCCGCGGCATCGACATACGTCAAATCGGGCTTGCCATCCTGCGCAACATCCTGCCGCCTCTTGTGGTTCTGGTGCTTCTGCTCGGCACCTGGCAGCTGCTTTGCGCGCAGCCGGGTGCAAGCCTGCCGCCGCCATCGCAGGTCTGGCAGGAGAGTTATGACCTCATCATCAATCCGTTTTTTTATAATGGGCCGCAGGATATCGGGCTTGCCTGGCGCGTGCTCGTCTCGCTGCAACGCGTCGCCTATGGCTTCGGCCTTGCCGCTGTCGCCGGCGTATTGACGGGCGCGCTGATCGGACAATCGGTCTGGGCGATGCGTGGGCTCGATCCTATCTTCCAGGTGTTGCGCACCGTGCCGCCGCTTGCGTGGCTGCCACTCTCTCTCGCCGCCTTCCAGAATTCCAATCCCTCGGCGATCTTCGTGATCTTCATCACCTCCATCTGGCCCGTCATCATCAACACCGCGACCGGCGTTCGCAACATTCCGCAGGATTATCGCAACGTCGCCAAGGTCCTGCGTCTCAACCAGATCGAATTCTTCTTCCGCATCATGGTGCCGGCGGCCGCTCCCTACATCTTCACGGGTCTCCGCATCGGTGCCGGGCTTTCCTGGCTTGCGATCGTTGCTGCTGAAATGCTGACCGGCGGCGTCGGCATCGGCTTCTTCATCTGGGACGCGTGGAACTCGTCGCGCCTGCCCGACATCATCGTGGCGCTGGCCTATATCGGCATCACCGGCTTTGTCCTCGACCGTCTAGTCGCCGGCCTTGGCGCCGTCGTGACCCGCGGCACGACTGGCAATTGAGGAGAACAGGATGAACGCCTATCTGAAGCTCGATCATATCGACAAGTATTTCGATCGCGGCGGCCAGCGCGCCGAGGTGCTGAAGGGCATCGAACTCGTGATCGACAAGGGGGAGTTCGTGTCGATCATCGGCCATTCCGGCTGCGGCAAGTCGACCCTGCTCAATCTCATTGCCGGCCTTACCCGGGTCTCGGCCGGTGCGGTGCTCCTTGAAAATCGTGAGGTCAACGAACCCGGCCCGGATCGCGCCGTGGTGTTTCAGAACCATAGCTTGCTGCCGTGGCTCAGCGTCTACGAAAACGTCAATCTTGCCGTCTCGAAAGTGTTTCGCGGCACGAAGTCCAAGGCCGAGCGCCATGACTGGGTGATGCGGAACCTCGATCTCGTTCAGATGGCACATGCCAAGGACAAGCGTCCCGCGGAAATCTCCGGCGGTATGAAACAGCGCGTCGGCATCGCACGCGCACTTGCCATGCAGCCGAAGATCCTTTTGCTCGACGAACCCTTCGGGGCGCTGGATGCACTCACTCGCGCCCATCTGCAAGATGCGGTGATGGAAATCCACACCCGCCTCGGTAGCACGATGGTAATGATTACCCACGACGTCGATGAAGCCGTATTGCTCTCCGACCGCATCGTCATGATGACAAACGGCCCGGCCGCCCATATCGGCGATATCCTCGAAGTGCCGATCGCGCGGCCGCGCAACCGCATCGAGCTTGCGTCCGACAGAACCTACCTCAAATGCCGCGAGGCCGTGCTGAAGTTCCTCTACGAACGCCACCGCTTCGTTGAAGCCGCGGAGTGACACCATGACCCAGAAACTCGTCATCATCGGCAATGGCATGGCCCCAGGGCGTATGCTGGAGCACCTGCTGGAAAAAGCGCCGGATCTCTATCAGGTCACGATCTTCAATGCCGAACCGCGCGTCAATTATGACCGCATCATGCTGTCGCCGGTTCTCTCGGGCGAAAAGGACTTCGAGCAGATCATCATCCACGGCGACGGCTGGTACATCAAGCACGGCATCACGCTTTACAAGGGACACAAGATCGTCGCCATCGACCGGGTGGCAAAGACGGTCACCTCAGATCACGGCGTGACGGAGAGCTATGACAAGCTTGTCATAGCGACCGGCTCTGTCCCGTTCATCATTCCGGTTCCGGGCAAGGAGCTGCCTGGTGTCATCACCTATCGCGACCTCGACGACGTGCAGGCGATGCTGCTTGCGGCTCAGTCGCGCGAAAAGGCCGTTGTCATCGGCGGCGGCCTGCTCGGTCTCGAAGCCGCTGCCGGTCTCAGCCTGCGTGGTATGGATGTCACCGTTCTCCATGTGCAGCCGACGCTGATGGAACGTCAGCTTGATCCCGCTGCCGGCTATCTCCTGCAAAAGGCCGTCGAGGAGCGCGGCATCAAGGTCATCACCAAGGCCAACACCAAGGCGATCATCGGCGACGGCAAGGTCGAAGGGATCGAACTCGACGATGGACGCGTGATCCCTGCCACGCTCGTCGTCATGGCCGTCGGCATCCGTCCAAATGTCAGCCTTGCCAAGGAAGCCGGCATTGCCGTCAACCGCGGCATCGTTGTCGATGACGGCATGCAGACCTCGGATGGCTCAATCATGGCGCTGGGCGAATGCGCCGAGGTCGGCGGCATGGTCTATGGCCTCGTCGCCCCCCTCTACGAAATGGCGCGTGTGGCCGCCTCGCATTTGGCCGGTGACACGAGCGCCGCCTTCGTGCACTCGGACACGCCGACGAAACTGAAAGTGACCGGCATCGATCTGTTTTCGCTTGGCGACTTCGCCGATGGCGACGACCGCGAGGAGATCGTCCTGCGCGACGCGGCAGCCGGGGTCTACAAGCGCCTGGTCTTGAAGGACAACAAGATCATCGGCACCGTCCTTTACGGCGAGACGGCCGACGGCGCCTGGTTCAACGACCTGAAGAAGAAGGCGACCGATATCTCGCAGATGCGCGAAACCCTGATTTTCGGCCAGGCCTATCAGGGAGGGTCGCCGCTGGACCCTATGGCGGCCGTTGCAGCCTTGCCGGATGATGCTGAGATCTGCGGCTGCAACGGCGTCTGCAAGGGCAAGATCACCTCAACCATATCAGCCAAGGGCCTGACATCGCTCGACGATGTGCGCGCTCACACGAAGGCTTCGGCTTCCTGCGGCTCCTGCACCGGTCTCGTCGAACAACTGATGTCGATCACCCTTGGCGCTGCCTATAATCCCAAAGCCGTCCAGCCGATGTGCACCTGCACCGAACTCGGCCACGACGATGTCAGAAGACTGATAAAAGCCAAGAGGTTGAAGACCATTCCTGCCGTTATGCAGGAGCTTGAATGGAAGACTTCCTGCGGCTGCGCCAAGTGCCGCCCGGCTCTGAACTATTACCTCGTCTGCGATTGGCCGGACGAATATGCAGACGACTATCAGTCGAGGTTCATCAATGAACGCGTGCATGCCAACATCCAGAAGGACGGCACCTATTCCGTGGTGCCGCGAATGTGGGGCGGAGTTACCAGTTCGAACGAGCTGCGGGCGATTGCCGACGTCGTCGACAAGTTCGAGATCCCGATGGTGAAGGTGACCGGCGGCCAGCGCATCGACCTTCTCGGCGTGCAGAAGGAGGATCTACCCGCCGTCTGGGCCGATCTCGGCAAGGCCGGCTTCATCTCTGGGCAAGCCTATGCCAAGGGCCTGCGCACGGTAAAGACATGCGTCGGCTCGGACTGGTGCCGTTTCGGCACGCAGGATTCGACGGGCCTCGGCATCCGCATCGAGAAATTCATGTGGGGCTCGTGGACGCCGGCAAAACTCAAGATGGCCGTCTCCGGCTGTCCGCGAAATTGTGCCGAGGCGACCTGCAAGGACATCGGCGTCATCTGCGTCGACAGTGGCTTTGAAATCCATTTCGCCGGTGCTGCCGGCCTCGACATCAAGGGCACGGAAGTCCTGGGCCTCGTCAAGACAGAGGACGAGACGCTCGAACACATCGTGGCGTTGACGCAGATGTATCGCGAACAGGGCCGCTATCTCGAACGCATCTACAAATGGGCCAAGCGCATCGGTCTCGACGAGATCCGCCGCCAGATCATGCAGGATCATGAAAAGCGCAAGGCATATTACGAGCGCTTCGTCTTCAGCCAGAAGTTCGCACAGGTCGATCCCTGGTCGGAGCGCGTCTCCGGTAAGGACAAGCATGAGTTCAAACCGATGGCGACCGTCGGCTTCCCGCAGGCCGCCGAGTGAGGAGATGGATATGAACTGGATTGAAATTGGCGACATCTCCGACATCCCCCCTCGGGGCGCACGCTGCGTGAAAACCCCGCAGGGCAAGATCGCCGTGTTCCGGACCGCCGAAAACGAGGTCTTCGCCATCGAGGATCACTGCCCACACAAAGGCGGCCCGCTCTCCCAGGGCATCGTTCACGGCAAAGCCGTGACCTGCCCGCTGCACAACTGGGTGATCTCGCTCGAAACCGGCAAGGCGCTTGGAGCCGATGAGGGCGAGGTGCGGACCATTCCCGTCCGCAATGAGAACGGAGTGCTGTCGATCGCTCTCGAAAGCATGATGATGGCGGCGGAGTAGGTCATGTCCGTGTGTGTGGCGATATCCTCCTCTGTCCATTCGAGACATCTCCCCCTTAAGGGAGGAGATCGATTTGAGTTTGCTACGCCCCGTTTGGACAAGAAAGCGTCTATCGTTCTTGTCCAGTGGGTGGAGACCAGTGGCATGGCGAGCTCTCGATCCCTCCCCTTGAGGGGGAGATGTCAATGAAGCTGCGAGACGGGCGCGCAAACCATCAGCGACTAAGCATAAGCATCGGGGAGACCATGGGTGTCCATTGAAACCAAAACCACCTGCCCCTATTGCGGCGTCGGCTGCGGCGTCATCGTCAGGGTCGATGATGATGGCAAGGTTTCCGTCAAAGGCGATCCGGAGCATCCGGCCAATTTCGGCCGGCTCTGTTCCAAGGGCTCGGCGCTGGCCGAAACGATCGATCTCGATGGCCGTGTCCTCTATCCGGAAATCCACACCCAGCGTGCAAGCTGGAACGACGCGCTCGATCTCGTGGCCTCAAAGTTCCGCGAAGCCGTCGATGAGCATGGGCCGGACTCGGTCGCCTTCTATGTCTCCGGTCAATGCCTGACGGAAGACTATTATGTCGCCAACAAGCTGATGAAAGGCTTTATCGGCTCGGCCAACATCGACACGAATTCACGGCTTTGCATGGCCTCCTCCGTCGCTGGTCATCGCCGCGCCTTCGGTTCGGACACGGTGCCGGGCACTTACGAGGATCTCGAACTTGCTGACTTGATCGTCCTCGTTGGTTCGAACCTCGCATGGTGCCATCCGGTGCTCAACCAAAGGATTGAAGCGGCGAGACAAAGCCGGCCGGACATGAAAATTGTCACGATTGACCCGCGACGCTCGGTCAGCGCCGATCTCGCGGACATGCATTTGATGATCAAAAGCGACGGCGATGTTGCCCTCTTCAATGGGTTGTTTGCCCATCTCGCGGGAACGTCGGCTTTCGACCACGGCTACGTATTGGCGCATACGATCGGCTTTAACAGTGCGCTGGAAGCGGCACAAACCGGCAGCAGGTTGGATATCTCGGAGGAAACAGGTCTATCACCTGCCGAACTACATGCCTTTTATCGTCTGTTCGAAACGACGGAAAAGGTGGTGACTTGCTACAGCCAGGGCGTCAACCAATCCTCCACTGGCACGGACAAGGTCAACGCGATCATCAATTGTCATCTCGCCACCGGCCGCATCGGCCGGCCCGGCATGGGACCGTTCTCGCTGACCGGACAGCCGAACGCCATGGGCGGACGCGAAGTCGGTGGGCTCGCCAACATGCTGGCAGCGCATATGAATATTGAGGATGAAACCGCCCGCGACCGCGTGCAGCGCTTCTGGAACTCGCCAACCATTGCAGCAAGACCTGGTCTCAAGGCGGTCGACATGTTCGAGGCCGTGGCGGACGGGCGCATCAAGGCGCTGTGGATTATGGCGACCAACCCGGTCGTTTCGATGCCGGATGCCGACCGGGTGCGTGAAGCCATCCGCAACTGCCCTTTCGTCGTCGTTTCCGATATCCAAAAGAACACCGACACCGCCGCACTCGCCCATGTTCTATTGCCAGCCGCCGGCTGGGGTGAGAAGGACGGAACCGTCACCAACTCCGAGCGGCGCATTTCCCGCCAGCGCAATTTCCTGGATCCGCCCGGCGACGCTAAGCCCGACTGGTGGCATATGGCCGAAGTTGCCAAGCGGATGGGCTTCAACGGCTTCGAATACGACAGTCCCGCCAAGATCTTCGCCGAACACGCGGCTCTTTCTGGATTCGAAAATGACGGCATGCGCGACTTTGACATAGGCGCGAAAGCCGATATCTCACCTGAAGATTTCGAGACTATGTCACCGTTCCAATGGCCGCATCGCAACGGCACCCCCGAACGCGCCACGCGGTTCTTCGCCGATGGTGCATTCTACACGCCGGACCGCAAGGCCAGGTTCATCCCCGTGAAATCCGAGCGCGATGCTCGTACGAGCAAGGATACACCCTTCATTCTCAACACCGGCCGCATTCGCGACCAGTGGCATACGATGACGCGCACCGGCAAGGCGGCGCGGCTCTCATCGCATCTCGCCGAACCTTTCGCCGAAATCAACCCGGCGGACGCCGCGGAATTCGGTATCGACAAGGCAGGCTTGGTGCGGGTGGAAAATACCTTCGGTTCCGTGGTGCTGCGCGCATTGCTCACCGAGCGACAGCCACGCGGCGGCGTCTTCGTGCCGATGCATTGGAATGACGAATATTCGGCGAATGCGCGCGTGGCCGCTTTGCTAGCACCACGCACGGACCCCATCTCCGGCCAGCCTGCGCTTAAGAACATCGGCGTCAAGCTGCAGCCAGCCAAAATTGCGTATTACGGTTTCGCAGTCGCCGCCTCCCGCCCCGCACGATTTGAGGCGCCGTATTGGGCAATCGCGAAGACTGAGGCCGGCTGGCGAATGGAATTCGGCTTCGACAAGGAGCCTGACGATATCGAAACGTGGTGTCGCGATACGTTCGGACTTTTTGATCGTGGCGAGCATCTCGCCTATGTCGACAACCCGACGCGGCAGCAACGTCACGGCTTCTTCGATGGAGATCGACCGTTGCTCGTCTTTTACGCCGCACCCGAACCGGTCGCCGTATCGCGTGACTGGGCCGTCAAGCAACTCAGCACACCACTAGAAACTGCGCGGACGCGCTTTGCGGTGCTCGCCGGTCGGCCGGGTGCCGATCAGATGGATCCTGGCACAAC
This sequence comes from Rhizobium sp. BK312, assembly GCF_014193605.1. Classification (NCBI taxonomy): domain Bacteria; kingdom Pseudomonadati; phylum Pseudomonadota; class Alphaproteobacteria; order Hyphomicrobiales; family Rhizobiaceae; genus Rhizobium; species Rhizobium sp. BK312. Next base: position 102,325 of record NZ_JACHZP010000012.1, on the reverse strand, counting down.
CGTGTGCTCCTGTTTTTCGGTTGGCTTCAAGCAGATCGTAGGCGCCGTCGCGGGCGGTTGTCACACAGTCGAAGCTATCGGCAAACAGCTCAATGCCGGAACCAATTGCGGCTCTTGCCGCATGGAAATCAAAGGGATTATCGATGGTTGCCTCCGTCAAGCCGCGGAATGATCGGCAGGAGCGTATCGCTTCGCTCGCCTCACTGCCAGCGTTCTTCGACCTCAAAGGGAAATCCGTACTGGTCGCCGGCGGCAGCGACGGAGCGGCGTGGAAGGCCGAGCTTTTGGCCGCAGCGGGTGCTGAAGTCCATGTCTACTGTCCCATGGACGAGCTTTCCGGGGCTTTTCAGGAGACACTCGATCACTTTGTCCATCACGATACATTTTGGCGGGCGGCATATTTCAAGAGCTTTGCTTTGGCGATAGGCGACTGCAAAACCGAAGAGGAGGCGCGGTGCTTCCACGATCACGCCGTAGCTGCCGGAGTTCCCGTCAACGTCATCGACAAGCCGACGTTCTGTCAGTTCAAGTTCGGCTCGATCGTTAACCGCTCGCCGGTGGTGATTGGAATCTCGACCGACGGTGCAGCTCCTATCCTCGGCCAGGCTATCCGCCGGCGCATCGAAACGCTCCTCCCGCAGTCGCTTAAAGCCTGGGCTCTGCTCGCCCAGGCTATCCGCGCCCATGTGACGGACGCCCTGACGTCGGTTCAACGACGCAATTTCTGGGAACGTTTCGTCGATCGCGCCTTCGCCGGCGAGGAGCCCGACGCAGATGCAGTGCCAGCCCTGATCACAGAGGCCGACCGAATTCGTAGTAATGCTAACCCTGCCGGCCACGTGACGCTCGTAGGCGCCGGCCCAGGCGACGCCGAACTGTTGACTCTGAAGGCCGTGCGCGCCCTGCAAGCCGCAGACGTGATACTGTTCGACGATCTTGTTTCCGGGGAGGTGTTGGAACTTGCCCGCCGCGAGGCCAAGCGCATGCTGGTAGGCAAACGCGGCGGTCGCGAAAGCTGCAGGCAGGAGGATATCAACGCGACGATGTTGGCCTTCGCAAAGGCCGGCAAACGCGTCGTTCGCCTCAAGTCAGGCGACCCGATGATCTTCGGCCGTGCCGGCGAAGAGATTGCCCATCTCGATAGAGAGAACATCCCCGTCGACGTTATCCCTGGCATCACAGCAGCAAGCGCCATGGCCTCATGCCTCGGCATATCGCTTACGCACCGCGATCACGCCCAGTCCGTGCGCTTCATCACTGGCCACTCCCGCCATGGCAGACTGCCAGCTGATGTCGACTGGGCATCGGTCGCCGATCCGCATACGACAACCGTGTTCTACATGGCCGGGCGGACGGCCTCGCTCATTGCCGATCGGTTAATCGCCGGGGGTCTTCAACCGTCCACCCCTGCCGTCATCATGAGCGACGTCAGCCGCGCCACACAACGGCAATGGCACGGCAGCCTCGTGAATCTTGCTGTGGGCATGAAGGAGGTCGGTTACGAAAATCCTGTCCTGATCGCAGTGGGTAACGCCGTTTCGGCCCGCCAAAACACGACCGCAAATGCCTACGGGCTTGCGGAAAACCCCACGGGAGCTATAGGTGCGATCTCTCCGAAAAATTCGCGTCTGCTCAACGATCATTGGTCAGTGACCGCTTTCGGATGAGCTCCAAAATAAGGACGCCGCTCGAGTTCGGCAGATTTCAAGGAACTCCTGAGCCGCAACAAGTCCTTACGCGCGATTAGGCCAACAAGTTTGCCGGTCGATCGATCTACGATAGGGATTCGGCCGGTGTCTGCGGCAAGCATGAGATCGGCAATGAATCCAACGGTGTCGTCGGGATGACCGACGGGGAGCGAACCGTCGGTAATGTTTTCCTTGAGACTTTGGCGGTGGAAGCGAACTTCGGAGCGGTCTCGCCGGGTGTCGTGATGTACCGGAGAGATCCTCGGCTTCGGTAACCGTTGCGATTGATCTCGAAGCCGGCTCTCGCCATCGCAGGCAATGATTGCTTTCCGGTTCGGCTGGCTGTCGTCAATGACGATGCTATTTGGTCGACCATGACGTTTCAGCGCGTTTTGGATAAAGAATTTGGCAGCCGGCGGGTTGCGCTTCTCGCTGAAGAAGAACTCTACCGTACCGTCCGCGCTGTCGATGGCGCGATAGAGATACGTCCATCGGCCGCGAACCTTGATATAGGTCTCGTCGGCGTGCCACTTGCCAGTGACGGCGCGCTTGCGCCGATTGAACCGATCCGCCAACAGGGGCGCAAAGTGGACGACCCAGCGATGGATCGTCGAATGATCGATGCTGATGCCGCGTTCGGCCATTATTTCCTTCAGGTCGCGCAGGCTCAGGCCATAGCTCAGATACCAGCGCACGCACAGCGAGATCACCGACTGCTCGAAATGCGGACCTTTGAACATTGCCAATCTCCGCGACTTCCGGAGATCAATGCCATGTCAGCTTGTGCTTCTGGCGAAGGCTGCGCCGGGAGCTGTGTGATCGAACACGCATCCTGAACAGATCCTAATCATCACCCTTCTGCTTCAGCGCGTCGGAAACTCGACGCTTGCGGGGATGATCGATGTTTTCGCCATGTGCGTCCCGGGCCTTCTCTCCACCGTCCTTTGCCGGCAGGTAGCCGGTGGGCTTCGATCCGCTGGGTCCTTCCCATCTCGGCGACTGATCGGTCGTTCCTGGGGCACCACCCTGGGGTCGCTGATGTTTCATTCTCGGCCTCCGTGGAGTGTCTGATATTTCGCCGCGATGTCGCGTCCGCCATGGAACCGCGGACGAAGCCTATTGTTCCGAATCTGCTCCCGCCGCAGCCGCCTGACCCTTCATATCGCCAGCTTCTGTCGCATCGACCGCTGGAAGTGCGCTCGGCTGACGGTGCCTGCCCGGATCGGGAACATAAGCACATCTCACTTGTTGGGCCGGGGGATTTCTCAGCACTACCGATGCGCAGCAAGCGGAGATGGATCATGGCAAAGACTGTTGGCGATTTTATTGTCGAGCGGCTGTACGACTGGGGTGTGCGGCGGATGTTCGGCTATCCTGGCGATGGCATCAACGGCCTCTTCGGAGCCTTGAACCGGGCTGGTGGAAAAATAGAATTCATCCAGGCTCGCCACGAGGAAATGGCTGCATTCATGGCCTCTGCTTACGCCAAATTCTCGGGCGAGCTTGGCGTGTGCATTGCGACATCGGGGCCGGGTGCCACGCATTTGGTCACCGGGCTCTATGATGCGCGGCTGGACCACCAACCGGTGCTGGCGCTGGTCGGCCAGCAAGCGCGTCGGGCGCTCGGCGGTCATTATCAGCAGGAAGTCGATCTCCCGTCGCTTTTCAAGGATGTCGCAGGCGATTTCGTCCATCAGGCGTCGGCGCCCTCGCAGGTGCGCCATCTGGTCGATCGGGCCGCCCGCATCGCTCTGGCGAACAAGACGGTCACCGCGATCATCCTGCCAAACGACTTGCAGGAGATGCCTTATGAGACGCCGCCCCGCAAACATGGCTCCGTCATGTCGGGCGTCGGTTATGTGGCACCGAGGACAGTGCCGCACGAGATCGATCTGAAGCGCGCTGCCTCGGTGCTGAATGCGGGCAAGAAGGTTGCGATGCTGGTCGGTGCCGGTGCGCTCGGCGCAACCGAAGAGGTGATCGCGGTCGCCGACCGACTGGGGGCAGGGGCAGCAAAAGCCCTGCTCGGCAAGGCCGCTTTACCGGACGATTTGACCTGGGTAACCGGCTCCATCGGCCTTCTGGGTACCGAACCATCCTGGGACCTGATGCGAGATTGCGATACGCTACTGGTTGTCGGATCCGGCTTTCCCTATTCGGAATTCCTGCCCGAAGAGGGTGACGCGAAAGGGGTCCAGATCGATATCCGGCCCGACATGTTATCCTTGCGTTATCCGATGGAGGTCAACCTTGCCGGCGATGCCCGGGAAACCTTGCAGGCGCTCCTGCCGCTTCTCAAGCAAAAGGAGGATCTCTCCTGGCGCAAGCAGATCGAGGCGAGGGTCGACGAATGGTGGCGAACGCTGGAAACAAGGGCGCATGCCGAAGCCAATCCCGTCAACCCGCAGCGCGTCACCTGGGAGCTTTCCCCGCGTCTGCCCGACGGCGTCATCGTGACAAGCGATTCCGGCTCATGCGCCAACTGGTATGCACGCGATCTGCGCATGCGGCGTGGCATGATGGCATCGCTGTCAGGTGGTCTCGCATCAATGGGAGCGGCGGTGCCCTACGCGATCGCCGCGAAAGTCGCGCATCCCGATCGGCCGGTCGTTGCACTGGTTGGTGACGGCGCCATGCAGATGAACAACATGGCCGAACTAATTACCGTCGCCAAGTATTGGCGCAATTGGTCCGATCCCCGCATGGTCGTCTGTGTCTTCAACAATGAGGACCTCAACCAGGTGACTTGGGAGCAGCGTGTCATGGAAGGCGATCCTAAATTCGATGCGTCGCAACGCATTCCCGATGTTCCCTATCATCGCTTTGCCGAAATGATCGGCTTGCGGGGCATCTTCGTCGATCGGCCAGAGACGCTTGGCGCGGCCTGGGACGAGGCACTTGCTGCCCAGCAGCCCGTGGTCCTCGAAGTCAAGACCGATCCGGAAGTGCCGCCGATACCGCCGCACATCACCTTCGAGCAGATGCGCAACTTGAGCGCCGCCCTATTGAAAGGAGACCCCGAGGAAAGCGGCGTGGTCAAGGGTACCTTGAAACAGGCGCTGAGTGCCGTCTTTGGTCGCCGCTAGAGAACCGGGATAACTTCGGTTCAGAAATCGGCATACTTGTTTCCAGTCAAAGGAGTGACTGCCGCGGCGCAACGATCCGCGGCAGGCGGGCGTCCGGAACGAGAGCTTCAGCCGCGCCGAGCGGGCTCCGTTGCTGCAAAATATCACCTGCGTCAATACGATGGAACCGGCAGGCTAAAACCGAGTTATGCGGACATGAACCAGATGCTCCCCAAAGTCGGCGTTGCCGCGGCTGCCGCAGAGGCCAAGCTTACCTCCGGATTGATCTACATTCCCGGCCTCAATGTTGGAATTACCCGAAAGCAGGGAAAGAATGGTTTCCTCTACTACTCGCCCACGGGAAAGCGGATCACGGAACCTTCGGAGATCAATCGCCTGAATGCATTGGCAATTCCTCCAGCCTATACGAACGTGGTGATCTCCACCAATCCTCTTTCACACCTTCAGGCCATTGGAACGGACGCGCGTGGCCGCAAACAATACCGCTATCACCCCGATTGGCAGTCAGAACGGGAGCGCACGAAGTTCGATCGCCTCGTCGATTTCGCGGCCCGCTTGCCAGACATTCGCCAACGGGTCGATCGGGATCTGCGCTCGCGAGGTCTGACCATGGAAAAGGCATTGGCGACAGTCGTCTGGATGCTGGACAATCTTTACATTCGCGTGGGTAACGCAGCCTATGCGGAAATGAACCGATCCTACGGCTTGACCACGCTCAGGAACCGGCACGTGCAGGTCGAGGGTGGAAGCGTCAAGTTTCGTTTCACTGGCAAATCCGGCAAGGAATGGAACCTCGTTCACTATGACCGCCGCATCGCCAACATCGTGCGCCGCCTGCAGGAACTGCCGGGACAGCAACTGTTCAAATATGTCTGTGATGATAGCGGATGCCGTCAGATCTCATCGGAGGATGTAAATGCTTACATCCGGGAAACGGCCGGAGGCGATTTCAGCTCGCGTCAGTTCAGGACCTGGGGCGCGACCTGCATGGCAGTGTCTGCGCTGGCTCCGCTTAAGGTCGAGAAAACCGAGCGGGCTATCGCCCGCCAAATCAACAGCGTGATCGACCCAATAGCATCACGGCTCGTGAACACCCGCTCAGTTTGCAAGTCCTCTTACATCCACCCGGCGGTTTTCGAGGATTTCCGGGCAGGAGTGCTTGCCGATGTCCTCAAGACCCGGACGAGCAGCAACCGGCTTCTGGAATGGATGGAATTGGAGGAAATTCGCGTTCGGCACTGGCTCAAGAGGCGCGCTCAGAAGCAGTAATCTTCTGAGTAAATTCAGGGAACCATAGTCTCCAAAGATAGTTCGAGATGAAGATCTCATCAGGACAGGAGAACGTCATGGTTATGCATCCGAAGCCTCCATTTCCAGCGCAGCAACAGGCGATGCCGGGCTATACAGCCGCCATGCGGCCCGTGCCGGATCATGGCGAGGAGAGCTATCGCGGATCCGGCAAGCTTGCGGGCAAAAAGGCGATTATCACGGGCGGTGATAGCGGTATCGGCCGCGCCGTCGCCATCGCGTTTGCGCGGGAGGGCGCCGACGTCTTGATTTCCTTTTTGAAGGAAGAAGTGGATGCCCAGGAAACCAAACGCTGGATAGAAGATGCAGGGCGAAAAGCGGTCCTCGTCCCCGGAGATATTCAGGATCCGCAGCATTGCCGGATGATCGTCGAAAAAGCGGTGGCGGAGCTTGGCGGGATCGACATCCTCGTCAACAACGCTGCGCACCAGGCGAGTTTTCATGAGATTGGCGATATCACCGATCAGGAATGGGAGACGACATTCAAGGTCAACATCCATGCCATGTTCTATCTGACCAAGGCGGCGGTCCCTCACATGAAGCCGGGGAGTGCCATCATCAATACGGCTTCGATCAATTCCGATACTCCGAACCCGACCCTTCTTGCCTATGCAACGACGAAAGGCGCTATTCAGAACTTCACGGCCGGCCTGGCGCAGCTGCTCGCCGACAAGGGCATCCGTGCCAACGCCGTTGCTCCCGGACCGATCTGGACGCCGTTGATCCCATCCACGATGCCGGCGGAGGCCGTCGAGAATTTCGGTAGGCAAGTGCCCATGAAGCGTCCCGGTCAGCCGGTCGAGCTTGCAACCACGTATGTCATGCTCGCCGATCCGCTCTCCAGCTATGTCTCCGGCGCCACCATCGCGGTCACGGGCGGCAAGCCGATCCTATAGCGGCTGACCGAATATAGACGGCGGTCGCCCTTGTTTCGGAACATTCGAAATGGCAAACGGTTTGAATATTTGTCCGCATTTCAGTCCGGGACGTCGCGCCATTTGGCGCGATCGCAATGCTCGCAAGACGGCAAAATGGAACGCAACCCGCAAGCACGTCACCGCATGACGATTTTCGTAGCGGCGATTTTCATTATTGCTTGCTGCATCGCAGTCTATTTTGCGTTCGAGTTTCATCCAGGCGAACCCGCTTTGCCGGCTACGGGCGCTGTGTCGACTAGCGGCCAATGACAGGAGCAAGCCATGAACAGCAAATTGCCACCAGTTCCCGCAGACAATCGAAGCGATAAGGGTGTTGGAGACCATTCCAGGCCCGCCGTTGCCGATCCGCACAAACCTGATGTTGCACGTGATCCCGATAAAATGGGCCAGCAAGGCAACAGCAGGATCAACACCAGCCATCAAGGTCATCAACAGGATCGATAAGGAGGAGCCAATGTCCACGTCGACCAAGACTCCCGCCAGCATTCGCCAAGGCGGCCCGGGCGCGTCCCATGAAAATGCCAAGGCGCCTCTGAACATTCCTAAGCCAGCCGCCGACCCCGATCGGCGCGACCGCAGCAAGGTTTCCGGCGGTGGCGGCGAACCCGATCGCCATCACAGCCACGACCCCAAGCGAAAAGGCGGCCATTAGGGGGAAGGTGCTGTGCATTGACGGCCAAAATGAAAGCGATCCTGGCATTATCGGCGTGTTTTCAAAGCAATGGGAGAAATCGTGAAACCGCTTGATAGGGCCATACGCATTGCGGTTGCCGCACATAAAGGCCAGACCGACAAAACGGGCAGGCCTTATTTCGAGCACTGCGAACGGGTCGCGAGGCTCATTTCAGATGAAGACGGCAAGGTCGTCGCTTATCTCCATGACGTCGTCGAGAAAGGTGCCGGCTGGAGTATCGAGAGGTTGAGTAAGGAAGGTTTTTCATCCTCGGTGCTCTCGGCCGTCGACGCATTGACAATGCGGCGGGACGAGCCGGAGACCGCCTTTATAGACCGGCTGGCCATCAATCCCTTGGCTGTTTCAATCAAGCAGATCGATCTTGCGGACAATATCTGGCAGGTCGGACGGAAAAATGTGGATCCCGAAAAATACTGCCGGGCCCTTCAAATGCTGTTTAGGGCAACAGGCCGATCTCGATAGGGCAGCCATTAATCTCCCACTCTCAGGACATCCTTGCCGCGAATGCGATCTTCCTTAAGGGGTGTCTGAGCTGCTGCTGCGCCAGCTGTCCGTTTCATCGTCACACCAGGTTCTGTTTGTGGCTGATTGGATCGCGACGATTCGCCAACGCTGCTTGGGGGTTTTGTTCCTGTATTTCAACGCCGATAACTATTCCTGCAAGCGTTCGAACAGCTGGCGTTTGCGCTATCACCGCCGGCAAGATTGCGAAGGCAACTTTCTTCGGTGGTGTTCAGAGACGGTAACTGGAAGGTTAAGTGAGACGACTGACGAAGGAGTCGAACGCATCCTGACAACGAGCAAGTCGCTGACCTACTCGCTCCCTTGCATCGGATCGAGCGACATCGATCACCGACACCAATTATGTGATTGACGGTTGGACCATACCGATCGCCTGATGAACCGACTTGATCTCACCATGCCACCGGCCTTCGGTCAGCAGCACGCAAACCTCTTACCCAGCCATTCTGTCTGAGCAGGATCGACTTGCCGCGCACGGCCACGTCAACGCGACCGGCCGCCGTGCCGGAGGCCGTCCTGCGGCTTTTCACCGACGACCTTGTCCGTCTTCTGACCGTGGGTCCGGAGCAGCACAGCCATTTCGGATGCGGGCATCGCCTTGGCATAAAGATAGCCTTGGCCAAGGGTGCAGCCACGGGCCAGGAGCATGTCGGCCTGCGCCGGGGTTTCCACACCTTCCGCGACCACAGGGACCCCCATTCGCCTGGCGATGTGGAGTATGCCTTCGACAATTGCCATGCCGACATCATCGTCACCCAAACGATCGGTAAACGATTTGTCGATCTTGATCACGTCGACCGGGATTGTGATCAGGTGTGTGAGCGAGGCAAAGCCAGTGCCGAAGTCATCCAGCGCAATCTTGAAGCCAGCCGCACGCATCGCGGCTATCTTCTTGGCAACGATCTGATCTCGTCCGCCGAGATAAACGGATTCGGTCACCTCAAGAATTGCATGATGGAGCGGAACACCCTCCCGTTCGAACACGGCTTGGAGACTCTGCGGAAAATCCTCGCATTGAAAATCCGCGGCTGAGAGATTGATGCCCACATGCTGGATTGGAATGCCCGATCTAAGCCAGTGACCGATGTCCATCGAAATGCAGTTGATCATCAAGCGTGTGAGGGATGCCGCCACATGGGCGTCTTTCGTTGCTTCATGGAAAACGGCGGCCGGCAACACTTCGCCGTTCGCCAGACGTATGCGCGCCAAAGCTTCGACGCCGACGATCTCTCCGGTATCGATCCGGACGATCGGTTGGTACCAGGCTTCGATTCGTTCGTCCCTCAAGGCCGCCGCGACGGTCTGCACAACTTCGTAGCGCTTTGCGATTGTCGAAGTCAGAGCCGCGTCGTAGGTGACGAAGCCGCCGCGAACTGTATCCTTTGCATGGTAAAGGGCGAGGTCGGCGAGATGGCGGATTTCTTCAGTCGAATGTCTTTGCTCAGAATGCGCGATTCCGACGGTGATAGATGGAAACACCGTATGACCGGCGCATATAGTCGGCTGATGGACCTTCCGGGCAAATTCAGTGGCGATCTCTTCCGCTTGAGCGACCGAAGCGGGATCAAGGACGATTGCGAACTCGTCGCCCCCCAGACGATAGACGGCTCGAGGGCTGACGACGCTCAGCAACCTTCGTGCGACCGATGCAATCAGGTCGTCGCCCGCCGCATGGCCGAATGTGTCGTTGACGATCTTCAAGTTGTCGACGTCGACAAGCAGAAGCGCCCAGTCGCCCGGCGACATTTCGTCCATCGCGACGTTGAACCTTGCGCGATTTGGTAGCCCGGTCAGGATGTCGGTGAAGGCAAGTCGGCGATGCTCCCGCAAACGCTCGTGCCGCTCCAGCGCAATCATGCAAAGCGGCAAACAGCTTTCTACGATAGCTTGCTCAAGCAAAGACGGTGCACGCGCATACCGAAAATAGAGTGCGAATGTGCCAAGGATTTTGCCCTTGCTACCAAAGATCGGACTCGAATAACATGCCCTGAGGCTGTGCGGCAATGCGAGGGCCTTGAAATCAGCCCATCGAGGATCTTGCTCGATATCATCAACGATCACCGCTTCGCCAAAAAATGCCGCAGACCCACACGAACCGACCGCCGGGCCGATTTCGACATCATCAAGCGCCATTGAGTAGCTTAAAGGCAAGCCGGGCGCAGCACATGGGTGTAGGCGTCCCTGATCATCCAAGGTTAGTACCGATGCAACAGCGCCCGGCAGGAGGTGCTCGACCTCGACGCAAAGTCTCTCCAAGGTCGCTTGGAGCTCGTCGCCCTGCGCAACCATTCTGAGGATGATGTTCTGCAGGCCCAGTAACATTGATGTCTCCATGCGGCTGGAAGACATTGAACCTAGCTAAGGTTGCAGATTACTTATCGCCGGGCAGAAATTCAATGGTTTTTGCTGAATGGGAGCTTTCCGGTGTTCGAACCTCGTTAGCCAAACTGTAGTTTGCAGCCATAGCCTCTTCGACCGTAGCCGCGTTCTTCTGCGTATCCTGGTCCAATTGATTGACGGCTGTGTTGATCTGCCGAAGCCCGGAAGACTGCTCTTGAGCTGATTCCACGATTGCGCAGACCTGACGCTTGATTTCCTGTACCTCCGCCACGATGGTCTCGAGACCGTTCCGGTATCGCCGACGAGCTGCATGCTCTGCCGGAGCAACTCTGAGCCATAGAACATCGACCCTAGCGTGTGGTGGAAGCACCGATGAGGAAAGGGCGATATCGAGAGGGGTGCGTCCGACGGCAATATAAGGGGGCAACCGTCGGACGCTGCACTGTCCGACGTCGGCGATTTGCTGGAGCGGACCTTGCGGATACTTGCCGCGGTGCCGACTGCGGACATCGTCAAGCTGTTCAACCACAGAATCCGTGGGTTCCGGCGGGTCACCACGACGATTTCTGGAGATGAGATCGGCCGTTGTTTGCACGGTCCCCAGGGATCCGCTGCATGCTACATCGTCACCCGCAACGGCGCGCGCACGATTACCTCGGCGATGCGGACCATGATCCTCCCCTTTGATGTCGCCTTGGAACGTGGGTGGGACCACGGCGCCAATATTCTTACAGTGAGAGAAAACATCGTCGAACTCAGCAAGCATAGTCAAGACACGCAGATCGGAACCAGAGCCGACTATAGGGCGATAAAATTCTCGGGAGCACGACGATTGCCGACGCATGTTCTACGTGCGCTCGACTATTCGCGACGGATTAAATATGCGCTCGATATTTGACGAATACGCTGTGAACCGCGCTGCGGAGCGGAAGACGCGATCCATGCGCTGCTTTTTTTAAAATTTGCATGTCTCTCGGACGGGCCGCATTGAGGCGGATCAATGTCTGTTCGATGGAAACGGTTCTAATCAGCTGATCGAAAGCAACAGCATATCGGATACAAACTCAGCCACCGGAGCCAATCATGGCATTCTCCAGCGTGACCAGCGCGGTAGTTTTCCTGCTAAAAACCAGTGGATCATCTTTGGTGCTGATTGCAGCATCCGGGCTTTTGGCAGGCATTACCTTCATATTGATCGACAACGTCGCGCTTGCCTCCCTTGTCTGGGCACTCGCCACCTTGCCGATCCTGGGCGCGTTGTCGCTGCAGACCTTCCGTTCCGTGCGTCACGGCGATTTCGGGTTGGATATCGTCGCCGCCCTGTCAATGGCGTTCGCCCTTTCCTTTGGCGAAAGCCTCGCAGCCAACGTCGTCGCGCTGATGTATGCAGGTGGACAGATGCTGGAGGGATATGCGTCCGGCCGCGCTGCCCGTGAGATGACGCTACTGATGGGACGAGTGGGACGAACTGCATTTCGCTATGTTGGCGATCGGTTGGAACTAACTCCTATCGAGAAGATAATTGCTGGCGATCACATCATGATCCGCCAAGGCGAAGTGCTGCCCGTCGATGGTATTCTTCTGTCTCGCCGCGCTATTCTCGACGAGTCTGCGTTAACGGGAGAACCACTCCCTGTGGATCATCGGGCTGGTGAAGAGGTGCTAAGCGGCAGCACATCGATCGGTCCCGTCTTTACCCTCAAGGCACTCCGCCCCGCCTCTGAAAGCACATATGCTGCGATTGTGCGCCTCGTCGAGACGGCGCAGACGAATAAAGCGCCCATGGCGCGTCTCGCTGACCGCTATGGCCTGGCATTTTTGCTTATGACGGTAGCGATAGCGTTGACGGCCTGGTTGCTGTCCGACGATCCGCGACGTGCTCTTGCCGTTCTCGTCATCGCCACGCCCTGCCCGCTTATCCTGGCCGTACCGGTCGCGCTCATGTCGGGTATCTCGCGCTGTGCCTCGATAGGATGCCTGGTGAAAGACGGTAGCGCCCTTGAAGCCTTAAGCCGCGCACGGGTTGCCGTCCTCGACAAGACCGGTACACTCACACGCGGCAAGCCCGAAATCGTGGCAGTCGGCTGCAGCGCTTGGATCGATAAGGACGAGTTGTTGCGTCTTGCCGCTTCGTTGGATCAAGCATCGAGCCACGTCATGGCTGCCGCTTTGATCGCGGGAGCGCAGGAACGCAATCTGCGGCTCTCGCCACCAACCAATGTCGAGGAAGTTGGTGGAAGCGGGCTTGAAGGAATGGTCGACGGACGCCGCGTCGTGATCGGTGGTAGCCGCTTTGTGAAAAGCCGAAGTTCTCGAAACGCTTCCCAAGTCTTCGAAAATCATCACCGATCTGGTGAAGCTGCGGTGACGGTCGCAATCGACGGCCTTGTCGCGGGAAATATCATCATGGCCGATCCGGTGCGCGCGGAGGCGATCAGCGTTCTGCAGCGATTGCGCAGTGCCGGAATTACGAAAATCGTTCTTGCCTCCGGCGATCGCCTGGATGTTGCCTCGCATGTCGGCAACATCCTCGGCATCGAACAGGTGCTCGGCGAACAGACACCGGCTTCAAAAGTGGAGGCCGTTATCGCGGCGAAAAGCTTCGGTCCGGTGATGATGGTGGGTGACGGCGTCAACGATGCACCGGCACTTGCGGCGGCCGACGTAGGTGTTGCATTAGGCGCGCGCGGGGCGGCGGCCTCTTCGGAAGCGGCAAACATCGTACTGCTCGTGGACCGGCTCGATCCTTTGGCAACCGCCCTGGTGGTCGCCCGCCGGGCCGTTGCGATCGCTCGCCAGAGCGTGGTTGCGGGACTTGGCCTTTCAGTTGCCGGCATGATCGCCGCGGCATTCGGCTATTTGCCGCCGCTGCACGGCGCTTTGCTTCAGGAAGTCATCGATGTCGCAGTTATCCTGAATGCGTTGCGTGCCCTTGGGCCGTCCAAATCGGAGGGCGGCCCATACAGCCAGTTCGCGAGTATAGCGACCAGACCTGCCTCCAAGACGCAATTATCCTGAAGCGCAGATCGCCGGATCACATCACCACGTCGCTCTGCGTCTGGCCGGGAAGATCCTTCCCCTCATTGATTCTGATCAATGCCGCGGCGGCGAATATCCGCAGACTGCTTTCTGCAACCAAACCCATGAAGGAACAAACCAATGCTGAGAGCCAAACGCGACAGCCTGGGCGGTGCAGCCTCTAAAGCCATTCCCTCCCTCGGCGAGGTGGAAGGCCGCATGATGGTTCTTGAACTCATCGCGCTGACGGCGCTCACCCGTCTGATACGTCTTCACGACATCGGCGAGAGAGTAGATCTCATCAACGCAATGCGGCACGCCATCGATCGCAAATGCCATGACGCCAGACTGTGTGGAACCGACACGAAGTCCGCTGAGGAATATGCGGAAGAATTACTGGCCTCGGCCCAAGAGCAGGCGATCGTTCTGGAATCAATCCGAAACGATGCCTGAGGACGGCATCGAGCGGCTTCTGGCGTGCCTGCGATTCTATGGGCGCCGCAATAGCGGGAATTACCAACGCAAGTGAAGATGGAGAGCTGTCGTGCAAGCCAAAGACATCATGACACGGAATGTCATCACAGCCACGCCGACGATGAGCGTCCGAAACGCGGCGCTGCTCTTGCGCGCCAATGATATCAGCGGTCTTCCTGTGATTGACGACGATGGCGCGGTCTGCGGCATCCTGACCGAAGGGGATCTCATGCGACGCGTCGGCGACAATTGGGCGTCGTCGGCCAAAGACCTGCTAGATGATCGGCATGGTTTGAACACTTACATTCAAATCTACGGCTGGTCGGTTGGCGAGGCGATGCACCGCGAGGTTATCAGCGTAACCCCCGAAACGGATGTAGGGCGGATTGGTAACCTGATGCTGTCCCACAAAATCAAGCGAGTTCCGGTCATTAGCAACCGTCGTCTTGTCGGTATTGTCAGTCGATGCGATTTGATCAATCTGGTCATCGACGCGCCTGGTCGACACGTCGCTAAGGGCGATGACGCCATAAAGCTCGCCATCAAGACCCAGCTGGCCGCAGATCTTGGAATTGGTAGCAACAAGGTCGACGTCATCGTCAAAAACGGCCAGGTTCAAGTACAGGGATTCCTCGAGTCCAATATCCAACAAAAGGCGATCCGAACGCTTGTGGAGGGAATTCGAGGAATCAATGGATATGTCGATCAGACAACGCTCCTGCCTTCGGACACGGTCAGCGTTTCAACGCCGCGAGACCGTGGCCAATGAGTCAGGAACTCGTCACTATTGGACAATCCTCGTGGCGATCGCGATTGTCTGGTCGTCTAGCTCGCCTGCGACAGCACCCGCTCGCGAGCGTGGGTCCAGGCCTGATCACCGGCGTCGCCGACGATGATCCGAGCGGCATCGCCACTTACTCCCAGGCGGGAGCGCAATTTGGCCTGAACATGCTCTGGACAATGCCGGTGTCATTTCCAATGATGGCGGTCGTCCAAGCGACCTGTGCACGGATCGGACGTGTGACCGGACAGGGCCTGGCGGCGAACATAAAGACCGCATTTCCACCGGTGGTCCTCTATGCCGTCGTTTTCTCGCTCCTGATCGCCAATATTCTGAATATCGCCGCCGATGTTGCGGCGATGGGCGAGGTCGCGGAGCTGGTGACAGGCTTCAACCGGCACCTGATGACAATGTTCTTCGTCTTTGGGACGCTCGCGCTTCAGGTCTTCATCCCATATCACCGCTATGTCGCGTTCCTAAAGTGGCTGACGATTTCGCTCCTGGCCTATGCTGCGGTCCTCTTCACCGTCCATATCGACTGGCAGCAAGTTGCCTTGAGGACGATATGGCCGACGATCACTCCCACGTCGACCTATGCTGCGGTCGTCGTCGGCGTCTTTGGGACTACGATCAGTCCTTACCTCTTCTTCTGGCAGGCATCGGAAGAGGTGGAGGATATGAATGCCGCTGCCGATTCAATGCCTTTGTCCAGAGACAGTGCGGGAGCTCCCAAGGAACTTCGCCGTATTGGCTGGGATACATGGAGTGGCATGCTCTACTCCAATCTCACGGCTTTCTTCATCATATTGGCGACCGCCGTGACGCTCAATGTCGCCGGCATCACGCGGATCGACACGGCCGCGCAAGCAGCAAGCGCACTGCGCCCGCTGGCCGGACCCTTTGCCGCACTTATCTTCGCGCTCGGAATTCTAGGCGTCGGTCTCATCGGCGTGCCCGTTCTCGCGGGCTCCGCCGGCTATGCGCTTGCCGAGGCCATGGGATGGAAATTCGGCCTGGAGCGCAGTCCAAATGACGCTCGGGGTTTTTACAGCGTAATCGCCATAAGTGTGTTGCTGGCGCTGATCATTCAGTATTCGCCGATCACCCCGATGAACGCATTGTTCTGGAGCGCTGTTATAAATGGTTTGCTCGCCGTCCCGCTGATTGCTGTCATTCTGTTGCTGGCGTCAAACCGCAAGATCATGGGTCCATACACGATCGGGAAAGGGGCCGCATGCATCGGCTGGGCCACGGTCGCGTTGATGGCGGTCGCAGCCGGGATGATGTTCGTTCCACAGTAGCCTTCTAGTGAAACTCTCTAGCTTTGGCCGACTGAAGTTGCCGGGCATCTTTCAAACAGGCGGTCCATTGTCCCACGAGACGGCTTGTCGATGATCGCAACTAGCCTCGCTCATTTGATGTCGATCAAAGCATGGCAGTCGTGTGGTCTGTAACCTTCTCGGCATGGAACAACCCAAACCCCTATCGGCGCCACAAACCAAACCCATCGCCGGGAGACGACCATGCTCATTCAAGAAATCATGAACGCACCAGCTATCACCGTAAGTCCCAAAACATCTGTCGTGGATGCGGCGACAATAATGCTCGACCGTCGCGTCAGCGGTCTTCCAGTCGTTGATGTCGGCGGAAACATTGTCGGCATTGTCAGCGAAGGCGATTTCCTTCGCCGCTCGGAATTGCAGACGGAGCGCAAGCGATCCTGGCTGCTCGAGTTTCTGACCAGCCCCGGCAAGCTTGCTGATGAGTATGTTCTTTCACATGGCCGCAACGTTGAAGAAGTGATGACGTCGGAGGTTGTCACTATTGCTCCCAATGCCACGCTCGCCGTTGCCGTCGACCTGATGGAAAAGCATGGGATCAAGCGCTTGCCTGTCGTCGTCCAAGGCAAAGTGATCGGGATGGTCTGCCGATCAGACCTGTTGCGGGCGCTGGCGAACATGCCGCCAAAGAAGAAGGTTCAGGCCAGCGACGATCAGATCGCCGAGGCGGTCATTGCCGAGCTCGCCCATCAGAGCTGGAGCCAAAATGGCTTCATAAAAGTCAGCGTTCAGAACGGCGTTGTCGAATTGTCCGGCACTATCTTCGACGAAAGAGAGCGACTGGCAGCCAAGGTTGCAGCGGAGAATGTGCCTGGCGTCAAGTCCGTTACCGACCAGATCACATGGATCGATCCCTATCTCGGTGTTGCCATGCCAGCGCCGAGTGAAGCGGTCTGAACAACGCAATCGCCGTAGGCACGAGAAAAGACGATATGGCGGGGCGGCGAACGACTGGCTCGATGCCCCGTTTTGACCGCCATCTGGATTCCTCAGACAGCCAAAAACTAGCTGTTGGTGACGACCGAGCTTTTCCCGCACTGGCGGAGACCCTGCCTGGCAAGACCCGCCTCTCATAGCTTCTCGAAGTTGACCTAGGTCAAAGCTGAAGCGTCACAGGCAGATTACTAAACGTCGAGTTCACCGCGCAGACAGTCCAGACCGACCCAAAAATCTCGCGCTGAATGAGGTGAATTTAGAATTGTCTAATGAAGTGCATCTAGAATTGCCTAATGTCACTGAAGCGACGGAAACCGTCATGAGCCCTGCGCCTGTCGTCCAATCTTCCCCCACTCATCTCGGGTTTGTCGAGGTAGCGAAGACGCGCGTCGTTTGCTCGGTCGCAAGCCCATGACCGCCAACCCCATCGACAAGAGGCAGGCACGATGACCACCGCATTCTTCGATACGGGATCGGAAGTCAGACGAGAAGCGGAGACCGACGTCACCGACAGCTCAATCCAACCGTCTTCCCCAAAAGACCGGTCGCCAAGAACAATGCGCGCCAAATTGTCACCTGCCGCTCTCGTGCAAACGCTGGCGTCACTCCTGTGGATTCCTCAAGCAGCCTTGCTTGCCAGTGGAATAGGCGTGATCGCTGACAGACATGGCCTAACGGCAACGGCGATACCGGCGCTGTTCGTCTTCCTCCTTGGCGCCTTGCGTGCCGGACTGGATTCCTTGGGCGGACGTTTGGCCTTTCAAGCCGCGCGCGCAGAACTGAGCCGGCGGCGCGAGATTGCCGCTACAGCACTCGCCGCCCGATCGCAACTAGACAGCGATCGTCCAGCGTCCGGTTTTGCCGCAAGCCTCATCGCCGAGCAGGCTGAAACCATCGTGCCCTATCTCGCTCGCTTTCGACCGGCACGGCTGAAAGCAAGTGCCGTCCCACTGGTCATCCTCATCTGCATTGCACCGGTCTCCTGGCTTGCAGCCCTCATTCTGCTCTTTACGGCGCCACTGATCCCCGTGTTCATGGCCTTGATCGGCTGGCAAGCCAAGGCTGCAAGCGAAAAGCAACTGGCCGAGACCGGCGGGCTCAATGCTTTTCTCCTCGACCGGCTGCGCGGCCTTGCCACTATTCGCGCGCTCGGCGCCATCGATCGCACCGCTTTACGAGTGCGGGCTGATGCAGAACAGCTCAAGATGCGAACCATGGCTGTGCTCAAGATAGCCTTTCTATCCTCGGCAGTCCTGGAGTTGTTTGCCGCACTGGGCGTTGCGGCAATGGCCGTCTATGTCGGCTTCAATCTGCTCGGCGCAATCGATGTTGGCACGTGGTCCGGGAGATTGAGCCTGACGCAAGGTCTGTTCATTCTGCTGCTGGCTCCGAGCTTCTTCGAGCCTCTGCGAGAACTATCGGCAGTCTGGCACGACCAGGCAGCCGGAGAGGCAGCCCTGGACGCTCTCGATGCACTATCCAGCACTGGCATGACGTTGCCGGGCTGGCGCGATGAAAGGGTGGCGGAAACCAGCCGTGATCGTACGTTGCCGTCAATCAATGTCGATCGGCTCTGCTTCCGGCACCAGCCCGGACAAATGCCTGTTTTCGACGGTTTCGGCCTGGCGATCGCAGCCGGTGAGCACGTAGCTCTCCTGGGAGAAAGCGGTGCGGGCAAGACGACCATGTTGTCGCTGATTGCTGGTCTTGTTTGTTCAGAGAGCGGCACGATCCATGTCGGCGGGCAGCGACTTAATGATATTTCCGCGTCCGCACTGCGACGACGCATGGCCTGGATTGGTCAACGGCCGCATATTTTTGCCGGCACGATGACCAGCAACATCACGCTCGGCCGACCCGAAGTCAGCCCGCACTCGGTACAACAAGCGATTGACCTTGCCCATCTGCGGCGAACTGTGACCCAGCACGGCGCCATGTCCATTGGCGAAGGCGGAGCAGGCATGTCCGGCGGCGAGGCGCTCAGATTGGCGATTGCCCGTGCCGCCGCCACCCCGCATGTCGACATCATCCTCGCGGACGAGCCGACCGCGCATCTCGACACTGAAACCGCACGTGAAGTCACCGATGCGTTGTTAGCAATTGCTCGCGGACGGACACTCGTTGTTGCCACACATGACCCGGTTCTGGCCGCAAGAATGGGCCGGATCATCCATATCGACGCATCGGTCCGGGAGGAAGCGGCATGACGTCGATAGTCTCCGCTCTTTACCCCATCTGTCGGCTTTTCCTGGCGGCGCGGGGACGCGTATTGCTACTCGGCGCGCTGCTGTCGGCCCTTACCGTGCTTGCCGGCATCGCTCTGCTCGGGCTCTCGGGTTGGTTCATTACAGCGACTTCGCTTGCCGGCCTGACGGCAACGGCCATCACCTTCGATGTCTTTGCCCCGTCTGCCGGCATCAGGCTGCTGGCGATCCTCCGCACCGCTGCACGCTACGGCGAACGAGTGACCACCCATGATGCGACGCTCGGCATGCTCGCTGCGTTGCGCGAAAATCTGTTTCGCGGCTGGGCGGCACCCAGTGCGGCAACGATGTTGATGCGCAGGCCAGCCAAGTTGCTTTTCCGGCTGACGGCGGATGTCGATGCGCTCGATTCCCTCTATTTGCGCGTCCTTGTGCCGGCCGCCATCGCTATTGTCTCAGGCCTGGCGGTCAGCATCGCACTGATGCTGCTGTCAGTTCCGTTCGGTCTGCTCGCCGGCCTATGGCTTCTCGCTGCCGGTCTCGGCATTCCAATCATTGCGGGGCGCTTGGCGCTGGAACCGGCGCGGCAACGCGCTCATGCGATCGAGGCACTACGCTCGCGTACTGTCGATCTCGTCGCCGGACAGACCGAACTCGTCATGGCCGGCAGACTGCAAGCGCAATGCACAGCGATCGCTGCCGCTGATCGCCGTCTGGCCGAGGCAGACGACAGACTGAACCGGATCGAAAGCGGAGTTACGGTGAGTTTTGGCCTTGCCTCCGCAGCGCTTCTGTCGGGCACTTTGCTGACGGTCACCTCGCTGGCGGAACGCGGCATTATCGATGCACCATTGGCCGCTCTCGGCCTGCTGATGGCCCTCGCGGCGCTCGAACCCTTTGCAGCGCTGCGCCGTGGGGCGCTGGAACTCGGCCGTACCGTGCTTGCCGCCCGCCGCCTTTCACCTCGTCTGGTACAGACTGCTCATCCCTCCGCACATCTGACGCCGCCAGACGGCGTGGCCGTCCGAGTCTCCGGCGTCTCCGCCCGATATGACGGAGCAGCGGTGGCTTCGCTTGAAGACATCACGCTTTCGCTGGCACTGGGCGAGCATCTCGCGGTGATCGGCCCGAGTGGAGGCGGAAAGTCGACCCTGTTTGCCGTCCTCGCCGGCGAACTCGCGATCGAACACGGCGTGGTCGAAACCGCTCCGGCCACGATGCTCACCCAGCGCACGGAGCTGTTCCAAGACAGTCTACGGGATAACTTACGTCTTGCCGCGCCGGATGCTGACGACGAGAGGCTCTACATGGCGCTTGCGGATGCCGGCCTCCTGGAAGACGTACTGTCCCTGCCGAATGGCCTCGAAACCCGCCTCGGTGAAGGCGGTCTTGGTCTGTCCGGCGGACAATCCCGTCGCGTGGCGCTTGCCCGCCTGTTCCTGCGTGACACGCCGATCTGGCTTCTCGACGAGCCGACTGAAGCTCTCGACCGTGAAACCGGACGTGATGTCATGCAACGCATTGCCGGCCGCAGCAGCGGCCGTTCGCTGGTCATCGCCACACATATCCGCCGCGAAGCCGAGATCGCCGACCGGATCGTCGTTCTCGAGAAGGGCCGGATCGTCGCGACCGCGCGGCGGGGAGAAACCGAATTTGATGCAGAGCTCACCCGGCTGAGGCAGGACTGAGACATCTGACCGATCAATCATAGCCAAGGCCGTTCAAGGCTGCGGTGCATCAACCACCTTTTGGAGCGTGGGAGAAAGACTATGGAACTCGATATCGTGGCGCTATCACGCCTGCAGTTCGCCATGACAGCGCTGTATCACTTCTTATTTGTACCATTGACGCTCGGCCTTTCCGTGCTGCTTGCCATCATGGAGACGACCTATGTCATGACCGGCCGCCAGATCTGGCGGCAGATGACGAAATTCTGGGGGACGCTCTTCGGCATCAACTTCGTGCTCGGCGTCGCCACCGGCATCGTGATGGAATTCCAGTTCGGCATGAACTGGAGCTACTACAGCTATTATGTCGGCGATATTTTTGGCGCGCCGCTGGCGATCGAAGGATTGATGGCCTTCTTCCTCGAGGCGACTTTCGTCGGTCTGTTCTTCTTCGGCTGGGACAAGCTGTCCAAGGTCGGCCACTTGGTCGCCACCTGGGCGGTTGCGCTGGGATCGAACTTCTCGGCGCTGTGGATCCTGATCGCCAATGGCTGGATGCAGAACCCGGCGGGCTCGGCGCTCAATCCGCAGACCATGCGCATGGAGATCGTCAGTTTCTTCGATGTCGTCTTCAATCCGGTGGCGCAGGCGAAATTCGTTCACACCGTCTCGGCCGGCTATGTCTGTGCCTCGATCTTCGTGCTGGGTGTTTCAGCCTGGTATCTTGTCAATGGCCGCAGCGTCGAGCTTGCAAAGCGCTCGATGACGGTTGCCGCGTCTTTCGGTCTCGCTTCTGCTTTGTCGGTCGTCGTGCTGGGTGACGAGAGCGGTTATCTCACGACCGAGCATCAGAAGATGAAGCTCGCGGCGATCGAAGCCATGTGGAAGACCGAACCGGCGCCGGCCGCCTTCACCGCCTTCGGCTTTCCAGATCAGGAGGCTCGCGAGACCCACTATGCCATTCACATTCCATGGGCCATGGGCCTGATCGGGACGCGATCGCTGACGACGGAAATCCCTGGCATCGACAAGCTCGAGGAGCAAGCCAAGAACCATATTCGCGAGGGCATCAAGGCCTATGATGCACTGATGAAGATCCGCGCTGCCAAGCCGGCAACGCCCGGCGAAGCCTCGCAGGATGTGGCCACTGCCCGCACCTCCTTCGAGGATATCGGCCACGAGCTCGGTTATGCTCTGCTGCTCAAGCGCTATGTCGACGATCCACGCCAGGCAACGGAGGAGCAAATCGCCCAGGCCGCTCGCGACACCATTCCGAATGTGCCGACGCTCTTCTGGTCCTTCCGCATCATGGTCGGCCTCGGGATGTTCTTCATCCTGCTGATGACGGTCTTCTTCTGGCTCTCGGCACGGCGGAAACTCGATCGATATCCGATGCTGTTGAGGATCGCGGTCTTCGCCATTCCGCTGCCCTGGGTCGCGATCGAGCTTGGCTGGGTGGTTGCGGAATTCGGCCGCCAACCCTGGGTTATCGAAGGCGTTTTGCCAACCGCCGCTGCCGTTTCCAATCTTGGAGCCGTTAGCGTCCTGATCACGTTGCTTGGTTTTGCGGCGATCTACACGGCGCTGATCGTTATCGAAATGAGTCTGATGGTGAAAGCCATTCGCAAAGGCCCGCAACTGGGCGACGAGCCAGAAGCCGGCCTCACCTCCAAAACTCTCATTCCTGCTGCGGAGTAACCACCATGATCCTTCATGAGTTGATCGATTACGAAACCCTGCGCATCATCTGGTGGCTGCTTCTCGGCGTCCTTTTGATCGGCTTTGCCGTCACCGACGGTTTCGACCTCGGCGTCGGCGCGCTGCTACCATTCGTCGCAAAGACCGACACGGAGCGACGCGTTGCCATCAATTCCGTCGGCCCGACATGGGAGGGCAACCAGGTCTGGCTACTGCTTGGCGGCGGCGCGATCTTCGCCGCCTGGCCGCCGCTTTACGCGGTCTCCTTCTCCGGTTTCTATCTTGCGATGTTCGCAATCCTATTCGCGCTCATCCTCAGGCCGGTGGCGTTCAAATACCGGTCCAAGCGCGAGAGCGCCCGCTGGAAGGCAGGCTGGGATTGGGCGTTGTTTATCGGCGGCTTCGTTCCCTCGCTGATCTTCGGGGTTGCGGTCGGCAACGTGCTGCAAGGCGTACCCTTCCGCTTCGACGATGATATGCGGATCTATTATGAAGGCTCGTTCTTCGGCCTGCTCAATCCCTATGCCTTACTCTGCGGCCTTCTCTCCGTCGCCATGCTCGCCATGCATGGTGCGGCATGGCTGCAGCTCAAAACCAGCGGCGTTGTCGCGGAACGCGCACGCAGCTATGGCAGCCTGGCGGCACTTGCGACGATCGTGCTTTTTGCCCTTGGCGGCCTTGCTCTCTGGTACGGCGTCGACGGTTATCGCATTACCAGCGAGATCGATCCGATCGGTCCGTCCAATCCGCTGTTGAAGACGGTCGATCACGGCACTGGTGTCTGGTTTGCAAATTACGGCAACCATCCGTGGATGATGGCCGCTCCGATCTTCGGCTTCATTGGTGCCATCGCCACGCTGCTGTCGATGACTGCTCGCCGTGAAGTGGCGCCACTGCTCTTCAGCAAGCTCGCCATCTTTGGCATCATCTCGACGGTCGGCGTCTCGATGTTCCCCTTCATCCTGCCTTCTTCGCTCGACCTCCGCTCCAGCCTCACGGTCTGGGACGCGTCCTCAAGCCATATGACGCTGTTCGTCATGCTGATCGCAGTGCTGATCTTCCTGCCGATCGTGCTTGCCTACACCGCATGGGTCTATCGCGTGCTCTGGGGCAAGGTCGACGAGAAGACGGTCAACGACAAGAACGGTCACGCCTACTAAATCCCATACAAGGAGAAAGAACATGTGGTATTTCGCCTGGCTTCTCGGCTTCCCGCTTGCAGCCGCCTTCGCCGTCCTCAACGCGATGTGGTACGAACTCGTTGACGACAATACCGAGAAGAACAAACGCGGATAGTGCCCCGGCGGCCGGGCACATCGCCCGGCCCATGCCCACCCAATCGATCCCTCTGCCCGATCAATTGAAAGACGCGTCCCGTGTTCACCAGTTCGCTTACCCGTTACGCTCAACCTGTGCCACGTTACACCAGCTATCCCACGGCGCCGCATTTTCACGGTGGCATTGACGGCATGTGCTATGCCAGATGGCTTGGCGAGACGGATCCACATAAGCCCGTTTCGCTTTACTTGCATGTGCCCTTTTGCGATCAGCTCTGCTGGTTTTGCGGCTGTCATACCAAGCAGGTACGACGCTACGATCCCGTTGCCGATTATCTGGACGCGCTTGGGGCGGAGATCGCACTTGCAGCGCGGATCCTTCCGGGTCGGCGAAATGTGAGCGCCGTCCACTTCGGTGGCGGCTCGCCGACCGTGATCGAACCTGACGACATCGACAGTCTTCGTGCGAAACTCGATGATGCTTTCGACCTGGATCCGGATTGTGAGATCAGCGTCGAGATCGACCCGCGCAATGTTGACCACGATAAACTCGAAGCTTGGCACCGCTTTGGCATCACGCGTGCAAGCCTGGGCGTCCAGGATTTCGATCCCGACGTTCAAAGGGCAATCAATCGGCGACAAAGTTTCGAGCAGACACAAGCCGTCGTGGGAGCCCTGCGCAAGGCCGGCATCGGCTCAATCAATCTCGATATTCTCTACGGTCTGCCGCTGCAGACAACGGAGACGCTGCGACGGACTATCGATCTTGCCGTGTCGATGCGGCCAAATCGTATTGCGCTCTTCGGCTATGCGCATGTTCCCTGGGTGAAAAAACACCAAAGCCTTATCGATCAAGATACCCTTCCCGGTCCGGCCGAGCGGTTCGACATGGCAAGCGATGGTGCCGCTCAATTGGCGGAAGCCGGCTATATCGCACTCGGTATCGATCATTTCGCCGACCAGGACGACAATCTAGCCGCCGCGGCCAGCGATGGAAGGATGAGACGCAATTTCCAAGGATACACGACGGACGATGCTGAGACGCTGATCGGATTCGGAGCATCTTCGATCGGTAGGCTGCCACAAGGCTATGTCCAGAACTCGGTTTCTGCTGCGGACTATATCCGCAAGGTCAGAGCCGGCGAGCTTCCTACCATGCGCGGCTTCGCACTTTCGCTTTCTGATCGCATCATCGGCAGGTTGATCGAGAGCTTGATGTGCGATTTCTCCTTCTCCATCTCCGACCTGAAGCGAGCTTTCGGAGCCGAGGTCGATTCCCTGCTCGTCGAGGCGGCGGGAATTGCCGCTTTGGAAGGCGCCATAGTTTCCTTCGACGGAGATACGTTCTTCGTGAAGCCGGAAGGGCAACCTTTCGTTCGCACGATCGCCTCCCGCTTCGATCGCTACTTGACACGTAACAAGGCGCGCCACAGCGCTGCCGTTTGAGGCAGACAATCAATCAAGGAGCTCGCGCAGACGGACGGCGAGCTGGCGGGCGGTGTAGGGTTTCTTCAACCAACTGCCAGCCTCCGCCAATTCGCGACCGGCGATCGTGGGTTCGGCATAGCCGGATGTGAATAGCACCTTGATTTCAGGGCGCATGGCCCGGATTTTATGTGCGAGTTCATCCCCAGTCATGCCGCCCGGCATCACAACATCGGTAAACAGCAATGCGATGTCGTGATTCTCCTGGAAAAGAGCCAGGGCCTCGGTTCCATTGCTAGCCTCGAGGACACTATATCCGGCATCGAGAAGCCGGGAGACGGTGACACGGCGAACACGAACATCGTCCTCGACGACGAGGATACGCTCAAAGCCTTTTGGAATAAGGTCAGGCTTCTTGTCGTCTGCATGAACTGGCTCCATTTCCGTTCGTGCCTTTTGGGCAGGCAGGAAGATGCGAACGCTCGTGCCTTGGCCGATCTCGCTATAGAGCTGGACAAGGCCACCTGATTGCTTGGCAAAGCCATAGACCATGCTGAGGCCAAGCCCAGTGCCAGCCCCCATCCCTTTCGTCGTAAAGAACGGCTCGAAGGCACGCTCCTTCGTCTCGCTCGACATGCCAGCACCGTTATCGGTCACGGCGATCAGCACGTAGTCACCGGTGCGGACCTCCGGATACATGCGTGCGTAATCGGCATCGAGCCGCATGCGCGAAATCTCTATCGACAAAAGGCCGCCGCGAGGCATCGCATCCCGTGCGTTGATTGCGAGATTAAGGAGAGCATTTTGCAATTGAGAGCCATCGACAAGCGCTTCGTTCGCCGAACCAATAATGACGGTTCGCAATTCGATCGCCTCGCCCAATGTGCGGCGCAAGAGACCGGAAAAGCCAGATACGAATCTACCGACGTCCATAGGCTTGGGATTGAGAGGCTGGCGACGACCAAAGGCAAGGAGTTGAGCGGTCAGCTTCGCTCCGTCCTCGGCGGCCGCCTGCGCCTCGGAAACTAGTGACAGCAGCTTCGTATCCTGCAGCCGCGCCTCGATCATTTCCAGGTTGCCGCTGATGACGGTCAGCAAATTGTTGAAGTCATGGGCCAGGCCGCCAGTCAATTGGCCTATGGCTTCCATCTTCTGTGATTGTCGAAGTTCCTCTTCGATCTTGTGGCGGCTTGTCAGGTCACGGACGAACCCGGTGAATATCCGCTTGCCGTTGGCGACCGCCTCGCCAACCGACAATTCCATCGGAAAGACCGTGCCGTCTTTGCGTCGCCCACTGACCACGCGGCCATAACCGATGATGCGGCGCTCGCCGGTTGTCAGATAATGCGAGAGATATCCATCATGGGCCTGGCGGTCTGGCGAGGGCATCAGCATCGAAACGTTCTTTCCATGCACATCCCCCGCCGAATATCCAAACAGTTTTTCCGCAGCGGTGCTGAAGGACGCGATCACCCCTAATTCGTCGATCACAATCATCGATTCCGGGACGGTCGCGAGGATCGACCGCAGATGAGCTTCACGTCCGGCCAAATCGGCCTGAATCTGCTTTAAGTCACTAATATCGGTATTAGTCTGGACAATCACTGGCCGAGCCGGATCCACAGACGAAGCCACAACCCACCGGCTGGCCACAATAATAGGCTTGCCGTCCCTACCGTGATGAATAAGCTCTCCTTGCCAATCGACCTGCTGCGCAATCTTGGCGCGAATTTCCGCGAGAGGTTCTGGGAATATGGTCGACAGCAACTCGTGGACGACTCGGCCAATGGCCTCCTGTCGGCTCCATCCATAGAGCCGCTCACAACCCGTCGTCCAACGACTGATGACACCATCGAATCCGTGAACGATGATATTCGCGCTGTCGAGGATCTGGGCGATCTCGTCCAACCTGGTTTCCGCGGCTTGCTGTCCTGAGGACTGATCGTTCATCGAACTTCCATTTGCATTCGGTTAGTGGCGCCGCCGGGCATCATCCAAGGAAATGACGGGCGAATAGCGATCGTCGCATTCATCACCCTCTCCCGCCAGATGTGCAAGCATCCTGGCCTTTAAAATGCGGATGGAATGGCGACCCGCAGGGCCGACGATACCCTTATTGGTCAACCTCGTCATGGTTCGGGAAACTGTTTCGATCGTGAGACCCAGATAGTCGGCGATATCGAGACGGGTCATCGGAAGATCAACGATACTGCACGAGCGATCCTGTTCTCGTTTCCGCTGCAGCTGCCGCAGCAAGAAGCTGCAAAGCCGTTCTTCGGCATTTTTGCAGGATAGCAACACCATTTGATCCTGGGCTGCCGCCATTTCGTCGCAGAGGCGGGCAAGAAGCAGCGGCCTCAGCTCCGGTGAACTGCCGACCGTATCCTCGAAGACCTTCCGGGAGAAACGGCGCAATCTGACAGGGGTTACGGCTTCGGCGCTATAGAGATAGTGATTTCTGAGCGAAACGCCGACAAGATCGCCAGGATAGAGGAAGCCTGTGATGACGCGCCTGCCGTCCGCCATGATCTTGAAAACGCGCAAAACCCCCTCCACAAGCTCAAAGAGATGTTTTGCCTGGTCGCCTTCGAAGAACAACGTTCCGCCGGCATCCAATTGCTCCAGTGGTTGCTTCGAGAACAGTGACTGAAGACAGATCGGTGCGGCATCGAAGGCAACAACAACCTCATTGTAACTCTGAGCGCGCTCAGCGCTATTTGCCGACAACATGACAATCCTTCTCAAATGTTGTTCCAATGCCGGGCAGATTGATGCCTTCCGAGTGACAGCCGAATGCCACGCGTGTTAGAGATCGTGCAATTTTGTAACGGATTGTCACAGGTCGCAGCCCGTCTTTACCGGAACCCTTGCAATGACCCTCGATCAGCAGCGGCGTGAACATCTTCTGGTCGTGGATGACGACCCCAGAATCCGTCAGATGCTGACACGCTACTTCGAGGACGAAGGGTATGTCGTAAGCACGGCATCGAACGGCCCTGAGATGCGGGCGTCCCTGCAGCAAGAGAATTTCGATATCATCCTGTTGGACTGGGTCCTGCCCGGCGGTGAGGACGGTTTGGACCTTGCCCGCGAAATCCGCGGCCAGTCGGATATTCCGATCATCATGCTGACTGGTCGCGACGATGTGGTCGACAGGATCGTGGGGATTGAAGTCGGCGCAGACGACTATATCGCCAAGCCCTTTCATCTGAGAGAAGTGCATGCTCGCCTGAAGTCCATTCTTCGCCGCCGTCAGCCAGCGGCAAAAGCTCGGGAAAACGAACCTGGTGACGTGCTTCGTTTTGAAGGCTGGCAGCTCGATATCGGCAAACGGCAGCTTCTATCACCGGACAAAAACGAAATCGAATTGACCACCGGCGAATTCGACATGCTGGTTATATTCGCACGCCATGCCGGGCGTGTGCTCAGCCGCGACTTCCTGATGGAGTCGACGCGAGGACGGAATCTGGAGGTGTACGATCGAACGATCGATGCCCAAATCGCGCGACTGCGTAAGAAGATCGAGGCCAACCCCACGCACCCGCAGTTGATCAAATCGATACGCGGTGTGGGCTACGTCTTCACCGCAAGGAGATAAAGGCGGCTTCGCTGCGAACGGATCCTCATTAGTCCCTTTCGTTGCAGAACATCATAAGCCCATGATCCGATCGATAGACTCGCTCCTCGTTGTGCATCTGCTCCCAATTGCCCGGATTTTGATTCCAGAATCTGATTTGGTTGCACTTGAGTTCCCTAGCCCGCGATCGAATGCTCGCAAATAGGGTTTGCGTAATGCCACGTTCATCAGCTGCATTTGCGACAATCAGAAACGTAACGTCAAGCAGCCGCCCGACGGCGGGATGATCGCAGGGCCTATAGATGCTCAGACCCTGTATGTAACCTCGTGGGTTGACCGCGGCGAGGATTTCGTCCTTGCGGTTGGCGTCGGATGCCATCCGGCGCCATGCCACCATACCAAGGCTTGGAACTGCTGCCTGAACAAGAGGATAGGCTTGCACGATCTGAT
The DNA here is from genome assembly GCF_014193605.1 of Rhizobium sp. BK312. Lineage (NCBI taxonomy): Bacteria > Pseudomonadati > Pseudomonadota > Alphaproteobacteria > Hyphomicrobiales > Rhizobiaceae > Rhizobium > Rhizobium sp. BK312. The sequence goes on along the minus strand of NZ_JACHZP010000012.1, from coordinate 72,902 downwards.
CCGGCCGCAGCGCGGCAATAACATAAGTGCCAGCCATGCTTTCCCCCTCCAAGGATGCAAAGAGCAGGCCACGCCCATTGGCGAGGCCCTGGGCCAATTGGTGTCAGCGTGTCATCATCAGGGGAACGGGTGTCTGCTCGAGCATCGAGCGGGTCGTCCCCCCGAAGATCCACTCGCGCACCCGCGAATGCCCGTAGGCGCCCATGACGATCAGTTCGGCGCCGATGTCGATCGCATGCTGACGCAGTACGTCCGCGACAGCGCGCCCGCCGCTGGGCAAGACATCCACCGAGACCCGAATTCCATGCCGTGCAAGGAATGCGGCGACATCCGCTCCCGGCTCCTCGCCGTTGCTACCGACGGTCGCGGACGGATCGACCATGGTGACACACACGCTGTCAGCGACCATCAGCTGCTCCATCGCTGCCCGCACGGCCATGCTTGCTTCGTTGCGAGAGTCCCAGGCAACCAGGACCGTTTTCGGGCGAAGAGAGGCCGCATGTCCCTTGGGCACAAGAAGGATCGGGGCCGGCGACCGAAACAGGGCTCCGTTCAAAATTTCCTGCCGCATGTCGTCATGAGCCAGAAAGCCGCCGCCGATCAGCGTCAGGTCGACATAGCGCGCCCGGTCTCCGATTTCATTCTCCGCCCATCCGTATTCGGTAAAGAGGCTGGTAACGTCGAACGAAATATCGTCAGCTTGCAGTATGGTCTTAGAGGCCGCGACCTTTCGACGAAGACCTTCCGTCTGACGCTCGCGCTCCTCGATCCATACCGTGGACGTCACTTCGCCGTATCCGCCAATCGGCGGCGCAGCGAGTGCCGTTACCAGCACGGACAAGTGGGCTTTCGCCTCCCGGCACAATTCGATCGCGGAATGCAGGTCAGCATCGTCTTGATCGACACCGATGACGCTCAAAATGGTCTTGGCTTGCATGGTCACACCTCCTGTTTGAACTCGTTGTTCGATGGGGCTGAGTTTAAGCACCAGGGCGCGCTGCGCCTTGATCTTGGTCAACACCACGGATCGAAGATCGATCGCGAGCGTCACACAGCTTGATATGGGTCAATGCAAAAGGCGGAAGCCAGCCTTAGAAGCGATGACAGTGTTCAAGCTCTCCGGATTGGGTGGAAACTCGGCGCAACATTCCATCGCCGCCGACTGTCTCGGCTTATCCTTGGGCAGCTGATTTCCAACCGAAGGAACCATCATGACTGACGCCAAGTTGCTGCTCACATTCAATGCGGGCTCGTCAACGCTCAAGATCGGTTTATTCCAATGTGATGTGAACGGTGCACATCGCATCGGCAAGGGTTTGGTCGACTTCAGCAGGCACCCGCTGTCGCTTCATCTGACGGAGGGACCGGCAGTCCTCGACAGGTTTCTACACGCCGAAGGCGGGGAGGATCTGCGCGATGTCATCGCCGAAACATTCGAAACACTCGGCAGGCATTTCAACATGGATGCCGTGCGGGTCGTCGGTCATCGTGTCGTGCATGGCGGCGAGCGGTTCGTCGGTCCCATTCGCCTCGACGAGACTAGCATCGGCGATATAGACCAGTTGACCGCGCTCGCGCCCTTGCACCAGCCTCAGGCGCTCCGCCTGATCCGTGCAGTCAAACATCTACGACCGACGCTCGCACAGACGGCCTCCTTCGATACAGCCTTCCACGCAACCCAAAGCGATCTAGTTCGCCGATTTGCCTTGCCCCGCGCACTCCACGATCAGGGGATCAAGCGCTACGGCTTTCATGGTCTCTCCCATGCTTTCATCGCCGCGGAACTACGGGTGCGCGCACCGAAGGTGGCCGCGGGTAAGGTGATTGTCGCGCATCTTGGCAGCGGTGCCAGCCTCTGTGCTCTCAATGGCGGCGAAAGTCGTGATTGCAGCATGGGGTTTTCAACGCTCGACGGCATACCGATGGCAACGCGCTGCGGCGCTCTCGATCCCGGCGTGCTGTTGCATCTTCTCGGGCCGAAAGGCCGAACGCTGCGCAACCTTGAGGAGATGCTCTATCATCGCTCCGGCCTGCTCGGCGTTTCGGGCATTAGCGGCGACACGCGCGATCTGCTGAAGGACGGGCGCATCGAGGCGCGCGAAGCGATCGATCTCCTTGCCTTGCGCATTGCGGGGGAAATCGGCCGCATGACCGCGACGCTTGGCGGCCTGGACGGCATCGTTTTCACCGCCGGGATCGGCGAGCATCAGCCGGAAATCCGTGCAGCGATCTGCGAACGCCTGCAATGGTTGGGCGTCACCCTCGACGATAATGCGAACACCACCAGCGCGCCCATCATCAGCACATCGGCAAGCTCTGTCACTGCATTCGTTATTCCAACGGACGAGGAACAGATCATCGCCAATGAAGCCCTGTCGATTCTGGCAAGCGAGTGATCCAGATCACCAGCCTATCGCGTCGCTCGCGGTAGGCTGACGAACGACCATATTGAATTGGAGCAACCACATGGACAAGCAGCCAACCGCAACTTTCGCGCATCCACTCGACGCCGCCGAACTCGACCTCATCGACCGCTATTGGCGCGCCGCTAATTACCTCTCGGTCGGCCAGATTTACCTACTGGACAATCCGCTGCTGCGTGAGCCGCTGCAGGCCGGGCATATCAAACCGCGCCTGCTTGGCCACTGGGGTACGACACCAGGGCTCAACTTCATCTACGCCCACCTCAACCGGATCATCCGCGATCGCGATCTCGATATCATCTATATTTGCGGGCCTGGCCATGGCGGCCCCGGCATGGTCGCCAACACCTATCTCGAAGGCACCTATAGCGAAATCTATCCGGACATTTCAGAAGATGCGGACGGCATGCGCAAACTGTTCCGTCAGTTTTCCTTTCCCGGTGGCATTCCCAGCCACGCCGCCCCCGAAACACCGGGATCGATCCATGAGGGCGGCGAACTTGGCTATGCATTGGTGCATGCCTATGGCGCCGTCCTCGACAATCCCGATCTGATCGCCGCCTGTGTCGTCGGCGACGGCGAAGCCGAAACGGGTCCGCTGGCCGCAAGCTGGCATTCCAACAAGTTTCTCAATCCGGGCCGCGACGGCGCGGTATTGCCGATCCTGCATCTCAACGGCTACAAGATCGCCAATCCGACCGTCCTTGGCCGCGACACCGACGAGGATCTGCGTCACCTCTTCATCGGCTATGGCTACGAACCGTTCTTCGTCGAAGGTTCCGACCCGCATCAGATGCATCAGGCGATGGCCGCGACCTTTGAACACGTCTTCGACCGCATTCGCGCCATCCAGACTGAGGCCCGCACCGGCGCGCCCGGCAATTTCTGCCCACGCTGGCCGATGATCGTGTTCAGAAGCCCGAAAGGCTGGACGGGGCCGAAAGAAGTTGACGGAAAGAAAGTCGAGGGTTTTTGGCGGGCGCATCAGGTGCCGGTTTCCAACTGCCACGAGAACCCTAGCCATCGAAAAATCTTGGAAGATTGGATGCGGAGCTACGACCCTGAGGTCCTATTTGATATCGACGGGCACTTGAAAGAGGAATTATGTGCACTGGCGCCGAAAGGAAAACGCCGCATGGGCGCCAATCCACATGCCAATGGCGGGCTGCTGCGCCGTGAACTCGTTGTGCCCGATCTTCGCAACTATGAGGTTGCCGTCGAAGAGCGTGGTAGAACAATGGCTCAATCGACCGAGGTCCTTGGCCATTATCTTCGCGACATCCTGACCCTGAATGCGAATCACGCCAATTTCCGCATCTTCGGCCCAGACGAGACGGAATCCAACCGTCTCGGTAGCGTCTTTGAAGTGACCGACCGTGTCTGGATGGAGGAGATAAAACCCTATGACGTCAGCCTTGCCCGAGACGGTCGGGTCATGGAGGTCCTCAGCGAGCATCTATGCCAAGGATGGCTGGAAGGTTATCTGTTGACCGGGCGCCATGGTCTGTTCTCCTGCTATGAAGCCTTCATCCACATCGTCGATTCCATGTTCAATCAGCACGCCAAATGGCTGAAGGTGTCGCGCGAACTGCCATGGCGCAAACCGATTTCCTCGCTGAACTACCTTTTGACATCGCACGTTTGGCGACAGGACCATAATGGCTTCAGCCACCAGGATCCGGGGTTCATCGATGTTGTTGCCAACAAAAGAGCCGACACCGTGCGCATCTACTTGCCGCCGGATGCCAATACGCTGTTATGGACTGGCGACCATTGCCTGAAAACCTATGACCGCATCAACGTGATTGTCGCCGGCAAACAACCGGAGCTGCAATGGCTGTCGATGGATGAAGCGGTGAAGCATTGCGAAGCCGGCATCGGCCTTTGGAAATGGGCCTGCAACGAACAAAGTGCAGTTGAACCGGATGTCGTCATGGCCTGCGCCGGCGATGTCCCTACCATGGAGACGCTCGCCGCCGTCGACCTTCTCCGCCAGAATATTCCGGAACTATCGATCCGCGTGGTCAACGTTGTCGACCTGATGGCGCTGCAATCGAAGGAGCAACATCCGCATGGTCTCGCCGACGAAATCTTCGACAGCTTGTTCACACCGGATAGGCCGGTGATCTTCGCCTATCATGGCTATCCCTACCTGATCCACCGCCTCACCTACCGGCGCACTAACCACCGCAACTTCCATGTCCGCGGCTTCATCGAGGAAGGAACGACGACAACCCCTTTCGACATGACAGTTCTCAACGAACTCGATCGCTACCATCTTGCCATCAAAGCGATCGAGCGCGTGCCGGGTCTCAAGGAAAAGGCGCCCGATGTGATCAAGCTGTTCCGCGACAAGCTCGAAGAACACGGTAGCTACATTCGCCAATACGGTGAGGACATGCCGGAAATCAGCAATTGGAAATGGTCCTATAACTCCGATGGGGATCGTTTGTCCTGACGTGAAGTTCTTATCAAGGGACCGGCTGAGGCGCTCGGTTCCTTGGGGAGTCTGGGGCGATACAAAAGGCTGCCCTTTTTGTGTGTGGCAACGCTCGTGATAAGGATTCGATGTCATCGTAACAGACCGGCGGAGAACCCGAAGGGAAGGTCGATTTCAGCGGTCGGCAGGTCTTTTGTGGGGGGTCGCTTGCCAGTCCGACCGCCTCGTCGATGATCTCGTCCTAGCCCAATTATCAAGCGCGAGGGATCCAACTGTTCAGCACGGCTGGTGGCTTACGGTAAGCTCGCGCCGATCCTAATCCAACTCGAATATTCCATGGGCTCATCGGAATTGCGGTACCGATGGCACGGCAATTCTGAAAGCCGTCTGCAGATCCGAATGCCGCATCGATGTCGACCACACCGATCAGCTTATGATTGACGAACTCCTTGATGCCCAGATCCGGCAATTCTCGACCGTAAGCAATTTTGGGTGAGCTTCGAGATCTTTTCGCAGGATGCGCGCTGCGCTTTGCATCACCTTGGCGCGTCCGGCGAATGCGGTTTCTTTCCAGAACGGGAACGTGACGTGGGCACGCTCGATGGCCAGCTTGACTTCGGCGTCGGTGGCGTTCGGAAACGTCTTCAGCACTTCGCCGGTATAAGGGTCTGTTGTCGTGTATGACATGCTGGCTTCCGTGCTCGTTGCGCGAGGGCCTTGGAACTCAAATACGATCTACTAGGCCTATTCGAACGAGGCGGTCATCGGACTGAATATCGAACCTTGATCTATGTCATGGCAGGCGTTGCCCGTGCGCCTAGTCTCACCTCATCAATGTCGAAACGGATGAAAGAGACGGATCATGATCGCAAAGACGATGATGGCGGCAGTCGTGCGCCAGTTTGGAGAGCCGCTAGCGATTGAGAGCGTGCCTGTGCCGGTTCCCGGACCCGGCGAGCTTCTCGTCAAGGTGATTGCCTGCGGTGTTTGCCATACAGACCTCCACGCCGCGGACGGGGATTGGCCGGTGAAACCGTCACCACCGTTCATCCCCGGTCATGAAGTCGCCGGCGTCGTAGCGGTGCTTGGTCCGGGCGTTACGGATTTCGGTGAGGGCGATCCGGTGGGCATCGCCTGGCTGCATGACGCCTGCATGCGGTGCGAATATTGTGAAGCAGGCTGGGAAACCTTGTGTGAGCACCAGCATGACACCGGCTACAGCTGCGACGGCGGCTTTGCGGAATATGTCATCGCCTCGGCGGCTTTCACCGCAAGGCTTCCAGCTAACGTTGATTTTGCGCAGATCGCGCCGATCTTGTGCGCCGGCGTCACCACCTACAAAGGACTGAAGGAAACCGAGGCCCGTCCGGGCGAATGGGTGGCAATTTCCGGCATCGGTGGCCTCGGCCATGTCGCGATCCAATATGCCAAGGCGATGGGACTTAAGATCGTGGCACTCGATGTCACACCGGAGAAGCTCGCTTTGGCGCTTACGACCGGTGCCGATGTCGCGATCGACGCTCGGTCGCCTGAGGCAATAGCCGACGTCCTTAAGGCGACTAACGGTGGCGCCCACGGCGTTTTGGTGACGGCCGTCTCGCCTCCTGCCTTCTCCCAGGCACTCCATATGGTCCGCCGCAAAGGCACAGTCGCCCTCGTCGGCCTGCCGCCGGGAGAATTTCCGACGCCGATCTTCGACGTCGTGCTCAAGCGCATCACTTTGCGAGGCTCGATCGTCGGGACGCGCCGCGATCTCGACGAGGCCATCGCCTTTGCGGTCGACGGCAATGTCAAGGCGGAAATAACCAAGGCACCGCTGAGCGACATCAACTCGATCTTCGCCAAGCTCAAGGCAGGCAAGATCGAGGGACGGATTGTTCTGGATTTCACCATGCCGATCACCGCGTCGCAGCAGAAAGAGCAAGAGGCGCCGGTCGAGGGCTGAGCATTCGCCACCGACCAGGCAGTCCAAAGCAAGCCGGCGTAGCGCTAAGGCAAGCGAAAATCGCAGGGCAGAGCCTGATCTAATATGAGGGTACTGCGCTTTGCATGCATCGACGAAACGCAGAACCACCTGCATGTGCTGCAGGTGGTTGATATCCATTGCCGGTACCCGACCGAGCAGTTCCAGCTCGTGCAGAATAACATCCGGAGGTGCGAGATCGGCGTTTATGGTGATCGCGGTTCCTGCGGAGCTCGATAGAGGATGACCCGACCGCTCGGTATGATCTGTGAAAGGAAGTCAAAGTCGCGGATGTTGCCGGTTAGCACGCTCGCGCCCAGCTGTCGTGCCTGCAAGAAAAGCATGGCGTCATTGACGAAGCGGCGCTCATGCCCCTCGCCTTTTGGCAGGTTGCTCAAGCGAAAGAGCAGACCCGCCAACACCCCGGCCTGTCCCCAGATTGCCGCATCTGGGGCGTGAAGTCGATGTTCCGGAATGTCTTCTACCGTCGCCGCGATCGTCTCGAGGACCGCTTTTGTGGAGGCATGCTTGGGGTCCAGTCGGCCGAAGGTATGGGTCAGCTCAGACAGGCAGACCGCCGAGTGATGGCATATGCGATACGTAAGCAGCGTATCGACCTCCGCCGGTGAGCGGCCCTGAAGCACATCCAGATAGACGCTGCTATCCAGGAACAGAGGCCCTCCGATTGCCGGTTCGTTTGCAACCCAAGGAAGATCCTCGTCGGGTCTGCGCCGCAGCGTCCGTACGTGCTTCTGGGGCTTTAGTGATCGGAGGGTTTCAGGGAGATCAAATCCCAAGATCGATATCCGTTGGGATGCGGCCCTTGCGGCCCACCAGACGCGCGCCAAAGTCATCCTCGAGAGCCAGCCGCGAAAGTGCTAATTCCAGCAGCTCAGTGTCGGAGGTGACATGGGCACGCTTCTTGGCTGCCTCAATCAACTCCGAGGGCACTCGCCCCGACAAGCGGGTATTCTTCGCCTTCCCAAGGAGACCGACGGCCTTCGCTTGCTCAAGGACGAGCTTATTGCGAGTCAACGCGACTTTCGCTTCGCTTTCCGCGGCAGTTCGTGGTTGAGTACCCATAAAACTCTCCTGTGTTCAACAGAATATAGATCGCGTTGAACAAGAAAGCAAGGTTCAACGGTGGCTGGCCAATTTGGATTCGCGGAAGTGAAACCGTCTGGATATGACCGCCCGAGCCGACGAGGACCTTGTGGAGTGCTACCGGCGCCACTCACTCGCTATCGGCAACCTGTCGTGACGAGCCCGGAGACTTTGGCAGGCTGCGGTTCGACGAGCACCTGCGTGTTCGGATGCAAAGGGAACTGTCGCGGCTGCGCAAAGAACTCGGAATTAGCTTGTCTACGTGACCCACGCCCAGTCGGAAGCTTTTGCCCTTTCCGATCTCATCAAGGTGATGAGCGACGGACTAGTAGTAGTGCCGCATTGAGATGATCTATCAAATCCCGGACGTAGCACTCAGAGGCCAGGCATTCGCCGTCTGCGCAAATCGAAACTTCCTTTCTGCGACCGCGCGGACAACGCGGCGTTTACCAACTTAGCGATCTCATGCAGGTACCAACCTCCCGCCCTAATTAAAAGGACGGCGGATGGGGAAATCCACGGCCACCCATGGCGCGAATACCGCCAGATCCGTTGCCCGCCTTGCAGTTAGCAGCATCGAAGCTGACAGCCATTTAATTGATGATCTGCTCCCTAATTGACTGCCTGAGCTTGCGCACGTCGCGTGCGGGCGGAGCCCCGAACTGCCGCAGATATTCGCGGCTGAACTGAGAGGCGCTTTCATAGCCGACCGCATAGGCGACGTCGGAGGCGCTACGGTCGCCGGCGAGGAGCAATTGGCGCGCCTCCTGAAGGCGAATCTGCTTCTGATACTGGATCGGGCTCAATCCGGTAAGCGCGACGAAGTGGCGATGCAGGCTTGCGCGACTCATGCCCGCGGCTTCGCACAGCGCCTCGATCCGCAGCCGCCTATTGCCGTGGTCGCGAATCCATTCGACCGCGCGGCGGATGCCGCCGATCGCGCCTTCCGGGCGAGCGATGTGGCGCAACAGTCGCCCCTGCGGGCCCTGCAAGAGACGATAGAGCAATTCGCGTTCCGCCATCGGCGCGAGCGCCGGGATGTCGGCAGGCGTATCGAGCAACGCCAGCAGTCGTAGCAGCGTGTCGCGCAGCGGAGGCGTCATCGGATTTATCGCGATGCCGCTGCCTGGCGTGTCCGCGTCGCGCACCGCCGGCATCCTCGATGCGACCTCGGCGAGAAGTGCTGGATCGAGAACCAGTGAAACCGCCACATAAGGACTGCCGTCGTCAGCGTCGTGGATCTGCCCGCTCAAGGGTAGATCGAGTGCACTGACCAGATATTGAGACGCGTCGTAGCGCAGCAGGTCGTCGTGGATGGCCACCTCCTTCGATCCCTGCAGAATGAAGCAGATCATCGAACGGTAGAGACATGGTGACGTGCCCGAGGTCGCCTGTCCTAGGCCGATTTCCAGGCGCGGGATCGGCGTCAGGGTCATCCCGGTCCGCCCGTGGCGGAGCGCGAGATCGCGATGGGGCTGTAGGTTGTCGATCATGCCAAAGAGTATGACACCATTCCTCACGCCTGCAAAGAGCTTGAGACAATTAGGCAAGTAATTGAGAGCATCAGGCGGGGCGTCGGATACACCAATTGCCTATCTGAGAGGCATAGAAGGTTACGCCTCAGCGGCGTGCCGTCTGAAAAATCAAATCATAAGGAACGTACCCATGTCTCAGAAGATCGCACTCATTACCGGAGCCAGCCGCGGCCTCGGTCGCAACATGGCGCTGCATCTCGCCAAGCGTGGTGTGGGCGTCATCGGAACCTACCGAAACAGCGCCACGGAAGCCCAGGCGCTGGTCGGCGAGATCGAAGCCCTGGGCGGAAAGGCGGCGATGCTGTCGCTCGACGTCACCGACACGGCGAGCTTTTCCGACTTCGCGCAGGCGGTCACCGACACGCTGCGGACAACCTTTGGCGTCGAGCGGTTCGGCTATCTGGTGAACAACGGCGGCGAAGGCCTCTATGCAATGGTCGCCGACGCAAGCGAGGACCAGTTCGACCAGATGGTCGACATGCATCTGCGCGGGCCGCTGTTTCTGACCCAGAAGCTGCTGCCGCTGATCGTCGACGGCGGGCGCATCCTCAACGTGTCCTCGGGCTTTGTTCGCACGACGATGGCTGGCTACGGCCTCTACGGCGCCGCCAAGTCGGCAATGCAGACGCTGACTAAGTTCATGGCGGTTGAACTGGGCGCTCGTCAGATCCGCGTCAACGCAATCGCGCCAGGCGCCATCGCGACCGACTTCGGCGGCGGCCGGGTGCGGGACGACAAGCAAATCAATGACTTTGTTGCCGGTAACATCGCGCTCGGCCGCGTCGGTCAGCCCGACGACATCGGCGGCGCGGTCGCGGCCATCCTGTCCGACGATTTCGGCTGGGCTAACGGCACGACGTTCGACGTGTCGGGCGGCCAGTCGCTTTGATCTCTGTTCCAGCACATCGAGAAACCGTCATGACCGACACTGATCTTACTCTCATCAGCCATCCGCTGTGCCCGTTCGTCCAGCGCGCCGCGATCGTCCTCCTCGAAAAGGGGGTGGCGTTCGACCGGGTCAACGTCGATCTGTCGACGAAGCCCGACTGGTTCCTGGCTCTGTCGCCGACCGGCAAGGTGCCGGTGCTGAAGGTGTCCCAGCCGAACGGTGAGAAGGCGATCCTCTTCGAAAGCGTCGTGATCTGCGAATATCTGAACGAGACGCAAGGTGGCGCGGCGATGTATCCCGACGATGCATTGCTGCGCGCACGGCATCGCGCCTGGATCGAATTCGCTGCCCAGACCTTTACGGAGGGCTGGCAGTTCCTTCACGCCAAGGACATGACGACCGCCGACGCCAAGCGGGCCGCCTTCCGTGATCGGCTGAGCAAGATCGAGGCCGAACTGGGCGACGGCCCGTATTTCGCGGGGGCGGACTTTGGCCTGATCGATGCGGTCTACGCACCGCTGTTCCGCTATTTCGGGATCATCGATGCGGCCGTGGCGGACCCGATCTTCGCTGGCCTGCCACGCGTGACGGCGTGGCGCGCGGCGCTCGCTGAGCGACCCAGCGTCGAGAACGCCGTGATCGACACCTATCCCGACCTGTTTCGCGACCACCTGCGCCAGCAAGGCGCGATGATCGCGGCTTAACAACCAGATTCCCAAGGAGTGATATCATGACCGACACATCCAATAGCGCGCTGATCCTGATCGAATATGTCAACGACTGGCTCTCCCCGACCGGCGGTATTTATCCGGTGTTTCAGGACCGGGAGCAGGTCGACACCGCTATCGCCAATTCGAAGATCATCCTCGAAGAGGCCCGCCGTCGCGGCCTGCACGTGATCCACGCAGCGCTGAAGTTCGAGCCCACCTTTAAGGTGCTGGGCGAGGCCAAGTACGGCCTGCGCAAGATCACGCGCGACCATGGCGCGTTCCTGGGCGAGCAGGCCGATTTCTTCCCCGGCTTCGAGCCGGCGGAAGGCGAGCATGTCGTTCGCGAGCGCGCCGGCGGCAGCAGCGTCTTCGTTGGAACCACGGTCGACGGCTATCTGCGCAACAACCGCATCTTCGACATCTACCTCGCCGGCTTCTCGCTGCGCCAGTGCGTCGAATCTTCGATGCGCAGCGCGCACGACCTCGGCTACAACGCCAACATCATCTACGACGCGTCCGCCGGCTATACCCGCAAGCAGCAGGACGACTTCGTGGCCGAGATCGCACCCTTTTACGCCAACGCCATCACCACCCAGGATTTCATGGCGTGGGCATGATCCGTCGCTGGACCCGGCCCGGTCATGGGCCGAGCTACCATCAGTCGTAGATGCGAGACGATAGGATGATCGGGATGATGGTCGAACTCACAATTGCGCCGGGCGGCACCGACGCATTTGAACGCGCCGTCGCGGTCCAGGCTGCCTCGGTGCGCGCCAACGAACCGGGTAACCGCCTGTACGAACTGTTCAAGTCGACCACCCTGGCGGACAGCTACACGCTGATCGAAATCTATGAGGACGAGGCCGCGCTCGCCGCACATCGGACTTCATCGCACATGGCGGCCAATCGACCGCTGACGGCGCCGTTCCTCGCCGCACCGCCCGTCATGCACATGTTCACGGTTGTGCCGCACGAGAATGGGTTCGGCTTCGTTGTGGATTTACTTCGGGGTCACGTCGAAGCCGAACCACTTCTGAGAGAGCTTAGCGATCGTGCCGTCGGCTTTTGCCGCTGCGATCGCATCGTTGAACATCGCCTTCAGCTGGGTGTCGTCCTTGCGCAGGCCGACGGAACTGCCGCGGCCGAGAAGGCCGCCCTGGAAGCGCGGTCCGGTCACGGTCATATCTTCATTGCCGGGCTTTGCCGCCGCCGTCGACAGATAGGCCATCGACGCCATGATGAGATCGACGCGGCCGGCCTTCAGGTCGAGGTCGTGCTGCTCGGTCGTCTTGTATTCGCGAATATCGGCAATGCCCTTCAGATACTTGTCGAGGAAGGTTGCCGCGATCGATGCCGTCTGCACGCCGATCGTTTTGCCCTTCAGCATCGGTTCGAGTTCCTTCAGCGCCTTGACCGCGCCGGCTTCATCGGTCGCGAGGGAAAACACCTGGCCCTTCATCGGAAGATCGACAAGTGGGGAGTCCTTCAGGGTTGCGAAAGTCTGGCCGGTCGTCCCGTAGGAATCGCTGAAGGCAATGACTTCCTCCCGCTTTGCGGTTGCCGACATGCCGGAAATGATCGCGTCGAACTTACCCGCGTTGAGCGCCGGGATCATGCCGTCGAAGGGCTGGATGACGGTCGTGCATTCGACTTTCATGTGATCGCAGAGATATTTGATCAGTTCGATCTCATAGCCGTCCAGGCTGCCGTCCGCCTTGGTGAAATTCCATGGGCGAAAAGCACCTTCGGTCGCGATGGTGACATGCGTCCACTTTTTGTCCTCCGCGCGCACGACGCTCGCCGTTGCGAGGATCGCGACCATCATGATCGCAGTCAGAAGTCCGGTCAGGTATTTCATGATCGAGTTCCCCATTGTAATTGAGCTTGAAATTATTGGCTGATGAACTGGCGGAAGCGTTCGGAACGCGAACCGGCAAAGACATCCTGCGGCTTGCCGTCTTCCTCGACGACGCCCTTGTGCAGGAAGATGACGCGGCTCGAGACATCGCGCGCAAAGCCCATCTCATGCGTAACGACGAGCATGGTGCGCCCCTCCTCGGCGAGCGCGCGCATGACCCTCAGGACCTCGCCCACAAGCTCGGGGTCGAGCGCCGACGTCGGTTCATCGAACAGCATGACCTTCGGATGCATGGCGAGCGCACGCGCGATGGCCGCGCGCTGTTGCTGGCCCCCCGAAAGATGAGCCGGGTAGAAATTTCGCTTGTCGGCGATACCGACCTTGGCGAGCAGCGCTTCCGCTTCCTCGATGCATTCGGCGCGCGAGCGGCCCTGGACGTAGACGGGCGCCTCTATCACGTTCTCCAGCACCGTCTTGTGGGACCAGAGATTGAAGCTCTGGAACACCATGCCGAGCTGGGACCGGATGCGATCGACCTGCCTGCCGTCAGACGCGCGATGGGCGCCGCGGGCGGTGCGCTGCATGCGGATCGTTTCGCCCGCCACGGTTACTTCGCCGGAATCGGGCGTCTCCAGCAAATTGATGCATCGCAGGAACGTCGATTTTCCAGAGCCTGACGAGCCGAGAATCGAGACGACCTCGCCTTCCAACGCATCGAGCGAGATGCCCCTGAGCACTTCGACCGGTCCAAAGCTCTTGTGCATGTCGCGCACGCTGAGTGCGATTGGCGTGGCGGTCATTGCGGATCTCCTATAGGGGCTGCCGCAGCGGCGGTATCGCGCATTACCGGCACGGGCGGGCGCAGGTGTGGGCTCAGCCGGTACTCGGCAAACTGGATGAGGCGTGTCAGCACGAAGTTGATCGCCAGGTAGATGGCACCTGAAACGACGAAGACCTCGATGGCGCGGTAGGTTTCCGAAATGATCTTCGCCGCAACGCCCGTGACTTCCATGAGCGTGATGATCGAGGCGAGCGATGTCGCCTTCACCATCGAGATCATCTCGTTGCCATAGCCCGGCAGCGCCTGTCGGATGGCAAGCGGAAGGATGATGCGCCGGAACATCATGAGACGATGCATGCCACAGGCGCGCGCAGCCTCCACCTGCCCATGCGGCACCGAGAGTAGGCCACCGCGGATGATTTCGCTGGCATAGGCCGCCGTATTCAGGGTCAACGCCAGGACGGCGCACCAATAGGGATCACGCAGAAACGGCCAGAAAATACTGTGACGGATGACGGGGAACTGGCCGAGACCGTAGTAGATCAGGAAAATTTGGACGAGCAGCGGCGTGCCGCGAAAGACAAAGACGTAGAGCCGGGCAAACCAGTCGAGAATGGTGAAGCCCGACAGACGTGCAAGCGCCAGAAGCAATGCGAGGATGGCGCCGAGGCAGATCGACGTCACAGCAAGTTCGATCGTCAGCGGGATCGCCGCGACAAGGCTCACGAAAGTCTCTTCAAGAAATTGCCAATCCATCAGCGTTTCCTCACACCGCGCGACAGATGGCGCTCGGCCTGCTGGATGACCAGGCCGGATAGGGTCGAGATCATCAGATAGATCACCCCTGCGATCAGGTAGAAATCGAACGGCAGTCCCGTGGAGCCCGCGCCGACTTGCGCCTGTCGCAGCAACTCGGCAACACCGGTGATCGAGACCAGCGCCGACTCCTTGAGGACGACCTGCCAGACATTACCGAGCCCCGGCAGCGCATGGCGCAAGGTCAGCGGCGCGATAATCCGGCGCAGGCGCAGCCAACGCGGCATTCCGCAGGCAACGGCAGCCTCGATCTCACCGGGATGCACGGCCTTGAACCCGCCGCGCAGCACCTCTGTGAACTGTGCACCGGACGTGACACCGACGGCAAGGGAACCAGCCAGGAACCCTGGAAAACCGAGGAAGCCCTCCGCTCCGAACATCTTGCCGATGGCCGTGACGATCGCGCTGCCGCCGAAGTAGAAGAGGTAGATGACCAATAGATCGGGAATGCCGCGAAGAACCGTCGTATAGGCATCCGCCGTGGCGCGGGCAAACCGATTGCCCGCGATCTTGCCCCACGCGCCGAGCGTTCCGATGCAGGCACCGACCGCATAGCCGGCAAGCGCGACAAGAATGGTCATCCAGGCGCCGGCCAGGAGAGCGTGACCCCAGCCATCCGGACCGAAGCCGGCGAGCTCGAATAGGGTTGGCTGGTTCATGCGCTTGACCTGAAAGAATGGATGTGGGCAAGGGAAGTCATGGTCTTAGCCTCGGCTAGCAACGATGGATGCGGGACGCGCTCAATTGGCCTCGAAGGTCGGCGTCAAATCGATCTTGCTCCATTTTTCCGAGAGCTGCTTGATGGTACCATCCTTGGCCGCCTGCTTGATGGCATCGTCGAATTTCGCCTTCAGATCGGTTTCGCCCTTGCGCATACCGAGAGCGACCTCCGTTGCCAACATCGCACCCTTCACCAGGGGACCGGACATCATCAGATCGTCGTTGCCGGGTTTGGCGAGCACGGAGGTTTCATAGACGCCGCTGTCGAAGCCGGCATCGATACGGCCTGCCTTCAGATCGAGATCGCGCTCTCCGGAGTTCTTATAGGCGCGCACCGTCACATCGGATCCGAAATAGGAATTGATCAACTGCTCCTGACTGGTCGACTGGACGACGCCGACCGTCTTGCCCTTCAAGGACTTGCCAATCTCCGCCATCACCGGATCCGCCTTCGCCTTATCGTTGAGATTCAGCCGCTCACCCGTCATCGGCAAGGGTGAAACCGATCCATCTTTCACGAGCAGGAAGCTTGCGACGCCGCTCGCATAGGGTACAGTAAAATCGACCACCTGCTTGCGCTTCTCGTTGATGCCGAGCGTCATCACCAGATCGAACTTGCCGGCATTCAGGCTTGGGATCATCGCGTTCCATTCGCCGGCTATCAACTCGCAATCCACCTTGGCGCGCTTGCAGAGATCGTTGATGAGATCGACGTCGAAGCCGGCAAGCTTGCCGCTCGAATCCATCAGATTCCATGGCGGGAATGCGCCTTCGATGCCGACCTTCACCTGGGTCCAGTCTTTGGCGCCGGCGGTCAGCGGAGCAAGGAAGGTGATCACGCCGAATACGGCGGCAAGGATTTTTCTATTTTTCATGTTCGTTCCCCTTTTCGGCTGCCTAAGCGGCCTTTTCTCAGATCCGGTATTCTCGGCGTCAGGTCTCCAGAGCCGCTTGCAGGGCTGCATTGGCTTCCCGCAACGCGTGAGCGACGCGATTTCTCGTCTGACGCGCATGAACGACGTAAAAAGCGGTATCCGGCGCGCCCTCATCCAATCTCGCCAGCGCGCGCAGCCCTTCCAGAGAGGGCCAGGCGACGTGCGGGAGCGCGGAATCGGGATGGAAGCGTTCGCCGCTCGTATAGTTCAGCGGCACGAGATGCCGCCCTGCGCACATCAGCGAGGCATCGATCCGCGCCGCTCTTTCCGGCGTGGGATCCCTCACCTGCAGAAGCGAATTTGCGTTGACGCGCAAGTCTTCGATGGCCTGGGACAGGCCGGAGATATCGAGACGGCCGGCAAGCGCTGCCCGCAATTGCCCAATCTGTTCGCCGAGGGAGGCGGCATATTGAGTGTAATCCAGCGGCAGGACGGGCAAAGTCAACAGCCGCCAGAGAACCTCGAGAACAATCGCGGTATCCCGGCAAAGATTGTCCGGATCGATATGTTCCGCGGTATCGTGCGGCGTATGCCACCACCATCCAAGCGCCGTCAGCATCTTGACAGGCCCCGGGGGCTGATGGCTGAGGCTGCCGAACATCGAGGGAATGCCGATGCCCCAGAAAGACTGATCCGCAGCACGGCCATGACGCCTGCCGGCGTGTTTCTGTCCGGTCACGCGCTCGATCACATCCGCAGCCAAAGGCCTGAGTTCGTCGATCACACCGGAATTGGTGAGGACGGTCGCACCCTCGCCGCCGGTGGAATCGACATTGACATGGACGGCGCAGCGACGATCGAGTTCGTCGAAATACTCGTCCGCGTACCAGGCGGAGCCGGAATAGCGGCCATGGGAATGACCGGACCAAAAGCATATGCGCAAGCCCCGGCGCCATTCGGAGGCACGAAGCGCGAGCAGTCGCGCCGCCTCCAGCATCGTCGCGTTGGCGCCGCCATTGTCCATGACCCCGAAATGCCAGGTATCGTGATGGCCGGAAAACAGGATGAAAGGCCCATCGTCGCCTTTCGGTTGAAGCTCGGCAACAAGCAGCGGCGTCTTGCGCCAACCCGTATCGACGTCCGCGCAAAGCGTTGCAGTTACGGCTTCTCCGCGCGCAAGCCTTTCACGCAAGCGGCGGCCGTCATCCTTCGCGATCGAGCAGATGACGGTCGTCGGCAGCCTGTCGCGCGTGTGTTGCGACGGACTGCCCCAGACCGGCGAGACGCACATCTCGTAGAGATGCTCGTTCGGACTGATGTGAAGTTCGCCGAGCGCGCCGAAGGCACTCACAAGAGCGGCCACTTCTTCGGTCGCGATACCATCGACCAGAACGATCTTGCCGGCAACATCCTTGCCTGCGAAATCGGCTTCGGTTCCCTCGCCGACATGGATGAGATGGCCGGTTACCCCCGCGGCTGAAGTCGAGACCGACATGGAATGCGTGATGCAACGAAGGTTCTCGCCATCGATCTCAACAGTGGCCACGCCTGGCAAACTGATGAAGGCATCGTGCGTCAGAAGCTCCGTGCGATAGCCAAAGCCGTCCATCTCAGCCTGGAGATAACGGAAGCTTTCCAGCTCTTCGGCCGTGCCCGAAAGCTTTACCCGGCGCGCGAATTCGCCAATATGCGCCATCAAGCGCGCGCGATCGGGCTTCAGACCGGCCTCAGCCATTGACCTTCTCCGGCAGCGGCGGCTCGACATCGTCCGGGATCGGATTGACGAAGGGCGTACCTTCGAGGCGCGCCTTGTGATCTTCCTTGGCGGCCGCGATGAGCGCGGGATTGCGGATGAGTTCGACGGCCGTGCTCGCCATCACCTTGGCGGCATGTTCGGTGCCCTTGTGAGCGACAGGCAGCTTGCCCTGCGCGACGAGCTGCCAGGAGTGCCCGGGCGTGCCGATCGCATAGGTGGCGCCACGCATCTGCACGGTCGGGACGACCCAGCTGACCGTTCCGACATCGGTCGAACCGACCAGCGTGCCGTCGCCGGCATTCAACGGAAAGATTTCCTCGCAGAGCGCCTGGCCCTTCTTCGGCTTCAACGCAAATCGGCCGTAGGAAGCGGCAATATCCTCTGCGCTGAAGGTCTGCTGAAACTTCAGCGCGGTCTCGCGATCCGCGTCGTCAAACACGGGCGGCCCGAGCCGATCCAGCTGCGCGAACATGCATTCCTCGAGCGGTGTATTGCCGACGAGATTGGCGTCGCCGCTGATGATCTCGCTGCGAACCGTCGTCTCCGTCATCAAGGCGGCACCCTCGGCAACCTTCTTGACACGGGCGACCAGCGAAAGGAGTTCCGGCAGGGTCCGCGCCCGCACGAGATAACGCACGGTGGCGCGCGCCTGCACCACATTGGGGGCAGCACCGCCAGCATCGGTGACGGCATAGTGAATGCGCGCCGTCGACGGCATGTGTTCGCGCATGTAGTTGACGCCGACATTCATCAGCTCGACCGCATCCAGCGCGCTGCGGCCAAGATGAGGCGTGGCCGAAGCGTGCGAGGCACGGCCGGAAAAATGGAAATTGATCTCGTTGCAGGCGAGCGAAATGGGATTGTTGACGCCGGCGAAGGCTGCTGGATGCCAGGAGATCGCGATATCGACATCATCGAAAACGCCAGCACGAACCATGAAGCCCTTGGAGGATCCACCCTCCTCGGCCGGGCAACCGTAATAGCGCACCCTACCCTTCAGGCCGTTTTGCGCGAGGAAATCCTTGACCGCGGCCGCGGCGAGCATAGAGCCGGCGCCCAGCATGTTATGGCCGCAGCCATGGCCATTGCCGCCGTCGATCAGCGGCCGCTCCTCCGCAACACCGGCTTCCTGGCTCAATCCCGGCAGTGCATCGAACTCGCCGAGGATCGCTATGATCGGGCCATCCTCGCCCGCCTCGCCCATGACAGCCGTCGGCAGGCCGGCGATGCCGCGCTCGACGCGAAACCCCTGACGCTCAAGCATCTCGGCATGTTCTTCGGCGGATCTGTATTCCAGGTAGTTCGTTTCCGGAATGTCCCAGATCCGATCGCTGAGCGCGAAGAATTCGGCACTTTTCTTTTCGACGATGTCCCAGACCGCATCGGAATTTTGCATGGACTTGCCATTCGCCTCATATAATGGATACTAAATTGGTACCAATTTATGTGCCAATAAGAACGGATGCGCAAGAGATGGGCATGGATATTTTTTTGGCAGCGATCACGAGCGTCGTTGTTGAAAAATGCGGACCTATGATAGTCATCGCCAACTTGGGAAGGTCTGGGAGAGCTGCATGAACTCGCTGGAAGCTGAAGCGGCAGCGCCGTCACACGAAGATATGCCCGACGTGACCGAGCTCATTCTCCAGGACATCCTTGCGGGCAGGCTCCCACCGGGAACATGGCTAAAGCAGATCGATCTGGAGCGTCGGTACAGCTGTACGAGGCCGCAGGTGCGGCGGGCGCTCGACCGCCTCGTGCAGAAGCGGCTTGTCGAGCACATTCCCAATCGCGGCTATCACGTGCACGAGCAGGACGGGCGCCGCGCCCAGGAAGTAAGCGATATTCGCGTGATCCTCGAAGTGGCGATCAGCGACCGTATCGTCGCCAATGCCGGCGACGCGGATATTGCCAATTTGCGTACGCTGGCTTCGCGCTTCGACGATCTGGTGCTCAATGGCACCATGCTCGAACTTTACGAAGCCAACTTGGCTTTTCACCGGTACCTGCTGGTACTTGCGGGAAATCAAGAGCTTGTCGAACTCATCACCGAAATCCGGCAGCGCACCTCGTCGGCACCGGTGTCGCAATGGCGAACCCGAGCCCGCATCGAGCAGTCCGGCCGCGAGCACCAGCAGATGATCGACGCAATAGAGAAGCGCGACGTCGATATACTCAAGGAGCTGACCCGCAGGCATATTTTGCAGACATAGGTGATATCGACCACAGCTCGATAAAAGGGGCATGCCCGGCGAGCCTATCCCCAAAGATTCTGACAAGGAGTGTCCTTTGCCTTCGCGGATCTTCTATTGAAGATGCGGGCACAATCGCGTCAAGTCATAAAGCTCTTGAAGGTGCAACCAGAGGGCGTCCACGGTTCTCAAAGCATTGCAGCCGATTGCAGAGTGGGATGCTCCGACGGATTTCAAGGAGCTTCCCGCCTCCATGCCGGAACCAAGTCCAGATAGTAGCTGGCGGAAAGCGGGTAGGCAACATGATGAAAACCGGACTAATGTCGGCGATGTTATGAACGCAGCTCCGCCGGGTTTGAAGCACGACTGAACACCTACACCTGAAACTCGTCGCGAGCGTTGAAGGAGGACGTTCTGGCTCATCTCGTCGCTCGCCAGCACGGCGGCTGTGTCAAGCCGAATTTGTGAGCAATATCGCGGGGTGCCTGAACAGCTGCCTGAAACATCATTGCTCCTTACCGCGCCCGTCAGCGGATACATTCCAATATTCCCGCGACACATAGAACGGTCTTTCTCGTCGGGGCACCCGGGCTCAAATACGTTGCGGCGCAGACAAGGAGCCACCAGATGTTCGCAACGCCGTCACTCAAAACCCTCTTCGGACTTGCCTTTGCGATCGCGACGCTTGCTGCGACGCAGGCCTGCGCAGATGCCACGCTTGATCGTATCAAAGGCCGCGACAAGCTGACCGTGGGGGTCATCCTGTCGGGCGCGCCTTTTGGTTATATCGATCCGAAGAGCCAGGAGCAGAGGGGTTACAACCTCGACATCGCGAAGGCGCTTGCCGATGATCTTGGTGTGAAGCTCGAAACGGTCACGGTGACGCCGCCGAACCGCGTCCAGTTCCTGCAGCAGGGTAAGGTCGACATTCTGATCGCCAACATGCAGTACACGGAAGAGCGCGCCAAGGTTCTCGACTATGTGCCCACACCGTATGACCGGGCAGGCGGCGCCGCCGTGGTGCGAAAGGACAGCGGGCTGAAGGACTGGACCGACCTCAAAGGAAAAACGGTTTGCGTTTCTCAAGGCTCCAATTACACGCAGCCTCTTATCGAGACCTATGGCGCAGTGGTCAAGGCGTTGCCGAGCCAGCCGGAATCGCTGCTTGCCCTTCAGGGCGGCAACTGTGTCGCCGCCGTTCATGTCGGCGCAACGGTTGGTCTCTTGCTTGAGGATCGCCCGGAAGAGTGGAAGGATTACGCAATTCCCTTCCCGACCGAGCTTGTCCCTTCGGATTCGGTGATCTGGTTGCGCAAGGGTGAGAAAGACACCCAGACGGCGCTCGATAACGCGGTCAAGAAGTTGCACGCGTCCGGCAAGCTCCTGGAGTTCGCAAGGTCCAATCGGCTGCTGAATACCAAGTATCTTGAGGAGCAGCACAAGGCTATGTCTGCCGTCAAATAGGGGCCGTCACACTGGAAAAGATATGCAGCATATGAGCGTGACTGACCTGTTCATCAGCCTAACGAGCAGGATTGGCTTGAACTACGAGTTCTTGGTCTCTGGTTACGAGGCTCAGATATGGCGCGACGGTTTCGTCACCACGCTATATCTGATCGCCGCTCTGATACCCGTCAGCCTTATCGCCGGCGTGACATTCGCAGCTTGCCTCACATCCGGACGGCTGTGGCTGTCAGTACCGGTACGCGCTTTCGTGGAACTGACCCGCAACACACCGACGCTGGTGCAGTTGATGTTTAGTTTCCTTGTCCTGAACAACCTCGTTTCCAACATGGTTGGCGGCGCGCAGAACAATCCGCTCTCACCCTTCTTCTGGGTTATCGCGGTAGTCGGCTTGCATATCGCAGCTCTGCATGCGGAAGCCATCCGCGCCGGCATCGAGGCGGTGCCGGCATCGACGGTTGAGGCGGCGCAAGCCATCGGCTTCAGCCGGTTACAGATCCTGCGCTATGTGGAAATTCCGCTGGCTTTCCGTGCGTCGCTGCCGGCAATCGTCAATAACCTCATCAACCTGGCGAAGCTGACCACAATAGGAAACGCGATTGCCGTCAGCGAAATCACCTATGCCTCCATCATGGTCTGGACGCAGCGCGACAACGTCGTCTCGCTGATGATCGTCATTCTCCTGTTCTTCAGCGTGATCAATTTTGTTATCGCCCGCATCGGCTCGTGGGTGGAGCGACGGCTGGCAGTTCCGGGATATGGCTTATGACGACGGCAGCCCTTCCCCAACCAGTCAGTCACCGAGTGCTGCGCAATCTCGGTATCCTCGCGCTGCCGCTGATCGTCCTTGTCTGGTCACTGGCAGACCCGACACTTGGCCAGGAGGTGGTGGAATGGATCCCCTATCTCGCGTCCGGCTTCGCTATGAATGTCGTGATCGCCGTGCTTGCCATGGCGCTCGGCACCCTGGTGGGGGCGCTGTTCGGCATCTTGGAGCTCGTGCCCCATCGCATTGTCCGCTATCCCGTCGTCGCCTATGTGCAGGTGTTCCGAAATGCGCCGCATCTCGTGCTGATCTTCGCGACCACCTACATCTTTCCGTTCGAAATTGTCGTCTTCGGCAATTATCTACCCTTTCCAGACTGGGTGAAGGCCGTCATTGGGCTTGCCATTCCCGCCAGCGCCTACGTCGCGGAGATCACCCGCGGCGCGATCCTCTCCATACCCACGACTCAATGGGAAGCGGCCAAGGGACTCGGCTTTGCGCGCAGCGAGGCATTGCGGTGGATCATTCTACCGCAATGCCTGCGCCGCTCGCTGCCGCCCTGGATGAACGTCGCGGCCTCGATCACCATGGGAACGGCGCTGGCCTCGCTCGTCGGTGTCCACGAACTTCTGCATGCAGCCACCGATGCAAGCACGGCGGTGCGGCGGCTCGATTTCACGATCATCGCCTATCTCGTGGTCATGGCCGCCTTCTTCCTGCTCTGCTATCCAATTTCCCGCCTGACCAGACGCCTGGAAGGGCGCTTCAAGGCGGCTTGAGGACCAAGAGATGACAAGCCCATCCGCCGAGAACGCCCTCGTCAAACTGGAAGACGTGCATTTGTCCTTCGGACCTGTACAGGTGTTGAAGGGCATCGACCTCACCGTCAACAGGGGCGATGCCGTATCTATCATCGGTCCGTCCGGTTCCGGCAAGTCCACGATCCTGCGCTGCATCAACGCGCTGGTTCAGCCGCAGAGCGGCAGAATCACGGTCGGCGGAACCCGGGTCGATCAATTGGCCCGGGAAAGCGAACGCATCGCCCTGCGCAAGCGCGTCGGGATCGTCTTCCAGCAATACAACCTCTTCCCGCACCTGACGGTGTTGGACAACATCGTTCTGGCACCCGTCCGCATTCTCGGCATCGAACGGCGCACAGCGGAAAAGCTGGCCCGCGACTTGCTGGAAAAGGTGCGGCTTGCGGATAAAGCAAATGCCTATCCCGGCCAACTCTCGGGCGGCCAGCAGCAACGTGTCGCCATTGCCCGCGCGCTTGCGATGAAACCGGAACTCGTCTTGTTCGACGAAGTGACTTCGGCACTGGATCCGGAAACCGTCGGCGAGGTCCTGTGGGTGATACGCGACCTGATACGCGATGGCATGACCAGCATTCTCGTCACGCATGAGATGCGCTTCGCCGAGGAGATCAGCAATATGGTCGTCTTCACCGAGAACGGCCGCATTATCGATCATGGTTCGCCGGAACAGATCTTCCACGTGAGCCAGAATCCGCGCATCCGCCAGTTCGTCGGGGGCCTATCGGGAGGCCGCGGCTCGCTGAGCGACGGTGAAGGAATCTGAGATGACTGGCACGTCCGCACCATTGACCACAGCCTTCGCCGAGGCGATCGTTCACTCGGCCCCTGGTCGCGATCCTGCCGCGATCGAAGCAGCTCGCACGGCGATCATTGATTTTTTTGCCTGCGCCGTTGCCGGCGCTGGCGATCGCACGGCTGGCCTTCTGGCTCAGGCCGTGGGCGCGGAACTTGCGGGTAACGCAATCGTCATCGGGACGAGCCGCCACACCGACCCGCTCGTCGCAAGCGTGGTCAACGGTTATGCGGGCCATGTGCTCGATTACGACGATGTCCATGCCAGCGTGCGCGGGCACCCGACGACCGTTATCATCCCCGCGCTCCTGGCCCTTGCTGCTGAACGTGGGTTCACCGCGGGCGACCTGATCGCCTCCTATATCGTCGGGCTGGAAGCGATGGCACGGCTCGGCCTCTCGATCGGCTCAAAACACTACGAGAATGGCTTTCATGCCACCGCAACCCTCGGCCCCGTCGGCGTCGCCGCGGCAATCGCACATCTGACTAAAGCCTCGGTGAAGGAAACCGCCGTTTCGCTAGGACTGGCGGCAACCCAGTCTTCTGGCTTGCGGCTGCAATTCGGTTACGATGCAAAGCCCTTCCACGCTGGCATGGCCGCACGTTCTGGCCTTTTGGCAGCGCGTCTGGCTGCGGCAGGTTTCGGTGGTGCGCCTGACTTTCTCGACAATCCCGTCGGCTTCCATTCCGCCTATGCGTTCGGCGCGGAGCGTCCGGCCATGCTGACGGAAAACTGGGGAAGGCCCTGGCAGATCGTTGCGCCCGGCCTCACGCTGAAGGCTTATCCCTGCTGTACGGCAAGCCACCCCGTCGCTTCGCTCGGCATCGAACTTCACCGCGAAGGCCTCGCAGCCGACAGGATCGAGACCATCACCTTCACCTATCCGCCCGGCGCCGATGCGGCGCTGGTGGTAACAAAACCGACCAACGGCATCGAAGCGCGTTTTAGTCCGGAATACGTGTTCTCCGCCGCGCTCATCGACGGTGCGTTGCGGCTGGACCATTTCGACGAGCGACCGGTCGAGCCGCGCCTGATGGCCCTGGCAGGCCGCGCGCGGCGTCGCCATGACGAAAGCGCGCCGCACATGTCGAGCGATCCGACAACGCGTTTCGTCATCCTCGACCTGAAGCTTCGCGACGGCGGTACGATCACACGCCGCTTCGATGGCCTTCCGGGCGTGACGGATCCCACCGAGAAATTCCGTGACGCGACGGCAGGCAATCCTGCCTTCGCCGATATCCCGTCCCTCGTTCGCGCAATGCACGGCGCCGCCGATCTCGACCGGCTGCTGGCGCTGCTCAATCAGGACGCCGTCTCAATCTGAACTGACGAAAGACTTACAATGAGTGCCAAACGACAAATCCATCTCGGCCTGTTCCTGCAAGGCGCCGGCCATCACGTATCGGGCTGGCGGCATCCACATGCCGAGGCCGGCAGCGAGAATTTCGATCTGCTGCGGCGTGTCTCGAAGATCGCCGAGGCGGCAAAGTTCGACATGGTGTTTCTTGCCGACGGCCTCACCAGCGGCATCGACGCGCATCCTTCAACGATCGCCCGCTTCGAGCCGCTGACGCTTCTTGCAGCGCTCGCGATGGTCACCGATAAGATCGGGCTGGCCGCCACTTCGTCGACAACCTATGGCGAGCCCTATCACACCGCCCGCGCCTTTGCCTCGATCGACCACCTGAGCCACGGCCGCGCCGCCTGGAACATCGTCACTACCTCCTATGCCCGCACTGCGAACAACTTTTCGAAATCGCATCCGGAGCACGATGAACGTTACGCCGTGGCTGAAGAATTCGTCGACGTGGTGCGCGGTCTCTGGGATAGCTGGGAAGACGACGCTTTCGTCAAGAACAAGCAGACAGGCGTCTATGCCGATCCCGCCAAGATGCATGTGCTCGATCATAAGGGCAAGTATTTTTCCGTTAAGGGTCCGCTCAACATTCCACGCTCGCCGCAGGGGCATCCGATCCTAATCCAAGCCGGTTCGTCCGGCCCCGGCCAGGATCTCGCAGCGCGCACCGCCGACGTGGTCTTCACCGCGCAGCAGAGCCTGCAAGAGGCGCAGGGCTTCTACAGGAGCCTGAAGGAGCGCGTAGTCAGGTTCGGCCGGCTGGCCGACGACGTCGCGGTTATGCCTGGTTTCCTGCCGGTGATCGGTCGCACAGCCAAGGAGGCGGCCGACAAGCTCGCAGAACTCGACCAGTGGACCGACCTGACGAGCGCTATGCCGCTGCTCGAGGAGCGCATCGGCCACAGCCTCGCCGACTACGATCCGGATGGCCCGCTGCCAGACCTGCCGATCTCCGACCAGCTGCGCAGTCGCGCCGAGCTTTTAACGGCGCTGGCACGCCGCGAACACCTGACGATCCGCCAGCTGGCGCTGCGGGTCGCCGCCGGCCGCGGTCACCATATTGTTCTTGGCACGCCGGTCGAAATCGCCGATCGGATGCAGCAATGGTTCGACGGCCGCGCAGCCGACGGCTTCAACGTCATGCCGCCTTTCTTCCCCGAGGGTCTGGAGGATTTCACGCAGTTGGTAGTGCCCATTCTTCAGGAGCGCGGGCTATTCCGCACAGAGTACAGCGGCACAACCTTGCGGAACCATCTGGGACTTGCGAGGCCATAGCACGCCCCGACAATTATCGGGATACGTAGAAGCTACCTTACAAGCTCGGCCGACTGGGCGGTATCGCTCCGAGCCGATTGGCAGCGCCTTATTGGAATTGCAGTCGTGCATCCACTACCTCGGCGTCACAGAAGTCTAGCTCGCATTCGACCGAGCCACCTTGGATACGAGAGCGAACAATATAACGACGGTGAGCACCGGTAAGTAAAACATGCCCACTATGAATGCACCCATCCATATATCTCCATCGGGGAACGACTTTGATTCTGAACTACCTCGGTTCGTCGATGCTGGCGATCGCGCTAGAGCAGTTCCAGCAAAAGTGCGAAGCGGTTTTGCGTCCGGAACTGCGTAAAAACAAGGAGATAGAGCGTTTTCGCGATTCGAAGAAAAGCGGAAATGCTCTAGTCTTCGTCGCGGCGGTCAATCGGGTTGCCCTTGCGCTCATTCCATGATCGACGTCGAACAGCGCCCAACTGGCGTTATTAGCATAGAGCAGGCTTTCATCTTGCCGAGATTCAGTGACCGTCACATGCCATGAATAGCGTTGCTCTTGAAAGGATCAGAACCAACGACCCTGTTATTGCAGACGCTATCCGTTTGAAATTCCTCAGTAGCGGACATCCGCTTTATCTGTACGGAATGACCGATTTGGGCCGAAAGGAGACCGGCTGTGTCTGGAGAGTTAGCAGGGCGCAGTTGCAGTTCTGGCCTCCCCCGGAACACCATTTCGCAAACAGAACTGGGTACTTCCGCCGCCCCCTCGCCGCGTATCACCAGACGTTCAAGAACCATCCGCTTTTCGTGAATACTCATTTCGGTGTCGTCTACCTCGATGCCGTCGTCACAAAGAGAGTGACGGGTCGATGGAGGTGGAGATCGCCTGGACATTACTTCTTACGATTTGTTGACTCACCCGCAGTTGATCAATAACTTGTGAACTCAGTCGTTAGGCTTGTCCTCACATGACGGATCAATCTCTTCAGCGTCGCCTTGCCGCCATCGTCGTTGCCGATGTGGTGGGATATTCACGCCTGATGGAGGCTGATGAAGCCGCAACGCTGGCGAACCTCAGGGAACTCCGTTCTGGCGTTATCGAGCCGGCTGTAGTGCGCCACAAGGGTCGCATCTTCAAGGCCATGGGCGACGGATTCTTAATCGAATTCGGCAGCGCGGTGGACGCGGTCGCAGCAGCGTTGGAAATGCAACGGGCCACTACTGCTGTTCAGTCTTCCGAGGACCGGCGCCTGCTTTTGCGTGTCGGCATCAATCTGGGAGATGTCATCGACGACGGTGCAGACGTCCTCGGCGACGGCGTCAATGTCGCTGCACGCCTCGAGACCCAAGCCGCACCGGGAGGTATCTGCATTTCAGCCAAAGTTTACGGCGAGATCGTCGGCAAAATCGACGACCAATTCTTTGATGCAGGTGAGCGTTACCTGAAGAACCTTACTCGCCCGGTTCACGTGTGGCATTGGCCAGACGCACTGCAGAGCATATTGCCGCTGCCCGAATGTCCCTCGATCGCTGTATTGCCGTTCACGAATATGAATGGGGATGAAGCGGACGCGCCTTTCGTCGACGGCTTGACCGAAGACCTGATCACCGACCTTTCCCGTACGGCAGGCCTGTTCGTCATCGCGCGCAATTCCGTTAACGGCTACAAGGGCAAGCCGGTCGACGTACGGCTGGTGGCCCAGGAACTCGGCGTCCGCTACGTCCTGGAGGGGAGTGCCAGACGCGCAATGGGCCGTGTCCGCATCAATGCCCAATTGATCGACGCGCGCGCCGGCCGGCACTTGTGGGCCGACCGGTTTGACAGGACCGTGGAAGATGTTTTCCAATTACAGGATGAAGTTAACGCCAAGATTGTTGAAGCCCTCGTCGGCCGGCTGACCATCCCGAAGCAGCGCAATCGGCCGAAAAACCTTGAGGCATACGAGCTGTGCGCGCGCGCCCGCCTCCTGACGGAAGAGTCGCCGCAAACTGAGCGTGAGGCGTATATGCTGCTCCAACGCGCGGTTAAGCTCGAGCCGTCATATGCCGAGGCGCTCGGTCTGCTCGCCTATAACCGCTGGCTTGCCTGGACTCATTTCGGCGAGCCTGAAGATCCTAACCGTCGGATGGCGGCGACGTTCGCGCAGAAGGCCGTCGACCTAGATCCTAACGATGCCGGCTGCCGTTACGTTTTGGGGACCATTTTGGCTTATGAGCGGCGATGGGAGGAATCGGAGGGCGCCTTCGCCAAGGCCCTGGAGCTAGACCCCAACCACGCCGACACCTGGGCCGCCATGTCGGACATATCCGTGCTGGACGGCAGGATCGCCGACGGACTAGCCCAGATCGAAAAAGCTCTGCGGCTCAATCCCTATCCAGCTTGCTGGTATCTCTGTCATCTTGGGCAGGCGCAATACGCGGCGCGTGACTATGAGGCGGCAACCGCAACGCTGCGCAGGGGAGATACGTATCGTACCAACTCACGCAAATTCCTGGCTGCTACGCTTGCGCAGTTGGGCCACCGTGAAGAGGCGCGGCGAGAAGCAGATTTGTTCCTGATCGCCCATCCTCATTTCACGATCGGCCATTGGCTCAGCTCCCAGCCGCTTCGCGATGCATCTGTACGAGACCACTTTGTCGACGGCTTTCGAAAGGCCGGCTTGCCGGAGAGGTGACAGCGGGTGAGGACAATCGCGATGCGTTCGAGGACTTGATCAGCGGATATGCGCTGCGCGAGAAGGGCAGTCTGGATGGCAGTACCGAGCTTCTTCAAACGCTCCCCCAAAACCCGTCGACCAGCCCGAGCCTCGCATCCGCTGGACCACCTTGCATCATGGTGGCGATGAGCCCGCAGGCATGAAGGCGACGCTTACGTCCGCTATCCGCGGCGCAAAGATGCCGGTACCTTGAAACTAGACAAGGTCTGCTTTCCGGCACGTGCAAGGTGTGCTTCAACGGCCGAAATGATGGCGCAACGTTGCCGTTCAAGTCGCTCCAGTCGTTTCGTCGAATGGTCGACGATAGTCAGGCTTGTGGCCGACGCTGATCGCGCCAAATGCCGATGTCAGCACAACACGCCTGACCCCAACATCACGCGACGCTCGCAGCACCCTGAGGTTTCCGTTGACAGCGGATTCGATCCAATCTTCCTGGCGGGTCTGGTCGCCGGACGGGGTTGGCGAAGCGCCGTGCATCACGTAGGCGCACCCCGCCACAGCTTCCGGCCATCCTCGATCGGCATTGAGATCGGTGAGGATAAACGACAAACGTTCGCTTGCATCTACGCTACCAGTGAAAGCCTATAGAGGTTCTCTGTATGCTTCGGATGGTAGTGGTGGACAGCCGTTGTCAAGCCAGGTCACGAACGGCGCCTCAGAAAGCTGACCGAACGCGTATAGAGCGAGATGATTTGCCAGGCAGACGTCCGCTTATACCCCGGAGCTCGCTGACGAAGCGGCGCCGCTCGCTCTCGTGGATCGAAGTGAACGAGCCGGAACTGAACTCCGCAACGAAGCTCAGAAAATCGTCAAGGCACTTACCGGTTTGAGACGCGAACCCGGTATGGTGGGTGCGGACGGTGCACTTTATCCAGATAGCGAAGGTAAACCCAAGGCATCAGGCTTCGCGGAGTTCAGTTCGACCGGCAACGACGGAGCACACTGTAAATCCGACAAGCCATTGTATCGCTACGGAGATCGGCAGAAAGCTACGCGGACGACAATATGCGGATCTCGAACGGCTAAATCTTGGATCGCTCCCTCTGTGCCGCTCCATCCGCCAAAGGCAAGGCTCGCAAGCCTCGAGTTTCCCGAATGAGCTTCAGAGTTCCTCGTCGCAGTTTGACCAGGAGTCATCTTAACCAGCGCTGGAAATTTCCTCGGTCAAGACTTCGAAACGTGACAAGATTGCGGGGCCGAACGCCGTGGTGAGCGCCACGTCAGTGGCGTCCCGACCGGTCGCCATCAGGATTCGGCCAATGCGCGGCGTGTTATGTCGGGCATCGGCCGTATGCCAGTGTCCTCCAAGATAGACTTCAAACCACGCACTGAAATCCATTGGGTGAGGATCTTTCGGGACGCCTATGTCGCCGAGATAGCCGGTGCAATAGCGTGCGGGAATGTTCATGCAACGGCAAAGCGCAATGGCGAGATGTGCGAAGTCGCGGCAGACGCCCGAGCGTTCGTTAAAACCACCAAATGCTGTCCTGAGCGGATCCGCCTTCTGATAATCGAAGGTAATGTGGTTATGCACGAAATCGACGATAGCCTGCACCCGCGGCCAGCCGAGAGGCGTAGACGAGAACTGCTTCCAGGCGAAATCTCCCAAATGGTCGGTGTCGCAGTAGCGGCTGCCAAGCAGATAGACCAGAACGTCGTCGGGCAGATCCTTGATGTCGTG
The DNA here is from genome assembly GCF_014193605.1 of Rhizobium sp. BK312. Taxonomy (NCBI): domain Bacteria; kingdom Pseudomonadati; phylum Pseudomonadota; class Alphaproteobacteria; order Hyphomicrobiales; family Rhizobiaceae; genus Rhizobium; species Rhizobium sp. BK312. The sequence continues at coordinate 41,972 of NZ_JACHZP010000012.1, read as the reverse complement.
CTGGAAGGCATTGTCCGGTACGGGATCCGGCAGCCCACCGTCGTAGATCTCGAATTCGGTCGAAATTGTCGTCAGCCCGGCCGGCGCGACGATCCGACTGCAGGCATTACCGAAGCCGTCGATATAGCCCCAGGTCTCGATAGGACGGTCGAAACTGAGCACCTGATCCGTCAAGAGATCCGCACGGCGGGAGGGATGAATGTTCAGCACCAGCAGCATCGGGGTGTCCTGCTCGCATCGATAGCCCAGACAGAAACCGGCGCGTATCTTCATCGTGGTATCCTTCAGGAGAGGAATTTATGCCGAAGCAGCTATCCAGCAGCAACGCTCGGGCGACGAAGGTGTTCCGCTAGCCGCGCCGCCTGCCCCCAAGATCGTCGGTAGTGACGTTCACTTGCACCGACATATCGTCGAAGTCGGATGCATTGCCGTCATAGCTGCCCCACAGAGGAACCGCCTGTCTCGGATCGCGGGCGACCCCGACGCGGATCAGGTCGCGATTGCCGACTATGCCGTTGGTGGGATCGAATTCCGCCCAGCCGGCGCCGGGCAAATAGATCTGGCACCAGGCATGGGTCGATCCACCGCCAAGCGTCGTCGAGCCGTCGCGATCGGGAACGTAGATATAGCCGGTGACGAAACGCGCGGCGAGTCCGAGCGATCGGGCCGCCTCCATCATCAGTAGCGCGAAATCACGGCAGGTCCCGCGGCGAAGCTGCAAGGTTTCCAGCGGAGCCTGCGTTCCATGCGCCGAGCGCCTTGCATAGATGAAACTCTCATGGATCGCATAGCACATCGTCATCAGGAGGTGCCCGGTTTCGGTCGGCTGGCCGATACGCAGGAATTGCCCTGCCCATTTGCCGACTTCATCGTCGGGGTCGGAATAGTGACGCTCAATGGTTCGCTCCAGGTCGAGCGCTTCGTCTGGATCGTATGAAAAAGGATAGGTCAGCGCCTCGTCGTCGATCTGAAGATCGATTGAGACGTGTGGCGTATGGTCGAGGCGGATGGCAGTTTCGAAGCGAAGCTCACGAGCGGCCTGGGCAAAGCCTATCACGGCGACGCAATTGCCGAAGACGTCATGGATCCATCGGATGTATTCCGGCTTGGGATCGACCTCAAGACGGGAACTCAACAGCGTCTGATCGAAACTGTCGCGCGGCCTGAACATCAGCCGGTGCTCACCGAACTCGACCGGCCTCTTGTACCGGTAGGAGGTAACATGCCTTACGAAGAATATGGTCATCAATCACCAACGAGAGTTGCGGACAAGGAGCGTTTTCGAGACCTGGATGTCACTACCGCCCGGAGCGATGCAAAAGCTAATACCGACGCAGATATCTTTCGCCGGCAGAAGGTATGAATGCCGGCGGCAGCGGCCGATTCGCATCCGTCACAAAGCATTTGGCGGCTCCGCCGCAACATGGTTCGTCATCGTAGCGTCGTCAGCCGCTGTTGTCTCCAGCCATTTTGCATTTGGCGTTTCGACGATCGTGGTCTATGTCATGGGATGCAGATGCGGGCATTTCCGCCACGGTTGACGGCGGCGCCCCGTTCAATCCGCCATAGCCAGCGTCAGGGATATGACCTTATGCTCATCCGCTACGGCTACGACATTACCGTGACATTCCCCCAACCGACGCCGATGGTCACCATGCTGACGCCACGACCTGAGCGGTCGGCCGATGTGCGATCGCCGGATGTCGTCGCGACAAACCCTGAGACGCCGACCACCTCCTACCTCGACCTGTTCGGCAATGTCTGCCGTCGCTTCACCGCGCCCACGGGAGACCTGCAGATCTGGGGTGATGGCACACTCGAAGACAGCGGCGCCCATGATCCTGTCTTTTCAGATGCGCAGGCGCTGCCGGTCGGCGAGCTGCCGGACGATTGCCTCGTCTACCTGATGGGTAGCCGGTATTGCGAAACCGATCGTCTCAGCCAGATTGCCTGGGACAGGTTTGGCAACATCGCTCCCGGCTGGGGTCGAGTTCAGGCAATCTGCGACTTCGTTCACCAGCACATCACGTTCGGCTATCAGGATGCACGCTCAACGCGTACAGCGTTGGAAGCTTATGAGGAGCGCATTGGTGTCTGCCGCGACTATGCTCATCTCGCCATCGCTTTCTGCCGCTGCATGAACATTCCAGCGCGCTATATCAACGGTCACCTGGGCGATATCGGCGTGCCGATCCTCGACCCGATGGATTTCAGCGCCTGGATCGAAGTTTTTCTGGGCGGGCGATGGATAACCTTCGATCCGCGCAACAATATTCCGCGCATCGGCCGCATCGTGGTCGCCTGCGGGCGGGACGCCGCGGATGTTCCACTGATTATTTCCTTCGGTCCGCATCTGTTGAAGTCGTTCCGGGTCTGGACCTATGACGTCACGGATACAATGCCCTGAGTAAACGCCAGAAGCTACCCGATCGGTGCGGCGGTTGCTGATGAATGAACGACGTATTGATCCCGGTCACGATGTCCGTAGGAAAGCTTTGCGAGCTGGGGTTCAGCAAGCTTACACGTTTCTCGAGCCCATGCGGTATCTTGCAGAACGGAGCGAATGACGGCGAATGCGGCATGGTGACGATTGTGGCCCTTGCAGCAATCGCATCCTCGCGTGAGGCATTGTGCTGGTCAACCAATCGAGAATGCCAGTGCGGATCGAGGAGGAAGGGCCGCAAACGAACAGATGCGATCTTGAGATTCGTCCTTAACGAGACTGAAGTTGGGAAAAATCCAGGCCGACATGCTACTTCATGATCGGACGCCTTGAGCGGGGTCGTACCGATGACCCCGCTGTTTCTTTTGCGGTAACTCCAGAATGAACCATGATCAGCGTGATGCTGATCTCGCGTGCGCCCATTGCCCACGAAGGCAGTTTTGGCAGCATCGCCTCGGTCGCCTAAGGATCAACGGAATTCATTCGCTAATCTTGCGTTAGCGTGGTCTAACCTACCTGCTCGGTTCGTTGTTACCTGTTCTGGCATCTGAGCTTTTTGGAGTCCGTTAGCACCCCTGGCGGACTCCTTCTGGCATATGGGTGGCTTCGATTTGGCGCTGCATACGAAGCAGCGCTATATTACAGCATTATTTTAAAGTTGTTGCCAAAGCACTCCAACGGGCGCACGGTGTTTCGTGGAAATATTTCCATGGAAGGAAAAGTGCCATGGACCGCCTCGTCGCAGCTGCCAACATTCAATACTTTCGTGAGCGCCTTACTGGGGTGACGGACGAGCGGGAAGTAAAAGATTTGCGCTTCCTGATCGCCCGAGAAGAGTGTCGCCTGCGCGATATTAGCTCTTCGAAAGAGCAGATCATAAGCTGCCACTAAGCTACCGTTGAGCGGATTGAACGCGCCCTTCTTTGAACGCTCTGCGGCATTTCTTTCGGGTTCTGTTTACGCACTTCGCCTGATCTGGGGACCGGTCGGGTGGAGGATTGCTGCCAGAACCACGAGCGCCTGGCAGCAGCGCCAACCATAGACCCAGCAGCAAAGGAATGCCGTTATGCCGCCGGTTAGAGTGACTTCCGCCAGAAGAGTCGCAAAGGGCTTCCAATGCCCCATCCGCGAAAAGACCGCCACGGTATTTCGCGCGATTGATACAGGTGACATTGCCAAACGACTGGAAAACGCTGCCCTGCTCAAAGCCCTGCGTATCGAACGCAACCGGCCGAGGCGACCCCAACGAGAGAGCTGAGAAATGTCAAATAAGCAGACAAATCTAAACCGGGTGCTCAAGAAGGCTGAATATGTGACTTCCGATATGGAACCATCGCCGGGCGGCGACCATGATGACGACATAATCACCATCCGAAGAATCCGTGCGGCGACGATTTCGCCTGGTGGCTACCCGCGTTCGCGTCGGCAAAAGCGGAATGCAAATCCGGCCGCCCTAGCAGCCTGGGAAAATGAAGGGGGCGCCGTTCTCGACGGCGTAGACGCATCCGCTGTTCAAGTCTAGATTTCACCCGACTTTGCAGTTCGCCGTGACCATATTTTGCTCTCGATATAGCGGAGCATCAACGGGTTCCCGGCGACTGGATGGATCAACCGCAAATGAAAATCTGGGGCAAAGCGTCGTGAAACTCGACAGCCTCACCACACGACGCTGCCAATCCGGCGAAGTCGATTACGACGGCCATATATCCCGACACGGCGATTGCCGTCTGCATGGGCTTCTCTACGAAGCAGCGTCGGTCATTCTCATGCGCAGCTCCGTGCAGAGTTCCTTGCGAACATGGGGTTCAGCTCCGGGAGAGGATCGGTTTCAAAAGAGCTGCTGTGGCTGTCGCACGAAAGCTTGCGGTCATCGTGCACGCCGTGCTCCAGACCGGAGAGCCCTTCGATCCCACCACAGGAGTGGCAGTGACCGCATAGCATCGAGTAGCGCTCAAAACTGAGCGCGTGAAGCGTCTCTACCAGGACCTGAGCTGAGCCATTCCGTTGATGGGGTTGCATCGCTGTCTCAGCTGAATGTGCCGTCCACGTGCCTCGCCAGCAGTTACCCAAAAACTTCCTACCACCCGCCGACTTTCCATGGTGCGCCTCTCTCTTTGCCTTGCATAGCCGGAACCTTAGCCGCAGTTGCGATTTATCCATCAGGGAGTACACCAGATGAGCAATGATAATAGACCAAAGCCAGACCTCAGGACGACTCCGGATCGCTACAACCCCTGGATCTCATGGATCGCGGTCCTTGCGATTATGGTGGTCACGCTGCTCGCCTGGGGTTTTTGGCCGTACGCCGGTAGGACGGATCTTAATGGCTCGGCGCAGATAACTGCACAACCATCAACCACTACCCCGCCGGCGGTCGTTCCAGCTCAGCAATAGAAAACCATCGTCGAGGAAACTGGTTATGGTAAAATATCCCAAGCAACCCACATCTGACACAAGGCATTCCATCGAGCAACGCCGCTAGCGCATATGAGCGTGGCGCGAAAGCCGGCGCACAAAAAGAACCCAAAAATGGTAATCCTAATCCCTAAGGTAGCCGCGCCTCGAAGGCATTTGAGCACAGGCAGCTAGACACCTAAAACGTCAGAAGCAACGACAAGCCGCCAAGCCAGTAACGCGATCTGTTCATCATCTTCATGCCCGCCTCCGCGCCGCGCATTAAAACAAAAGAGCCCCTGTCCGTTTTAGGGGATAGGGGCTTGTGTCATGTGCCCCATCGCGCGCCCGGTAGTTCGTGCTCAAAGGCTCTATGGAGACGTTCCTGTAAGCCGTCTATACGGTTGCCAAGGCCTTCGATGGCGCGAAGAAGCTGCGCTTGTTTGTTCCTGTATGCCAGTCTTGATGGCGAAGATGGCGAACGTTTTTGCAGCGTGTGGCTTGGGTGCGCACCGTCGATTTCCGCATTATCCATTGTAAAATCAAAAATTGAGTATATATATAGGACATCGACCATTGCTTGTGACGTCGTTCAAGAGCCCTGCGCTCCCGTCGGATCTCCTCTCAAATAATCGATCTTAGCCCACAAGGCATCGCGGGCGCCACAACGATTGCTTTGAAAGGACATCGTTATGAACACTGGTACTGTGAAGTGGTTTAATTCCGTCAAGGGCTTCGGCTTCATTCAGCCTGATAACGGCAGCACGGACGTATTTGTCCATATCTCTGCTGTCGAGCGCGCGGGAATGCGCTCGCTTTCGGACGGCCAGAAGATCAGCTACGACATCGTGCAGGACCGCAAGTCCGGTAAGAGTTCCGCTGACAACCTTCAGGTGGCTTGAATTTGTCATTCGCTCCGCTGACCACGGATGTACTGGCAGCTGAGCCGAATGACTGTGAGAGGTCGGGTCCATGCCCGGCCTTTTATTTTGCCAACCGGACAACCGTATCTACTGTTGGCGTTACCGGTTGAGTGAGACAATCCTGTTAAAAGCCGGCTTTCTTGGAAGCTCGGCCCCCTTGAGCCGCATTCAGATTCTATACTGCTTGTCTGATGCGGAAGATAGCGCGCAATATAGTGTTGGGTTCGAAACAAAGAGTTTGAACGTCCCTTCCGATTGGCATTGATGTCATCCGGTCCCATTACCAACGCAAGACATCTCGGCTGAATCAAAGCTTACCCAGACAGACGCTGCGGCAAGGGATATCGTGGACGCTGAGGCTACAATCAGAGAGAAGAAGACGGAGAGACTCCGCGCACTTCGGCTGGGCTCAGCCAGTGGCGGAGGCGCCCGAAAAGGCTACCCGTTCCAAAGCCAATTCTTCAAAAGCTCAAAAAGCATAGCGACCTTCGGCGCTTAGGACTTGTAGGCCGCAACACACAATTAGAAAACGGGAACGGCCGTTGTACCGGGCAGCTTGGGATCGTTTCAGTTCAAATGTGAATGATTAAGGGAGCCGCATCCGCGTGTTCCCGTGGAGGCCTGCCGTCATGAACAGTCGCACCACGCAAACCGTTATTCGCTTTTCATATCCGTTCCAGCTGCCGGGCTTCGAAGCGCCACTGCCGGCCGGAGAATATCGCGTCGATTACGACGAGGAACCTCTCGAAGGCGTCTTTCGGCTGGCATGGCGGCGTATTGCCGCCTTCATATACCTGCCGGCGATTGCCATGCAGGGTTCGGCACAACAGATGGTGCCGATCAATATATCGGACCTCGAAACCATCCTCGAAAAGGACCAACAGCAATCATGACCACACCAGCTATTCTACAGCGCAATGGCCACCCGATCCGTCGCACTCCAGCGACACATATCTTCGCGGTGGGACAATTGGTGCAGCTCAAAAACGGTTTTCGCACATTTCCTTCCAGATCGACGGACATCTATCGCGTCACCGGCACATTGCCTGCGAGGGGGAACATGCTGCAATACCGTATTCGCAACGAAGACGAGCGCTATGAACGCGTGACGACAGAGGATGCTCTGGAACTGGTTAGCGTGTTACCCGGCGCTGGTGCGACCCTCGTAGAGAAGACATTCGGCTGAAGCTGAAGGAACGCAAAAGGAGCAGCAGCAGGACTATCGACGACCAGATCGAGCAACGATCAAATACCATCGCACCTAGCAGATGGGAAAACGATGTCGGCGCTCTCTAGGTCCAGATTCGGAATGCATCGCTTCGAATGAAACGGCTGGTCGCGTCTTCAGAGCAAAGATTGGCTAAGCTTGGTTTTGGGGTATAGATCCGGACATGCGCGGACGACGTTCCGGAGTGAAATTGATCTTGCGCTTACCCAACAGATCCCTGCCGAAGCAATCCTAAGCTGAAATAATCAGGCAGGTGGTTGAGGATCTAACAGTTGCCCGCGACTTCCATCCGCCGAGCAAAAGCAATCAAGAGTGGTTTTGACATCGAAGGCGGTTGCCCCGGCCGTGTACCCGGTCGCTCAATGGAACAACATTGATTTCCGGACGTTTTCCTCGACTGTGTCGGGCACTGCTGACATTCCGTCGGCAGTCCGAATGGGAGGAAGTTATGAAAACGCTGCTGATCGCGATCGGCCTTTTCGCCGCAACAACTTTGCCGGCTCTGGCAGCCGAGCCCGTCAAGATGGTCGACACTAAAATGGGCAAGATCATGGCCACGGAAAAGGGCATGACGCTTTACACCTTCGACAAGGATGCTCAAGGTAAATCAAACTGCGACAAGGATTGCCTCAAAAAGTGGCCAGCTTTTCACGCTGCCGACAAAGCCAAGGCCGAGGGCGAATGGTCGTTAGTCCAGGATGCCAACGGCAAGAAGATGTGGGCATATGGCGGAAAACCGCTTTACACATTTGCCGGAGACAAAAAGGCAGGCGAGATGAACGGCGATGGCATTGGCAACGTCTGGCACGTAGCCAAATAGCCGGACGACGTCGAGGAGCAGAGGACGGTCGTTGGATCGTCCTCTATTCCCGGTGCCGCCACACGGATTGAGCTTTTGAAGAAATTGGGGTTGCGGCTGCTCACTGAGAATGGTGCGCTAAAGAATCGTCACTTGTCGAGCAAGATCGCGACGCGTGTTGCCTGATCCTACTTCCGCTTTAATCTGAGTCTTCGCGATCTCAAGGATGGAGCGGTTCAGTGATTTCGTGAACGCTGAACCCACTAGCTCCTTTCCGTTCGCTAGTCGCCACAGAGGTCGCCAGGCTAACTGGCGTCGATATGCGCATTGTCACAGGCGAAAAGAAAATACTGACGGGCAACGCTCGGGGCGGAGCGATATCGAAGCGCTGTCATACAGGAAAAAACCGCGTCCCAATAAAGCTGGCCGGAGTGTTGATCGAAATCTTTCTGCAGATATCGAAGCGCTTCTCTTGGTCCACTGATGGCTCGGGTGCAAAAGCCTGCTCCCTGGATGAGGACCGGTGTCTCCCAGATGAGCGAGAATCCGACGTTAATGACAGAGCCCATTTAATTCCTCTCCGACATCATCGCAGGGGGAAATGTCTGCGATGGCGATCGACACGACAAGTCAATTTGGGAATCCTGAGGATTCGTGGGCCTCTTCTCCAGATAGGGTTCTTCCAGGAGGGCCGGGTACGGTTCTGGCGAGATTTTGAAAGAACCCGCCATTTCGATAGCTTACAGTTTTATCTCTGCACCTTTTGGCCATCGAGGTAGCCGTGTTCGAAAGCCTTGGCGAGCACGCTTCGTTCCGGATAAGGATTTTCCTCACCTGTCACGTCCCGCATACCAGCTTCGCCACCACGCTCATATGCCTCTCTGGTCGCCTCATCCGAGGCTTTCAAATCCGGGAGTTCGAGTATTTCTGTGCCGATCGGATCAGGAGGGCTCGACGTCACGCGGTGTCCTGACGGACCTGGACGATTTTCGACTTGCATAGCTGTTTCCTCCTGAGGGCGTGGAGCGATGAGCACTGACGAACAGGCCGCGTATGCGGTCATCACAAAGGCCGCATTTAAAAGAAGCCGTTCCATCGCCCCGAAGGATCGCGATCTGCTGGTCGAGGCGAGACAAGAGCGACGCTGACAAAATCAGTATCGCTCTCCATTTAAGGCTATTTGATGCGCTCAGGCTTCCGGGATTTATCGTTTCTGCTCTTGCTGGATGATGTCTTCGCATCGAAGGCCTGCCCGAAATTCGTGCCGCCGAGATGCCCGCCACCACTCGTGTTGTTGACTTGGCGCAGTGCTCGCCGAAGGATCTTCTCTGCATTTGTCTTTGTCATTGTGTCTCTCCAAAACAAAAAGACCGGGGATCGCCCGGCCTTTTCAAAGGCTTGCGGTCCCGCTTGCCAATACATCCGTGTTAAGGCGGCGCGAGCCGATCGCTTGATTGATTATGCGGACAAAAGGTTCTGCGCGGCGTTCTTGCCGTTACGCACGTCTTGTACCAGGTCGAAGGAAATCGTCTGGCCTTCCCTGAGAGAAGACATGCCGGACCGCTCCACCGCGGAGATATGAACGAACACGTCCGCGGATCCGTCACTCGGAGCAATAAAGCCGAACCCCTTACTGATGTCGAAGAATTTCACGATGCCTTTAGCCATGACGATGTCCTTTCAATCGCATGAAATTACGAAGCCCGCGGGTATGCGCGCCATCAATGATCGAGCTTGAAAGGGAAGATCAGCAAATGCGCCTGCGCGCAGAAACAAAGCTAACTAAGCAAATCCGATAGATACTCGTAGAATAAATTTCTTGCGTTAGCAATGTTGTCGTCATTCAATTTTATTGAATTACTATAAATATACATGAAACCATGGTAAAACACATGGATAATACACGCAATTCAAATCAATGGATTGCCATCATAATTGTTAGAGAACCGTGCAAATAAGGAAGTATTCTGAATATCAGCTTTTCTCGCACCCTTTTTATCTGCACGATGGGCTGGACGCGCCGGTTTCGCGTGCGGTTTTCCAACGAAGCAAAACAAAAGGCCGGGCGTTACCCCGACCTCTCACAGTCGCTCACTTCAGCTGCCAGTACATCCGTGGTCAGCCGAAGGAATGACAAATTCAAACCGCCTGCAGATTGTCGGCAGAGCTTTTGCCGGTTTTACGATCCTGAACAAGGTCATAGTCCACTTTCTGGCCGTCCTTCAGTGCACTCATCCCCGCGCGTTCCAGGGCGGAGATATGGACAAATACGTCCGTGCCACCGTCCTCGGGTTTAATGAACCCAAATCCTCTGCCGGCATCGAACCATTTCACAGTGCCTGTGGCCATGGTCATTCCTTTCGAAGCAGTTGTCGTGGTTCCCGCAATACCTTGCAGGATCAGATCGATTATTTGAGAGGAAATCCGAGGGAGCCTTGGGCTCTTGAGCGACATCACAAGCAACGGTCGACACACTGTACGTAGGTTCTATTTCTGATTTTGCAATGTATGAAAGCTGATTTTATTGGCGAACGGCGATTGTCGCCGAAAGCCTGATCAAGATTGGCGGCAAAATCGGAAGGCCGAATCTATTCCTTGCATCTGCACTATTGCCTGTTAGGTTACGCCAGCGCCTCAAACCGAAAGATAGATTTCTTTGGCTCAGCATCTCGAGGCGCGTCATCGACGCTTCCAACTCGTCCTTATAAAGCCCTCCCACTACGACGACGACGGTTACGTTATCAGATGGTGGAGAGCGATGATTCCTTCGAATTCGTTGGCTGCCATTTACGGCATTGCCCGCGACTGCGCGGAGCGCGAGATCCTTGGTCCCGATATCGGCATCGACATTGTGGTGATCGATGAGACCAACACCCGCATCAAAACCGCTGCGCTCATCGAAACGCTGCGCAGGAACGGGAATTTCGGAATGGTGGCGCTTGTTGGCGTTCAATCCAACCAATATCCACGCGCGTTGGATATTGCGCGTCCATTCCGTCACGCAAATATCCCGGTTTGCATGGGTGGCTTTCACATTTCCGGCTGCCTGGCCATGCTCGACGGCGCGGCCGTGGAGCTCGACGCCTGCCGAGACATGGGCATAGCGATGTTTGCAGGCGAAGCAGAGGGACGGCTTGAAACAGTGATCCGGGATGCCGCTGAAGGCACCTTGAAATCGCTCTATAATTTCATGAATGACCTGCCGAACATCGATGGCGCCCCGGTGCCGTTCCTTCCCAAGGATAGCATCCAACATACGCTCGGCCTCAGCAGCAGTTTCGATGCGGGCCGCGGCTGCCCATATCAATGTTCCTTCTGCACGATCATCAATGTCCAGGGCCGCAAGTCGCGTTTTCGCTCCGCCGACGATATCGAAACGCTCGTGCGCCTGAATTGGGCACAGGGAATTCATAAGTTCTTTATTACGGATGACAATTTTGCTCGTAACCGGGATTGGGAAGCCATCTTCGATCGCCTTATCGAGTTGAAGGAGAAGCATGGCATTCCACTGGGCCTGATGATCCAGGTCGACACGCTCTGTCACAAGATCCCAAACTTCATCGAGAAATCCAAGCGCGCCGGCGTCACCCGCGTCTTTATCGGGCTTGAGAATGTCAATCCCGACAATCTCGTCGCCGCCAAGAAGAACCAGAACAAGATCACCGAATACCGCAAGATGCTGCTCGCCTGGAAGGCGCAGGGTATCATGACGCTTGCGGGCTATATCCTTGGTTTTCCTGCCGATACGCCCGACACCATTCGTCGCGACATCCGGATCATTCAGGAGGAATTGCCACTTGATGTCATCGAATTCTTCGTACTGACTCCTCTACCTGGCTCGGAAGACCATCAAAAGCTCTGGCGCAATGGCATCGGCATGGACCCCGACCTCAACAAGTACGACGTTGAGCATGTCTGTACCGCGCACGAGAAGATGAGCAAGGTGGAGTGGGAGGCGATCTATCAGGAGGCATGGTCCCTCTATTATTCTCCGCAACACATGAAAACTCTGCTGCGCCGTGCCGTCGCGACGGGTGTGCCGCTCGCCAGCCTGGTGAAGGTTTTGATATCCTTTGCGACAACGGTACCGCTTGAGAACGTCCATCCCCTGCAAAGCGGCATATTGAGGCTCAAACGCCTCGACGAACGACGGCCGGGTCTGAAGCGGGAACACCCCTTGTGGTTTTGGCCGAAATTTGTCGGCGGAACCGTGGTAAAGCATGTGAGGCTTGCCGGGGCAATTGTCAGCCTGTGTCTTTCGGCCTATCTCATTGCTCGGAATGCGTCGTCAAAAACCTATATGGATCAGGCTCTGATGCCGGTTAAAGATGATGACGACACGCATCTTTCCCTCTTTACGCAGACGAGAGGCGGACATGCTGCGGTGCAGCATGTCAAGAAGATCGCCGAACTCACCAAACGTTCGTCTGCGGGGTGAAGAATAGCGTGTGAGCGAGACGTCTGGTCCACCGCTTTCGTGATCGGCTAAGCAGGTTTCCGGCTCTCGGTCAGAACTTCTTCCTTGCCCGTTTACCGCATAAAGCTGTAGCTGCAGGCTAGTAACCGTCAGAGGCGCATTCATCAGGGTGCGGCCCGATAGTAATCTTAGCTTTCATCCGTGACGCTGCGACGATCGGCATCTTTTTCGTTAAGGATAGCGCAGAAGACACGCGCTTCCTTTTCAGGCAAAGCTTCAAGGCGCCAGGTTGAAGGCTGCGCCGTCATGCCTGTGAAGACATCATAGACGGTCCATGAAAAATCGATTTCTCTACGCACGTCATATCGTTTCGTCCGAACTGCCATCACGCCCTCCTGAAAGATGGCAGAAACCCTAGTAGTCTTTGCATTCATCAATCGAATTTATATTATCACATAGAGGTGGAATGGTCTGCCGATATAGGATCGACCACATCTATTATCGTGAGTCTATAAATGAGCGCTCATATCGATAGAGATACTGGCGATAAGGCTCTTGCTATGCCTCGTAGCAACCATATCTACTTGCCTATGGATGGTAGCCTTGCCGGTGCAAGAATAGTCAGAAACCACGGCAAATCGAACAATCGGCTGCCGGAGCCGGGACACAGTTCGGAAAGATAAAGTCTTCAGGAACAAGTGCTCGCGACGACCGTTTGGTCATCAGAGTAAATGGTTCTCGAGGCCGTTGAAATCCGGGCGCATCAGCTGACTACCACCTTCGCTCCCGAACGCCGACAACCTTCCGCCTTAGAAAAAAGACTTCCGCTCTTAAAGCCGTTGGCAACAGTGGGTGATCGCATGATACGAGAAATTACCAAAGTGCTCGTCGTTGAAGATGAGCCTCTCCTCCTTATGATGGCGATCGACATTGTCGTGGACCTAGGCTTTCAGCCGGTTGCAGCTCACAACGCTGATGAAGCGGTGGGACTGATTGCCAATCATTCGGAGATTCAAATATTGTTCACCGATATCCAGATGCCCGGATCGATCGATGGGTTAGCGCTGGCCCTAATCATACGGGAGCGGTGGCCGCTGGTCGAGATCATCTTTGTTTCCGGGATGAGGAAGCCGGACGTAACTGAAATGCCCGAGCGAAGCATCTTCTTTTCGAAACCTTACGATGCTCGCGAGGTCTCAGACGCACTCGTCAGAATGGCCGCGTAACCAATCGATGTGAATAGCCCTAGATTTGCAGACGCTTCCTTTCCTAATTTTGAGGCAAGAGGAGCATCATGAGCAAATCAAATATCAGCAAAGAGTTTAAGCGTGACGCGGTGCGCCAGATCACTGAGCGAGGCTATCCGGTTGCGGAGGTTTCGCAGCGGCTCGAGGTCAAGGATCTCCAACAGCACGCTCTCCCCGCTCGCCAAATCGGCGAAGGTCCCATTTGCCGTGCCCGAGCACGATTATAGCTTCTGGCATTCGCTCGCGGCGCCCATGCGCCTGGCGCAGGCTCTGACGGTTGCTCCGGCCGCTCGCGTCCAGCAAAATGAAACAGCGCCGCGCGTTCCGACCGTTACTCGAACCTGAGCAGGAAGCTCGCTGCTGCTGGCCCGCCTGGTTGATCACACCGTTGTTAAATGCTCCGGAAAAATTCGACAATTGGACGCACCCGCCAATTGTCGAAGAGCGTCGGGCAACTAACGGCATGCGCGCCGCGAACGCGCGGTTCTGCTCAGCACATAAGTAGGTTTCCGTGACCTTGGGCGATGGTTTTACAATTACGCACGCGGATCACAGTGAGGCGCTTGAAGGGAATCGAACCAACGACCCTTTCTGAAGTTTATCTAACCTACTGAAACTATATGCCTTTCGTGAGATAATGCCGAGCCGAAACCGTTCATGTGGAAGGCGGATCCAGACGAAATCATCGCCGCAGTCAACCGCGGGCACCAAACGTTGGCATCAACCCACCGGCGGCGGGCTGCAATATGGAAGGTTGCCGATCTGGTGTTTCAACCTTGTTGCAAGTTTCATCATATTATGACAATGTATATTTTGCCACGATATGAGCATAAATATGCGTCTCTGAGTTAATATTTATACTCTCTCATGAATAGTACTTGCAATAATCACACTACAAGGGGAGTCTTTCATGGACAGGGATGATCAATCAGAAAATATCGGTCCGAGCCGGCGAGAATTTGTCGAAGGGTGTGGAAAATATGCGGTCGTGGCACCGCCTGTTCTGACCTTCTTACTTTCAACCACACTGAGTTCGGGCGCGATCGCCAAATCCGGCCAAGGCAACAATGGCTACGGCAATGGCGGCGATGATGGCGTGCCGGGTAATTCCGGCAAGGAAGACATCGATCGCTGATCGATTTGCCCGGAACATGATACTGCTGCCGGGTAGGGACATTCTCATTGCGCAGTTGGGCGATGCTTTTGCCTTGTTCAACAGCCAAGAGCAGCGTTTGTATGAAGTCGACAGTCTTGCGGCTTGGACCTGGCGGCATGTTTCAAATTGTGCCGCGGGTATAGGCTGGAGCCAATTGTCGGCGCAATTTTCGTCCGAATGCAAGCTGGCAAGGCCGGATGCCGAAGCCTTGCTCGATCGCTATGTCGGGCTCGGTATCCTTCACGCGTGCCAGGGTTCAGCATCCATTTTCGCGGTTGCTCTGAATGGCTCCAGATGGATGATTGAGTGTCCGGATGTCTTATCCGCAGAATTGAAGCGGCTCTTTCGCGGCATCGCCATTCCAATGGAGCCCGGATGCAGGCATGAACATCTCGTCATCAGGCTCAATGCGGATCGATATGAGCTGACTGCGGCCGGCAAAAGCATAGGCGTGGTCGGGCGGGCGGAAATTATCCCGGCAATAAAAGCCTTTCTAACCGAGGCATTGCTGCAGACCGATTTCACGCTCGCGTTGCATGCGGCTCTTCTGCGGCTTGGAGACAGGCAATTATTAATTGCCGGCGTCCCCGGAGCAGGTAAGACGACGCTCGCACTTGCCCTCTCGGCCGAGAATGGGTGCTTGCTGCTCGGCGATGATATCGTCATCGTTGACGAAAAGGGCGCGCTTCGAGGTATTCCGTTTCCGGCTGCCGTAAAAAGGGGAAGCTGGACGCTTTTGCAGACTTTCCAACCTGAAGTCGCGTCACGCCCCACTTACGTTCGCTCCGACGGAAAAGAAGTCAGATTCATTCCCGGCGATATCGATAGCGACCATATTGCGCCGGCTCGCTCGACGACAATGATCTTTCTGCGTCAGAATGTTGCGCGGCGACAATCATTGTCGAGGATGTCGCCTCTTCTGGCCTTTCAAAGATTGCTCACTGAAGCGGCTGCGCCCACTCGCAGGCTGACGGATCAGGCGTTCGCCGCGCTGAGCAAGGCCGTCAACATCTCCCGCGTATATGAAATGGAGGTCGGCCCGCTCAGGCAAGCCGTCGAGATCATACGGGATCTTTGACGCTTTGGTGCATCGATCGTGGCGGAAAGGGATTTAGCTCTTTGATGTTGCGGCTATGTCGAGCCTGCTTTGCACCGGACAGATTTCGGGCGTGCGCATGCCAGCATGCGATTGAGGACGGCGCAGCCGATGGCAGCTTCCGTTTGCTGCGCGCTGAATGAGCGTGCCCGTAGTCGGTGTCCGATGATCGACTTGTAGCGACCGATCGCAGTCTCGGCGAGCGCCCGCTTGTCATAGCCGGTCGCAGCTTGCCATTTCATCCTCCCATTGATGTTGATTGCCGCGATGTGTCGATCGCGCTGACTGGACGGATCGGCGCCCGGCCGCTCCACTGCGTTGGCCCGAGGGGGAATGACAACGGCAGCATGGGGGCTGTGCCTGGCAACGCCATCATACGTCGGGCTGCCGTCATATGCGCCATCCGCCGTGAACTGACGGATAGGTGCGTCAATCTGGTCGAGCAACGGCTCTACCTGCGAGGCGTCGCTGGTATCCTGTCTGTCATGACGTGAGCGATGATATCGCCACTGTCGGCATCCAGCGCCAGGTGTAGTTTACGCCAGCCCCGCCGGCATTTGGCACGTGCTTTTGCTCCAACCACTGGCCCGCGCCGTAGATCTTGAGCCCCGTGCTGTCGATGAGGACGTGAACGGGCCCCTTGATGTGAGCGCTGCGGCTTTCCCGGCTTCTCGGCCATCGCCGTTTGTTTGCCCGGCGGCTCAGCGTCGTATGATCGGGAACGGCGAGATCCAGTCCCATCAACTGCAACACCGATGCCAGAAAGCCTTCCGTCTGGCGCAGATGCAGGCCGAACACTATTCCCAGCATCAGAGTAGTCTCTATCGCCAGATCCGAGTAGCGCGGCTGCCCACCACGCGTCGTCCGCTTCGCCGCTTGCCACGCCGACGCCGCGTCCTGCGTCATCCATAGCGTCAGACTTCCTCGGCGACGAAGTCCGGCCTCGTATTCAGCCCAGTTTGTAACCTTGAACTTCACCTTGCTGATATGATGACGGCGGACGGCATTGTGTTTAAAAGGCATCGTCGCTGGAGACCGGTTATTACGCTGACCGAACCCTTACGCCAACGCCATTAACGATCCGCGCACCAAGGCTGATCTTTGACGCTTTTCGAGGCGCGGGTTCTGAGGGCTTTCTGCCCCTTGCGCATAATGCGTCCGGGCAGTTCGCTCCATGGCCCTCGAAATCGCCAGCGAATCTGGAAAATGCGGATGCCCCAAGCGATGCGGCCAACAGCCTGAACGGCACCTCCCAGCAAGGGGTGATATTCCCTGGACCGCAGACCGTGATGCCACTTTATCCATGCTGGAATTGGCCTGTCTCGCACGATATCGGTTCCGAAAATCGAACGCAGCGCCAATAATTGTGTATCCAGCATTGCTCGGCCCAAGGAGTCTGAGAGCAGGATATCCAATTCATGCCAGTCGATCCCTTCGGGCGCTTTTGTGAGCCGGTAAAGCTCGAAAAGATTTCGCAGGTCGATATGAAGAGCCCAAAGGTGCCCGTCCTTCAGCATGTCGTGCACAATCCAGTGCTGGGCTTGAAGTGTCGGCGAAAGGATGCGTGCCTTTCCCGACCCGATACGGATTTCCTCGGAATGTTTCGAAAGGCGCGTGTCCGAAGGCCAATATTGCGGATATCTGCCGGGCGGATAATGCAGATCGACAGCCCCGACATCCTTGGATCTGCCCCAACCAAGGGCCTCGATCGGAAGATACCCAAGCTGAAGGAGGCACTTTTGCGCCAGTTCCTTTTCATTGTCGGCAACGGTGACGTCGATGTCGCGCGTGATGCGATCCGCGCACGTAAGTGCGAGGAGCGCTGTGCCTTTGTTGAGCGTCGGTACGATCCCTGCGACGTTCAACGCGACAACTAGCTCCTGCAGTTGCGCCAGCAGCCGTGCATTTCTCACCTTATTGCAGCGGTGGATGAAACCCAGGAACGAAAGCACGTCTTCCGGCAGGAAGTCTTGATGGTCGTTCGCCGATATGGCCGACCAAATTGCCGGCGTCAGCAAAGTATTGTTCGCAAGTGCCAATACCGCGTCCCAATCGGTCACACCCGATGGATCTCCTCGTAAGCAAGATGCGAGCTGCATGAAGCTTAATGTGGTCAATTTCATTTCTATTGTTCTGACATTCAGCCATATATCCAGTAATGGATCGGAATTTATCTATAAAGTTCCCGGTGTCATTGTAGCATACCCGTATAAATTAAGGAACAATCCATTCGCGTGGAATATAAGCGAAGTTATTTCCATCAAAGAGCGCAGGTGCGCGGATCAAATTTCAACAATTTCCGCCGATGCAGCTGCGATTGAAAACAGCTTGATTGATCATCGATGCCACGCAAACATAACGCTGCTCGCCAGGTCAGCTATCAGTTTTCAGGATGAGCCGAAGCAGGAACGCGACAATAGCCAGGGATATCACGCTGGCTACCCAGATCGCGATCATCCACCCGAGGCGTTTCCAGATCGAGGAGGTTTCAGCTTGCATCAGTGGTATCCGTGCACGCCCGCCTTACCGCGGAAAACCCAATAAGCCCAGGCTGTATAGATCAGGATTATCGGGATGATGATCATCGCCCCGACCAGCATGAACCACTGGCTCTGCGGTGGCGCCGCGGCGTCCCATATCGTTACTGATCGCGGCACGATGTAGGGATAGATGCTGATACCAAGCCCGGCAAATCCCAGCAGGAAAATCGCCAGGGCCATGACAAACGGCACCCGCTCCATGCCGCGCCTGAGGCTCCAGAAAAACAGCGCGGCGGAAATCATGACAAGAAGCGGAACCTGCGCCGTCAACAGCACGCCCGGCATCGCGAACCAGCGGCGCCAGTAGTCGTAGGTGAGAAAGGGAGTGGCAATGCTCACCGCGGCAAGCGAAACAAGCGTTGCGATACCAAGCCAGAACGCCAATTTGCGTGCATTCGCCAGGCTGGTGCTTTCTGTCTTCCAGACCAGCCATGAGGCCCCGAGCAGGGCATATCCGATCACGAGCGCGACACCCGTGAGGAGACTGAAGGGGCTCAGCCAATCGAGCCACCCGCCGGCATAGGCCTGATTTTCGACATGGACCCCTTGCAGGATGGCGCCCAGCATGATGCCCTGCGAAAACGCAGCCACCAAGGAACCAAGGGAAAAGGCAGCATCCCAGAATGCTCTATGCCGAGGATGACGCCAGCGAAACTCGAACGCCACACCTCGAAACACCAATCCCAGCAACATGGCGATGACAAGCGGATAGGTGGCGGGCAGAATGATCGCATAGGCGAGCGGGAAGGCCGCAAAGAGCGCACCACCCCCAAGCACAAGCCATGTCTCGTTACCGTCCCAGACGGGCGCGATCGAGTTCATCGCCTGATCGCGCTCATCGCCCACCGCAAATGTCGGAAACAATATGCCGATCCCAAGATCGAAACCATCCATGACGACATAGGCAAAGACCGCGAAACCGATGATCATGGCCCAGACTATCGTGAGATCCAGATATTCGGTCATGATCAATCCTCCAAAGGCAGCGGGGCGCCGAGGCTTGGAGCGGGCGTGATGCCGGCAGCACGCTGCGGGACCTGGGGCGGCTCGCTTTCATGCGGTTCCGGCGGGTTGGACATCAGCCGCAGCAGATAGAAAATGCCCGATCCGAAGGCAAAAAAGTAAACGATCACAAATGCCAGCAGCGACACTGCGACGGCGGGGGCGGCAAGCGGCGAATGGGACTGCGCCGTCCGCAACAGCCCGTAGACCGTGAATGGCTGGCGGCCGACCTCGGTCGTGACCCATCCCGCGATCACGGCGACAAATCCCGCAGGCCCCATGCATACGGCGGCCCGATGCAGCCACACCCACTCGTAAAGCTTTCGTCTGTAGCGGGCGAGAAGGCTCCACAGGCCGATGCCAAGCATCGCAAATCCGAGCGCCACCATGATACGGAACGACCAGAAGATGATGGGAGCCGGCGGCCACTGATCACGGGGAAAGTCGTTCAGCCCCTGCATCGGCGCGAAAGGGTCATGCTTGAGGATCAGCGATCCGAGATGCGGGATGGCAATCTCGTAGCGTACCCGCGCTTCCTCGTTGCTCGGCAGACCGAAGAGGATCAGCGGAGCCCCCTCAGCATGTGCTTCATAGTGGCCTTCCATTGCGAGGATCTTAGCCGGCTGATGTTCCAGCGTATTCAGACCGTGTGCGTCGCCGGCAAAAATCTGGATCGGCGTGACGATCGCCGCCATCCACATCGCCATCGAGAACATCTTCCTGGCCCCGCGATTGGAACGGTCCCGGAGCAGATGCCATGCTCCGACACCGCCAACGACAAAGGCCGTCGTCAGGTAGGCTGCCAGCACCGTATGCACGAGGCGATAGGGGAAACTCGGATTAAATATGATCGCCAGCCAGGAACCCGCCGGCACGAACTGTCCGTTCGCATTGATCTCAAAGCCGGTCGGCGTGTGCATCCAACTGTTGACCGAGAGGATCCACGTTGCCGAAATGAGCGTGCCTAGCGCCACCATGCAAGTGGCAAAGAAGTGCAAGCCTTTGCCGACCTTGTTTATTCCAAAGAGCATCACTCCCAGAAATCCGGCTTCGAGGAAGAATGCCGTGAGCACTTCGTAGGCCATCAGCGGGCCGATGATAGGCCCCGCCTTTTGAGAGAATACGGACCAGTTCGTGCCAAACTGGTAGGACATCACCACGCCGGAGACCACGCCCATGCCAAAGACGACTGCGAAGATTTTCAGCCAGTAGCGATAGAGATTGGCATAGACGCCATCTCCCGTTCGCAGCCAGAGCGCCTCGAGCACCATGAGGAAACTCGCAAGCCCGATCGAAAAGGCCGGAAACATGAAATGAAACGAGACAGTGAATGCGAACTGGGCTCTCGCTAAAATGACCGCGTCTAGGTTCTCAAACAACGTCCGTCTCCCTGGCTAAGATCGGTTCGAAATGACTGTTGCTGGCGCTTTCCTTCTTATGCCGCCAGTACCCTGACAGGGATGGACTTTGCTGCCGGAGTGCCGCTGATCTTGTCGTAATATTCGAGCGGAAGCAGCGGGTTGAGCTCCGGGTAATAGCCGGCAACCGAACCCCGCGGCATCGGGTAATCCAGCACGGTGAGGCCATCGACCCGGCGCTGCACACCGTCTTCTGTGATCGTCTCCAAGGAGACGCGTGCGCCCGCTTCGAGGTTGCGTTCTTTCCGATCATCCTCGTTCATGAACAGGACCATGCGGTCGTTGTAGACGCCGCGATAGCGATCATTGTAGCTGTAGATGGTCGTGTTGAACTGGTCGTGCGAGCGCACAGTCGCAAGCCTCAGCATGGCCGGATCTGCGACCGGTGCATTCACTTCCAGGCCAGGCAGCAGAAGAAAGTTCGCCTTGCCGTTCGGTGTCGGCCAGACAAGCCGACGCGGCGGGACGTCCAGGTGGAAGCCCTTTGGATTTTTGATCTTCTCATTGAAGTCGGTATAGATTTCGGGATAAACGGCTGCGATCTTGTCACGGATCAGATTATAGTCCTCGATATAGCTCGCCCACGGGATCTTGCTGTCGGGAAGAGTCGCCATGGCCATGCGGCATACAATCTCCACCTCCGGCTTCAGATGCTCGCTGGCCGGAGTCAGCACCCCACGGGAGGCCGTGACGTTCGACATGGAGTCCTCGATTGTTACGAACTGTTCACCGGCCGACGTTCGGATCCATTCAGACCTGGCGATCACCGGAAGGATCAGCGCCTCCTTCCCGTGAACGAGGTGGCCACGATTGAGCTTGGTCGTAATCCCGACAGTGAGCGCAAGCTTGCTCATGGCCGCATAGGATCGCTCTGTGTCAGGGATTGCGCGAACGAAGTTCCCACCCATGCCGATGAAGACCTTGGCAGTCCCATTCTCCATTGCTTCCACGGATTCAACCGTATGATGGCCGTGCTCGCGGGGCGGTTCGAAGCCGAAGACATCCCGGACCTGGTCGAGATATTCCTGCGTCGGCTTCTCATCGATCCCGACGGTGCGATCGCCCTGAACGTTCGAGTGTCCGCGGATAGGAGAAATCCCGGCTCCCGGCTTTCCGAAATTGCCCTTCAGCAGCAACAGATTTGCGACCTGTTGCAAGAGGCGCGATCCATCCTGATGCTGGGTCAAGCCCATGCCGTAGCAGATCATCGTTGCTCGTGAGCGGATATAAATTTCGGCGCAACGGCGGATCTGGTCTTCATCCAGCCCCGACGCCTTGACGAGTTCGGGCCAATCATGGGTCATCACCTCGTCGCGAATGGCGTCGAGACCAACCGTGTGCTTGGCGATGAACTCATGGTCGAGGATCGTTTCGCCCTTGGCCTCGCGCTCAAACATCACCCTCATGATGCCTTTGAGGAAAGCGAGGTCGCCGCCGATCTTCATATGGACGAATTCGCTGGCGATCGGAGTGGAGCCGAATGTCGCCATCTGGATCATATCCTGAGGTTCGGTGAAGCGTATCAGCGCACGTTCCGGCATGGGATTGACCGCGACGATCGGAACGCCGCGCTTTCGTGCTTCAACCAAATTCGTCATCATGCGCGGCGAGTTCGTGCCGGTGTTCTGGCCGATGACGAAGATCGCCTCGGCATGTTCGAAATCCTCAAGGATCACCGTGCCCTTCCCGACGCCGATCGCAGGCGGCAGACCGCGGCTGGTGGGCTCATGACACATATTGGAACAGTCGGGGAAATTGTTGGTGCCGAACGCCCGGATGAAGATGGCGTAGAGGAAGGCTGCTTCGTTCGGTGTGCGCCCGGAGGTATAAAATTCGGCCTGATGCGGGCTCTCGAGCGATCTCAGATGCTTGCCAATCGTTGCAAAGGCGGTGTCCCAGTCGCAGGGCACATATTTATCGGTTGCGGCGTCGTAGCGCATCGGCTCCGTCAAACGGCCCTGCATCTCGAGCCAGTAGTCCGACTGTTCCATGAGCTCGGAGACGGTGTGTTTGGAGAAGAAGTCCCGCGTGACCCGGAATTTCGTCGCTTCATGCGCCAGAGCCTTGGCACCGTTTTCGCAGAATTCGAGCGTCTTCTTGCAGTCGGCATCCGGGAAGGCGCAACTTGGACATTTGAAACCACCAGGCTGGTTCATGGCAAGGAGCGCTCGCGACCCCTTGGTCACGACACTTTGCTCCAGCAACACCTTCGCTGTCGCAGCCGCGGCACCCCATCCACCCGCCGGATGGTGATAGGTTTTATACTCCGCTTTCTTGTCACTCATAGCCCACACTCCGCCGCTGTATCACTATAGCCAGTAGAACACGTTATCTCCTTGTTTTCCATGGACAATTTGTCTCACCCCCAGGGACAATTTGTCCATTGTGTGGTGGGTTCGCCCTGCTAAGCCTTTGACAATGCTGTCTGCGCGAAATGGTACGGTTCTTGCGAAGCGAACCTGGCGTGAGAGGCCAGATGAAGCAGTTTCGCTCACCCTTGCTACCGCGACGTCGTTCCTCACCGCCGCAAAACGCAATGCCACAGCAATCAGGTGAAACATGATCGTCCGGGAAACTCCGAACCTGCTCCGTCTCTTCTTTGAGATTCGAGGGTCGGTGATCAGACGCATCTATCCTCGCGTCCTCATCGTCATGTTCATGTCGGCTATTGTCGTCTGGGCGCACACGCGACACCCTACGCTTGTTCCGCTGGTCGACGGGGCGCCGTTCTACCTGATCGGCCTAACGCTTTCCATTTTTCTCGGCTTTCGCAACAACGCCTGCTACGATCGCTGGTGGGAGGGGCGAAGGCTCTGGGGCCATCTTCTTGCCCACAGCCGTGATCTGGCGCGTCAGACTATCATCTTACTGCCGAGTGGCGATCAGGCAGCCAAAGAGCGCGAAAGGCTGATCCGACTGAACATCGTCCTTGTCGAGGATCTTGTGCGCCACCTGCGTTATGGGGATCGGCTAGGCGACAACGTTGAAACCCTGCTCTCGAATGAAGAAAGAGCTGGGCTTCTTAGAGCATCCAATGCGCCCAACTATATCCTGCAATTTATGGGCGAATGTCTGGCCGGTCTTTCAGCCAAAGGCTACGTCACCGACATCGAGTTCAGCATCCTCGACCGCACGATCTCGGGAATGAATGAAGTTATCGCCGGCTGCGAGCGTCTTCGCAACACGCCGGTTCCGTTCGGTTACACGCTTCTGCTTCACCGAACCGCTTACCTCTTCTGCTTCCTCCTGCCGTTCGGTCTCGCCAATATGCTGGGACCAATTACACCGCTGGCCGCCGGCATTATCGCCTACACGTTTTTCGGGCTGGATGCGCTTGGGGACGAGCTGGAGATGCCATTCGGAACCATGCCCAACGACCTGCCGATTGCTGCGATCGCCAAATCAATCGAAATTACCTTGAGAGAGGCTTTAGGAGAGGAAGATCTCCCGGAAATGCCTGTGCCGGTGGAATCGATCCTTCTCTGATGCTTTGAAGACTGCGGATGCATGCCACCCTGCATGGCTTGGAGTAGCGGCGGCGGCCGGTGTGTCAGGCTTGTGCATACGCCGCCGTTTTCTGCCCCGCGAAAATCCATTGAGCGCGGATAGCTTGCCTCGTAAAACCCGAGATGAGACAAGCCGCTGTCCACGGTCGCATCACCCTTACCAGTAACCTACACGCTCTTATCAATCTGAGCCTGCGCAGGCAGCAAAGCGATCGCCGCTTCGGCGGTCAGCATCCGAAAGGTAAAGCTTTCCTGGAAGTAGAGTTCGACTGTCGTGGCGGAATGGCTGAGATAGCCGATGGAGATGTCCTGGCCAAGATCGAGCTCGAAGTCCCCGCCCCTGGTCGTCAGGACGAAGCCGCCCTTGATTGCAGGCGCCCAGATGATCCCGCCATCGACAACCTTTTCGATATGATGGAACACCGGGTAGCCTTCGTCACTTCCGCCGCTTGCGGCGGTATATTCTTCTTCACCAAGAACCAGGGCATAGGGACCTTGAACGCCGGCGAGACGCAACTGGCTGACAGCCTTCGCAACGACATCGGGATAGTTCTTGAGGCTTGGAGGAAGGTTCAGGGCGGGATTGCTGCTGGCCTCGCGAATTCCCTGGATCCCGGCCGCAGTAAAGCCTTCGAAGACAGCGCGGTCTTCGCTGAAGGCCAGCCTGCGTGCGGCTTCTTTGACCGGCGACCAGTCGGAATCCTCCGATCCGCGCTCGACGTCGTCGATTGCGGACCGCGAAAGTTCGAAGGGAACGCGAAGTTCGACAACCGCCTTGACTTCGCGCAGGGAAGCCTGGACACCCTCGCCTAGGCTATCGACCTGTTTAAGGTGCCCCGTGCCGGCGGCGGAAAATTCGGCGCCCTTCGGACCGTCGACGTCCACCACACGACGCGCAGCCAGGTGACGCTTGAGCGTCCTCTTCGCTTCTTCCTCGATTTGCTCCCATGCCTTGGCCGAGATAGGAGCGAGGTGTCTGTGAAGATTGTCCATGTCAAACCTCTTTCTTTAAAGAACCGATCCCGAGGGAGCCGTCCGTGTTTTCATTCCGGGGAGCGGAGTTCGCATTGTCTGATTGAACTGTGGAGGCAGATTCAGCTTCGGCAACCGGTGCAGGGGCTGCGTCGGGCTCGACACCGTCAAGAAAGGTTGCCGACGGAACGAAGAAGAGGCTGCCGGTAATCGCCTGGCTGACGTCAAGCAGGCGATCGTAGTTTCCCGGGGGTCGGCCGACGAACATATTGACGAGCATCTGTTCCATACGCGCCGGGGATCGGGCGTAGCCGATGAAATAGGTCCCGAATTCGCCCTTCCCGACATCGCCAAAGGGCATATTATCCCTGACGATATCGAGCTCCTCGCCGTTCTCGACGATCGTCGTCAGCGCATTATGCGCGTAGCTTGGTTTGACGCTGTCATCGAGCTCGACGTTGGAGAATTTCTTGCGGCCAACGATACCCTCCTGCACTTCGACAGGTATCGCATTCCATTTTTTCAGGTCGTGCAGGTATTTCTGGACGATCACATAGCTGCCGCCGGCAAAGGCCGGGTCTTCGTCGTCGATGATCGCCGCGTCGACCGCTGCCTGATCGACCGGGTTTTCCGTCCCGTCGACGAAACCGATGAGATCGCGATCGTCGAAATAGTTGAAGCCTTGGACCTGATCTGCGGTTGCCACCGCATCTCTAAGCCGCGACATGATCTCCATCGCGAGCTCGAAACAAAGATCCATGCGGGCCGCGCGAATGTGAAAGAGGATGTCACCCGGGGTGGAAACCGCGTGATGCACGCCGTGGATTTCCTTGAAAGGATGCAGGTCTTTCGGCCTCGGTCCGTCAAACAGGCGGTCCCACGCGTCGGATCCAAAGGCCATCACGCAGGACAATCTGCCTTCCAGGTCGCGGAATCCGACCGCGCGAAGCAGTCCGCCGAGATCGGCGCACAGCGACCGTACGGCTCTTTCGTTGTCCGGGCCGGGATTGATGGTCAGAACCAGAAAAATCGCCGCGCGCGTGAGGCGGGCAACAACAGGCTGTGGGATTGGTTTTGTTTCGTCTGCCGCCATAATCCGTCCGTTAAATCTTTCAGATGTCGCGCCTGGCATGCGGGTGAGGAACGACATTGCCGCACACAGTTTTTGGTCTTGGAATTTCTACCTCAATTTGTAGGAGCGCGCGCCTGTGCCGGCAAGACCACCGCCGTCGACAAAGAGATACTCCTCGCGAATAGGCTTCCCGCCAAAATAGTCCTGCAATATTTCAAGCGTGCCTCATTGAGATCGATCGCCCCGGGCAGCTGCCGCGAGGCAATCGATTAAAAGCCGCGATCACTCATTCTCCGGAACAGGGCGGCCGGATCGCTCCTCTTCGAGCGTAACAGCGATATCGGCATTGGCGGAAAGGCGAACCTTATCGCCTTCGACACCGGCAACGAAACCGAGTTCGATATAATGATGATGCCGGCCCTTGTGAAACGCATCGCCGCTGTCGCTCTTGATGAGCTTGATGCGATTGCCTTCGACGCGGTCGACAGTTCCGACGTGGACGCCATCAGCGCCGATCACTTCCATGCCCTCTTTGATCTTATGGTCCGTCACGTTTCTTCTCCTTTGCTGCTGAACTGGGACCCCAAGGCGACTGCGCTGGGATCAGCGATATGGTTGGCAAGGGTGGGCTACGCGGTCGACCGCGGCGCCTATTCGTCTTCGTCGTCCAGTATCTTGACGGCCTTGCCGTTGAAGGTGAGCCCATCTTTTCCGACCGAGAGCTTCACGGTCGAGTCATCGTGAACCTCTCCGCCCAGAAGCAGTTCGGCGAGCGGGTCCTGGACGTAACGCTGGATGGCCCGTTTCAGCGGGCGCGCCCCAAAGGCCGGGTCCCACCCCTTTTCGGCAAGCCAGTTCTGCGCCTTGGTATCGAGCGACAGGCTGATTTTTCGATCGCTGAGCAGCTTCTTGAGGCGTGCGAACTGAATGTCGACGATACGGCCCATCTCGGTCTTCTGGAGACGATGAAACAGGATGATCGCGTCGATGCGATTGAGGAATTCCGGACGGAAATGGACGCGAACCATTGCCATCACCTCTTCACGCACCACACTCGTCTTTTCACCCTCAGGCTGGTTGACGAGATATTCGGCGCCGATATTCGACGTCATGATGATCAGCGTGTTGCGGAAATCGACCGTCCGGCCCTGGCCGTCGGTTAGGCGCCCATCGTCAAGCACCTGCAGCAGGACGTTGAAGACATCCGGATGCGCCTTCTCGATCTCGTCGAAGAGAACGACCTGGTAAGGCCGCCGGCGGACGGCTTCGGTCAATACGCCGCCCTCATCATAGCCCACATAACCGGGAGGCGCGCCGATCAGCCGCGAAACCGAGTGTTTTTCCATGAATTCGGACATATCGATGCGAACCATCGCGGTTTCGTCATCGAAGAGAAATTCCGCAAGAGCCTTGGCGAGTTCGGTCTTGCCGACGCCGGTCGGCCCCAGGAACATGAAGGAGCCGATCGGACGATTGGGATCCTGCAGGCCGGCACGGGCACGGCGCACGGCGGTCGATACCGCGCGCACGGCCTGCGCTTGGCCGACGACCCGCTCGCCGAGCTTTTCCTCCATGTGGAGCAGCTTGTCCTTTTCACCCTCAAGCATCTTGGTGACCGGCACGCCGGTCCACCGCGATACGACCTGGGCGATGTTGTCGGCGGTTACTGTCTCGCTGATCGAAGAGGTTTCGTTTGCCTCGATCGCGGCAAGCTTCTTTTCCAGTTCCGGAATTGTGCTGTAAGAAAGCTCGCCCGCCCGTTGGAACTCGCCTTTGCGCTGGGCATTCGCAAGCTCGGTGCGATATTGCTCAAGCTCGCTCTTGATCTTCTGCGCATCGGAAAGCTTGCCCTTTTCCGCCTGCCATTTGGATGTCAGGTCGGCTGACCTTTTTTCCAGGTCGGCCAGCTCCTTTTCGAGCGCCTGGAGGCGGGCCTTCGATCCTTTGTCATTCTCCTTTTTCAGCGCCTCCTGCTCGATCTTCAGCCGAATGACATCGCGGTCGATTGTGTCCAGCTCTTCCGGTTTCGAATCAACCTGCATCTTCAGACGTGCGGCGGCTTCGTCGACGAGATCAATGGCTTTATCGGGCAAGAAGCGATCCGTGATGTATCGATTGGACAAGGTGGCCGCCGCCACCAGCGCCGCGTCCGAAATCCGCACGCCATGATGCAGCTCGTATTTCTCCTTCAGGCCGCGCAGGATCGAGATGGTATCCTCCACGCTCGGCTCCGGCACGAAGACCGGCTGGAAGCGCCGCGCCAGCGCCGGGTCCTTCTCGACATGCTTGCGGTATTCATCGAGCGTGGTCGCACCGACGCAGTGCAATTCACCACGCGCCAGCGCCGGCTTCAGCAGATTGGACGCGTCCATGGCGCCATCAGTCTTACCCGCACCGATCAGCGTATGCATTTCATCGATGAACAGGATAATGCCGCCTTCCGCAGACGTCACCTCCTGCAGTACGGCCTTCAGCCGCTCCTCGAACTCACCTCTGTACTTCGCCCCAGCAATCAGAGCGCCGAGGTCGAGCGCCAGAAGTTTCTTGTTATGCAGGCTTTCGGGCACATCGCCATTGACGATACGAAGCGCCAGCCCCTCGACGATCGCAGTCTTGCCGACACCTGGCTCGCCGATCAGGACAGGATTGTTCTTGGTCCGGCGCGACAGGACCTGAACCGTGCGCCGGATCTCCTCGTCGCGGCCGATCACGGGATCCAGCTTTCCGTCCCGTGCGGCCTTGGTAAGGTCGCGGGCGTATTTTTTCAACGCGTCGTAGGCATTCTCAGCCGAAGCATTGTCGGCGGTCCGCCCCTTGTGCAGCGCGCTGATCGCCGCCGTGATCGCCTGAAGATTCACCCCGGTATCGGACAGCACCTTGCCCGCATCACTGTTGCGATCCTCGACCAATGACTGGAACAGACGCTCCACGGTCACGAAGCTATCGCCGGCTTTTTCCGCGATCTTTTCCGAAGCGTCGAATATGCGGGCAAGTTCGGAAGCCATATAGACCTGCCCCGCTCCGGAGCCCGATACCTTCGGCAATTTTGCAAGCGCATCCTCGGTCGCGCCGAGAACGGTGCGGGAATTGCCGCCGGAACGATCGATCAGGCCGGAAACCAGACCTTCATTGTCGTCTAGCAAGACCTTCAGCACATGCAGGCTGTTAAATTGCGGGTTTCCGTCCCGCATGGCGAGCGATTGCGCCGACTGTATGAAGCCCTTCGCGCGGTCCGTGAATTTTTCGACGTTCATTTTGGCCACCTTCTGCAACGGTGATTGGACGGCTGAAACAAGTCAGCATCAGTTGTGCGAAGAAGTCTCGGCGGGCGCCGGCTGCCCGAAGCCGGGGGAGGCCGCCAGCGCGTCGCGCAGCGCCTGTTCCTTCGCGTGATCCAGCGATGTTCTAAGGACGGTTCCACCGGTGCCCTTGAGTTCGTCGAGAACCTTGTCGGCGGTCATCTTGCGGATCAGCAGGAACAGCGCCGCGTTCTCCGGCTTCAGATTTGTTGCAAGCTCCCTCATGAAGCCGTCGTTGATGCCGTAGTCGGTCAACGCGCCGCCAAGTGCACCCGAAGCGGCACCGATCGACGCGCCAAGGAGCGGCATGAGAAAAATGGACCCGATCAACAGTCCCCAGAAACCGCCGGAAATGGCGCCGACGGCCGTCGTGTTCATCAACTGAATGAGCTTGATCCTGCCATTGTCCTGTTTGACGGCGATCACGGCGTCGGAAAGCTCGATCAAATATTCCTTCTGAAGGTTCACGAGCTTCTGCCTTATGGCTTCGGCTTTGTCTTCGGTCGGGTAAACGATGACGATCAGATCGGACACAACTCTCTCCCTCGTTCCAAACCATTCCGCGCCGCGCACGGAACACTGGAGCAACCATCGTGCCAGATGCCAAAGTTATTGAAAATCAATAGCTTGATCGCCCGAAACAACGCTGGAGAAGACAATGTGTCGGCTTGGGCAGGACAAATTGTCTTTCGTCGCTGCCTATTGCCTAGACCGCCGGCGGGCCATACAGGACGTCAAGTGCCGCAAGCGCCGTCAGGATATAGGTCCCGTTTGAATCCATATCCTCGCCGGTTGAGAGATCGAGCTCTTTCCAGACGCCATCTAGATAGCCGGCCTGTCGTTCTGTGATCACCTTGTTGGCGATCTGGCCGATGGCGTCGAATTGCGCGAGATCGTAATTCAACCCGCGATCATCCAGAAAGAGGCCGTGCTGCTGCAGAAGATCGGCCATGGGCATGGATGTTTGCGTCAAATAGAAGAGCAGGTCATTTGCGTTCAGCGGCTGGTCCTGCGATTGCGGGATCAGTCCGGCTTCTTTGAGCTTTTGTGCCGAGGCTTGCATGTCTTTCGAAAGCTGTTCGGTCGATACGGCGGTCATTGCGGACCTCCAGGGTTCGGTTTTGCGTTGAATGTCACCACGCTGTCCGTCACACGGCTCGATTGGCGGGTCGCGAAACGACGCCGCAACAATCGTGCCACTTATCGTTTCCAAGCCTTTTCAATGGGTCGCAGCGGCAAGCGGCACCGGTTGCGGACAAATTGTCGTCCGATAGAAGACTATTTGTCCGCCGTCAGGTCTGTCTCAGGCGGCTTCCGGGAGCCAGACCGTAAAGGTCGTTCCCTCGCCGGGTTTGCTGGTGACTGCAATCGTGCCGCCCTGGCGCGTCACAAGCATCTGGCAGATGGAAAGGCCCAAACCTGTGCCTTCACGGCGCTTGGTCGTAAAAAACGCGTCGAAAATTCTGTTGACGACATCCGGTTCCATGCCACTGCCAGTGTCCGATACTTCGATCGTTATTCCTGGTGTGCGATCCGTCTCTGAATCGAATGTGCGCAGAACCAGCTTGCCGCCTTGAGGCATGGCATGGAACGCATTGACGATCAGATTGATCAATACTTGCTGAAGCTCGGTGCGAGGCATCGCGATGAGCCGGGACGCATGATCTTCCCGCTCTATCATTATGGTGGTTTTCTTCAGAAGGTGCCGTACGAGAGGTAAGGTGTCACCGATAATATCGGCGGGATTGTATCGCTCCAGAACCCCAGCATATTCCTGAGGCTTCGAAAATTTGAGGAGATTGGTGACCATCTCGCTGATGCGCATGAGTTGCTGGTCGATCAGCTTGAACTCGCCTCTGGCCTTGTCAGCCTCGTCTCCGACGATACTCTGAATGACTTCGAGATTACCTTGGATGACGGCAATGGGATTGTTGATCTCATGAGCGACGCCGGCCGTAATTTCACCGATCGCCGCGAGCTTCTCCGACATAATCAATTGTTTGGTTGTGGTTTCGAGCTGCTCGTTCGCCATTTGCAACGCGCGGGCTCGCTCTTCTACACGCTGATTGAGTTCCGTATTCCATAGCCGCAATTCCGCATCGCGCTCCTGAACCTGGTCAAGCAATCGATCCAATTCCGATGCGACCTGACCGATTTCGTCTTTCGTTTTCGGAAGGCCGGTTCGCGCTGTAAGGTCGCCCGTTTCGACGGCACTGATCGTCCGTGTCATGCGCTCCAGCGGTCGGAAGATGTTGGTTGTCCAGACAAGAAACAGGGGGACGGTCGCGGCGACCGCCACGCCGAAGGCGATGACGATCGCGATCAGCGTTTCTCGTTTCGCATCGGTAAACGGCTTTTGCAGGAAACCGACATAGAGCATTCCGACGCGACGATTGTAAGTATCCAGCAACGGTTGATAGGCCGAGATATACCAGTCATTGACGACAAAGGCCTGTTCTCTCCAGGTTTTCCCATATTTAAGGACCGCTTCGCCTACCTCCGGCGAAACCCGAGTTCCGATTGCACGCCTTCCTTCGAAAAGATTCACATTGGTACTGATCCGGACGTCCGAAAGGAACACGGTCGCAGTCCCGCGGCTGTCGGCGGGCAGGCTGGCTTCGTTGTAAATCAATCTGTTGATGGTATCGATAAACGAGGTGTTCTTGTTCAGAAGCACGCCGGCAACCAATGCGCCACGCTTCCCATCAGCCCAGGTCGCCTCAGTGGCGGAATGAAGAATAAGACCCCGGCGCTCCTGTTGGATAGCGGAATCCGAACCCGGTTGCACAAGCGCGATCCGGGCCTGCTCGGCAAGGTCCGGTGTCAGCGCGGAAAGTTCGTTCTGGTCAAAGACATCGAAACCGGCAGATGACGTGCCGTCAAGAGCCGCCTTGACGACGGGCCAGTCCCAGCGAGGTGACGCACTGGCAAGCGGACGACTGGTGGCAATGACATTGCCTGCACCATCGATAAGATAAAGGAAATCCAGGCCGCGATCATTCGCGGTCTCTTTCAGGAAAGCATCGAGATCGCCGGTAGAGACATGTCCACCAACGGTCAGATCCCGAAAGCGCGCGGATTGGCTGACTGCGGCAAGACGCTCTTCCGTGACCGCCAACATTCTGTCGATATAAAAATGGGCGATCGTCAGATCATCGTTGACCTTGGAGATCGCCAGCGCGTCAAATCGCTCGTTCCAGCGATAGATCGTAATACCCAGCAATATGGGCAGGATAACAAGCATCGGCACGAGCGCGATTGCCAGAAGGCGATAACGAACCGATGCCTTGCGGTTTGATATCTCGCTCGTTCCCTCACCCATTCCAGCTTACGCATTTCCGATCGATCGTCTTGCGAGAAATCCCGAGCCGTCGAGCGGCCTCTTCGCGATCGCCGCCAGCCTCTCTCAGCACAGCCAGAATATGACGCTTTTCAATTTCCGCCAAGCTCTGCCCACCGGCTCGTGCAGGGACCAAAGGAGACCTTTCCGCCTCCTCGGGAAAGCTCCCGAGGATAACGGCCCTTTCGATGAAATTTCGTAGCTCTCTTATGTTGCCTGGCCAATCATATCTCAAAAGATAGGATCGGACGTGTTCATCGATCTCCACTGCCGGCATACCGACCTGCTGTGCGACTTCGCGCATGAACAGCCCTGCCAGTTCCAAAACGTCATTGCCGCGGTCCTTCAACGGAGGCAGTTGAATCTGGACGATGTTGATGCGGTAATAAAGGTCTGCACGGAAGGTTCCTGTTGCAACCCGGCTCTCGAGATCGGCATTCGTTGCGAAGATAAACCTGGCGTCGAACGGAAACTCACGTTCCGAACCGATCGGTCGGACGCGCCGATCTTCCAGTACCCGCAGCAATTTGCTCTGGAGCAAGTAGGGCATCTCGGCGATTTCATCGAGGAAGATCGTGCCGCCTTGTGCGTGCAGGAACAGGCCCTCGCGCGTGCGGTTGGCGCCTGTAAACGCTCCCTTCAAATGGCCGAACAGTTCACTCTCGATCATGTCAGCCGGGATTGCCCCGCAATTGATCGGCACGAACAGCTTGTCGGCACGATCTGAAAGTGAGTGTATCGAACGGGCAGCGACTTCCTTGCCGGTCCCGGAGGGTCCAGTCAGCAGGACAGACGTTGATATCGGAGCAACACGGGCAATCATCGCCCGCACTTTCTCGATGGCAGGCGATTGCCCGACAATATTGTTTCGGAGATAGACCTGATGGGCCGAAAACTTCAGTTGATGCCGCAAAACGTCATTCTCGCGCTGCAACCGGCTGCGGTCGAGACAACGGGCGATCGAATTCAGTAACTGGTTCGACCGGAAAGGCTTCAGAACGAAATCGACCACGCCGACGCGCACCGCATTTATAGCCGTGTCGAGATCGGCATAAGCCGTCATGAGGATCACATCCGCAAGAAAGCCGGCGGCACGTTGCTCCGCCAGCCAGTCGAGGCCGTTCATATTCGGCATGATGTTGTCGAGGATCACGACATCGAAATGCTGCTGGTCGAGCTTTCGGGACGCTTCGGCCGCATTTGCAGCCTCTTCGATTATCTTGCAGCGCGGGCCAAGGGTCTTGAGCAGGAAGTTTCTCATGCCCGGTTCGTCATCGACGATAAGGATCGAAGCCTGAGCAAGCCATGGTCCGAATTCGGGATTTTTGACGCGTTCCGATCTATCGTTGGACGCTTCCTCAGACATCACCGCCACTCCTGGATGCTATTGTATCGACGATTGCGCATTGCCGTACTTTCTAAAGCATCTCGCCTCGGAGATGCTGTCAACAGTTTCAGCTGGTGCCTTAAGGCAATTTATCCTTCAGATGCGTTTGCAACTGCTCGAAGGCGCGCCGCATGCCGTGTAGCTGGTCGAGCAGATGCAGGATGACGTCGACCCCGGCATCGTTCGCACCCACCTTTTCCGTCAGGTCGCGAATAAGATGCACGCGGGCGATATCGGCATCGGAGAAACCCGGCCCGGACGGTGTGTCCCGCGGAATGACCCATTCCTGCTCGATCCATAGTTCCAGTGTTTTTACCTTGAGACCGGACTGAGTGAGGAACTCCTTCTTGGTGATGATCATGACCTGTCCTCGCGTGGGTTGAAGTCTCTTCCGCCCGTCCAGTTCGACACGAAGGTCTCAAGCTCTGGATCCGGGTGCTTGGGTAGGACAATCTTGAGCTTGACGAACTCGTCGCCATGCCCTCCTCCCCGCTGTGGAGCACCCTTGCCACGAAGGCGCAGCGTTGTACCCGTGTTCGATCCTTTTGGGATCGACATCGACACGTCGCCAGTGGGTGTCGGCACGCGTATCTTTCCGCCAAGCACGGCCTCGTTGAGCGAAATCGGCAACTCTATCGATATGTTGTCACCGTCGCGCTGGAAGCGGGGATCGGGTAGAACCTCGACCTTAATAAGGGCGTCGCCAGGTCCACCCTTCCCTGCGCCGGGAGCGCCTTTGCCCTTGAGACGAAGGATCTTGCCGTCGACGAGGCCCGCCGGAATGGTGACGTCAAGGGTACCTCCGCCTGGAAGCGTCAGACGCTTATTGGCACCGGTGATCGATTCAACGAACGATATGGGCAGCGTATAGTGCAAATCTTCGCCGCGGCGATTTGCCCGGCTGCGTTGACCACGTCTGAGCAATTCCGCGAAGGCATCGTCGGAATCCATGAAATCTGCAAATCCGGACGTATCCATGTAGGGGTGACCGCCATCGGATTGCGCAAAATCCCTGTAGTAGTGATGTTGCGGCCGTTCCGCACCGGTCTCATCGATCTCGCCGGCATCGAAGCGCTTCCGCTTGTCTGTATCACCGACAAGATCATAGGCGGCGGCAACCTCCTTGAACTTGTCTTCCGCAGATTTATCGCCGGGGTTCAGGTCAGGATGCAGCTTTTTTGCAAGCTTGCGATATGCGGACTGAATATCCGATGCGGAGGCGGTGGGACTGACCCCAAGAACCTCATAGGGATTTTTCACGTCTTACTCCGGATATAGTTGAGTTGAGCAATTATCGAGCGGGAGGCGTCTCGGACGTCCGAGCCCTTTGCGCGACGCGGGACAACGAATAAAGAAGAGCCGGCCACTGATCCCCACGGAGAAATCACCGCAAGTCCAGCCAGACGCTGCACCCTATGGCCGGCTCTTGCCGTGATCATGCGAGGGGCGATCGGGGGACGGATAGCCAAAGCTCCGCCCCCTCAATCTTAATTCGCTTTCTTCTGGTCGTCATCGAGTTCGGTGAATTCAGCATCGACGACATCATCATTGCCCGATGCCGGTGAAGCTGTTTCAGACTGCTGAGGTTGCGAATATATCGCCTCGGCCAGTTTCATGCTGGCCTGCTGAAGCGCATTGACCTTGGCTGTGATCGCGTCGCCATCATTGCCTTTCAATGCCTCACGGAGATTCGATACGGCGTCTTCAATCGTCCGGCGATCGGCATCTGCGAGCTTTGCGCCGTGCTCGGCCAGGGTTTTCTCCGTTTCGTGAATAAGGGCATCCCCTGCATTTTTGGCCTCGATGGTTTCGCGGCGCTTCTTGTCCTCGGTCGCGTGGGTTTCGGCATCCTTGACCATCCTCTCGATGTCGGCCTCGGAAAGGCCGCCGGAGGCTTGGATCTGGATGTTCTGTTCCTTGCCGGTCCCCTTATCCTTGGCTGAGACATTGACGATACCGTTGGCATCGATATCGAAAGTAACCTCGATCTGCGGGGTCCCGCGCGGCGCCGGCGGAATTCCCATGAGATCGAACTGGCCGAGGAGCTTGTTGTCGGCGGCGAGTTCTCGCTCACCTTGGAAGACGCGGATCGTTACGGCGTTCTGGTTGTCCTCGGCTGTGGAGAAGGTCTGGCTCTTGCGCGCGGGGACGGTCGTGTTGCGTTCGATGAGACGCGTAAAGACGCCGCCCAAGGTTTCCAGCCCGAGCGACAGAGGCGTGACGTCGAGAAGCAGGACGTCCTTGACGTCACCCTGTAATACACCCGCCTGGATCGCGGCACCGACGGCGACCACCTCATCAGGGTTCACGCCCTTGTGAGGCTCCTTGCCGAAGATCTTTTCCACGACCTCCTGGATTTTCGGCATTCTGGTCATGCCGCCCACCAGCACGACCTCGCTCACTTCCTTCGCCGTCAGACCGGCGTCTTTCAGGGCGCTGAGGCATGGTTCGATTGTCCGCTGCACCAAATCTTCAACCAGGGATTCAAACTTGGCGCGCGTAATTTTGACCTGCAGATGCTTCGGTCCGGTGGCGTCGGCGGTGATGAAAGGAAGGTTGATTTCGGTCTGAGTCGCTGTCGAAAGCTCGATCTTCGCCTTCTCGGCAGCCTCTTTCAGACGCTGCAGGGCCAGCTTGTCGGTCTTCAGGTCGATGCCTTGCTCTTTCTTGAACTCCGAGCAGAGATATTCGACAAGACGCATATCGAAGTCCTCACCACCCAGGAAGGTGTCGCCATTCGTCGACTTCACTTCGAAGACGCCATCCCCAATATCGAGGATGGAAATGTCGAAGGTGCCACCGCCAAGGTCATAGACGGCGATCTTAGCTTGCTTCTTCTTTTCAAGCCCATATGCCAGCGCTGCGGCTGTCGGCTCGTTGATGATACGCAGGACCTCAAGCCCCGCGATCTTGCCCGCATCCTTGGTGGCCTGCCGTTGCGCATCATTGAAATAGGCAGGAACCGTGATGACCGCCTGTGTCACCTTCTCCCCGAGGTTCGCTTCGGCGGTTTCCTTCATCTTCTGCAGGATGAAGGCGGAAATCTGGGACGGTGAGTAGGTCTTGCCTTCCGCTTCGACCCAGGCGTCACCATTGCCCGCCTTGACGATCTTATAAGGGACGAGGCCCTTATCCTTTTCGACCGTCGGGTCATCGTAACGACGGCCGATGAGACGCTTCACGGCGAAGATTGTGTTTGTGGGGTTGGTGACCGCTTGTCTGCGCGCAGGCTGGCCAACCAGGCGTTCGCCATCGCTGGTAAAAGCAACGATCGAGGGCGTCGTTCGCGCACCTTCCGAGTTCTCGATAATTCGCGTGTTCTTGCCGTCCATCACAGCAACGCAGGAGTTGGTCGTACCCAGATCGATTCCGATAACTTTACTCACCGTATTACTCCTCTGTTTTCTTCTCGGATTTGATGTTCGCGCCCCGCACAGCATCCGTCCGGGATCACCCCTGTGCCAGCTCGCACATGCCGCAATCCTTCAAGAAGCAACGGCGGTCATCCGGATCGGACCCCGCCGCCGTGAGGATACCGGGCGACGAACTGGTATTGCCGAAGAGAGGAGCAACAGCCGTGCCAGTTTTTGATATTCATGAATATCAATCGCTTAGAGGCGATTTGTCGAATTTCTCAGACAGGTTGTCCCGCGCCGATCGGACAAAATGTCCGGCACCACATCGAATTTTTATGGAAGGCTCCATCAAAATTGACAGATATGCCGTTGCATCGACTGGCCCGCAGCAGCGTCTTGCAGTCGCAGCTAATATACCACGCCTACATTGAATTGGAAAAGAGATCCGCTTCCGACTCGATGCCCCAGACGAACGGAAATGGATCTTGCAAACGTGCTCCCCGGCGTGGACATTTTGTCCAAAACCCCACCGACATAATGTCGTAAGTCAAACGCATCATAGCAATAGTCGATTGATTACGCCGATCTTTTAGAACTGGCACGACCGTTGCTTCAATGTCGTTGCAACTATTACGCTGCCCTTCACAAATGGTAAGCTTCGTCCCGGCAGCGGATTTGCATGGGTTTTGAATTGGGCTGCAGAGGAGATTGGTCGTGCAAGAATATGATCTTTACATCAACGAAAAAAAGCCTGCCATCGGACTCTACGTACGAACTGGAGCAAGTCTTCCAGATTTTGCTGACCCAAAGGAATGGATTTTTGATGGCACCGACGCAGCGGATCTCCTGCCGCCGAGTATCATCGAAGGGGTGGCCGCGGCCGGACATGCATTCCGTGACATGGATTAATGCCATTCGATCAGTTGATGTGATTTTGCTGGCGTCAACTTTTTCATAGGAGACGGCGGTGTCCACAGCGATTTCCAATCCGGGCATGCAGGGGCGGCATTCCGCCCGAACGGCCGTCTATGCAGCATTGGCCGGCAACATCGCCGTCGCAATAACGAAGCTCGCCGCAGCCGCCATGACCGGCAGCGCGGCGATGTTCAGTGAGGCTGTGCACTCAGTCGTCGACTGCGGCAATGAAGGTCTTATTCTCTACGGATACCGTCGTGCGGTACGAAGGCCAGACCTCGTCCATCCCTTCGGCTTCGGCCGTGAGCTATATTTCTGGAGCTTTATTGTCGCGTTGCTGCTGTTTGCGCTTGGCGCAGGTGTTTCGGCCTACCAAGGCATACGGCACGTGCTGGCTCCGCAACCACTCGAATATACGCAGATCAGCTACATCGTTCTGGCTCTTTCTTTTATGTTCGAGAGCGCGTCCTGGGTTGTCGGCTGGCGGGCCTTCGCAAAGGCACGCGGCAACCTCGGCTTCTGGAAAGCATTCCGCCAAAGCAAGGATCCACCTGCATTCATGGTGTTGTTCGAAGACAGTGCTGCTCTGATCGGCATTGCAATTGCCATGATCGGGATTGCCGCCGCCGAACAACTTCAAATGCCGGTACTGGACGGAGTAGCATCTATTCTGATCGGCATCGTTCTCGCGATAACGGCAATTCTTTTGGCGATCGAGAGCAAAAGCCTGCTAATAGGAGAACGGGCAACCCCGGCGCTGGTCGAGGCCATTTGCAATATTGCTCAGGAACAACATGGCGTTGTGCACGCAAACAGCGCACTGACGGCCCAGCTCGCTCCCGATCAGGCGATGGTGGCACTGAGTATTGAATTCGATCCTACATTATTCACCGAGCAGATTGAGGAATGCGTGGCTTTGATCGAGGAAAAGGTCCGCTTAGCACATCCAGACGTCGTTGCTTTGTTTGTCAAACCGCAGACGCTTGAGCAATTCGAAAGAGCTCGTAGGAAACGGTTCGGCAATTATCTATTTTCAGCCACGCCGCGATAGGAGTTGAGATGCCTCGATTGCCTTACCCCTAGATCGCCATCCGGAGTCTCATCTCTTTTCCAACTTGCTTATCCGACATCTTGTCCCCAGAGGTTCGGACAATATGGCCATGTCCCTCTTCGCCGCCGACGCAACATCCTGTTTTTACACATTATTCAAACTGGCACGTTCATTGCTTCCGACAGCTGTAGGGCTTGGAACGGCGAAACTCCCGGTCGCCAATCTCAAAGCAGAT
This sequence comes from Rhizobium sp. BK312, assembly GCF_014193605.1. Taxonomy (NCBI): domain Bacteria; kingdom Pseudomonadati; phylum Pseudomonadota; class Alphaproteobacteria; order Hyphomicrobiales; family Rhizobiaceae; genus Rhizobium; species Rhizobium sp. BK312. The sequence goes on along the minus strand of NZ_JACHZP010000012.1, from coordinate 2,176 downwards.
TGAAATCCTTGCGGTCCATTCGGACAAAGGAGGCTGCAAATGACATCGATCAGCGTGATTCCCGCCGAGCGGGAGAGATTTGCCAATGCGCACAAAAAATGGGGATGGTTCCTCCTTCTTGGTGTCGTCTTTATTGCCCTTGGCGCTATTGCTGCAGGCGACCTGTTCTATGCGACGATCGCCGCCGTCTTCTATGTCGGTATCCTTATGACTATGGCGGGGACATTGCAGGTCCTGCACGCGTTCCGCGTCAGGACGTGGGGCGGCTTTTTTCTCTGGCTCGCCAGCGGCCTGCTCTATGCGATAGCCGGTGCATGTGCCTTCTCCAATCCCGCGCTCACCTCCATGATCCTCACGCTACTCCTTGCCGTGTTGACCTTGTTGTCTGGTTCGCTCCGACTGCTTATCGGCATTTCCGCGAGGTCGACACAGGGCTGGGGGTGGATCATCGCATCCGGCGTGGTGACGGCTCTGGCGGGAGTGATTTTCCTGATCGGGTGGCCGGTCGACAGCATCTGGCTCCTCGGCATGCTCCTGGCGATCGACCTGATATTCCAGGGCATGACGTTGATCGGCTTTGCCTGTCAGCTCGGAACAATACCATGAGTTTCTCCCATGCTTGCATCCTAGACGCAGGCTTTGTTCCCAGCTTCCAGTGACAAATCGTGACAGGACATTGAGATGAGCAATGAGAAAAGACAGCCTCAGGAACAATCGACAAAAGCCGCCGAGGACCCGCACTCACCGGTCAAGCCTGCTGATAGAGACAAGACCCAGGGCGCCGGCGCGACTGACGATCCTCCGTCCGAAGCGGCCGCATCCGAGAGACTAGAGAGCTTGGAGGCAGAGAACAAAAGCCTTCAGGATCGCCTGCTCCGTGCTCTGGCGGAAACGGAAAATGTGCGCCGACGAGCTGAACGCGATGTGAACGATGCGCGGCAATATGCCGTCACCCAATTCGCACGCGACATGACAAAAGTGGCCGACTACCTCGGACGGGCGGTCAGCAGCATTCCGGAAGACATTCGTCGCCATGAAGGGCCTGTAAAGAGGTTGATAGAAGGTGTCGAGCTCACCGAGAAGGAGCTGCTGCGCTCGCTGGAAAAGCACGGTGTCACCAAACTTGATCCCGCCGGCAAGGCGTTTGATCCGAATCTTCACGAAGCAATGTTCGAAACGGAAGATCCGAGCATTCCCCACGGCACCGTCACAATGGTGGCCGAGCCAGGCTACGCTATAGGAACCCGCCCCCTCCGGCCGGCAAAGGTCGCAGTTTCCCGGGGTGGCCCACCACGCCCACCTCAAGGCTGACCGCTTGCAGACCGCTCGCCCGCCGCTCGCGTGAAGGAAGAACGATCAACAGGCAGCGGAAACTTATTTCATTTGATCAGGCCTCGCTACAATGACTATTGGTAATAAAATCGCTCCCGTACGCTTCCTGGTGTTCGCTGCCGTGCTGGTCCTTGCAGGGGTCATTGCGGAGGCTTTGCATGCCGAGTGGAACATCGCTCTTCTCATTGGATTCGATATTGCAACATGCGTTTTCATAGTCAGCACTTTTCCGCTACTCAACGACAGTCCTGAGGAAATCCGAGAGGCGGCGAAGCGCAACGATGCGAACCGGGCAGGCCTGCTGGCGATCACGGTCCTGCTTTGTCTTATCGTTTTGATTGCGATAGCCAGCCTCATCGCCAGACATGCCGCCCCGCAGTGGACAGATATCGCGCTGATCGTCCTCACCCTCATGCTGTCGTGGCTATTTGCGAATACGGTCTTCGCCATGCACTACACTCATCTTTTTTACTCGCAAGACCAAGGACAAGACCTGGGAGGTCTGGAGGTGCCCGACACGCCGAAGCCGGGCTATTGGGACATGTTTTATTTCAGCTTTACGCTAGGAATGACCTTTCAGACTTCGGATGTCACCGTGACGGGGCGGCACATGCGCAAAGTTGTTTTGCTGCAATGCCTGGCGGCGTTCGTCTTCAATATGGGTATCCTGGCCTTTACTATTAATGCATTAGGCAGCCTATGAAGAAACGTGTCATGCCTAAGTGACAGAGAGAACGATCACATAAGAAGGTTCTGTTGCAAACTTCCTGGTTACTGGTGGCATGGCATTGATCTCCGGAAGTCGCGGAGATTGGCAATGTTCAAAGGTCGGCATTTCGAGCAG
>NZ_JACHZP010000011.1:0-229848 GCF_014193605.1 Rhizobium sp. BK312 | reverse complement strand
CGTTACAGGCATCGGCAGGGCCATTGGATCTGGATTGAATGTCGCGGTGGCTGCGTCAAATGGGATAGTGACAACCGCCCCCTCCGTGTCGTGGGTACGGATACCGACATAACGACCAGAAAAAATTCGGAAGAGACGCTTGAGCGGATATCGCGTCGTCTCAAACTGGCACTCGAAGTCTCGAAGATCGGTGTTTTCGAGGCTGACTTTGACTTGGGTAGTGCCGAATGGGACGCGGGCATGTTCCGCTTATATGATGTCGAGCACCAATCTGAGGTGAAGATTGGCGGCTTGTGGGAGTCTATGCTGCATCCCGATGATATGGAGCGGGTCTTCAAGAAAGTAGATCACCACGTCGCTAATCTTATCCCCTTCTCGGATGAGTATAGGGTAATTTTTCGGGACGGCTCGGAACATTTCATTCGGTCCCGAACACTGCCGTTCATCGACAACGACGGCCATCGCAAGATGATCGGGGCGAATTGGGATGTTACCGCCGATCTCGCCCTCCAGCGGGATCTTGCGCACGCCAAGAAACTTGCAGAAGCGAGGAACGCCGAACTCGAATCCGCCAAAAAGCATATTGAATACATTGCGCTGCATGATCCTCTGACGGGTCTACCCAACCGCAGGTATCTGGAAGAAAAGATCATCAGCATTGAAGCCGATTGCAAGGCCACCGGTGGCGGCGCTGCTGTGCTCCATTTTGACTTGGACCGCTTCAAGCAGATCAACGATACCTATGGGCACTATGTCGGCGATGTTTTACTGCAGCATACAGCAAAGATACTGAAGGCGAGCGTTCGAAGCGATGAATTCGTTGCCCGCCTTGGCGGCGATGAGTTCATCGCGATCGTCAGATTTGACGGTTCGGTGGGGCCGCTTGAGGCGGTATCCAAGAATATCGTCGATGCATTGCGCAAGCCCGTAAACATAAATGGAATCGACTGTCGCTCCAGTACAAGCATCGGTATTGCTTGTGAAATCGGTCGCGACGTCGACGTGCGTAGCCTCCTGATCAATGCGGACATCGCTCTCTATCAGGCCAAAGAGCATGGGCGGAACCGCTTTGACTTCTATTCAACTAAATCTCGCAGTCGTGTGGTGACCTTAAAACAGATTTCGGACGAGATCCTAGTTGGGTTGGAACGAGACGAATTCATTCCGATGTATCAGCCGCAATTCGACGCGATAACGCTCGATATTGTGGGCGTCGAAGCGCTCGTCCGTTGGCGGCATCCAACGCGTGGTCTTCTTGCACCTAGTGAATTTCTCCAAATTGCCGACGAAATGAACATCGTCGGCGACATCGACGACTTGATCTTTCGAAAGGCCATGGCGGACTCGGAGATTTGGGCAAAGGACGGGGTGTCTATTCCAAAATGCTCCGTCAACGTTTCCGCCCGACGCTTGCAAGATCCCAAACTCAAGACCCTGCTCGGTATAGATCCGGAAACGGCTAGCCGCTTCTCGTTCGAGCTTCTGGAATCAATAGTCCTCGACGAGTTGGATGCGCAAATGGAGGAAAACCTTGCCTACATTCGCAAGCTTGGCATATCGATTGAAGTAGATGACTTCGGCACTGCGCATGCCTCGATCATGAGCCTTTTACACCTCCGGCCTCACACCCTAAAAATCGACAGGCGGCTTATCCGCTCTATAGATACTTCATCGGAGCAAAGGGAACTTGTCGGCTCCATCATTGGTATGGGGCATTCTCTCGGCGTTAAGGCGACAGCCGAGGGCGTAGAAACGGCTGGACACGCAACCATACTTCGAGACCTTGGATGCGATATTCTTCAGGGCTTTGGACTGGCCAAGCCGATGTTTTCCTCAAACCTGATCGAGTTCGCCAAGAACCGGGTCTCCAGTAAAGTGGCTGATCTGTCAACGTTTCAGCAAAATCACGCTCAAGCTAAAAAGTGAGCCCCGCGTTATCCAAGTGTCTCACGCGACTAACATGGAGTTCCTCGCGAGATCACCGCGCTATAATCGACTTCCATATGTCCCCGAACCTTTCAACCTGACGGGCGACTTCCGCTCGAGGTTCGCCTTTAGGATTGACAAACCGATAAAGCGTCTTGCGCGTGGTGCCGAGTTCGGCGCAGAGACCTGCCTCATATCATTCGGCGACCAAATTGAGCACACGGAGGACGGCGCGCACCAAGGAATGGTCGCACGAGTAGAAGATGAAATTGGCGTCCCGACGCGTATTAACGATTTTTAGGTCGCGTAGCTGCTGTAGATGCCGTGATAGCGCTGACTGCCTGACCCCGATCTTATCGGCAAGGTCCATGACACTCCACTCGTGCTCCAGCAACAATACCAGCACCTGAAGCCGGATCGGGCTGGCCAGCGCGCCCAGAAGCTCAGCTTCGGTTTCGAATGCATACTGGGTTTCCACGATTGTCTCCTCGAATGATCTCACATGTCGGCCGCGATCGGGGCCGGTGAGCTGGCGACCCGTTATCCGCACCTAAGATTCCATGCGCAAGATAAAATGAGATCCACATATCGGCGCATATACGGATGTATTAATACACTCGTATACGTCACTGTGTGTGACAAGAGAAGGTCTGCGGCACTTCCCGCCACCGGTCTTCCCGGCCATCATCGTGTCAGCCAGGATTGCCAACGGCTTTCGATACGAATGGACCATTTGCGGTGGATCGATTTTGATTGGTGTCGATAACGGCGGTGAATTCATCTCGAAAGACCTACGAGTGATGGGCCATGCATCTCAGCCAAGTCCTCGATGGCGACACCAACCACCGTCCGCGTGTCGTCAACATGAATATCTGATCGCAGCGATGATCGTCCGTCCGAGGACAACAATGCTACGCGTTCCAGCCTTCATGATGTTTGTTGATAAAAACGATTCCTGCATGCCTTCGGCGTGGTTTGAGAGCGTTTCCATGCAGCAGCTCCTGCAGATTCATCAGATCAACCATGTAGTTCGCCTCCTCATCGGTCAGGCAATCGGCGGCAAATCCGTCGACGACGGTGGCCCGCACTGTGCGCAGGTCAATCACCGACCAATAGCTATTCCAATAATTTTTCCTAAGGCAGTACCTCATGATTTCCATTTTGTTATTTTAGCACTACATCCGCGTTATTTGAATAATGTATTATGTATAATTGCTGTTTCAGAAATATTTTCCATGAAACTCGAAAGAGCAATTGGCTGATTTCCGGCGCGTCTCTTGTAGAGACCTGTATTGCGGTTGCCTCTGTCGATCCATTAACGGCGGATGGACTTCGCATGCAAACACACCATTGGAGGCCTAAAGTTGAAGACTGCTCATATTCGTTAACCCATAGGCTGAGATACGTTATCGAAATACTTATCGCAACGCAATTTCGAACAGAACGAAGGTTGACGATCGTTGGGCGGCCTCTAACGCGACTTAATAGTCAGCCCCATGAAATGGTACTCGTTGTCGCCTCATGGGACGAATTTTTTTCCCGGCGGACGTTCCATGAACTCGGCGCTCGATGAACAAAGATATGTCCTGGCATCCCCCAAGCATTTACCATGGCATTTCCTGAGCTGATCCTCAGCCGCGTCAGCAATCACCTTTTCGCGCATTTCACGCTTTCGTTGATGCCAAAGCATTCGCTATGCTGGTCGCGCCTGGACGCCCGCAGGCAACTTGACCAACGCGGTCGAACCAGGAGCATTTGTTCCCACTTTCGATGGACGCTCCCTTTGTATATTAACCGATGCTAAGAAAATCTCTCGAAATAAACAAGCTGGAGGTGTATATGGTTGCAACCTACAGCTTGTTCTTCGATGATGGAAAGCTTTCGCCTTGTAGTCGATCTTCCAGCTGTTAGTTGGCGGGTCGATTTCGATGAGGACGACAACCGAACGGGAGACTAGTCACTATGGGGGCTTCTGACTTCAGGTTTTTTCCCGACGTCCTGGTCCTCGTCGTCACCGACGGGAATTCCCATACCTTGGCCATGACAAACAGCATGAGAGAAGCCGGCCTGTCATGCGTTTGTTTTTTGAACTTCCATACGATGGAAGAGCATGGACCCTTTCTCAAGCCGTCTATTGTTGTCGTCGACGCCGCGGTCGCCGACGCGTTTTTCGATCGCTTTTGGCGGAATGACTACATTCGCACTTTGCCGGCCATCCAAATCGTGTCGCCGGATATCAACAGCCGCACGAGCGCGCTGCACGCAGGAGCGACAGATTGCATCACTACCCCTGTGGCAACCGAGGAATTGCTTGCGCGGCTGCGAACGCATCTCCAACTAGGGGCGACACAAAAGCAGCTCGAACGCACCAACATCCAATTTGCCACGACGCTTGATAAAATCGGGCAGGGAGTTTGCTTCTTCGATGCCGATCAGCGCCTGATCCTCTCCAATCACCGATACGCGGAGATTTATGGCATCGCGCCCGACGCGATTAGGCCCGGCATGACCTTGAGCGAAATCGCAGAACTGCGTTATGCGGCTGGAACCGGCCCTATTGTTTCGCATCAAGGCTATCTGGATTGGTGCGATGCAATCAATTCCAATCCCTCACCACAAAACTGGTCGGCAGAGCTTGCGTCCGGCAAGGTCATCCGGGTGCATCATGAGCGCACGCCCGATGGTGGATGGGTTTCGACCCACGAAGATGTGACGGAGCACAGTGATGCCGAGCGCCAGATCGCCCATTTGGCATTGCACGATCCGTTGACCGATTTGCCAAATCGTGCGGCCCTTAAGCGCAAGCTTGATATGTTGCTCGATAAGCACGGCGCCGAAGGCTCGCCGTTCGCTGTGCTGTGCCTCGACCTCGATCGATTCAAGGAGGTCAATGATTTGTTCGGCCACAATGCCGGTGACCTGCTGCTGTGCACAACCGCCAGCCGTCTACGTGCTGTGGCGGATGAAGCATTCGTTGCTCGCCTCGGCGGCGACGAATTCATGGTGCTGGCGGAACTCGATGCCAACGCTGCTTCCGCGCTGGCCGATCGGATTATCGCTTCGTTGGGTGAAGATGCCGATGTCGACGAAACCCGGATCAGCATGGGTGTGAGCATCGGGGTGGCCATGTTTCCGGCAGATGGAAACGCAGCGGCGGGTTTGATGAACAACGCCGACGCCGCTCTCTATCGTGCCAAGGCCGAAGGGCGTGGAATAGCCCGCTTTTTCGAACCGCAAATGGATCAATGGCTGCGCGAGAAGCGAGCCTTGCAGCGTGACCTCCATTCTGCAGTCTCCCAACAGCAACTTGTGGTTTTCTACCAACCGCAAGCAGACATTGGCGGAGATATTGTTGGCTTCGAGGCTCTGTTGCGATGGTATCATCCGACACGCGGCAATATTCCGCCTTCCGTGTTTATCCCGATTGCCGAGGAGAGCAGCCTCATCATGGAACTCGGGGAATGGGTACTGCGCACAGCTTGCAGGGAGGCAGCCTCATGGCCAAGGAAGTTGCGGATCGCTGTTAACCTGTCTCCCGTCCAGTTCAAGCGCCGTGATCTTTCAGAACTCGTGCGGTCTGTGCTTGCCGAGACCGGCCTGTCGCCTGATAGGCTCGAACTGGAAGTTACCGAAGGGGTGTTGATAGATGATTTCGAGCGGGCAATGACGACGTTGAGGCAACTTAAGGCACTTGGAGTTCGCATTGCCATGGATGATTTCGGAACAGGATATTCCTCGTTGTCCTATCTCCAGTCATTTCCTTTCGACAAAATCAAGATTGATCAGTCGTTCATTCGCAAGGTCGGCCAGTCACAATCCGCCGCAATCATTCGCGCAGTGATCGGCTTGGGCCGGGGGCTGAATTTGCCGGTTATCGCTGAAGGCGTCGAATCCGAGCATCAGCTCGCCTTTCTGACGCAAGAATGCTGCGATCAGGTGCAGGGCTATCTGGTTGGACGCCCTCGACCGATCGCGGATTATGCAATGTATCTGGGCCGGGAGCAGCCGGAAACGATGGAACTCCGGCCTGCACTTATAGCTGGCAGATCACCGCAACTGCACCGCCCGCAACCTAGGGAAACTTCCTCCGAGTTTTCCTGAGTCAACACCGGCTCAATACCCTTAAGTTCGACTAGAGATCACATATTTCAGTGCCACGACACATCGCCTTCTGATGTCGCTTCAATCGTAGCCCACAGAACTTTCAAGGCGGATCGTGTGCGGTCAAAAAGCCAACATTGCAAGTCGCAATTCAAGATTGTCTCTTTTGACATATTCTGAGGAAAATTACTCGCGCAAGTCAATATATCCTTAGCATTCCGCTTTTATTCTCATGCGCTATCGATGGCGAGGTTTTAAATTATGGCGAATGAACGGAATTCGACGAACGAGCGGCAGAATGGCCTCCTCGACATCGCCCTCGATAATATGCCGCACGGCTTGTGCATGTTCTCTGCCGCCAAGAAGCTCATCTTGTGCAATCTTTCCTACGCGCAAATGTACAACCTTCCCGCGGGCCTCACAGCGGTTGGGACGCCACTGGAATCCATCTTGGCCCATCGAAGCCGCCTTGGCATCGCACCGCTTCACTCCGCCACGTACTTTGATGTCGTCGGCGAGGCGGCGCAAAAGGGCGGAAGGGCTAATCAGAACGTGGTACTTCAAGACGGTCGCGTTGTCCGGATTACGCACAGTGCCATGAAGGATGGCGGCTACGTCGCGACCCACGAAGATATTACTGAAAGCATTCGAAACGCAGACGCCCTGCTCGCCCACAAGCAGACGCTCGAAGCGACGGTGGCGCTGAGAACGAGAGAAGTCGAAGAACAAGCGCACGAGCTTGAACGACTTTTGCAGCAAGAGCGAAACATCAATGAATTGCAGCGCCAGTTCGTCGCTCTTGCTTCGCACGAATTCAGAACCCCGCTGGCGATCATTGATGGGGCCGCGCAGCGCTTGCTACGTGCCAAAGGCGAGATTCCATCTCAATTTGTCCGCGAAAAGGCCGAACAGATACGATCGTCCGTCTTGAGGATCGTCGACCTGATGGAGAGCATACTTGCCTCCAGTCGGATGGAAAGTGGAAGCATTCAAATTCGCTCCGAGCCATGTTCTTTAAAAGCTTTGATCGAGACCTGTTGCTACCGCCAGTCGACAATCAGCAAATCCCATCGCATCCTGTTGAACATTGATCCGTTGCCCGAATACATCGATGGCGACAAACTTGCCCTCGAGCAGCTCTTTTCCAATCTCCTGTCAAATGCCGTCAAATACTCCCCCGGTTACCCCGATATTCACGTTTCCGGGTCGCTGGAAGGCGATATGATAAGGATTGTCGTGAAGGACAACGGCGTCGGCATCGACGCAGACGATGTGCCCAGGATATTTCAGCGATATTTTCGCGCGCGAACATCGACGGGCATCCCTGGTACAGGTATCGGCTTGCATTTGGTGAAACAGATAGTCGACCTACACCACGGGCTTATCGAAATTGAAAGCCAAAAAGGCAACGGTACGTCGCTCATCGTGACGCTTCCAATTCGGCAGAAGACGCCTTTGCAATCGGCTGGGCTTACGAATGTTGCATGAGCATCAGGGGGTAACGCGATGACCACCATACTATGCATAGACGACGAAGCGGAAATCAGGGAGTTGATTGTCGAAGAACTTCAAGAAGCGGGTTTCGTGACGCTCGAGGCTTCCAACGGACGAGAAGGCCTGGAACACCTCATATCCCAGTGGCCTGATATCGTCATTTGCGACATTACAATGCCAGAGATGGACGGTCATCAACTGCTGGCGGAGATCCAGATCAACTATCCCGAGCTTGCCAACATTCCCTTCATCTTTTTGACGGCAATGACCGACAAGCAAAATCTTATAACCGGCTTACGCGCCGGCGCGGCGGACTATTTGACCAAGCCGATTGATTTCGAGATTTTGCTGGCCAAGATCGAGGGCTGTGTCACACGACTGGAAAATGACATCCGAAGTGATCGAGCCTTTTAGTCAAGGCTCCGAGCGCGAGCATATTAAGGCCATATCCTGTATTGAGCATCCATCGCATACGGTTGAAGCACGTCTTGGTTGGCGGAATGGAATAGTTTCGCAGCTCGCCCACACCAACGTCTTGGCGGCACATCAGGCGATGTGCCGGTCGTTGAGTTTACTTGATGTGCACTATTTGCAGCGATTGTGCTCAGGGGAGCCAGGAATATATCCGAACCGTAAGGCCGTTATTGGCGTTTCTGGGAGGCAGTTCAATTGAACGAGGAAACGGCGGAGCGTGCCGCGGGAGCGCTGTCTGCGATGGCTAATCCTACTCGGCTTTCAATTCTTATGTTTTTGGCCAGCCAAGAGTCTCCTGTTAGCGCGATTGCATCGCATGTCGGGATGAGCTGTTCATCAACCTCTCAGCACTTGGCAAAATTGCGAGCGCAAGGTTTGGTGACAACTCGCAAGGCGCACCAGAGGGTTTATTATTCCTGTCAGTCGGCATCCGTGCGGGCGCTGTTGGAAGTCTTGGAGGAAGTCCTTCACATGCAGTGAAGCACGCAAAAAAGCGCTGTCGCGCGGAAAGTCGTCAAAAAACGGCATGGATGGATACAGGCGTTAGTTTTTCGACTGGACAGCTGCAATTTCGGTTTTGAAGCTATTGTCGCCCGCTATTGGCCCCCAGGTCACATTGTTCTGGCATGGGGGCGACACCGCCACCCCTTCTTAACACCCTCGCCATTGTGGATCGTCGCTTACGAATTTCCGAGTACCGCGAGGCGGTCGAGCGCAGCCGCAAGACCTTTGAGAGAGATCGGCAAGGCGAGCTCCTTTGTGTCCATGCCTTGCGCTTTTACCTTGAGCGCGGCACTGGTTTTCAGGGCGATGACCGCTTTTGCGTCGAAGTTGAGAGGAACGAGGCAGCCGCCAGGCAGGCAGGTCGAAAACCGTAGCGGTTTCTGCGGTGCGGCGTCGTCGATCTGAAGAACGACGCCCGCCTCAAGGGCGAGCCCGAACGGAAGGACAAGATTTCCGGCGAGCGTTCCATCACCGTTTCTGCGTAGTTCAATGGCCATTACCCGCTGCCTGTTCTGCTGCGTCTGCTGCTGGGAAACGGTGCAAACGATCTGCGGCACGCCCTGGCAAGCGAGACTCCAATCCTGGTATGTCTCCTGCAGGGATGAAGCGCCGTTCGGCAGCTTGTAGGCACCGTCCTGCGCAGATGCGGAACCTGCCAGGGCAAGGAGCGCTACCGCTGCCGAAGAGAGTGTGGAGTAAAAGAGACCTGCCACTGTCAAAACCTTTCGATGTTGCATTCAGATTTGGAGGACCGAAGATGTTGCCCTACCAGCTCACCTTGAAGCCGACCTTGGCGCCAGCGGAATTGCTGTCGCCGAAGTCGGCCAGGCTGGTTCGGGCAAATGCCTCGCCGTAAACCGTCGTCCTATCGCCGACGCTTAACGACCCGCCAAGTCCGACGCCGCCCCACAGCGGCTGGTTCTTGCTGACCAGGCTTGTTCCGGACACGTCGACCTGCGAGCTGTCGAGGAAATCATAATAGAGGTTGGCGATCCCATAGACATGCGAGCGGCTGACCTGGCCGGCGGCATTCTTCCATTCATTCTCGTAGTCGGCCGAAAGGCCGATCCTGCCGGTCAGCGATTGACCATCGTCAAGCGACACGCGGGCGCCGTACGGGTCGGTGAAGTCGTTGAACCGCACCGAGGAATAGCTGAGCTGAGCCTGGGGCGTGAGCGACCAGTTGTCCCGAAGCTGGATCTTCTGACCGGTCTCGATGCTTAGAGCGTAGCCAAAGCCGCTGTTACCCTCGGTGAGCTTTCTTCCGAGAGTTGCCGATGTGAGGTCGGTATCGTACCACGTGGCCTGCGCCTGGGCATCGGCATAGAAGCCGCTATTGCCGTACCAGGTGAGCGAGGCGCCGAGGCCATAGCCGCTGGCATCGATCGAGCCTGTGCCGAAGATCGACGAGACGTTCGACGAGATGGTACCGTAGTGAACGGAGGCCCCACCAATCAGCGCGCCGGCCTCGCTGTCGTAAAACAAGCCATCCAGGCCGGCCTCGAACTTCCACGTGGTAGCGTTGTAATCGGCTGCCGCGGTCGAAGTCTCAGGCTCGAATTTGCCATGAGCGGCCTCGATGCGAGCCCATATGGCCTTGCCGCCCGCCGGCGTCTGGTCGAGCACATCGGCACCTTGCGGCATGGCCTCGCCATTGCCCCATGTTCGATTACCGATGCGTTGCTGCAGCGTGCCAAGCTCGTTGAAGCTCTGCAGGACACCGGCATAGGCCTCGTATAGCGGCACGCCCGGTGCATAAAGCGGCCGGGGATCGGCAGGACTGGTCGGAAGGGTATAGGTGGAGCGCAGATACCAGTCGCCGTCGGATGGCGTCGAGACGCCTCCCTTGTAGAGACGATAGGCATAGGCGCCGCCGATCACGGCCTGCTGGCCCTGGAACAGGTAATCGCCAGCCAAGTTGAATACACCGTTCGAAGCGCCCCCGACTTCAAGGATCTTGATGCCTTCCACCGTCTGCGCGCCAGGGCCGCCGACGTTGATGACCTTGACGGTGGTGGTGCCAGAGGTATTGCCGGTAACGACAAGCCGGTCGGTCGGCGAATTGTCGCCGCCGAGCTGCGACTCGATCTCCAGCGTGCCGCCGTCGCCCATATAGTTGCCTGCGACGGTCAGCGTGCCGATAGAATTGCCTGGCGCCACCGTGCCGCCGGCGAAGTTGTTGGTGTCGCAGACAGTGCCTATGCCCTGCAGGCGACCGCCGGAAAGCACGTTAACGTCGCCGCACAGGCTGCCATTGACCGAGAGCGTTCCGGCCTCGATCGAGGTCGTACCGCTGAAGGCCGAGCTGTCGCCCGTAAGCCGGGTCAGGCCGGTGCCGATCTGGCGGATGGTGCCAGAGCCGGATATCACGCCGTTGAATATATATTTGTCGGTGCGGTCAAAAGCGAGTGTACCGTTGTCGGTGACATCGCCGACAAGTGAACCGGTGGTGCCGCGGTTTCCGAGTTGCAGGGTACCCGCCTCGATCGCCGTGCCGCCGGTGTAACTGTTGGCGCCGGTGAGAACGAGCGTGCCTGCGTCTGTCTTGACAAGCTGGCTGGTACCGGCAAGTTCGGATGCGATGGTGGCTGTGATACCAGATGAGGCACTGGTGCCGTCGCCGACGCGGATCGTCGCTGTCGATCCGATCAGGTCAATGGCGCCGCCCTGAATGACGTAGCCGTCGGTGATGAACTGCATGCCCGAAGCGGTCACTTGTCCATGGCTGTTGTCAACCGTCACCGTGCCGGCCGCACCGGTAAAGACGGCAAAGCCGGCGTTGTCGTAGGGAGCATTGATCAGACCATTGCCGTCAGACCAATCGCTGTTTCCAGCCGAACTCTGCCAGATCCCGTCGCCGCCGTTGATAACGCCGTCAAATCTCCCACCGGAGCCGCCGTCCCAATAATTCAGCGTCAATCCGTTCGTATTGACGAGATTCACCTGGTTGGCGATGGCGGTTTGCACGAAGTAATCCGGAGATGGGACGGTGCCGACCGTCAGACCGTTGTTGGTCAGCGAGCCAGCATAGTTGAACAGGCGGTAGATACCGGGGCTGAATGTGCCGCTCGGCGGGACAGTCACATTGAGTGTGCCATCCAGCGTCAGGTTGCCGCCGACCGTTGTCAGATCATTAAGCGTGCCGCCTGGCACATTCGCCTGCCCTAAGCTGTAGTTCAGCACTGAACCGCTGGAAAGCGTCAGATTGCCGGCGATCGTCAGCGTACCTGGCGCACCGTTTGCGGAACCGGGCGATAGCATCCCCCCGTTCGCGATCGTGACATTGCCACCGATCGTGCCGCGACCACCAAGGGTGGCGCCGTTGAGCACCGAGGTTAGGCCTGCCGCCCCGCTCTGGTTGCCGTCGACATAGAGACCGCCGGCCGATACGATGGTCGACCCGGAATAGCTGTTGGCGCCGGTCAGCGTCAGGCCCGCGGCTCCTGTTTTTGTGAAGCCGCCGACGCCATCGACCACACCATTGATGGTCAGGTCGCTAAGCGTCTCGAAAGTGCCGTTGCCGCCCCCCAACGTGACGCCTCGAGCAAGAGCAATGGCATTCGTATTGCGAAGTGTGCCGCCGTCGAGTGTCAGGTTACCGGACGCATCGCCAAGATTGGCGTCCGTCGTGAACTGCAGCGTTCCCTGGTTGATGCGAGTGCCGCCCGTGTAGGTGTTGTTGCCAGTGAGCACGAGTGTGCCGAGATCGGTCTTGACGAGCTGCGAGCTGCCCTGGAGCACCGATGCGATGGTCGCGGTAAAGCCCGCTCCCGCCGTTGTACCGTCGCCGACGCGGATAATCGACTGTGGCCCGACCAGGGTGATGTTGTCGCCCTCAACGGTGTATCCGTTGCTTGCGAACTGCATGCCCGCGGCCTGCACCTGGCCATTGGTATTGTCGACCTGGACCGTACCCGCCGCGCCGCCAAATACGGCAAAACTGCCATTGGAGAACCGCGCGTTGACTTGGCCTGTGGCATCTGTCCAGTTGTCGTCGCCCGCGGCCCGCCACGTGCCGTTGCCGCCGTCGACAAGCGCGTTGGACTTGGGGCCAGCATCGCCGTCCCAGTAATTGAGCGTCAGGCCAGCGATGTTGACCAGATTGACCTGATTTGCGACCGAGGTCTGCACGATATAGTTCGGTGAGTTGTCGGCCAGACCGAGATCGGTCAACGTCCCGTCATAGCTGATGATGCGATAGATGCCCGGCCCGAAATTGCCTCCCGGCGTCTCCGACACATTCAAGAAACCGCCAAGGGTGAGATTGCCGTGCACGACCGTCAGGTCGTTATAGGGCCCGCCAACCACGCCCGCCTGCCCTAAATTGTAGTTGAGCGTGGCATTGGCGGCGAGGGTCAGATTGCCATTGACGATGAGCGTTCCCGGCGTCGAACCGACATTGCCCGGGTTCAGCGCACCATTATCCAGTACACTGACATTGCCGCCAATTGTGCCTGTGCCGCCGAGCGTGCCACCGGCCTCCACCGTGGTCGTCCCTGTCGCCGCTGATTGATCGCCGTTGACGATCAGCGTGCCCGAACGCACGTTGGTCGCGCCGGCATAACTGTTGTTTGCCGTCAGGATCGTGACACCGCTGCCGCTCTGGTCGAGGCCGCCGGTGCCGGAGATGAGCCCGGCAAAGCTGTAGGTGTTGTTGCGGTTGAAGGCGAGCGTGCCGTTATCGGCAACATTGCCGGTAATTGAGCCGCTCGCGCCGCCATTGCCGAGCTGCAAAGTGCCGGCTGCGATCGTCGTGCCGCCGGCATAGCTGTTGTCTGCGGCGAGTACGAGCGTGCCGGCACCGTCCTTGGTAAGCGCCCCCGCCCCGCCGACAGCGCTGCTCAGCGTCAGCGTTGTCAGATTGTCGGTGGCGAAGATGCCGCCGCCGGCGTTGAGCGTTGTCGAGCGGCTCGAGGCAAAGGACGCCGTCGTGTGAAGGGTGCCACTATCGAAGGCAAGCGCGCCGGCCGCATCTCCGAGGTTGGTGTCGGCAGCAACCTCGATGACACCCCCATTGATATTGGTGCCGCCCTGGTAGGTGTTGGTGCCGCCAAGCACCAGCGTGCCGGCATCCGTCTTGGTGAGCGCACCGCCGCCACCGATCGAGCCGTTGAGTGCGAGGGTGTCTAGCGTATCGAAGGTGCCGCCGCCGGCGCTGAGCGTGACGGTGCGGTTCGACACAATGGCGGCCGTGTTGCGCAATATGCCACTGTCGAGGCTAAGAGCACCGCTAGAAGCGCCGAGATTGGTGTCAGCGGAGATCTGCAGGCTGCCGCCGTTGATTGCCGTGCCGCCGGTGTAGCCGTTGCTTCCCGACAGCACCAGCGTGCCGAGGTCGCTCTTCACAAGCTCGCTGCCGCCTGTCAGATTGGACGAAATTGTGGCAACATAAGAGGCGCCCGCCACCGAGCCGTCGCCGACGCGAATGATCGACTGCGGTCCGACCAGTGCGAGATCCGCGCCCTGAACGAGGTAGCCGTCGGTCGCGAACTGCATGCCGGTTGCCTGCACCTGGCCGTTGGTGTTGTCTACCGTCACCGTGCCTGCGGCCCCTTGGAATATGGCGAAGCTCGCATTGGCGAAGGGCGCTGCAAAAAGACCGCTGGCGTCGGTCCAGTTCTGATCGCCGGAAGCCCGCCAAGTACCGCTGCCGCCATCGATGACGCTGTTGGAATGCGGACCGGTATCACCGTCCCAATAGCTCAGCGCCAGACCGGTCGAATTGACAAGGTTGACCTGATTGGCGACCGCTGTCTGCACGAAATAGTTCGGATCCGTGACAGCAAGGCCGTTGTCAGTCAGCGAGCCATTGTAGTTGATGATGCGGTAGACGCCAGGGCCGAAGGTGCCGCCAGGGGTCTGCGTCACGTTGAGCGTGCCGTCGAGCGTCAGGTTGCCACCAACATTGATGAGGTCGTTGAGCGGGCCGCCCGGCACGTTGGCCTGGCCGAAGTCGACGTTGAGGTTCGAGGTGTTATTGAGAGTCAGCCCGCCTTTGATGGTGAGCGTCCCGGGGGCATTGCCGGCGCCCCCGGGGGCGAGCGTGCCGCCATTGGCCACGGCGACATTGCCGCCGATGACGCCCGTACCGCCGAGCGTGGCGCCGTTACCAACGGAAGTCTGTCCGGTAGCGCCTGATTGATCGCCATTGATGAGCAAGGCGCCGCCGATGATGCTTGTGGGTCCAGCATAGCTGTTGTTGCCGGTGAGGGTGGTCGTCCCAGTGCTGGTCTTGTTCACACGCCCAGTGCCAGAGATCGTCCCGCCAAACGTGTAGTCGCTGCTCAAGGCGAAGACAAGCGCGCCGCTGTTCGCCACGCTCGGCGTTGCCAGCGTGCCGTCTGTCACGCCATTGCCGATCTGCAGTGTCCCCGCGGAGATGGTCGTTCCACCGCTATAGCCGTGCGATCCTGTCAGGATCAATGTGCCGGCGCCGCTCTTCGAGAGCGTCTCGAAATTGGTGACGAAGGCGCCGTCGAGCGTGCGGTTGAAGCTGGTGTTCACCTGGAGCGCATCGGTGCCGGCGCCTCCGTCCACCCCCGCTCCGGCAATCGTCGCTAGACCGCTCAACAGGAAAGTGTCATTGCCGCTGCCGAGGTTCAACACGGCTGCGCCGGTGTTGAGCGAACCGGCGGTAAGATTGACAACATTGCCGCCTCCGCCCAGCGTACCGTTGCCGAGCAGCGTGCCGCCAGTGATGTTGATCGTGGCGCCGCCGGTCCCGCCGGTGAACAATGTCTGGGCGCCACCGCCTGCCTGGACCGTTCCACCGGCGATGTTGAGCTTCGAGCCGGAGTTCATGGTGATCGTGGGCGTGCTTATAGCGGAGCTTCCTCCGCTGTTCTGCAGCGTGCCAGCGTTGATCGTGATTCCGCCGGTGCTCGTCAGGCTGTTGTTGTTGACCATCAAAGTTCCGGCATCGATTCGCGTCGCACCGACAGAATTGCTTGCCGCGGTAAGTATCGTCGTGCCGGAGCCGATCTGATCGAGCAAACCGCTGCCCGAGATCAGTCCGGCAAAGGTGTAGGTGTCCGACCGGTCGAATGCGAGCGTGCCGTTGTTCGTGACATCTCCCGCGATCGAGCCGGAGGTGCCGCCATTGCCGAGCTGCAGGGTACCCGCGGTGATCGTCGTGCCACCGGTATAGCCATTATTCGCGGTCAGGATGGTGGTGCCGGAGCCGATCTGATTGACCGAACCGCTGCCCGAGATCAATCCCGCGAAGGTGTTGGCGTCTGACCGGTCGAATGCGAGCGTGCCGTTGTTCGTGACATCGCCGGTGATCGCACCAGACGTACCACCGTTACCCAGCTGCAGCGTGCCCGCCGAGATCGTCGTGCCGCCGGTGTACACATTGTTGCCGGAGAACACCGCCGTGCCGGTGCCGATCTTGGTGAACGCACCCGTGCCGCTGAATGGCGACGCAGCGGTGACATTGAAGGCGCCTGTATCGAGTGTGAGCCCACCTGCGGCAATGTTCAGCCCGGTGCCGGCAAAACCGCTACTAAAGGCTGCGTTGCTCGCGGTGGCGCGCAGCGTGCCGCCGTCAAAGTTGGCCTGCGCCGTTCCTGGGCCGGCTGTCAGTGCTCCGGTGGAAAGGGTGCTACCGCCGGATACACTGAGCGTGGCCGTTGAGGCCACACCGACGGTCATCGTCACCGCATTGGCGGTCGCCGTGGCACCGTTGGAAACCGTCAGCGTGCCGCTACCCCAGGCGCCGATGTTCAGTGCCGAGCCGGTGTTCAGCTGTGAGCCTGCACCGGCGATGGTTGCTACACCGGTTCCGTTGCTGCTGAGGGTGGCTCCCCCAATCGAAATCGTGCCGGTCGCTGTCACCACAGCACCGTTTGTCACATTCAGCGTGCCACTGCCGCCGCCGCTGCCGCCCTGACCTCTGCCGACCGTCAGGGCTCCATTCACATTCCACTTGGATCCGCCGCCGGAAATATTGGCGGTGCTATTTGCGCCGCCAATTGCATATAGAGCTGCGAGTCCAGAGGTGAGCGTGCTGCCACCCGTAAGGTTTATCACCCCCGAACCCGAGACACCACTTTGGCCAAGATTCAGGTTCCCCCCTGCGGTAACGGTGGCCCCATTGGCAATGTTCAGCGTACCCGTACTGCCAGTGGCCCCGGCGACGGTGACGGCTGCCGCCGTAGACCAGGATGATCCCGGGCCCGTGACGGTGATGGTGGCATTGGTTCCCGTAGCACCCCCAACGAAATTGCTGCCCGTCGCAACGCTGGACGACAGCGTGCTCCCGTTCTGAATCGTGAGCGCGCTCGTGCCTCCCGTCATGCCCATCTGCAGGTTGCCGATCGTCGAACTCGCCGCGCCGGACACGCCCAGCACCGCGGGATTGGGCGAATTCGTGTTAATCGTCACCGTTGCGGTGCCGCTCGGGGCCGTGCCTGTCGACCAGTTGCTGCCGACCGTCCAATCGGTACTCGTCGTGCCCTTCCAGACTTGCGCGCTGACCGAGGCCGGCCAGCCGCACATGACCATCGCTCCCACGCTGACGCTGGCCAGCAGCGCGTAGGAACGGCGTCTCAGCCTGCTCCCAAAACGGCGACTACGGGTCTTAGTGTGCTGAACGAACTCGATCACAATCGACGACATAGATATTCCTTATATGCCAATGAATTCATTGCATTGAGGTGCAGATGCCCAACGACGGGCGGCCGGATGAGATCGTCGAGCGATTATCCGTATCGAGATTTTTTGAAATGCTTGCGGAGGCGTCGGCGCGACAACCAAGGCGTGAGTTTTCACGCAATTGGTCTTTGAACGTGAAGCTTCGCTGGGGATAAAGGGGCAGCACCAGAACGGTGCCATCGGCTAAACGGGTTCGATTCCCACGATATTGCTTGCTATTACCAGACACATCGCAGCCTGCTCGGATTCCCACGCCGTACTCCAACGTTAAGCCTTTGGTAAACAATATCTTTCTCGAAGAATCGAATCTGGGCAGAAAAGCAGAAACCTGACGATCAGTATTTCAGAAAATTACTGTACGCACCAAAATATTGCTGATTGTTTCAGAACAATTCGATCTTTGCGAATTTATGCAAGCTACTGTTGCAAGAATGTGACGCTCGCTATCACGCCTGCTGCCCGGGCTGGGATTCACGACAAATTAAGACGCGGCATGCATCTGTACGAACGAACACCCATGATGGTTGGGGTTGTCACGGGATATGAAAAGTCAACAATGTCAGGGACAGGTGCAGCCGCGCATCTTGGAGGAGACGATCGGACAGACGTCTATCACGACGCTCTCCAGCGAATGTTCGCGCTATCCGGTCAACATTCCGAAAACCTGGCAATGTCGTTCGACTTTTTGAGGGCGACGGCCGCCCGTGACATTGCGATTGATAATATGCCGCAAGGAATCTGCGTTTTCGATGCGGAGAAAAAGCTTGCCTTCTGTAATCGACGTTATGCCGAGATCTACCGCCTTGATCTGGAGCAAATTCTGCCCGGGACAGCGTTAAGCAAAATCGTTGCGCTGCGCATTGACGCCGGAACGGCCCATATCGACGCCGAACATTATCTGGTGATCAACGAAACCGCCAATTCGGCCGCCAGACCTTCCGTACGAATAGTTCAACTCACTGACGGCCGCAGCGTTCAAATCTGTCATCAACGCTTACCCGACGGTGGCTGGGTTGCCACCCACGAAGATATCACCGAGCTGAAGACAACACGGGTGATCGGCAGTCAGGAAATTTCGCTGCAAACAATGATCGATTGGGTGCCGGACTATTTCTGGGCTAAAGACACTGAAAGTCGGTTCGTGGTCGTCAATCGTGCATTTTCCGAGCGTTTTGGCGTACAAAGCACCTCGGATCTCCTTGGTCGAACGGATTTCGATCTGCATCCGGCGGACATGGCCAGCATCTTCCGAGCACAGGAACTTGAGATTATGCGTTCCGGAGAGCCGCTGTTCGATCTGGAAGAGTTGCGTATCGACAATTCTGGCGCACGCAAGTGGCTACTGACCACGAAGGTGCCATTGCGCAACGACAGGAATGAGATCTTCGGGCTTGTCGGTATCTCCAGGGACATTACCGATCGCAAGCAGGCAGACCTTCTGCGCGACGGACAAGCGCATGTATTGGAAATGATCGTAAGCGGCGCTCCATTGGAGCGCGTGCTTGATGAAATAGTTCAGCTGGTGGAGAGTCTGTCGGAAGGGGTATTCTCTTCCATCATGCTGGTTGACGATACGAAGAGCCACCTGCGATGCGTCGCCGCACCAAATTTGCCGGCCGCCTTCACGAAGCTTCTCGACTGCATTCCCGTTGGCGAGAAGGCGGGCTCATGTGGAACTGCCGTCTATCGCCGCGAATCCGTCATCGTCACGGATATTGCACACGACCCCCTATGGGACGATTGTCGCGATGCGCCCTTGGCGCACGGACTTCGCTCCTGCTGGTCCATGCCGATCCTGTCTCATCAAAACAATGTGTTGGGAACGTTTGCGATCTATTCTAAAGCTCCTCGCGAACCCATCATGAGTGAGTTGGATCTTGTGAAGACATTTGGCCGGCTTGCCGGCATTGCAATAGAGCGCAAGCTGGCCGAAGAGCGTATTAGCTTCATGGCACACCATGATGGCCTAACGGGACTGCCCAATCGCACCTTGCTGCAGGAGCGCTTGCCCCGTGCACTCCTTGACGCGGAGCGGTTGGGCCATTGGGTAACGGTCGTATTTATCGACTTCGATAATTTCAAGATCGTCAACGACAGCCTCGGCCACAGTGCCGGCGACGATCTGCTGAAGGCTGCCGCCGACAGGATGCGGAAACTTGTTGCTCCAACGGATATGGTCGCCCGTCTTGGCGGGGATGAATTCGTCATTGTCTTCACACAGCAACCACCGGACACGTATGCGATCGTGGCAAAGGTACAGGCCATTCGCAACGCGTTGGCTGAAACCATTGAAATAAGCGGGCACGACTACAGAATCGCGTGCAGCATTGGCATTGCGAGTTATCCAAATGACGGTACCAATGCCGATATTCTGGTCGCAAATGCGGACGCTGCGATGTACCAAGCCAAGGAAAGTGGTCGCGACGGCTTCAGGCTCTACACACCCGATTTCAGTATCGAGATGCAAGAGCGCTTCTTGCTTCTTGAAACCTTGAAAATTGCAGTTGCCCGATCTGAATTCTCTTTGGAATATCAGCCGCAGGTGAAGCTGTCGACAAATACTGTTTTCGCTGCCGAAGCTCTGATCCGATGGCGCCATCCGCAACTTGGATCTGTCCCTGCCGCACGCTTTATACCTTTGGCGGAAGAGAGCGGGCTCATCGGACCGATCGGTGATTGGGTATTGCGGGAAGCCTGCCGGCAGAACAAAGCCTGGCAAGATGCGGGCCATCCGAAGATCGTCATTTGCGTCAACGTCTCGGCGCGGCAGTTTCATGAGAATGATCTCGTTGCATGCGTCGTTAATGCATTAGAAGCAAGTGGATTGGAATCGAAATATCTGGAGCTGGAGTTAACCGAAGGCCTGATCATGCGTGACCTCCCGCGAGCAATCCGAACAATGAAACGTTTGCGGTCGTTGGGAGTAAGCCTAGCGATAGATGATTTTGGCACGGGATATTCCAATCTCAGTGCCCTAAAAGACTTGCCGGTTTCGCGGCTGAAGATCGATAGATCCTTCCTTGCCGATCTCCCGAGCAATGAGAGTGACCGCGCCGTTACGACCGCCATTATTTCGTTGGGACAAAAGCTGAAGCTGGATATGGTCGCCGAAGGTGTCGAAACCCTGGAGCAGCTTGAATTCCTGCGCGAGAACAACTGCGATGGCGTCCAGGGGTACTATTTCGGAAGGCCCGTTTCTGCCGTGGAATTCGAGGCATCATGGGACCGGAACAGGAGCTCCACCGCTAACCCTCGGCCGCTATCAAGCGAAGACAGCCCACAGCTTTGGTGATCATCGGTCATAAAATTATTGATAGTAGCCAAGCCTCATGCGCCGCTGCCTTTCATGAATGAGCGTGGCCTTTAGGTGTCAGGAAGGCCAGCGTCGCGAACGATCCATCCTTGTGAAACCGCACCGAAATATAACCCCCAACCATGGGATCATATGTATAATTGATATAAAAGAGAAATCTTTGCTTGGATCGGGCATTCCGACGGACGCCGATTGGGACTCCGATAATTTCGCAATTATCTTCTATCTGCAATGGTATATCACAGAAGCCCACTAGTCAGTTTTAGTGCTTATTAACACCGGGGCGTTGCGCGTCGGTTGCGATTACCTATCACTCGGCGGTCGACGACTCAAGCCGGTTTGCGAAATCTCGAATCGTCGGCGCGCACTTTGGATTGATGCCGGAAGTAGCAATCCGGCGAAACGGATCCGAGAGGTGGCTTCAGCCGGGTCGGTGACACAATGGTGCGCGTTCAAACGTTAACAAACCGTAAAGGCTGTCAACAACTGGGTAGCTCGGCACCCTCAACAGTCTGCGACAACCCCGTCGAAACCTTTGCGGAAAGAAATATCCATAATGCGCATCTTATCCAAATAGCGCAGAAAACTACTTGTCGTCCGGCTTCACTGGCTGATTTCCATGCAGATTAAAGGCGCTGTTAAGTACCCAGAGTGAGAACTTGGTACATTGATATTGAAATTCGGTGCTTACTTTGAATCTAAAATACGTAATCTCGGTGGATAGTATCTTTAAACTTGTTAAACGTTATCTAGAAAATAGAAGCGGAAACGTCGCGATCGTCGTAGCTCTTTCATTGGTGCCAATGATACTTTCGGTCGGAGCAAGTCTCGACTGCATCCGAGCATACAATGTCAGACAGCGTATGCAAAGCGATCTTGACGAGGCGCTTATCGCTGCCGTCAAGCAGATCGATACCTCTGATACGGATAGTCTGAAACAGAAGGTTGCGGATTGGTTTAGCGCTCAGCCTGGCAGCAGCTATTCGGTCAGCAACATCGTCATCGATACGACGAATCATAAGATAACGGCGACGGCGAGCGGAAGCATTCCAACAACGCTCATGAAGATAGCCGATATTAACGATGTTCCGGTCACGATTGCCAGTTCCGTCAAAGGCCCGTCGACGTCCTACCTGAACGTTTATATCGCAATCGACAAATCTCCTTCGATGCTGCTGGCAGCAACCACTGCCGGGCAACGCACGATGTACAACGGCGTCGGCTGTCAGTTTGCTTGCCATACTGGCGATGCGCATACCGTTTCCGGTACGAACTATGCCAACAACTATGCCTATTCCTCGGCCAAAGGCATCAAGCTCAGAGCAGATGTCGCGGTGGATGCTGTAAAAGAGGTCATAGATCTAATCGATGAGGCCGATAGCAACCATGAACGCATCCGGGTGGGACTATATAGTATCGGCGATACCACCACGGAAGTTCTCGCTCCGACATTCGTGACTTCCGATGCACGAAATCGTCTTTCCACGGATAGTTATGGGCTCACCAGCGCAACGTCGACGAACAATACGTTCTTCGATGTCGCCCTGCCTGTGCTGAAACAGAAGATCGGTAAGGGGGGTGACGGCAGTTCATCGGCCAAACCGCTCAAGCTGGTTCTCCTGTTGACGGATGGCGTGCAGTCGAAGCGCGAATGGGTGACGGACGGCGTTAAGGTGTCTGGAGGACAGGCCAAGACGGTCGGACCATCCTGGAACAAGGTCGCGCCGCTCAATCCGGACTGGTGTTCCGGCCTGAAAGGTCAATCGAACACCATGGCGGTGCTCTATACCGAATATCTGCCGATCACCACGGACTGGGGTTATAATGCCACTGTGGGCTCGACGATGGCGAGCGCCAGCTGGAAAGCGACATGGGGTGGCAATATGGACAGCGGCGTGTCCAGCAGCATCACGCGGCGCGACTACATTCCCTACGCGCTTGCCGATTGCGCATCGTCAAAAAGCTTCTTTATATCCGCCTCCTCGTCAACCGACATCGTGAACGGTCTGTCCGCGCTCTTCACCCAATATCTGGCATCAGTACGGCTCACTCAATGAAGACACGAATGATCAAGTTGTTGGGACGCCTTTTCCTGGAACGCAAAGGCGCGGCGGCAGTCGAATTCGCCATCCTGATATTTCCGCTGGCTATGCTGATTTTCGCAATCATCGAAGTCTCGCTGATGTTCTTTGTTGCCTCTAGCCTCGACGCCTCGGTCAAAAAAATATCGCGGATGATCCGCACCGGTGAGGCCCTAGCCAACAGCATGACGCTGACGGACTTCAAGGCCAAGATCTGCGCTGACATGACCTTACTATTCAGCTGTTCCGATAATCTGCTCGTCAAGGTCGATGTCATATCGAATCTTTCGGCTGTGACTAGCACAAACGCTATCGACAGCTCGGGAAACCTCGCCATTACAGAGACTTACGCGACGGGAAAAGCCAGCGACTACATGCTTGTGCAGGCGTTTCTCCCATGGAGCTCCGTCGTCAATTACTTCACACTTTCCAATGCAAAGCTCGCAGACGGGCGCTATCTTTTGGGTGCGACCACCTTGTTTCGCAACGAGCCGTTCTGACATGATAAGGACATCCCGCTCCGCATACCGCTTTTGTCGAGGTTTTGCGACGGACCGTTCCGGTGCCTCTGCGGTTGAGTTCGCGCTGGTTTTGCCAATCCTGATCCTGCTGCTGGCTGCCACCGTGGACCTTGGCAATGCGCTGACGGTCAGCCGCAAGATCGATCAGATTGCCACGACCGCAGGCAACGTGATCTCGCAGCAAAGCACATGGTCCAAATCCGATGTCGCCGGCCTTCTTTCGGGCATGAGCTTTATTCTGCAGCCCTATGATACAGCAGGATTGACGATCATCGTTGCCGCCGAGGATGTCAACAGCAGCGGAGCAGCGACGACAAATTGGTCGGCCGCGCTCAACACCAGTGCACTTCCGGCCGGCTCCGCCCCTCCGATCTCGATTCCGTCGGAAATACAGGAACAGGGCGTGCAGATTGTCCTGACACGGGTGCGGTACACCTTCACGACCCCATTGTCCGTTGTGCTTTCCTATTTCACGGGAACAAATGGCTATAGCTTTGATCGCTATTGCTTCAGCCGTCCGCGAACGGCTGACAAAATCACCTATAACTAGACTAAGGATAAAGTGGAAATGGGCCGCTATGACGATGATGTCCCATGGAGCGGTTTAGCTTCAGAGGGCGCCGAGCCTCCGGGGCAGAGCCGGGAACGAATCAGCTTGCCGCAGCGGGCAAGTTGATGAGTGGATCACGCTCATTGTTGCGATGGTTTCAAGGGTCATGTAGCGCGACCTCTGGACCGCCCATTCTAGGTTCTGTTCTAACAGCAGAGCGCCTACGAGCCAGACGATGGCATAGCCATCGGGAAAGATGCCGAAAACCTCGGTCCTGCCTTTAATTTCTCCATCCAAGCGCTAAATTAGATTCGTGCTGTAAAACTTGGTCCAATACTGCTTGGGTCATGTTCTCAAATGTCGGACAAATCGAGCGCTGTCGTGTCCTGAAACCTACATGATCGGGGAGCAGGAAAACCCCGCGATCATTAAATTTTTAACGAAGCCTCCAATCAAACCGCAAAACGCTTTCTATAAGTTCCACGGTCGGAACTTCAGGAAAGCATCATGCTGCTGGATCTCAGGACAATCTATTTCATTGTTGCCGTCAGCTGTTTCGTGCTGCGCATTCTCCAGCTTGCAGCCTATGCGACTGGTCGCTTCGAGAGGTGGCCGCTGTGGTGGGGCGTCAGCAACCTTCTTGTCGGCGTCGGCTCGTTTCCGTCGCGTTGCGAGAACTTGTTCCCTACAGAGCGCATGGAGAGTTCCGTTTTGGTGCTGTTTCACATGCGAGCTTTGCATTCTGCTTTCGCGATAGTTTGGAAACTTACGGATGCGGAACCGGAAAACCATGCCGCTCTGACAGAGCCGCAAGAATCTTGTCCTTTTCTGAGATGAACGAAAAGCCCTGATAAGTGCCCGTTTGATGAGGCGATGTTGCTCCATCCGCCAGCACCAGCAAGGGAAGGGATTGGTTTTCCTGCCCCACAAGCTCAATGACGGGAAGTCTCGGTCGAGGCCATTCGATCCGTTCGACATCGATGTGCTGCGCCAGCGTGGGGAACGATGCCAATACCCCTTCCATCAGCGCACAATGCCAGCAATAGAACCGCTGGCCTGGATAGGCCGGGTCTTCAAAACCTGGGCGTATCAAGAACAGCCTGTCGCGGTTCATCTTCTTCATCGCTTCCTTCATCTGGAATCTCAGGGCTGCAGCCAGTTTTCGACGCTTAGACCGGGTACATGGGAGAACTCGCGGACATTGTCCGTTACGATCGTCGCGCCGATTGCCAGTGTCTGGGCTGCGATCCAGGTATCATTTTCTCCGATCGGCGTTCCCTCGCCCTCCAGGAACGCTCGTATCCGTCCATAGTGCAGTGTCGTGTCGTAATCGATATCGACCAGCGGCAGCCGCTGCGCCAGGGTGGCCAGACGCGCGCGATTGCGTTCGCCATAGGCGCTTTTCTCCGCGCCAAACTCCAACTCGCCCAGCACAATCACTGAAAGCCGTAGAGTGTTCAACTCCGCCGTCTCCAGCCGCTGGCGGATCTCAGGTCGCCCCTTCAGAGCTGCGATCAGAATGTTCGTGTCCAAGAGGAAAAGGGCAGACACGATTTAGCTGTCCAACGAGGAAACGGCCTCAGCCGGCTGGTCTTCAGGCGCGGCCAGATCGATTTCCGCGCTATCAGTCCACAGATCACGAAAGGCGTCGGCTGCTTTACGGGAGTAATCCGGAACCAAGCGCGCGACTACCTTGCCATGCCGAGTAACGGCGATTTCCTCGCCTGCCTCGACCTCGGCCAGCAAGGCGGAAAAATGGGCCTTTACCTCAACGACGGGGACACTCTTCATGGCGACCTCAAGAAATGACTATATGGTCAGAATATAGGGTTGCGGCGGGTCAATGTCAAAAGGTATGGGGCGGGCACCGTAAACTTAACGGCCACGAGCTAGAGCGAGTCCCTCCATCGACTCGATCGGTTAAGCTTGCGCGATTTTGGCCAACAGGTTCATCGCCGTTGCGCGCAGTTCTTGTGAACCCACACTGAAACGCGACCCCGCCGATAGCTTCAGATAACCGAATGATATAAGAGATATTTTTGTTTTGATCGGGGTTCTGACCGGCGACGACTGGGATCCCGGCGATTTGCGATTGTCTTCCATTTTCAATGGTATATCACAGAAGCCCACGGGTCCCGTTTTGGTGCTGTTTCACACTTTGATTTAGCCGATGCAGGCTTACCGCGTCCCTTTTTTGGCTTCATGCCATGCAGCTTCTCAGATTATTGCGTGCGCTTCAATCGAAGCGCGATGTTTGAAACGCGGACGATCTTATCGATGTCGTGCTGGAATTCGGCGTGTTTTGCATAGGCGGATCGAGGCAACGGGAGAACCTAGAACTCACATGTCGGCGGGCTTACTTTTCAGAAAAGACAGCAGCAGGTCAGCGTCGTAAACGTAACGGCAAACGAGGACAGGCGATGACGGCCTCCGAGTTTGCCTATCACGCTCGCGCGATCGAGTCGATGGACAGACCGGCTATTGGCTCGTGGCCGGTCAAAGCGTTATGAAACTGAACACGCTGGCCATATGCGGATCTCCAATTAGGTGCTCCCCATCCCAGGATGTCGCCGCTCGAATAGAGGCCGAGTCTGCTTGTAAGGACACCGTGGTACGTAGCTAGTCGCGCAGGACGTGGCTGAAGAAAGCTTTGATCTGGTCGTTGAAGACATGGTGAAATGCCAAACGGTCGAAGCCTCCTCCGTCCACGCAAATAGCCGGTACGCTCGACGCCAGAGCAGGTGAGCACGGTGCCAGAAACGCAAAGTGGGCAGCCCCGGCAACGCTGTGATATTCCGGCCGCTTCGGTAGGTTCTCGGCCAAGGCACCGACATTCTGTGGCAAGGCGCCATCCCCGCCATGTTGCGAGGCCCACAGTTGAATGGGCTGCTGAACGACGATCAAGCTTTGTTTGGTCGCGAAAAAGCTAAGCGGGTCCGCCAGCACGAATGCTTTGATACGATTATCCAGAGACAGAGGCTGCATAGGCAATTCGTTTCGCCGTATTTCGCCACAAATCGGCGCCGGCTCCGGACAGGGTACGCTCGGGTCGTGAAAGTCCGGCTTGGCTCCTGCCAACACGAGACCGGTATAGCCTCCCCTCGAAAAGCCGAAGAAGCCGATCTTTTGAGCATCGATTTTCTCTGCATAGGCCGATTGGGAAAGCATGAAATCGATCAGGCGCTTGATGTCTGTGGGTCTTTCGACCATCACGGATATATCGCCAGCACGGCTCGGGTCTGCGTAATTGTCACCCGGGTGGTTGATAGCCGCGACCACAAAACCAGCGTCGGCAAGAGTTTCGGCCGTATCATGGTGACCTAAAGCGCTACCGCCATGGCCGTGCGAGATGATGATCAGCGGGAGCCGGTCTCCTACGACTGGACAGCCTTTCACGCCGAGCACGGAGATTGGCCCGAGCGAAATCGGGGATGCCTTGATGTCGCAGGGTGCCCAGACAAATGCCTGCAGCTCAGGGCCATGCTCATCGGCGGGAACGACAATTTTTGCCAAGCCCGCCGCATGAGCACAAGAAACGACCATACTTAGCCAAGCCGCAACAAGGAAAGTGCTTACGTGCATTCACGCCTCCGGGGTGTGATGTCTCAAGAGAATGGTTCGATGACAGGAATTAAAAGGTCGGTGATCAGGTTTTGATCCGGAACCGTGCCGGGGTGATTGCGATAGATTTCAAGAACCGGCCGGTGGTCCGGCTCCATGCCGCTCTGCGGCAGCCAACCGCCGAAGAGGGTCTGCACGGTGGAGGAAATGAGTGTGTAGGGTCCGACAAGACGATAGGCTGCATAGAAGCCGCCCGAAACCTCGCACCGCTCAAGGTCATCGTGTATCCGTTGGCCCCCAGACATCACCACGCCCGCGAAATAGCTGAAACCCTCCAGTTCTTCTGGATCGCCGTATGAAGCGGCCAAGCGCGCGCAATCCGGCCAAGGATAGCCTTGCTCGCTTGCCCACTTGCGCAGACGTCGAAATGAATGTGGGATCGTCGCGATTGGTCCCTCATGCCATAAGCCGTGCATGACTATCGGCGGCATCGTCACGAGGGTCACCGATCGCGAGTTCCCGACGATTGCCTGCTGCGTCTGAGATCCGGTCGGCGACAAGCCGGTAAATTCTCGAAAGGCTCTGGCAAAGCTTTGCGGGCTATCATAGCCAGCGTCCAAAGCGGCAAGGATGACAGAGGACGACCTTCCGGCAAGTTTGTGAGACGCTTCAGAAAGTCGCATTCGACGGACCGTCGTCGCGATGCTTTCTCCCGCGATCGCGCGATAAATGCGGTGAAAATGGAACGGTGAAAAATTTGCGACCGCTGCCAGGCTCTCGACGGTACGATCGGCCGCGGGAGTCATAGCAATCTCCGCTAGGACCCTTGCAACGCGCCGGCGATAATCGAGTTCCGTGCTATTTTTCATGGATGCGTGCCTAGCACGCCTCTGCATTCCAGACAGCGCAGAACTTGCGCAATTTTGCTGTCGCCATGCCCTCTCACCAAATAGAAACCTATACCAATGGTGTGAAACGGCACCGAAGTGGGACGAGCGCTACATAAAGGGCAATCGACAGCGCTTTCCGGAACATTATCTATGGGAGCGAAGTGTATTTCGGGCAACAGACCGGGAAATGTTCGACCGATGGCTGACACGGCTGCACTCCGATAGCGGCACACAGAACGGGATCGAAGGCGCGGCCGATTTGAACGCACTGAGCGTCGGCAATGAGATTGGGCGCAATGCCGACGGCGACGAGCGTCCGGTAAGAGCAGATGTGCGCCAATCTGTCGGCCTTCTTGAGGGCGCTACTCGCGAGCGGCAAGATCAGCCAAAGCGGCATCTCACAATGGCTAAAGGCTTTTGTAGGTCCTGATGTCGATCACAGGAGACGTGCAGCGCCCGAAACCCGAACGCTGGCGCCAGGTCGATCTGGAATAGTGACAATAGGGCGGCAAGGCTGCCCCATATGCTCACCCTGCATAATCTCAATGTTGCTGTCGTGGGGCCAGCCGAGATCCCGCAGATAACCGCCGAGGGCTGCCGCCGCCGCTCCGGTGGCGGCGTCCTCGAATACGCCACCCGCAGCGAATGCGTTACGAGCATGGAAACGGCTAGTCGTTGCGGCATAGACAAGCGCGATAGTTGCAAGGCCGTGAGCGCGCATCAGATCGGCTCCTGTTGCTAGATCGTAGGTCATCGCGGCAAGATGATCACGGCCGGAGAGAGCCAGTACGAGGTGCCGCGCACCGGCCTCGATGATTGCCGGTGGTAGATGATTGTCGAGATTGCCCGGCTCGAGCGCGAAAAGGTGCAACGCCGTGGTGAGAAGATCCTCGGGACATGGTTCACTTCGCGTCGGCGGCGACTGAAGAGCGGCGCCGAGCGTCGTCCCTGCGTGCCCCTCCACGGTGATTGCGGTGTCGTTGAGCTGCAGCGAGAATATTCCCTCGCCTCTGCTTCGGGCTAAGATCGCCCCCAACGCAATGGTCGCGTGACGACAGAACGGTACTTCCATTGCTGGGGAGAAATAACGAACGCGCCAAGCCTTCCCCATGGGGGCGGCAAACACCGTTTCGGAATAGCCGATCTCGCGTGCTATTCGCTGCATTTCATCGACCTCTGGCAAAATCTCGCAGAGCGCTACGCCAGCTGGATTGCCGCCTATGCCCGAAGTAGAAAATGCTGCAATGTGTTCAACTCGCATTCTTGCTCCCATGCCTACCATGTGCGCCGGGCCGGCCCACCTTTGTGATCCTCGGCGCCCTTCGAACTTTATTCCTCAGGGCAGTGTGTCGAAGTTGCCGCGGCGAAATGCCGTACGCTCCTTAAGACGCCCGAAGTAGGCGGCAACCGCCGGTAAGTCGGGCCGTTCAATCGGCGTGTTGAGCCAGCGGTTGACCGAGAGGCCGATTACGACATCAGCGACGGTGAATTCTTCGCCTGCAACGAAAGCAACACCCATCGAAAGCTGCCTTTCCAGAATCTCCATTTTGCTATTCCACTCGCGGGTGCTGGCGGCAATCATCGCGGGTTCAACGTAAGCCGCATCCTTGCGTACGAGGCCGAGGAATGCGCCACGCCAGGCACTGTTCAGATCCGTTGCCTGCCAGTCCATCCATCTCTCCACCAAAGCGCGCCGCCACGGACTAACGGGTAGAAGATCACCCCGGTCATGCTTGGAGGCGAGATAGCGGCAGATCGTGTTGGATTCCCACAATACTCCGTCCTCGCTTTCGACGACCGGAACCAACCCGTTGGGATTGAGCGCCAGGAACTCCGGCTGTTTGGTGGAAGAAAATCCGAGCCCCCAATCCTCGCGCGCATATTCGATGCCAATCTCACCGCATGTCCATAATACCTTGCGAACGTTGATGGACGATATCCTGCCGAGAACGCGAAAAGCACTCATAATTCACCCCGATATATCCGGGACGTGGATAGCTGAGGGGCCTCCAGCTTGCACGTACCAAAAATGTCATCGCGACAACAATTTACTCGAACGCGATAACAGAGTTTTTGCTACCGGAAGGAAGAGCTGGCTATTTTGCAATACCGTCGATGGCGCAAAGGCAACTGCCGTAATCTACAACCTTATGCTGACCTGCCGCGCCTGTGGCGTCGAGCGCCATTCGCCTGGTTGCGACGAGTCTTCACCGAATTGCCGCAGCGTCCTGAAGGCGCCAATATCGACGATCTACTCCCATTTAACCACGCCAAAACCTTTACCGCATAAGCCGTTGCGGCCTTCGACACTGCGTCAACACGCAGCGTAAGCCAAATACCAACGTACACACAGCAAGAATTACTGATTGGTCGAAGTGACGGCTATTAAACATCGACGAGCCCTCTGAAATGGAAGAGCCTTCATGCTCCACCCAACGTTACCGCGCGGTTTGCGACAGAGCCATCTGACAAGCCGATTAATGAGTTCACATTCTACTTCGCCGAAAATGACGGCACTGGAAATCGTTTATCAAAACTCTCGCTCTAAGCGCTTGTGTCCTACTTTCACAAGAACATCCTGCAGTGCATTGAGTAGCGTATCAGCATTTTCGCGAGAAAAAGGGAGCGGCGGCCGAATTTTGAGAACATTACCATCTCGTCCTGAGGCGCTTATCAATACACGCCGGTCGCGAAGCTCGCTGACAACATTCAGCGCGAGGGCGCTATCCGGCTCGCGACTGTCCTGATTGCGAACAAATTCCATTCCAAGAAACAAACCGCTGCCTCTGACATCTCCAATCGAAGCGTGCGTCTCTTTCAAGCTCCTCATTCCCGCGTGCAGGTACTCTCCTGTCTTGCGAGCGTTTTCCAGAAGGTTTTCGTTCTCAATAACGTCAAGTACGGCCGAGGCAGCAGCCAAAGAAACGTTGTTGGCCCCGAATGTGTTGAAGTAGCGTATATCCCGGCCGAAACACTCTTGGATGTCCGACTTCATAATGGCCGCTGCGATTGGCATTCCGTTACCCATCGGCTTGCCGGTCACTACAATGTCGGGGACGACTTCGTGACGCGCGAAACCCCACATGTTTGTGCCTATTCGCCCGAAGCCGGGCTGCACCTCGTCAGCGATATAAAGCACGCCAGCTTTTTTCAAAACATCGACAACGGGTTTGAGGAAGCCGGGCGGATCGGCAAAAACGCCATCCGAGGAAAAGATGCTATCGGCGATAAAGGCAGCTGGCGTGATACCGCGGCGGCGCATGTGGCCAATCGCTTTGTCGAGGTCCTGCGCCAATGCCGCACCCACATCGCGACCATTGGCGCGATAGGTGTCGGGCGCCGGCACTGTCAGCACATGCTGGCCGAGGGGTACACTATCCCCAAGCAATGGCGAGATTTCCGCCGCCGAGGCCGTGACGCCATGATAGGCGTTCTCCGTAATGATGATACCGGTGCCACTTGTATAATGGCGTGCCAATCGGAGGGCCAGATCAACCGCCTCGCTTCCGGTGCAGGTGTACATCACACGGTCGAGTTCGCCCGGAAATGTCGCCAAAAGCCTTTCAGAGTAGGAGAGGATTTGCTCGTTCAAATAACGTGTATGCGTATTGAGTTGCGACGCCTGGTAACTTATTGCCTCCACAATGTGCGGGTGGCAATGACCGACCGACGGCACGTTGTTATAGGCGTCGAGATAGGCTTCTCCATTCGGTCCGTACAACCATACGCCTTTGGCCTTTGTGACATGAACCGGATTTTCATAGAAGAGCCGATACGACGGTCCGAGTAGCATCTGTCGGCGCTCGATCATCTTTCGCTCTCGTTCCGGCAGGCTAGCGAGCCGCGCCGGGTCGAACCCGTTGACCATTGGTGCGCTCGGTTTGGAGGAAGCGTTTTCTTTCATGCTTTTGATCACCGATTGGCTTCGCGCAGTCTTTCGATAGCGACATTTCCTGGGATTGCATCAAGGCGCGCCAACTGCGCCCAAACGCCTGCACTTGGCATGGTTAAGCGTTGAGCGTGCTCGGGGAACAGCTGTGCCCGCCATCTCGGAATACAAAGCCGCATCACTAACCGCATGACAGCCGCCTTGTAGATCAAGGGGATTTCGGCATCGGACAGGGAACATTCGCTGCGATACCCTGCGATAAGATCGCACATCGCCTTTATCGCGTCAGGTTCATCCCCGATCTGATAGGCAGCAGCGACACCCACGTCGAAGAGCGTGGGCGCGTGCACCATATCGCCAAAATCGATGATGCCGGTGATTGTATCCGGCGCTGTCGTATCGACAAGGATGTTTTCCATGTTGAAGTCGTTGTGAATGACTTGGGCATCCAACGTATTCATGATCGGCATGACTGCCTCCTCGAACTCGTCGATCGCGTTTTCGAGGCGTGTTCGCTGATGTACGTCAGCGAAAGTCGGTAGGACTTCACGCATCCCTGCTGCATGTTTCAAATCCCAGGTGATGCGATGTGATGCGGCCTCATGTGAGAAGCCTTTCAAGGCTTTTTGCAAACGTCCGAGCATTGCGCCAACCCGCCGGCGCTGCAAAGGAGACTGCGGCGCGGTCCTTTGCGCAACGCCCGGCGCGAACGTGACCATGCGGACGCCGCGTTCGGTGCCATCGTCCGCCACGAAGCGAAAATCCGCAGCGCCCTCACGGGTGAGAATGACACGCTGGGTCGGAATCCCCGGATCCACCTCCTCCACATGCAAGAGTGCCAAACTGTGCATCGAGGTAACGAGAGGATCCTCTGCGGGATTGAGGATTTTTAGAAGATAGGGCGTGCCGTCCTCGAGCGTCACGCGAAAATTACTGTCCTTCTCGCCCCACAGCCATGTTGCGCGCCCAGAAAGGCCATAATGGTCGCACGCAATTTGCTGAGCCTGTTCCGAGGACACGGGGACGGAAGCAGTTTCCAGTTCGGCGCCGAGCACACCGATTTTGGAGTTTTTTTGTATGGCCGACATTGTACCGTCCACCCTTTTCGGGTACCTCTCTTGCAATTTCCCAAGCCTTCTGCGGGCAAAATCGAACTATGTCGCTTCGGTCACGAGCTTTGTATTGAAATAGCTTTCCATCGCCTCGGTGCCGCCTTCTGAGCCGTAACCGGAGTCTTTCACGCCGCCGAAAGGCAACTCTGGCAGCGCCAGCCCGTGGTGATTGATAGACAGCATCCCACTTTCTATATCGCGGGCGAGCGCGGCGCTTGTCTTCGCGGATTTGGTATAGGCATAGGCGGCAAGTCCGTAGGGCAGCCGGTTCGTCTCCAAGATGGCCGAGTCGTAATCCGCAAAAGCACTGACCAACGCGATGGGGCCGAAAGGCTCCTCGTTCGCAATGCGCGCGTCTTGCGGAACATCGGTGAGAATAGTGGGCTGGAAGAAATTTCCTCGATTTCCTAGCCTCTTGCCGCCGGTCGCAATGCCTGCTCCACGAGCGACGGCGTCCGCCGTCAATGCTTCCATGGCCTCGACGCGACGAGCATTGGCGAGCGGCCCCATGTTCACGCCGTCCATCAAACCGTCGCCCACTTTTATCGCTTCGGCTGCCTTCACACAGCCTTCCAGAAATCTCTCATACACGCTCTGCTGAACGAGAAAGCGCGTTGGCGCCACGCAGACCTGCCCGGCATTTCGAAACTTTGCGCCGCTCAATATTCGAACTGCCAGATCGACGTCCGCATCATCGAAAACAATGGCCGGCGCGTGTCCGCCCAGTTCCATCGTCACGCGCTTCATATGGGCACCCGCGAGCGAGGCGAGCTGTTTTCCAACCGCCGTCGATCCCGTGAAGGAGATTTTGCGGATCACCGGGTGCGGAATGAGGTAGCTCGAGATGTCGGCCGGTATCCCGAAGACAAGATTGAGAACGCCGGCCGGCAAACCTGCATCAGCGAATGCACGAATAAGTTCAGCACAGCTCGCCGGCGTCTCTTCGGGTCCCTTCAAGATGATCGAACAGCCGGCAGCAAGAGCTGCCGACACCTTGCGCACAGCCTGGTTCAATGGAAAATTCCACGGACTGAAGGCCGCCACCGGGCCAACGGGCTCCTTTACGACCATCTGTCTGACATTCATCGCCCTTGGGGGAATCAAACGACCGTAGGCGCGTCGAGCTTCCTCGGCGAACCAGTCGATGATGTCGGCCGCACTCAAGGTTTCCGCCAGGGACTCGGCCACCGGCTTACCCTGTTCCAGCGTCATTGTCCTGGCAATCGCCGCTGAGCGCCCACGCAGAATTTCAGCCGCCTTGCGAAGGAGTTTCGCCCGCTCGAACGCGCTGACCTGACGCCATTGCTGGAATCCGGCCGACGCCGCGTCAAGTGCTTCGTCGAGATCATTGTTGCTGGCATTCGAGACGTTGCCGATGACCTCGCCTGACGCCGGATTTACGACGGGCAGTCGCTCATTCGAGCCATCGCGCCAGACGCCGTTTATATAGAGCCTCGTGTTCGGATACTCAGACATTTCAGTTCCATCCTTTTTCTCAGTAACCGAGGGCACAACCGTCTTTTCTATGATCGGAAGCGCCCAACAAGGTGCTATTTTGATCATCGATCCAGATCGCCTGCGCACCGCCGATCGCCCATTTTGGAGCGACAACCTTAAAACCGCGAGCTTCCAGATCGTTGCCAATCGCGTCTCGAAGCAGCGCCTCCGTCTCAACCGTGGCCGTGCCCGGAAGCGGGAACAGACGCGGAAGATCGACTGCGCTTTGAATATCGAGGTCGTAGTCAAAAAGCTTGGAAAGGAATTGGGCGTGACCCATTGCCTGGTAATGCCCTCCCATGACGCCGAATGAGAGCACGGATTTTCCAGCGCGCGTCACCAGTCCCGGAATGATTGTGTGCATTGGCCTTTTGAGCGGACCTATCGCGTTCGGATGCCCCTCTTTCACGACGAAACTCTGGCCGCGATTGTGAAACAAGACGCCCGACTTCGGAGCCATCAGGCCGCTTCCGTAAGGATGGAAGATCGAATTGATGAAGCTCGCGACATTTCGGTCCTTATCGACCACCGAAATGTAAACCGTATCCGAATGCTCGACACCGTCGATAATCGCTCCGGCATCGACCGCTTTTTGCAGATTTATTTTGGCAGCAAGATTATCAACGAACTGATCGGACAAAAGGTGTTCAACCGGGACAAGCGACGTTTCCGGCTCGGCCAACCATCGATCGCGTGCCGCATAGGCAAGCCTCGTTGCCTCCACCTCGATGTGCAGATTATCGGCGCTCAGTGGATCGCCTTTGCGCTCAAATCGCTCCAGAATCCTGAGGATCATGAGCGCGATGATACCTTGACCGTTGGGCGGGCATTCATGCACAGTCCATCCTCGGTAGGTCGCACTGATTGGTTTCACATATTCACCGGCAGCAGAGGCAAAGTCCTCCGCCGTATGCAAACCGCCCAAAGACTGCAGCTTGGCCAGCATATCCTCGGCGACTGGGCCGCGATAGAACCCGTCACGACCCGAGATCCCGATCGCTTCCAGCGTTTGCGCGAGTTCAGGCTGACGATGGACCGATCCGACCGCGGGAACCTGGTCGTCGGCCAAAAAGATGCGACGGGTGGACGGATCACGTAGCAGCAAGTCTCGCTGGTTTGAAATGTCGGCCGCCACCCTCGGTGTGATCCCATAACCGTCTCGGGCCAGCGAGATTGCGGGGGCAAGTATCTCCGTAATCGGCATCCTGCCGTGGTCGGCGACCAGGCGTGTCCATGCATCCACCGCGCCTGGAATTGTCACGGCATGGGGCGATGACCGGTCAATGGCGGTAATGCCGTTATCCTTGTACCATTCGTATTTCGCCGCGGCGGGCGTCCGTCCAGATCCGTTGTAGGCCACGACCTGGTCGCCGCCGTTTGCCGTCAGCAGCGCGAAGCAGTCACCACCCACGCCGGTGGACCCAGCCTCAACCACGCACTGGACGGCGCAGGCACCGACGGCGGCATCGATGGCCCTGCCACCGCTCTTCAGTATCTCGATCGCAGTCATGGTCGCCATCGGATGTGAGGTCGCCGCCATCCCGCTGCGGCCGACTGCGATCGATCTTCCCGGCGTTTCGAAGTTGCGCATCTTATCCCCCTGTCCTCAGTACAACCCGTTCGTCTTGGCCCAGGTATAGGTGTCGTCCAGGGCGCGGGCCGAACGATCGAACAACTCGTTGATCTGCGCCTCGGTTATGATCAGCGGCGGGCACAACGTGTAATTGTCGCCCAGCGCACGGGTGATGACACCGTGGGCCTGTGCTCTTCGTCCGGCGTGGATAGCAATGCCATGGGCTGGATTGAACGCTTCCTTCGCCTCCTTGTTGCGAACGAGTTCAAGCGTTCCGATCAGACCGCGACCACGGGCGTTGCCAACGAGCGGATGCGCGCTCAGATCATTCAGTCGGCGCTGAAACAGCGGCGCCACGTCCTGGACATGGCCGACTATGTCGCGCTCCTCGTATATCCTGAGGGTTTCCAGCGCGACGGCCGTGGCGACTGGGTGGCCGCCATAGGTGAAGCCATGCCCGAAGGTTCCGATCTTCTCGCTTTCCAAAACGACCGCAGAGTGGATCTTTTCATTGATCATCAGTGCCGAGATCGGCTGGTAAGCTGCCGAAAGCTGCTTTGCCATCACGATCATATCGGGTTGCAGCCCGAAGCTTTCGGAACCGAACATCGTGCCAAGCCTGCCGAAGCCGCAGATCACCTCGTCTGCAATTAGCAGCACATCATATTTCCTCAGGATCGCCTGAATTTTCTCGTAGTAGGTTGGCGGCGGGACGATGCAGCCGCCCGATGCCATAAGTGGCTCGGCGAAGAACGCACCGATTGTTTCCGGGCCTTCCGCAAGGATCAGCCTCTCGAGCGAATCCGCGCAACGTGTGGCAAATTCCTCTTCCGTCTCACCTGGTTGACCGTAACGATAGAATTCCGGGCAGTCCGTATGCAGGACGCGGGCGATCGGCAAGTCGAAATCACGGTGATTATTAGGGAGGCCCGTCAGGCTTGCCGAGGCTATGGTCACGCCATGATAGGCACGCATACGCGAGATGATCTTTTTCTTTTCCGGCATGCCGATCGCATTGTGATAATACCAGACAAGTTTCATAGCGGTGTCATTGGCCTCGGAACCCGAATTGGCGAAGAACACCTTCGACATCGGGACAGGCGAAAGCTGAATGAGTCTGTCGGCCAGTTCGATGGCCGTCTCATGCGATTTACCGCCGAAGCTGTGATAGAACGGCAATTCCTTCATTTGCCGGATTGCGGCATCGACCAGCCGCTGTTCGCTGAAGCCGAGCGACGCGCAAAACAGCCCCCCAAGACCTTCGATGTACTTATTGCCCTCGCTGTCGATGACATGGATCCCCTCACCCCTTGCAATCACCAGCGGACCGTCCTTCAAATGTTGCGAGGCGTTGGTATAGGGGTGAAGAACAAAGGCAGTGTCCCGGGCTTCAAGGGAATTGAGAAGGATAGTCACAACGGCTCTCCAAATGAGGTGCTTTCGATAGCGACGCTTGGCAAAGCTTCGCCGGTCAGCCGATGAAACCTTTTGGTACACCGGCTGCCATTTTTGTCGGGGTCAGAATTTCAGCGCTCAATCAATCAAGATTTGTCTTGATCCATTTCTGCGCAAGCTTGTTGATTGTACCGTCCGCCTTGGCTGATTTGATCGCCGCATCGAACATGGACTTCAGGATCGTATCGTCCTTGCGAAGTCCCGCAGCGATACCCTGCCCGAAGACGCCGCCTTTGAAGGTCGGACCGGCTATCGTGTAGTCTTTGAAATCATCCTTTCGAAGCGTTGCGGTCAGCGATGTCTTCTGCGCGACGACTGCGTCGATGCGGCCGGCCTGGAGATCCAGATCATGCTGCTCGACGGTTTTATATTCTCTTGGATCGACGACGCCCTTGAAGTAGGTGTCGAGGAACACTGCGTTCGCCGTCGATACCTGGGCGCCGACCGCCTTGCCCTTGAGGGCGTCTCGAAGCGGCTGCAATTCCTGCTCGACCTTCGCTTTGTCTCCGGCAAGATCGACCGTGGTCCCGGTACCTGGCAGATTTGCAAGCGGACCGGTCTTGTCGACCATGAAGGCCGCTGCAGTCGGGGCATAGGGCTCGCTGAAGGAAATGACGGCAAGACGCTTTTCGGTAACGATCATCGAGGCCATGATGGCATCGAATTTTTTCGCATTGAGCGACGGAATGAGACCGTCCCAATCCTGGGCGACGATCGTGCACTTGATCTTCATGCGGGCGCAAAGGTCGTTGGCAAGATCGATCTCGAACCCGGCAAGCTTGCCATCAGGCCCGGTGAAGTTCCACGGTTCGTACGCGCCTTCAGTCGCAATGGTAATTTCGGTTGGCTTTGTCTCGGCGGTGGCAGCGCCAGCAAAGGCGACACCCAGCAAAACGGACGTCAGCAAGAGTTTTGATAATTGCATGTTGCATTCCCCTTTTTGTTACCCCTGTCCTTTTGTGGACAGGGCGATTGCAGCATTCACAACGCCCAACCTCAGTCGCTAGGACGCGCGAATCTTGATTGCCTCCACCGTCAGGCAAAGGAGTTCGAATAAAACCTGCGCCGCGATTTGCGCCGTGTTCGTTGTCGGATCGTACTGCGGAGCGACTTCGACGACGTCGCCGCCGACGATGTTTAATCCCGCAAGACCTCGCAGGATGCCCAGCGCCTGGGCGGAAGTCAGCCCACCGACTTCAGGCGTTCCCGTACCGGGCGCAAATGCCGGATCGAGAGAATCGATGTCGAAACTGATATAGGTCGGACCCGAGCCGACGATTTCTCTCGCCCTTGCGATGACTGCCCCTATGCCGATATCGCCAACCTCTTCGGCATGAATGACGGTCATGCCGGACGCATACGAAAACTCCCATAGATATTCCGAATTTCCTCGAATGCCGATCTGAACCGTCCGCCGCGGATCCAGCACGCCGTCGAGAACCGCCTGACGGAAGGGGCCGCCATGATGGAATTTGCACCCCTCAAAGGAGCCGCTGGTATCGCAATGGGCATCGATATGGATCATCCCCACCGATCGATCCTTGCCGACGGCCCGGAGAATGGGAAGACCGACCGAGTGGTCGCCGCCGACCGCCAAAGGCATAACGCCCGCCTTGACCACCCCAAGGGCAAATCGCTCGATATCCTCATGGGATGCAGCGAGATCAAAGCGGCTCCTGAACGGAACATCGCCGACATCGGCGATCCGTGCATGGGCAGTCGGTACGGCGCGCAACACATGTTCATAAGGACCGACCCGATCGACATTTCGAACGGCACGCGGCCCGAACCGCGCACCCGATCGGTTCGTCACGCCAAGATCCATCGGTATCCCGAAAAGCGCGATGTCGATGCCGGTAAAATCGGGTGACGCGTCTGGACGATAAGGAGCCTTCAAAAGCGTTGGCATACCGCAATAGGGAGCCTGACGGCTGTCTCCATCCCCGAAGACCAGCTCGGCAACCTTTCGAAACTCCGGATCGAACATCTCGCCGCCCGAAGCGCTCGAAAAGCGTTCCCGCAGTTCTTCCAGACTTAGAATCTCCGGCATCGGGCCTCCATTTGTCCTGTACCCACAAGCCGCCTCCAAAATGCAGACGAAAGGCCATTGCTTGTTGTAGCCAACATTGTATACATAATCGTATTCTCCTTGATCAAGCAAGAGGGAAAAAGTTATGGTGGCACCGACAGGACCCGCTGAACGGGCGAAAACATGGAAAGGGAATTGATTGGCATCGACCAAAACGGAACAGCGAGGCTCTCTGCGTGAGAGCACGTACTCGCAGCTGAAGGACCTTATCCTCAGCGGCCAACTACGCCCCTCCGAGCGCCTGTCGGAAAACACGCTTGCGAAACGCTTTGGCGTCAGCCGGACGCCGTTGCGCGAAGCGTTGATGAAGCTTGAAGAGGAAGGGTTGATCGTCGGACAAAGAAACATCGGATACACGGTCACCGATCTGGACGTCACCAAATTCTGCAATTTGCTGGTTGTTCGCGAGGCGCTCGATGTTTGCGCAGCACAGCTTGCCTGCGAAATGGCGACCGAAGAAGACCTTGATAGGCTTCGAAGCGTAATCGCCCAGATGATTGAGCTCAAGGAGACGACCAACGAGGCGCCGTCCGACGCCGCCCGCAACCTCGACCTTGGACTGTACATCCATCGGGTCATTGCGGAATCGACTCGGAACGAGGCTCTCGTAAGGGTAACCGACCAGGTCTACCAGCAGCTTCGGTTGGCCCTGTGGCTGGAAGTTCTTTGGGTCGATCTCGAGCACACCGATCTCGATGAGCATCGGGCAATTGCGGACGCTATCTGCGCACGCGACCGCGAGGCGGCTGCAAACGCGGCGCGCGCGCATGTGCAAAGCTCTCTCAAGAACATGTCGAAGCTCCAGCGCATTTGGGCGCATCGGCGAACTGTCGACTGAGCCAAGCCAAGCTTTCACAAAGAGGGTCACATATGGAGCTTATCTATAGTTCTCTGGCACTCGTCGGCGCCGGACAGACAGGCTGGGGTCCACTCCTTTTGAGTGCCGCCGCGATGACAATTGGCGTTTCCGTGTGTGGTTTTCTGGCTGGAACGGTCATCGGCTCCGTTGTTACCTTTATGCAGTTGTCGCCGCACATGGCCGTTCGCTGGCTTGCCGACTGCTACACCACAATTCTCCGCGGTGTGCCGGATCTTCTGATCATCTATCTTTTCTATTTCGGCGGAAGCTCGCTGCTCGGATCTGTCGGTGGGCTGTTCGGCTATCATGGATTCATCGGAATGCCCGCTTTCCTAACCGGGACCCTGGCACTTGGCGTCGTCTCGGCCGCCTATCAGGCCGAAGTCTTTCGTGGCGCCTTCAAATCGGTTGCGCGCGGCGAAATCGAAGCGGCCAGCGCCGTTGGCATGCGGCCGTGGCCCAAGTTCAGGCGCATCATCGCGCCTCTGGTGCTTCGATACGCCATTCCGGGGCTTGGAAACACCTGGCAACTTGTCCTGAAGGAATCGGCATTGATCTCCGTGACCGGCCTTGTCGAACTCCTCCGGCAATCGCAAATCGCCGCCGGGTCCACACGCCGCCCGTTTGAATTCTACCTGACAGCGGTCATCCTTTATCTCGTTATCACCTGGGTCTCCTCAATCCTGTTCAGGAAAATGGAAGTCCGAACAACCCAAGGGATAAGGAGGGCCTTGTGATGGATATTGGCTTCATGAGGGAAACTCTCCTCACTCTTCTGACCGGTTTGCCACTAACCATCGAACTCGCAGTCACATCCATTCTGGCGGGGAGCGTCCTGGCGCTTGTGATCGCGCTCTTTGCGGTGATGGGCGGCACCATCGGCCGGACCTTAACTCGCGCTTATGTCTTCGTGTTCAGGGGGTCACCTCTCCTTGTCCAAATGTTCCTGATCTACTATGGCCTCGGTCAGTTCCGGCATGGACTGCAGGATCTTGGCGTCTGGTGGTTCTTCCGTGAGCCTTATTGGTGCGCCGTACTGGCGTTGACGCTGAACACAGCCGCCTACTGCAGCGAAATCTTTCGAGGCGCCCTGCAGGCCGTTTCCATGCAACAGGTCGAGGCCGCGCGCGCCTGCGGCATGTCAGGCATCCTGTTGTTTAGACGGATCATTCTTCCGGTCGCCATAAGGCACGCATTGCCTGCCTATGGCAATGAGATCATCTTGATGGTCAAGGCAACGGCGCTTGCTTCTGTCATCACCATCATGGAAGTCACCGGTCTCGCGGGAAAACTGATCGCGGACAGCTTTCGGGCTTTCGAAATCTTCATCGTTGCAGGGGCGATTTACCTTGCGATCAATTTCGTCGTCACGCGTATGCTCATGGTGGTCGAATTTTGGCTTTCGCCACATATGCGCATGCCACCCAATCCTACCACTTAACTGGAGTGCGCATGTCCGTCAGGGGAACAATCTTGGTCAGCGATAACATACAAAAGAGCGCTGCCGTTTCGGTCAAGGATCTCAGAAAGTGCTTCGGCCCGCTGGAGGTTCTCAAAGGCGTTTCGCTAGAAGCTCACGAAGGCGACGTCATATCGATCCTGGGCTCTTCCGGCTCCGGAAAATCGACGATGCTCCGCTGCATCAATATGCTTGAAGTGCCAGACAGTGGCGAGATACGCGTCGGCGGCGAGATGTTCTCGCTAAAAAAGGGGCGCCACAGGACCGAACCCGCCGACCGCAAACAGGTCGATCGGCTACGCGAACACATCGGCATGGTGTTCCAGAGCTTCAATCTTTGGTCACACATGACCATATTGGAGAA
The DNA here is from genome assembly GCF_014193605.1 of Rhizobium sp. BK312. Classification (NCBI taxonomy): domain Bacteria; kingdom Pseudomonadati; phylum Pseudomonadota; class Alphaproteobacteria; order Hyphomicrobiales; family Rhizobiaceae; genus Rhizobium; species Rhizobium sp. BK312. Next base: position 187,481 of record NZ_JACHZP010000011.1, on the reverse strand, counting down.
CGTAATCGAAGCGCCGGTACACGTGCAGAAACGCAACCGAGCCGAATGCGTCGCGGAAGCGGAAGCGCTGCTCGAACGAGTTGGAATCGCCGACAAGCGAAATTTCTATCCAGCGCATCTATCTGGAGGTCAGCAACAACGCGCGGCGATTGCTCGCGCACTTGCGCAGCGACCGAAGGTCATGCTTTTTGATGAGCCCACCTCTGCGCTTGATCCCGAACTTGTTGGCGAAGTGCTTAAAGTCATGCGGTCGCTTGCCGAAGAAGGTCGAACCATGCTGGTCGTGACGCACGAGATGGGGTTTGCACGAGACGTTTCCAACAAAATCGTGTTTCTCCACAAGGGGATCATCGAAGAGGCGGGCGAACCTGTGGAATTGTTCAAGCATCCAAAATCCGAGCGCTTTCGACAGTTCCTCGCACACGAGCGACGCTGAGAGGTCCACAACGGATACAGCTTCGGCGATCAATAACCGGGGTGTTTCGCCTGAGGCCGCGCGACATACTCTAGAGTCAAGCTGTCACGATCATTGCATAGCCGTAGATCTTCTCTGATGTGAAGGGATTAGAACCGCTGTTTTCGTGTCGCATCCCACATTATCAATGACTTTGGTATCCGATCCAGCATAGTGCGCGTTATGGAACTAACCAGTTGATATCGTTATTGTCTTACAGACTTAGATGGCGATTTTATACCCACGTTTCCTAGCGTTACACCTGCTTCCGGTAGCCTATTTTGACTACAAGCACCACGAGGCGTTGATCCTGCAATTCGCAGATAATCCGATAATCACCGATACGGTAACGCCACAAATTGCCCAGCTTGGCTCCCTGCAAGGCTTTTCCGGCTTGTCGAGGATCCTCATCCTTGCAATCGGCGATGCCCCTCCCCCACTCCCTGGATTCGGCTCGCAAGCGCCGCCGCAAAAGAGATGTACGCCGGAAGAGGTATCCGGCGCCTGGTTGACCTTTTCAGTGGGAGCGATATGTACGCCACGCTTCGAGCGCTTTGCGGCGGACCGAGCCGGGGCGGCTGGCAGCTTTTTGCAGTTGGCCGTTCCGGCTCTGATGGTTAAAGGGATCTTCGTGGTGAATATACCCTTCTCGGCGGCCGCCTTCTGAATGAGAAACAGGGTCGACGTCATGTCCGCTCCCTTTGGGGGAACTTGACGCGTGTGTCGAGCAACTGCTGGGCCATGAACGCCGCTATGCGATTGGTTTTGAATGCGGTTACATCGGCGCCAAGACCGCGCAGATAGTCGCGCAGCGGATAAAGAGATTCCGGCCACGCAAAGGTCATCGGCGCAGTTCCTTTTTTAGACCACGGAGTTTCAAGGAAAACTTAAAGATGCTGAGCATGATCATGTAGCCTTCCCTGGTACGGTTGTTGCAAGGTTCCCAATGTCTTGGTCTATATGGAGTACGACGTGCCGAAAGGAAACACTTTAAAACCGTTCCAAGCTGTGACGTTGGTTCTGGAAGGCGCGGACGGATATTGCCGTGTCAGTTCGGTACACGGTGTGGCTGAGTTGCTTCTGGAGCATTGGCCGATCGACGACGGCGAAGACTACGTGGCTGCTGTGCATATATGCCTTGAGGCAATGCTGGGCGCCTCTCCGCCGGAAGCCGCACGAGAGGCTTTGATCAAGGCGGCGAAGGAAGCAGGAATAGCTATGTTGCAGTGAAGTCGTTCGCCCTCCCGCCTCGACCGTGGCGCTCACATGAGAGCAACTCCTGAAAGATCACATCGGCGAAAGAGCAGTTTCCGCTAGTGGTTCTTTGGTGAGAAAGGTCGAACAGCGGATAGAACTGGTCGTCGGTCAGCCCGTCGATCAATTGGACGCACTCCCGCACGTTCAGAAGCTTCGAGAAGTTGCGCTGGGCATCGACACAGATGTGTCGCCAGTCGCCAAGCTCTCTCATGCTCGTTCTTGGTCCTCCCCGCACTTCGCTGTCGCAAACTCCAAACGAAGTATTGCCTTCGAAAGGGAATGAACTCGACTAGCACTCCCTGAGTGGAAGACGAGGGTGCAAGCCCACACCATAGTGAGTGCATCCAGGAAAACATGCGAGATGTCATCTGGTTCTGGGAACTGAACCGAACCAGTCGTGTTAGCCTCATCCACCTCAACAGGGAGCGACATCTCGTATCTCATCGAAATCTTGCTGCCGATTGCAGACCACATACGACCTCCCGAGCCGCAGTACGGTCGAAGCTTCCGGACCGATTTTGGAGCAACACGTCACGTTGATGCCTAGCGGATGTTCGCGGAGGACTTGGAACGATGGCGTTGCCGTCGAGCACGACCAGATCGTCGTTGTCAATGTGATGATCAATGAGGTCGACCGGCAATGGTGGGCAGGAACTTCGATCAACTTGAAGCGTTGATCTGGTCCCCACTCTCAAAAATGTAATTGGATCCCCCATGGCTATGGAAAAAACACTCGACGACCTCTTCCTCGACACTCTCAAAGACATCTACTTTGCCGAAAAGCAAATCCTGAGAGCTCTACCGAAGATGGCGCGCGCTGCGCAATCGGAAGAAGGCAAGGCCGGTTTCCTACAGCACCGTGATGAAACTCAAGGCCAGATCCAACGCCTCGAACAGGTGTTTGAGCTTCTCGGCAAGCCGGCCCGTGGCAAGACCTGCGAAGCTATCCAGGGGATTATCGCTGAAGGCGAAGAGATCATGGAAGAATACAAGGGAACCGCAGCGCTCGACGCCGGTCTCATCTCCTCGGCACAGGCCGTCGAGCATTACGAGATCGCGCGCTACGGGACCCTGAAGTCCTGGGCCAAGCAGTTGGGCCTCAACGACGCAATCCCGCTCTTGGACGCCAATCTCCAGGAAGAGATCGCCACTGACCAGAAACTGACGGCACTCGGGGAAGCTTCGGCCAATCCGAAAGGCTCGCAGAAAAAGGCCAGCTAAGCTCTCATCGAACCGATCAGGCCGCCCTCCGAGGCGGCCTTTTCGTTTGTTCTTGTTTTCTCAATAAAAACCCGGAGGAGGATTCCATATGGCCAAGAAGACGATCGCTTCCAAAGACAGCCCTAAACTCGCGACCGCCACAATCCACGACCAGAAACTCCATCGATGTCAAGGTGGCGAACTCCATCAATTCGCCGAGGACGGGCAACCTGTCCTGACGACCGCCCAGGGTGGACCCGTCGCCCACGATCAGAATACGTTGCGTATCGGAGCTCGCGGCCCGGCCCTCATCGACGATTTTCATTTTCGCGAAAAGATCTTCCACTTCGATCACGAAAGGATTCCCGAGCGGGTCGTCCATGCGCGTGGTTATGGCGCGCATGGGTTTTTCGAGACCTATGAATCTCTGGCAGCCTACACCAGAGCGGATCTGTTTCAGCGGCCCGGGGAGAGGACGCCTGCCTTCGTGCGGTTTTCTACCGTAGCCGGTAACAAAGGCTCCGCCGACCTTGCGCGCGACGTCCAGGGCTTTGCCGTCAAGCTCTATACGCAGGAAGGAAACTGGGATCTTGTTGGCAACAATATCCCGGTCTTCTTCATCCAGGATGCCATCAAGTTTCCTGACATAATTCATGCCGCCAAGCAGGAGCCGGACCGGGCTTTCCCCAAGCGCAGACCGCTCATGACAATTTCTGGGACTTTATCAGCCTGACACCGGAAAGCATGCACATGGTCATGTGGATCATGTCGGATCGCACGATCCCTCGCTCCTTCCGCTTCATGGAAGGCTTCGGCGTGCATACCTTCCGGTTCGTGAATGCCAAGGACGAGTCAACCTTCGTCAAGTTCCATTGGAAGCCGAAGCTGGGCCTTCAGTCGGTGGCCTGGAACGAGGCCGTCAAGATCAATGGCGCTGATCCGGATTTCCATCGTCGCGATCTCTGGCAGTCGATCCAATCCAGCAACTTTCCGGAATGGGAGCTGTGCGTCCAACTCTTCGACCAGGAGTTGGCCGACACCTTCGATTTCGACGTGCTCGATCCGACCAAGATCATTCCGGAGGAAATTTTGCCGGTCCAGCCGATCGGCCGTCTGGTGCTCGATCGGATGCCCGATAATTTCTTTGCAGAGACCGAGCAGGTGGCGTTCATGACCCAGAACGTGCCGCCGGGGATCGATTTCAGCAACGATCCCTTGTTGCAGGGCCGCAATTTCTCATATCTCGACACGCAACTGAAGCGCCTCGGTGGTCCGAACTTCACCCATCTGCCGATTAACGCCCCGAAGTGTCCGTTCCACAACTTCCAGCAGGACGGCCATATGGCGATGCGCAATCCGGTCGGCCGAACCAATTACCAACCGAACTCCCGCAATGAGGGGCCGCGGGAGTCGCCCATGCAGGGCTATCGCCACTTCCCTTCGGAGGAACAGGGTCCAAAGGTGCGGCTCCGTCCTGAAAGCTTCGCCGACCATTACAGCCAGGCACGACAGTTCTACATCAGTCAGACGCCGCCGGAACAGCGGCACATTGCAATGGCTTTGACGTTCGAGCTCAGCAAGGTTGAACTGCCGGTCATCCGTGAACGCATGGTGGCTCATCTCCTCAACATCGACGAGACGTTGGCAACAACCGTCGCACAGAAGCTCGGTTTTCAAAAGATGCCGAAACCGGCCGATGCGGCGATGCCGACCCGTCAGGATCTGGAGCCGTCGCCGGCCCTCAGCATCATCGAGCGCGGACCGAAGCGGTTCGAAGGCCGCAAGCTCGGTGTTTTGATCACCGACGGTGTCGACGCCAACTTTTTGAAAGGCCTGACGGGCGCCATCACGAAGGAGAAGGCGGTCTTCGAACTGGTCGCAGCGAAAGTCGGAGGTGTCACCGCATCTGACGGTTCGTGGATCGAAGCGCATCACATGATTGACGGCGGCCCTTCAGTTCTGTTTGACGCCGTTGCCTTGTTGACCTCCGCGGCTGCGATAGACGATCTCCTCAGCGAAGCAACAGCGCGCGACTTTGTCGCCGACGCCTTCCAGCATTGCAAATTCATCGGCTACGACCAGTCGGCAATGCCTCTGCTGGAAAAGGCCGGCGTCCCCAATGCGCTCGATGAGGGTGTCCTTGCCCTGCCGGGCGAGGAAGGCCTTTCCGCTTTCGTTGCGGAACTTGGCAAGCTTCGCGTCTGGGGTCGCGAGCCTTCGGTGAAACTCGGCAAGGCGACCCCACCATTTGCGTGATCGTCAGACTGAGGGGCGCGGAGACGCCGCGCCCTTCAACAAGCTCCAAGCCGCACATACGGAGTGGGTGGCCGAGAATTGATGTGTAAGCTGTGCCCGCGGCTTGGCGAACAAAGCCAGCTATTTTGCCGGCCCAAGCGCATTGCGGGGCACGGTAACCCGAATGCAAAGGCCGTACGGCTGCCATTCGCGCGAAATCGTTGCCTGAAGCCCCTGAGCGATGATCTGCTCCAGTTTACTCCCAAAGCCCGGCTGCAGTTGAGCACCTTTTTGGACCGGTTGCGGTGCGTCTACTTCCGCCCAGGCCACGGTAAGCAGGTCGTCCTGCAACGACACTGTAATGACCAGTTTTCCTGTGGGGATGGAAAGACAGCCGTATTTGGCGGCGTTGGTACTAAACTCATGAAACAACAGTGCCAGGTTTGTGACCTTTTCGGCGCTGACCTTTACGTCATCGCCGTTGAGTGTCCACCGGCAGCCGCCGTCGCCCCCATAGGGCGCAAGAATACTGGACAATAGCTGAAACAGCGTCGCTGGTCGTTCGATAAACGCATCGGCGCCGGTAAAGGTCGGCAAGGTCATCTCATGGGCGCGCGACAGCGCGAGCAACCTGTCTTTCAGGCAGCTGGCCAGCTCCATCACCGTCTTGGCGGTACGCGCCTGCAGCGTGATGATGCTGGAAGTGATCGCAAACAGGTTCTTCACCCGGTGATGCATTTCCCGCAGCAGCAGTTCCTGATGTTCTGCCGCTCGTTTACGCTCCGATATATCGCGGGCGATCTTCGACGCACCGATGACACGGCCTTCGCTATCCCTGATCGGAGAAATCGCTAGGGAAATATCGACGAGCGTGCCGTCTTTTCGCCGCCGGACGGTTTCGAAATGATCGACCCGCTCGCCTGCCTGGATCCGCGCGAGGATTGCGGGCTCCTCACCAAGGCGGTCCTCCGGAATGAGAATGGTAATCGGTTGACCAATGGCTTCTTCCGCGGTGTATCCGAATAGCTGCACCGCACCCTTGTTCCAGGTGGTGATGATCCCGGCCAGGCTCTTGCTGACGATCGCATCCTCAGATGATTCAACGATTGCTGCCAGAAACGCCGCGGCGTCATAGTCAGCTAGCGCCGCCTTCACCGCAGTCTCTCTAATTGCTGAGGATGATCATTGCTATCGTTGTGGTGCTGCCGATCATTACAGGAAGCGTGCATGGCCGACGGTCATCCTTTCCGGGAGGAGAAATGGGACGCGCACCGGCCGAAGTCGGTTCTAATGGAGCATAGACCATTCACACACGAAAGCCAGCGCGATGTGACCGGGCGGCGCACCAGTCCGTGCCCGTCACCTATACGCGCGATGGCCGACGCCGCGTCTTTCTGTGCCACCCTCGAGACGTTCCCGCCCTTGTCGCGCAAATTCCAGCCATCGGCGCTGCTGTCGCGGTTAAACCGGCATCCGGAACAGGAAGGCGGTCTGATTTTCGCCGGACTGGACCTCGAGGCTGCCGCCATGGCTTCGAGCAATTTCGAAGGAGATGAACAGACCAAGGCCAAGCCCCTGCTTCCCCGCAGAGCTTGTGGCGCGGAAGAAGGGCTCGAACAGGTGATCCTTTACGTGCTTGGGGATCGGCTTGCCCTCATTCGCAACCGTTATCACGACTTCGTTCACGCCCGGTGCGGCGACGACTTTCACCGGCCGGTCAGGCGCGCCATGCGCCAACGCGTTACCGAGGAGGTTGGATATTAACTGAGCGACGCGGCCACCGTCGCAACGCACCTCCTCCGCGATATCAAGCGCGCTCTGGATGTCTCGCCCGGGATGCGCGGTCTGTAATTCCTGGACAACCTGCTCGAGAACGATGCGCAAGTTGGTTGGCTTCGGGTCGATAGCAATGCCTTGGCCAGCGCGACAGCGCGCAAGGTCGAGCATGTCCTGGATCAGGCTGGACATGCGCTCGGTACTTTGGCTCATCATCGTCAGAACGCGCCGAGCCTTGTCGGTCTGAGGTTCCCGCGACAGAATGTTGAGCCCGCCTGAAATCGACGCAAGCGGATTGCGCAGGTCATGGCCCAGGATCGCGACAAACTGCTCCCGTAAGCGCGCCACCTCCTTTTCCGCAAGCAGCCCTTGCTCAAGCTGGAGCCGCTCGGCAATACCTGCATCGACACGCTCTTCCAGAGTTCTGTTCAGTTCCTCAAGCTCTCGGCGGGTTCGATCGGCGGCATTCTTCGCATCCACCAGTTCGCGCTCATATCGGCGCCGATCCGCCGCCTGGAACAGGGTTATTCGCGTAAACTGGACGCCTCCGTCGCTTGAACGGCGTTCGGCTGCATTCGCCAAAACGGGGAGCTTTCGTCCGTCCGGGCCGACCAGATCCAGAGCGACTTCGTTGAAGTATCCCTGCATTCGCAACAGCGGAGCAAAGTGTGTTTCGTAGAAAATCTTCCCCGGAACGTTGAGCAGATCGTAAAACCGCTTACCAAGGAGGTCGAAGCCCTGCATGCCGAGCCATGCGGCAAGCGTGCGGTTGGCTTTGACAATCGCGCCATCGGCTGCGAGCGACAGGTAGCCACAGGGTGCGTTCTCATAGAGGTCGTCCAGGTCCTCCATGATGCCCTCCACTCCTGTTTGAGCCTCCGCCTTACACAAAGGCTTTGATCGCGGAGATGACCTGGGCAGGCGCGCTCAGGTTCGGGCAATGCCCTGTTGCATCGATTACGACCATCTCCCCCTTCGGCAGATGATCCCGGACATATTCCCCGACCCACTGCTGGGCGATGACATCCTGCTTGCATTGGATCACAAGCGCACGTGCCTGGCAACGTAGAAGATCCACCCGATTGTCCGACAAGAAGGTGACGCGCGCGAACGCCTTGGCAATATCGGGATCAGTACGGCAAAAACTGTTCACGAGCTCCTCGCTGAGCTCGGGGCGATCAGGGTTGCCCATGATAAGCGGACCCATGGCGGCGGACCATCCCATGTGATTATCGTCCAGGAATTCCAGCAATTCCTCGATCTGTTCCAGCGTGAAGCCTCCATCATATCCTTCGTCGTTGATATAGCGGGGTGATGGACCGATCAGGACAAGCTCGCTGAAGAGGTCTGGTGCTTCGATTGTGGCCAGAATGCCGATCATGGCGCTGACGGAATGTGCGACAAATACGCCACCTGTGATATCCAGAGCCTGACCTATCTCGACGACATCAGCCGCATAACCCGCAAGGCTGGAATACTTGGCATGGTCATACGCGCGGAGGTCGGACTTGCCGCACCCGACATGATCGAAGAGGACGACCTTGTAGTCCTGCTCGAAGGCCGGCGTGACATGCCGCCACATGTTCTGGTCGCAGCCGAATCCGTGAGCAAAGACCATGGCACGCCGTCCCTCACCCCGCACGGTGACATTGTTCCTTGCGATAACCGACATGATCCCTCCAACTTCGGTGCAAGCGCCAGCCGCTGCTCGTCGGCTTTCCTGCCAACACACGCGATAGAACATAAAACATTATCGGCAGCCGTCGAGTACCTTGTCCCCTTGGCGGAAGGGCGGTAGTCCGTCGGCAATCTCCAAGGTATAATGATAGCTTTAAGCACGTGTCGTCTGTTCAGGGCGCGTGGAACTATTTTTAGGTTGTTGCATTTATTGTGGTTACGCTCCCTGTGGAGTTTAAAGCGCATGGTGCGGAATTGGATGTAGCTGCAGCTAGCCTTCTGTTTGCGCGCCCACGGTCCGAGGGGATAAGATTGCATGTCCAATATCGAAGAGTTTCCTGCCGCCGCGCCACGGCTGACCGAGTTCGAAGCGCTCACCGCAGCTGCCCCAACTGTCCTCGATGCGATCCCTGGCGCGGTCTATCTCTGCGACCAGAACGGCTGGCTCGTCCGTTATAACTCCGAGGCAGCGGAGCTGTGGGGACAAACTCCCACCGTGGGCGACAAGCGTGCCCGCTTCTGCGGATCTCACGCCCTCTTCCTCCCAGATGGCACTCCGCTTGCGCATGACGTCTGTCCCATGGCAACCGCCGTCTTTGCCGGTACATCGACCCGCAATGCCGAGGTCGTTATGGAGCGGCCGGATGGCTCTCGGTTCACGGCGCTCGTCAATATCCGAGCCCTGAAGGATCATGAAGGCAGGATTCAGGGCGCGATCAACTGCTTCCAGGATATCTCCGACCATAAAGCGCTCGAAGAAGCGATCCAGCAGAAGACCGCCGATCTTGAGGATTTCTTCGAGAACAGCGCGATCGGCCTGCATATCGTCGGCGGCGACGGCATCATCCAGCGCGCCAACAGAGCCGAGCTAGCGCTTCTCGGCTATACGGCTGAGGAATATGTGGGACGCCATATCGCCGAGTTCCACGTGGACGCATCCGTCATCGGCGACATCCTCCACAAACTGTCCTGCGGTGAAAAGCTCGACCGGTATCCCTCCCGTCTGCGTGCCAAGGACGGGTCCATCAAGCAGGTGCTGATCACCTCCAACAGCCGGTTTGAGGACGGGAAGTTCATCAGCACGCGCTGTTTTACCACGGACGTGACCGGTCTTCGTGAGGCCGAGACTGCCCGCCGCGAAATCGACGAGCGGCTGGCCGCAACCTATGACGCCGCCACGATCGGGATTGCAGAAGCTGACAAAGACGGCCGTCTGCTGCGCGTCAACGATACTCTCTGCCGGATGTTGGGACGCTCCCGCGAGGAGCTGCTCAACATGACCTTCTTCGACTATACACAAGAAGAGGACCGAAACGAAGATGGCGCACAGTATGCGCGCCAGACTGCCGGCGAAATCGATAACTATGTCCTACGCAAACGGGCAATGAGGCCCGATGGCACTACGGTCTACCTGGATGTTTACAGCTCGTCCGTTCTGGATGCAGGCGGGGGCTTCCGCTACGGGGTGCGGGTACTCCAGGATGTTACTGCCACCAAGCAGATGGAGGACCGGATACGCGAGAGCGAACAACACCTGCGCGATCTGCTGGAGGCGCTGCCGGCGGCGGTTTACACAACGGATGCGACGGGTCGTATCACCTTCTTCAACAACGCTGCCGTGGAGATGTCCGGCCGTACGCCCCAGATCGGCGACATGTGGTGCGTGACCTGGCGTCTTTATAATACCGACGGCACGCTGCTTCCCCACAACCAATGCCCTATGGCGGTGGCGTTGAAGGAAAATCGTGCCGTTCGCGGCGCTGAGGCAATCGCCGAACGGCCGGACGGCAGACGCATTCCTTTCATCCCCTACCCTACACCTCTTCATGACGCGGAGGGCAAGCTGATAGGTGCGATCAACATGCTGGTGGATATCACCGAGCGCAAGCAAGCGGAGAACAGACAGAAGGTCTTGATCGACGAACTCAACCATCGTGTGAAGAACACGCTCGCAACATTGCAGTCACTGGCGGCCCAGACGGCGCGGCATGCTGATGGGGTGGCGGATTTCTCCCACCGGTTTGAGGCCCGACTCCTTGCTCTATCGCGCGCTCACGATTTGCTGACGAGACGTCGCTGGGAGGGGACCTTTCTGGATGAGCTCGTGGGCGAAGTGTTGAGCGCGGTAGCCGGCAAAGCAGCCCAGCAGATCGAGGCGAGCGGACCGGCTGTCGATCTCGATCCTCGCGTGGCGCTCAATCTTACCATGGCGCTCAATGAACTCGCCACCAATGCCATAAAATTCGGTGCACTGTCATCGGATGCCGGCAGGCTTTCGATCACGTGGCGGCTGCAAGAAGGAACCGACCAGAAGCCGAGGCTGATCCTTGAATGGCGAGAGAGCGGAGGGCCGCCTGTCGCGCCTCCTCTACGCCGCGGAACTGGCAGCCGGTTAATGGAGCGCTCCATTGAGCGGGATCACCGAGGTGAATTCGACCTGGTCTTCCACCCCGATGGGGTGATCTGTCGCATGGCAATTACCATCGGAGTGGGCACGGATGAGTGAGTTCAGCGGCATCAAGGTTCTTGTCGTAGAGGACGAGGGCTTGATCGCAATGATGATTGAAGACATGCTTCTGGAACTTGGTTGCCAAGTTGTTGCATCGGTGGCTGAGCTCAATGAAGCCCGCAGGGTCGCGGCGACGGTGCAGATTGATCTTGCTGTACTTGACGTTAATCTAGGCGGGGAGCGTAGCTTTCCGATCGCGCGGATTCTGCGTGAGCGCAACCTGCCATTTTTGTTTAGTACCGGATATGGAGCCGATGGATTCCCTTCCGAATTTTCCGAATATGCCGTGTTGAACAAGCCATTTTCTGCCGAAGCGTTGAAGCAAACAATCGTGCTTGCTCTTGCAGCATCTCACCGTACGTAACTGATTTGGCGAGGGACTGGTCGTGCAAACTCAGCTCCCTTCGCCGCAGTGCAGCCAATTTTGCCCCTCGGGCTCCATGCGATAATCCGGGAGTACAATGAAAGCTGAAGCAAGTGAAGACCGCTTGCATATCGGACGGCACGCAGCGTTTGGGCTCATCGCGGTTAATTCACTTAATCTGCGAGAGCGCATTGCCAGCGTTGTTGACAAGTCACGACATGCGGCAGGTGGGCATTTTTTGGCGTTCGATTTCCTTCGCCGTAAAGCTGATGTCGGCCTATCGTCAGTCCGGGAGCCCGTCACCGAAGCTCGGAGGTGGCTGGCGCTACTCCAAGCTCAATCCGCATTAGGAATTCCTGATGCGCCGGTGGCTGCGAAAAACGACATTACTATTCGGAAACATCAGCGCGCCACCTTCGTCTGGAGATAAGCGTCCGCGACGCGCGAGAGCCATGCGATCGGGAGGCTGAGGAGCACGTAGAACAGCCCCACCAGCGCAAAAACCTCAAGGCCGCGATAGGTCAGCTGCGACAGCTGATTGCCCTGATAGGCAAGCTCCGCCACGCCGATGGTCGAGGCGACTGCCGTCTCCTTCATGAGGCCGATGAGATAGGTTGCCGCCGAAGGCAGCGCGACGCGGAAGGCCTGCGGCGCGACGATGTTGCGCAAGGTCGACCAGCGGCCGAGATCGAGCGCGGCGGAGGCCTCGAACTGGCCGTGATGGATCGATGCGACCGCGCCACGGTAGATCTCCGCCATGTTCGCAGCAGCGATCAGCCCGAGGCCGACCAGTGCGGCGTTGAACGGGCTGATGGGGCATCACGCCCATGCCGAGGCCGAAGAAGATGATGAGGAGCCAGAGGATCGGTGGGATCGCGCGCACAATCTGGATGACGACCATGGCGAGGAGGCGCAACGGCGGCAGCCGGCTCTGGCGGGCTGCAAGCAGCGGTACGCCGAGCACGGCGCCAATGAGGAACGCGCCGGCCGTGAGCGCGACCGTCCAGGTGAGGCCGCGCAGGAGAGGCAACAGGTCCGTCAGGCTTATCGATCGTGCACCGCGCGGAGGAAGCGTTTCGTCCGCTCCTGCTGCGGATTGCGCATCACGTCCTTGGACGGCCCCTTCTCGACGATATGGCCATCGGCCATGATCATGACCGTATCGGAGACGTTCTCGGCAAAGCCCATTTCATGGGTAACGACGATCATGGTCATGCCGCTTGCGGCAAGCTCGCGCATGACGGCGAGGACCTCGAGACCGAGCTCCGGATCGAGCGCCGAGGTCGGCTCGTCGAACAGCATGATATCCGGATCAAGCGCCAGCGAGCGGGCAATGGCGATGCGCTGCCGCTGGCCGCCCGAACACCGCACCGGATATTGCCCGGCCTTGTCATCCAGCCCGACACGTTTGAGGAGCTGCATGGAACGCTCGTCAGCCTCCTTGCGGCTGCGGCCGAGGACACGCTCCTGGGCAAGGCTGACATTGCGCAGCACTGACATATGCGGGAAGAGATTGAACGACTGGAACACCATGCCAACCCGCCGGCGCAGGCCGGAAAGTTCGGCACGCGCAACGGCGCGCGCCGCATCGATCGTCGTCGACCCGATCGAGATCGTCCCGCCGTCCGGCCGCTCGAGATAGTTGATGCAGCGCAGGAGCGTGCTCTTGCCCGAACCGCTTGGCCCGATGATGGCGAGCACCTCCCCCGAACGCACCTGAGGTCGATGCCGTCAAGAACACTGTGGGTCCCGTAGTGCTTGCTCAGGGACTTGAGGCGAATGAGCGCGTTATCCGACGCGGTCGTCATCGCGGGCTGCCCCTCGCTCGATCCGGCACGAGGTCGATCTTCGCCTCCGATGTAAAGGATGGCACCGTCCATATCATCTGATCCCTCTTTAACTGCAGCCCGCGCGCCGCTTTGCGGGCTGGTTGTTCGCTTAAACTGCTTCGTGTGAGTTGGCCGTCGGAGTTCCGTTTCCGGCCGCGTTCCCGATATTCCTTCGAGGAATGTTAGCCGCGTAGCGGCAATCTAGGTGAGATTCAGCGTCAATCAGGATGAGACTCGCGCCGGGGTGTGACGGAGTGAGGGCGTAGCCCGATCGTAGTCATACCCCGGCGTGGCGCAGATTTTCGGCGTCTCAAGATCGCGGTCGGTTCGGTACATTTGCGGTTTTCTGGATTGCAGAACCAGTTTGTGCCGGGTCGCCATGTAACCGATCATCAGATGAGACTCTTCATGAAGTACCGACAAACGCATTCCGTCGAGGTCGCCGCGGCGAAAGCGTCGATCAGCCGAGCCACGGCGTACCGTCTCGATAAGGAGGTACAACTACCATCTCAGAGTAAAGCGCCGCGTGGACGCCGCCGCCCTGATCCCTTGGAGCCGATATTCGAGACTGAGGTCATCCCGCTGCTGAAGGCGGCACCCGGCATCCGTGCTGTCGCCGTCTACAACGAGATGCTGCGCCGACATCCAGAGCTTTCTGAAGGTATCCGCCGCACGCTCGAGCGACGCATCCGTTCGTGGCGTGCGGTCCATGGTGAAGCGCAGGAGGTCATCTTCCGCCAGACGCACGAGCCAGGCCGGCTAGGCCTATCGGATTTTACCGACGCCAGCGGTCTTGATGTGACGATCGCCGGCCAGCCGCTTGATCACCTGTTCTATCACTTCCGGCTTGTCTGGTCGGGCTTCGAACATGCCCATGTCATACTCGGCGGGGAAAGCTTTGTCGCGCTGGCCGAGGGGCTTCAAAATGCCCTGTGGTCCGTGGGTGGTACGCCGCTTTATCATCGCAGCGACAGCCTGTCGGCGGCATTCCGCAACCTCGACGCCGACGCCAAGGTCGATCTCACACGCCGTCACGACCAGCTTTGCTCTCATTATCGGATGACCCCGACGCGCAATAACAAGGGCGTCGCGCATGAGAACGGCTCGATCGAAAGCTCCCATGGCCATCTCAAGAACGCTGTTCATGATGCCCTGCTGATGCGGGGGACCAAGGAATTCGACGACCTCGGTTCTTACCGCGCCTTTGTCGACGAGATCGTCAGCCGTCGCAACGCTGCTCATGGCAGGCGCATTGATGCAGAGCGATCCCATCTGCAGGCGCTGCCAGAGCGCCGGACCACGGACTTCGAGGAGATTGTCGTTACGGTGTCCCGGACGGGCGGCTTCACCTTGCGCAAGGTCTTCTACACCGTGCCATCCCGCCTGATCAGCCACAGGTTACGAGTCCGCCTGTTCGACGATCGGCTGGATGTCTTCGTTGGTGGTACGCATCTGATGACGTTGCGCCGGGGACGTGGCCACGCTGACGGGCGACACGACCAGGTCGTCAACTATCACCACGTCATCCATTCCCTGCGCAAAAAGCCGATGGCGCTCCGCGGCCTCGTTTATCGCGACAAGCTCTTTCCGCGTCAGGAATATCGCAAGGCCTTCGAAGCCCTGAGCGAGCATCTTCCCGATAAGCAGGCTTGCAAGATCGCCGTTGAGCTTCTGGCACTGGCGCATGACCGCGGCTGCGAACGCGAACTTGCCGAAGAATTGGCCAGGACACTCGATGCTGGTGACTTACCCAATCTGGCTGCCATGCGAACGCTCTTCGGTCCGGACCCAGCCAAGCTGCCGACCGTTCATGTGCAGCTCGCATCGCTCAACGGTTATGAGGCCTTGATCGGGACGGGGGAAGCCGCATGAAGAACACCCACGTGATCGATGAAGCACGGCTCGGCATCATGCTCAATGAACTTCGGCTGCCGACAATCAAAACGCTATGGCCGCAATTTGCCGAGCAGGCGGACCGGGAAGGATGGCCAGCAGCTCGCTTCCTGTCGACCATTGCCGAGCACGAACTGGCAGAGCGTGCCAATCGCAGGATTAAACGGCATCTTGCCGAAGCGCACCTGCCGCCCGGAAAGACCTTGGACAGCTTCGCCTTTGACGCTGTTCCCATGATCTCGAAGGCGCAGGTCATGGCAATCACCGCCGGCGACAGTTGGCTTGCCAAGGGAGCTAACATCCTCATGTTCGGTCCGCCCGGCGGAGGAAAGAGCCATCTCGCCGCCGCTATCGGCCTGGCCCTGATCGAGAACGGATGGCGGGTCCTGTTCACCCGGACGACCGATCTCGTGCAGAAGCTCCAGGTCGCCCGCCGGGAACTGCAGCTCGAATCCGCTATCGACAAACTCAACAAGTACGACCTGCTCATCCTCGATGATCTCGCCTACGTGACCAAGGACCAGGCGGAAACAAGCGTGCTCTTCGAACTGATATCGGCACGATACGAGCATCGATCGATCCTGATCACCGCCAACCAGCCGTTTGGGGAGTGGAACCGGGTCTTTCCCGATCCTGCCATGACACTCGCAGCAGTCGACCGGCTTGTACACCATGCCACGATCTTCGAGATGAACGTCGAAAGCTATCGCCGCAGAACTGCGCTTGAGGAAAAACGCCAGCGAGGCCGCCCCGCGTCCTTCGCGACAATCAGAACCTCAGCGCTAGCTGTCGCGGAGCGGCAATCAGAGAACGACGAAGACCTTGTCAGCAACAATCAACGTGATAACTTGACCCTGACCGCGACCTAAGAATCTCATCCAGATTGTCGCCCGCGTCTCATCCTGATTGCCGCGCTATAGTTAGCATTCTGCCCCGCACTGAGCAGGGCGAAAAAATTGTCGACACGCCAAACCTGAAGTTATGGCGTCATCAAAAAGCGGGCAGCGAAGACCGTCGCTCCGCCGCCCTCGCAGTAACCATGGAGGCTTGATCTTGTCAGTAGCCACCCGCAGTATCCGGGCTCTTTAGTTCGTCTCGTGCTTGCGCAGGAGTTTCCGGATGCCGTCGACGTACCTGCGCAGGTTGTCTGCCCCCGAGATCAGCATTTGATGGCCCGCGCCTCAAAGGAGACCGGCTACTCGAACTCGCTCGCGCGGTCACGGAGATAGCGCATGGCTGCCACATACGAAGAGGAATGGCGGAAAAATCGCTCTACCCGTTGGGTAAGCTCTTGAACGGATTAGAACCGACGATCCATGGCTCGATAAGCTAAGTGACTGATAAATCGCACTCAAAGCATAACGATGATTTATGGAGCATTCTCTGGAATCGCCGCGGCACTTACCGCCTCATTGAAAACGTCGTTCAAGAGGGTCTGATGACCGACATCCGGTCTCCCACGTCAGTCACAGTTCTCCTCAAAACTTCTTGGATGCCGCGACTTTGCGCCCATGGACTTCTGTTCGTCGCCTTCGATGTTGAAGAGCAGGCTTGTGTCGAGCATCCAGAAGTCCTGGGTCTGCAGCAAGACCCCGGCGGTAACGGCGGCGAAGACGCCGCTCCCATCCATGGCAGAATAGCCGCCGGTCAGTCCGAGCTTCGGCGTGAGCTTCGTGCCGTTCTCCATCGTGAACGAGCGGGCGATCTCAGCGCCAAGCCGCTTTTAAGGGGGCGGCTGAGTGCTGATCAGCGCTTCGAAGGTAGGCATCACGACACGAAAGGGCTTGATCAACGGGAGGGACCAAGCGCACCAGGACTAAGGTCTGACTGTTCGGGGGCACGAAGTCTTAGCGGGGAACTCTGGCTCCATCCGAGGGTTAATTCTCCAGCGGTTCCAACCGCGGAAAAGGAGGAAAAAACATGAATATCAAAGTTGTAGGCATTGCCACGGGTATCCTGCTGGCATCGACATCTGCCTTTGCCCAATCCTCGACGGTCAACGGTGCGGCCGGTGGCGCAGTCACCGGAGCGATTGTCGGCGGCCCGGCTGGCGCAGCTGTCGGTGGCGTCGCCGGCGCAGCGATCGGCACCGCAATCGATCCGCCGCCGCAGAAGGTGGTAACTTATGTCCAGCAGGCGCCCGCCCCGACTAAACGAGTCGTGGTGAAGGAAAAGGTGGTTGTCGGACAGCCTCTCCCGGAGACCGTCGTCGTAACCCCGATTCCCGACGATCCGAAGTATGCCTATGCAATCGTCAACGACGAGCGTGTCATCGTCGAACCTTCCTCGCGGAAGGTCATCCAGGTCATCCAGTAACCGACCGGCGGCAGCAGCCGCCCTCCTTCCCACCATAAGGACACGCATGCGGCGCATGAGAAATGCGGGCCGCATGCTGTGCCGAAACCTTTGAGATCGATCATGAAGAGCAGCCATCTCACTATACTTCTTGCAACACTGTCGCTCAGCATATCGCCCGTGGCAACACTGTCAGCCATGGCCCAGCAGGATACGAAAAGTGGCGGCCAGGCCCAATCTGACTCCCAAAGCATGGACACCGGTTCCCAGACCAACTCGGGCAAAACCGGCGTAGACTGCACCTCCGACGCTTCGGGATCCTGCTCACAGGGCAAGGGTCAGTCATCGCAGCAAAAGGCCGGTAAAGGTTCCGACACTCAAAAGAACGTCGAACAGCCATCGACCAATAGCTCGACCAGCGGAACTGAACCCGGCAAGTCATCGACGGAAACCAAGCCGGGCGCGCGAGACGCCGGTGCCGACACCACCAATAAACAGAAGCCCGCCGCCAAATCCGGTATGACGGACAACAGCGGGACGGACGCCACAGGCACGAAGAGCGGTATACAAAACGCCAAGCCTGCAGAAGGCACAAGCGGCGGCGCCAACGTGCAGAGCGGCGATGCAACCAAGCAATCCACCGATCAGAACGCGACGACGACAAACAAGAGCTCGTCCGAAACCAACGTCAACAATACGGCCACCAACAACCAGACGACCGCCAAGACTAACGTCAACATTTCTGTCGAACAGCAGACCGAAATTCGGACGGCGGTGAAGGAGGTCCATGTTGCGCCGGTGAAGGACGTCGATTTCACTGTCTCCGTCGGAGTGAAAATCCCGAAGAAGGTCCGGCTCGAGACACTGCCGCCACGCATCGTGAAGATCGTTCCGCAATATGAAGGTTATCGCTTCTTCATCCTTGCAGACGGCCGAATCGTCATCGTCGATCCGGAGGCTTTAACAATTGTCTTTATCATCGACGCCTAAACCAGCGTTATCCGGCGGTGCCATACGCACCGCCGGCCCCCCGGAGCAATCAATGACCCTCCATGAAAACAAGCCACCTGGGACGGCCCTTCCCATCGTCGCCATCCTGATTGCAATGGTCGCAATTGTCGCCACCCTCGCGCTGTCATCAGCTCATCAAGCGCCGGCTCGCGTGTGGGTTCCGGCTCAATCTGCAGGGCCTTGATCCCCCGATTTCGGCGCCGGCTATTTGTTGATGGCCCATCTTTCCAATCTTCCTCTTAACAAGCTGATGCTTGACCGGACCGATTCATGCCGTGCCGATATGGGGCTCCAGATGGCAGTCAGCCCAGGCCACGAAGCAGAAATGCGACCATGATCGCCGAGATCGGCCCCGCGTCACGAGCTAACGAATTTCACCGTTATCCGCGTTGACGAAAGTAGGCCTGCATGAGTTTCCTGCCTGAACGACTATTCTGCACCGGTTTGGCCGGATCGAATACGACTCCTTCAACCCGCGAGCGCCATAACGTACAATAAACGCTATCGTGCCGCCGCCCCTGAACCGCCCCCTGCGCCGGTTTCGCATTGATACCTAAGTATAGTTTCGTACTGGAAAATTAAAGCGCTAAATATTACAACAGGTAGTTGTCATAGATTTTTCAATTATTCGGTCTATACTTGCATAATTTGCAGCATATGCGTAATGTTCCTGACGCTCATGTCTTTCAATAGGGATCTGAAAATGAGTTTAGATAGCAATAATAATGTCACATCCGCAGTTCCGCGGCGCGCCACGCGCGCTCGTGTCGAAATCGCTATGACCGAGTTGATCGATAATTTACAGCGGGAAGGATTTTTGGTGGAAGAAATTGCTCTAGCTTTGGCCGACGCTTCAGAAGACTACGTTATTCTTCTTGCCAACGAGAAAGTCTCTACCCACTGAATTGCAGCCATAACGGTAGGAAGGCGCATATCAGATCGCTGTCCTAAAGTTGGAGCGCTAGGGCCCGAGTTTTTCCGCTAGTTGCCGTGGGGCGGCGTCGTGGTCAGCGCAACGGGTTCGTAGCGCGTCGCAAGACTCCATGATAGCGGCCAGCATCTATGCCGATCGGGGCGCGAAAACCGTCTTCGTGCGGGTCCGCTGGGACCGTCGCCACCTTTTCTGACGCGTGTAATCCACCAGATAACTTTTATGTTCAGCCGGAGGTCGCTGGGAATGTTTCGAGTTATCCGTTTTCCAGTGTGGTCTATATTGCGATCGCCGCCGCTGATTACGTGTGAGACAATATTCCAAATTGGGGAAATTTCCTGAAACTGCCTTTGCCGTAGCTTTCGCCTAACATCGCTAATATGCTTGGGGACCGAACTGTAGAACTTGTGAAACAAGCCGACAAGGCTGCCAAACTGACAGAAGATTTGGTAAACCATCCCCCAGCGGCCCTGAATGTCGTTAATCCCCTGCCCGCCGGCTTTCTCCGCTTTCCCGCCTTTGGGCGGACTGCCAAGGCCATGTAATGCTACGCGTTACCTTTGATCCCAGCGTCGGCAGATTCTGGTTTGCCCCCGACTGCCATGCAGACAACTTCGGCCAAGCCCCAAGCGAACGCACGCATTTCTCGAAGCAAGCGGGGCTACCCCCGCAAGGCGTTAATTTTAAGATTTGGAACCTTTGGCGCTCTTGATCTTGGTATAATAGGTGGTAGCGCTCCGAATTTCCGATACGGTTTCCAAGCCCCTAGCGGGCGCACATCGAATTCGCGCATGTTCTGAAGGAACTTCAGCGCAGTGGCTTAGCCATGCCACTAGGATGTCGTCGCTTCGAGCGATTTTTACAGATGCCGCTAAAACACCTGTCCCACCCAGCCACGTCACGGGAACTTCCCTGGGGCGCGCGGGTTCTCCTTCCCACAGAAGAAGGAGAAACATCATGACCGACGAACTCAGTGCCGGCTTCACAGGGACACCCGCAGAACAACCGACGGGCGCCCGGATGGTCGCAAAGGATGCGAAGGACGCTATTATCCGTGAGAGCACCGCAGTGGTTGCGGGCGCTGCTGAGCATCCGCACACAGCAACGGGAATTGTCCTTACGATTGGCGCTCTCGCCTTCGCGATTGGCTACGTTCTCGGGCGCGATGCGTCGTCAAATGATTCTCGATGGTGGTGATAGGGATTGGTGGCACGCTCCGTGCGCCATTCGCGTCGCGGCACATCGTGCGAACTCGTTTATCTCACCCTGCTTCAAGGAGCGGTACGCCAACCAGTAAGCCTCTCTGGTTGTGAGTACACCCTTTGCATGCCATAGCCATCGCTGGAGTCGCATCCAGATGCGCTGCTTAACACCTTTGGATATTTCTGAGACTCAAGGACCATAAAATGCTATCTGGCAGGCAGATTTCGGCGGCTCGAGCGCTCATCGGCATGTCGCAAGCAGCACTCGCTCTCGCTGCGAATATCTCAGTTCCGACGCTGAAACGCATGGAAGCATGCGAAGGCCAGGCTGCCGGTATGCAGAATGATGTGGCCGCAGTCCGCACCGTCCTCGAAACGGCCGGGGTGACGTTCCTAGAGGCTGGCGACGTTGCGTCCGGCCCCGGCGTCTTACTGCGCAAACCCAGTGGTGTTGCGATCGATATGGACGAAAGTGAGGTTGTCCAGTACCCCGAGAACTTAGAGAACGACGCGCCGCCCGGCGCCGGCGGTTAGGTTCGGCCTTGTCCGCTCAAGCTCCCCGCAATTGCCTTCATCTGGTGCCCAGCTCCGCCAGCACACCACCACACCCAGGAAAAATAAAAGGGCTTTCCGGCGCGAGCGCCGGCGGCAACAGCACGTGATTGGTTGTTTGATTGGTACTATGAGTGCAAGGTCCGGCGGTGGCGCGAGAGCAAAGATAGAGATTTGGGGGGAAGACCAGCGCGCCAAGCTCATGTTTCACATCGAGCAGGTGAAGAGCCACCTAGCCGAATTGGAATCCGGTGCGGTAAGGATCACCGCGGGAGGCTGAGCCTTATCATTCATTCCGGGATACCAACGCCTTTAGGGTCCTCCGGCCCATTTACACGGAAGAGTGCGCCCCTCGTTAAGAGCCCAGTGTCTATGAAACAAACGAGATCGAGTAAGGTCCAGATCGCCTAACAGTTCGATGTTGGGCCGTTTCACAGCAGTTGTTCGCTCGAGCATCCGCCGGCTCCTCCAGATCGCGCTCATTCGCAAGCGATAGCCGATTTGTGATGCCGACCGACCTTCCGCGGATCAAGAGCTCTCACGCAACCTTGCGTCTCCTAGCCGAGCAAATCGATTGCACTTCGCAGGATTTCCAAAATCGGAACACAAGCACGTCCCAAGGGTTCCATCTTCACGAAGATCGGAGATGCTTAATGCGATTTCGTTCATTGTTGACAGATCTGGGCACCTGGACGGCGAGCCCATATGCGTTTGTGATCGTCGCCATTTACGGCGTGTCCTGGCTGCTCTTCAGTCCCGAGACGCTGGAATGGCACGGCCTCGCTACGCTCATCACCTGGATCATGACATTGTTTATCCAGCGCGCCGAACATCGAGACACGCAAGCCATCCACGCCAAGCTTGACGAACTTCTCCACGTTCACGGCGACGCCCGCAACGACATCACCCAGCTAGACGAAAAGGAACCGGAACAGATCGAGGCGTTCCGCGATCAGCACACAAGCTCCGACTAGCGCCGTTCGCACCATCGCCCGGGACGACCACTGCAGTCGGCACTGCATGGCCGTCACGTTGCCAAGCGGGTCAGTCCTTCCCATTCCTTCCAGGTCTACCTTGAAAGCCGTGGCAATGCCGACGTCCTCGTACCTTTCGCATGTAGTCGCGTCCGACGAAGTCCGGGAACGAGACGTTGTCATACGCCTCCGACGGCATCGCAAGAGCGGAACCTCTGACGCAGGGACACAGCTCTTTCGGAGGCCCCTGTGGGCACTATTCTGGGATGCGAACGACCTTACGCGTCTTCGATTGGAAGATGACACGTTTGTGGTTTACCACAGCATAGGCGTAGGTTGGGTTGTCGGGGACCGGCGTGACGACAATTGTTTCCGGAAGGGCGCGACCGACGACGATTTGGTCTTGCACGACGGCCTCGGTGGAGGATAGGGGCTGCTCCTGAACGTAAGTGACCACTTTTCTCCGGCGGCGGGGCGATCGCGCTGCCGACAAGCTTTGTGATCGGCAAGGATGCCGCAAAGGCTATGAGCCTCGGCCTCAGACCGACAGAGACCATGGCAAACCAGCAACGCTTTATGTCGCACGTGATTTGTCAGCGTCCTCGGCTACAGGGGTTGGTGTCCCTGAATAGCTCCAGCTTTTCTGCGAGTTCAATCTCGGACACCGGCTTGCCCATAATTGCAAGCACCACTTGCGAATACGCCGCTGCGAGCGCCTCCTGACCTGTGACGAAGATGCTTGGAATCCCCTGCCGGGAAAGCCAGATCGCCGCATCAGGGCCAGTGCGTCCATCAGCAAGATCGATATCCACCAGCACGCCGTCGAGTCGGCCGAGGTCCTGTCTTTTAACAAGATCGGCGAAGCTTATGGCCGAGCCCGCAAAGATATGGCCCAAATCCTCTATCATGGCCTCCATTTGAAAAATGATCAGTGGATTGTCTTCAACACAGAATATGCGCAACGGAGGCGCCGAAGATGCCATGGCTAACAAGCCTCCTAGAGCTGAAGGTCCTTGGGTGACACGCGCGCAAGCGGACCGATCTGAGTACAGCTTAGCCCCTGCGGATGGAACAGGATGGTGGGCGGCGTGCCAAAGAGGTTGTATAACGCCGAGCGGATGTAGCGTGTTCCATATCCGCTCCTTTTAGGTTCCGACACTGGCGGACCTCCTCTCTCAAGCCATTCAAGATCCAGGTTACCATCTTGTGAGACGGACCACGTCAGACTGATCCGGCCCTCTGGTTTTAAGAGGGCGCCATATTTAAGCGCATTTGTCGCAAGCTCATGGAAGCACAAGGCCAGCGTCGTTGCGGCTTCGGCACTCAGCAAGATTTCCGGCCCCTTGAAACTAATGCGATCCGCGCCTTTCGCCCGATATGGGCTGAAGGTTAATTCGACAATATGGGAGAACTGGGCTGCATCGCCGTTGGCCTGAAACACTGCGGAATGTACGTTGGCAAGAGCGGCAAGCCGACCGGCGAAATCATCGGCGAACTCATCCAGCGAAACTGCACGCCGACGGGTCATCTGGAAGATTGAAGAAATGCTGGAGAGAATGTTCTTCACGCGATGATTGAGCTCACGCCGAAGTTCGCTCTCGCGCTCAATGTGGTCCCGCACATCGCGCTGGCGCAGGCGCGCAAGCAGGCTCGATTGAACGCCACTCAGCAATTCGAGCATTGTCACCGGACGTTGGTAGTAGAGTTGCCGTGAGCGGGGCCAAACGGCTGACAGCTTAGCCCGGACGCGGGTCGGAGGAACCATCCGATCCAATAGGATGAGAATAGGCATCTCCGACCATTCTGGCTGCTCGACGAGGTGGCGACCAATCGCCTCCTGCACCTCCGGATCAAGCGCCTCCTGGGTGGTAACAAGGACGCCAGGTGTTTGTGCTAACAGCGCCATCAACTGTTCCAAGCCCTCCGCCCGCCGCACCGCTACACCGTTCTGAGCCAGGAGCGTCTCCAAATGTTCGGCGTCGCGCCGATAGGGCGCGATGACCAAAACCCAGTCGAGATGGCTGTCATTCACGGCCACGAGCGATCAGGCCTCCGGAATCGGGTTATATGAGACCACCGTGACGCCGGAGCTTTGAATGAACAATTCCCGGACGTCGAGATCATGCGGACCGTGCCGTTTCTTCACGACAGTGATGCTGCGCCGCAGCCTACCCTCATGCTCGGTAATTCGCAGCAGCAGCACCGTGTCGCCCAGAAAACTTACATCGACATCAATACCAATCCCTTGTCCGAGCAGACCGTGTTGAGCGACGATGAGCATGGTAAGCACACCTGCGCGCGCGAGAAATTTCAGGAGCGATTGGATGTCGAGGACCGCCTTCTCACGATGCGGCAATGAATTCAGATATCCCGTGAAGCTATCGATGACGACGACCTTCACTCTTTCACTGCTCACCGCTTGCTGGACGATCTGGCCGAACTCACCCGGCGAGATCTCATTAGGGTTGAAATCCCGGATGATCAGCTGACCATCCTTGTGAAATTGGCGCAGATCCATGCCCAATCCTTCCGAGCGCCGGAAGAAAGTCTCTATTCGTTCCTCGAACAGAAACAGGCCCACACTTTCACCTCGTTTGAGAGCTGCGGTCGCATAGAGCGAGGCCATGGTTGATTTACCGGTGCCCGCCTGACCTATGACGAGGGTGGTGGTTCCCGATTCCTGCCCGCCACCGAACATTTCATCGAGCGTATCCACGCCGGACTTGATTAACTGCGGCTCGACCGTTCTCGCCACGGCGCCCGGTATGATCCGCGGGAACACGACTACGCCCTCGCCTTCGCGGATCGCCATGTCGTGATAGCCGTCGGCGACAGGCACACCGCGCATCTTACTGACCTCGACGCGGCGGCGGACCGAGCCATATTCCTCAAGCGATTTGTCGAGACGAATGACGCCGTGAGCAATGCCATCGACCTCTTCGCCTGTTCGATCGGTCTCTGGTGTTTGGGTGTCAAGCAGCAGAGCCACAATGTCGCGTTTGGCAAGAAACGCCTTGAAAGCGATCAGCTCACGACGAAAGCGGGGTGAATCGCCGGTGATCAACCGTATTTCCAGCAGTGAGTCATAGACCAATCGGCTGGGTTTATGCTCCTCAATCGCGGTTTCGATCATCTTCCGTGTCTCATCCAGACGGAGTTCCGCCGTCTGAAAAATCGACTGGTCGCTCGCTCCCTGGATCGAATCTGAAGCCGCGAGCTCTTCCACCCGGATGCCCTCAAGCGTCCAGCCGTGGGACAGGGCGATCGCCTCCAGCTCTGCCCTTGTCTGAGACAGGCTGACATAAATGCAGCGCTCTCCGTTCGCCGCACCGGCACGGAGGAATTGCAACGCTGCGGTCGTCTTGCCTGACCCCGGCGCACCCTGAACGATATAGAGATTTGATGCGGGCAGACCTCCGCGGAGTATTTCGTCCAGCCCGGAAATCCCGGAACTCACTACAGTCACCTTCTTGCTCTCGACCACGTTCACCTCTCGCGTACGCGTAAATTGACGACGTACAACGCCCGATCACGATATAGAGTTCCTGAGCTGTGCAATAACCATGCGGGCAGACCGCCTGCCTTCCGAAGCTTGGTCAAACGCAAATTGCTATTTCGAAGAGAAGGCAGACCCTCTGGCTTTCTTACTTCGGTGCGTGGAAGACGCCACTTTTTCGCGAGCATGGAGGGTGGCTATAATTTGGCTGAGGCGGGAACGAAGAAACGAAAACG
This sequence comes from Rhizobium sp. BK312, assembly GCF_014193605.1. Lineage (NCBI taxonomy): Bacteria > Pseudomonadati > Pseudomonadota > Alphaproteobacteria > Hyphomicrobiales > Rhizobiaceae > Rhizobium > Rhizobium sp. BK312. The sequence goes on along the minus strand of NZ_JACHZP010000011.1, from coordinate 161,590 downwards.
AAGCGGAGCCGAACCTTGCACGTCACGTAAGTGAGATGCACAACAATTATGATCTCAACTTCGCAAGCGGTATGCCAAGCAGCACCGACAAGCCTGATTGCTGCCAGTCTCGTCTCCGATACGCCGGTATGATCTTCTGGCTTGACCGTCATGGCCAGTTCATGGGCACGCGCCAGCGATGTCGGTCGAGATTGAATAGCCGGTACATATCATCAACACTTCCGGGCGCTCTTGCGCTTATCGATGCGATCGCACTCGCCAGCGCGAACAGATTCTTCACGCCATGGCGCATTTCCCCCACCAGAAGTTCCTACCGCTCCTGCGCAAGGCGTCGCAGTTTCGATCATGGATGATTATCGCGCAGGAAATTCGTGCAAAGGCGCCCGCTGCCGCGGACGCCCTTTTGCCTTCGAACTGCCGTGCTTTTCAGAGCCGGTTCATGCGATATCGCTGACGCTCGGCTTCGATCTGCTCAGCCGTATAGGGTTCGGCCGTCTCGTCGAAGCGTGTCCAGCCCTCGTCCGCATAGAGCGCCCGACGGGATGCTATATCGACGGGCCGCGACTGGGTGAGGATTGCCTGGGCCTGCGGCAGCTTTGCCTCGTCGACCCTTGCGGTCACAACCGAACCTCCGCGACGGATGCCTTCCGCGTAGACATGCGCCTCGTCTTCCGGGACGCCTTCGCTGATCATCGCCCCGACGATACCGCCGACGGCACCGCCGGCGACAGCTCCGGCTACCGCTCCCGCGGCAGTGGCCGCGAGCCAGCCCGCCGCGACAACGGGGCCGACGCCGGGGATGGCCATCATGCCAAGGCCGGCCAAAAGACCGCCGGCCCCACCGGCAACAGCGCCGACGCCGGCACCTGTTCCTGCCCCCTCGGCTGCGTAAGTGCCCTGCCCTTCGACGTCGACGCCATTTGCCTTGTTTGTCACGATGCTGATGTCGTCGGATGGCACGCCTGCATCCTCGAGAGATTTCACCGCAGCCTTGGCGTCGTCATAACTGTCATAGAGTCCGGTAATGGTGCGCATATCGCGTCTCCTTGTTCTCAATTCGTTACTTGGCCATCGTGACGTTGCCCTGGAAGTCCAGAGATACGCCTGTATCCTTGCCGTCCTTTTTGGCAGTCGCTCGCCAAACGCCCTGGTCATCCAGTTTGAGAGCCGTGACGTCGGTGTAGCCTGCGGCTTCGATGCGGGATTTGGCCTGGTCTTCTGTAAAGCTGTTCTTGCCAGCAACCGGCGCTCCTGGGTTCTGACCCGTATTGACTGCCGGAGTTGTCTGGGACGTCGATGGCGTCTGGCTCTGGGCCAAGGCTGCCGTCGCAGAAAGAAGAAGTGTGGCGGCGAAGATGGATCTCTTCATGGGAAGTTTCCTCCTGTTACACTAGTCGAACAAGAGAAAGCTCAATTTGTTCCGCACGTTATGATGACCGGCCTCGCCCGGGACGAAAGGTGGCGACGAATTCCAAGGGTAGTCTGGTCGGTTCCACCACGCGCGAACGATTAAGCAACGTGGCCATAGAACAAGTAGATCAATAAAGCCGCTAGCAAATTGTCTCCACAGTCAGAGGTGCCGCTGCCGTAGCTCTCAAGCCGCACTAATCTTTGCGCGTGCACAATATTTCGTTCTCAAAGGAACGTTCAGCTCATCGATCGAGTTGCTTGCATCGGAATTAGGAGGGTCATTCAAAGACGGAGACAGAACGTTCTTTCGAACGGTGCCGGCCGACAAGAGGCGTGCGCTTTTGTTTGGTGGATTTCCAAAAGAAATGCGGACTCGATGACACGACGGCCGAGGATCTGTTTGTCGGTTCGGGCCTTCTTCGACCGAGCTCGATTTGCTCATGGCGGCAAAGAGCAAAATACTTTCCTTCGACGACCTGACGCAAGAGATGCCCTTACGACCGGCCTGCTCGAGAGCAACCAAACCATTTTCAGGAGAAAGGAGGAACTTCAATGGCCGGCAACGAAGAAAAGAATGACGAGAAGCGCCGCGAGCCGTGCCTACAGGATCTGGGAGGAGGAAGGCAGGCTCTCAAGCGCCATCCCGGCTATTGGCAACGAGCGGGTATCAGCATGAAGAGACCGAGCGAGAGGCCGATACGCCCGTCAGCTCGAAAAGCGACCCGTCAGGACACGATAATCGCGATGATAAATAGTGCCGATCGTCTAATCGTACTGTTCGCCATGACCGATCTGATGGCGAGCAAGATCGCTGGTAACCGGATCTTCGGCAGGATCAGGATCGGCGGCATTCGCTATCACGAGAAGCCTTGCTGCCTCTCGGATCGCCGCAACAATTTCATGCGTGCCCCAGCCGGCTTCATTAGCCGATGCGATGAGGCTGTCCAGTTCGTCGCGGACGACAGTCTGCGCCTCCTTGGCGCGGTCCCCCTCCATGTGGGTTGTCGGTGACGGAAATACATGCTCTCCCGCGTCGTGACTCGCCACGGGTTTCAATTCTTCACGGTCCGCAGTATCTGCCTCGCCATCATGGTGGGAAACGACAACATCGAGATCATCTGAAAGCTTGGTCGCTTGGGTGGCGTTCATGATGCCCATCGGCACTTCCTCGCCGTTGTCTGTCATCACGTTCACCTTAACGATTTTCTTTTTCTCGGTCATGGCGGTCTCCTTCAAAGGGAAACCTCCCGAGCTCGCTTCGGTTCCAGCGGGGCGCACAAAGTGGTGAATGTCTATCTTCCAGCGGGGCTTCAAAGCGATCGAACGGAAGTTCGATCTCCCATAAAGCGGCCCGGATACGCCTAGATCAGCCCTGCGAGGGCGCTACCCGCGCCCACGACGACAGCTGTCGCCAACCGGTTCTGTGGCGTCCTCCTGCGGCAGTCCGCCGGCATCACCGCTGGGTGCGAAGGGCCTATGTCTGAGTAGCTCCGCTGCTTTGGCTTCATATTCATCGGCCATGCGGTTCAGGCTATCCGCCGCGAAATCATCCGCCACCCCATTGGCCAGGCGCCGGCAGCGTCGCGCCTGAGCCTGGAAATCGTTGGCGTGTACTTCGTTTGTGACATCTTCCAGCAGGTTGACCGCCCCTGCAAACCTGCCATCTCTGTCAAAAATCGGGGTCGGATAAGGTCGAAAGTTCACACGCGTTCCGTCCGGCCTTTCCGCCACTGCCGTCACGCCGCGGATCGGCCGCTGGGTATTGATCGCCACCGCCATTGGGCATTCGTCATGAGGCAGGAAGTCGCCGGCATTGGTGTAAAGGCGCCAGGTAACGCACCAGCGGTCCTTTGCGACCTCGGGCCGACGACCGGTGAAGTCGATGCACGCCCGGTTGAAGTAGGTGATCACTCCGTCGGCGTCGGTGACGTAGATGGCAGCGGCGAGCTCGTCGAGCGCTTCGCGGAGCGCCTGATCTCCAGCCATCGCGGCGCTCATCGCCTACTCCAGCATGCTCTCTAGCGCATCTGACATGGGCTTACCCGCTTTCATGACCACCTTTAGCGCGAATTAACCCGACCAATTTTAAAGCGGATCATCGAGTACGTCTCGAATTCTCGCCGCCAGATCGGTGGAGCTGAAGGGCTTGGTGATCAGCTTCACGCCTTTGTCCAGTCGGCCTTGGTGGATGATCGCGTTGCGGGCGTAGCCCGTCGTGAACAAGACCTTCAGACCAGGCTTTAATTTGCGCGCCTGATCGGCTACCTGGGCGCCGGTCATGCCGCCGGGCAGCACGACGTCGGTAAATAAGAGGTCCACGCGTCCCTGCCGTTCCAAAAGGCGAAGTGCGGACGGCCCGTCATGGGCTTCGACCACGCGATAGCCCTGCTCGCGCAGGATTTCGACGGAATAGGTTCTAACATCGTCGTCGTCTTCAAGGACGAGGATGGTCTCCTCTCCATCGCCATCCAGGATCGCGGGATCGCTCTCGCTCTCGGCGTCTGTGGTGCCGATGGCGACGAGTCGCGGAAGGTAGATCTTCACAGTCGTCCCCTGTTCGACCTCGGAATAGATTTTCACATGACCGGCCGACTGCTTGACGAAGCCGTAGACCTGACTGAGGCCGAGGCCCGTGCCCTTGCCTACTGGCTTGGTGGTGAAAAACGGCTCGAACGCTCGGCCCAGAGTCTCTTCGTCCATCCCTGTGCCAGTATCCGAAATGGAGATGCATACATACTGGCCAGCGGCCACCTCGGCATAGTTGGCTGCGTACGCCTCGTCGATGTGAGTATTGGCAGTCTCGATGGTGAGGCGCCCGCCCTCCGGCATGGCGTCCCGGGCGTTCACCGCCAGATTGAGGATCGTTGCCTCGAGTTCGTTGGCGTCCGCTTCAACCTGCCACAGACCGGCACCCAGTACAGTCTCGACCGACACCGTCTCACCAAGTGTCCGGTGCACCATTTCGGAGAGACCAGTCACCAATCCGTTCACGTTCAGTGGCTTCGGATCGAGGGGCTGGCGCCGCGAGAATGCCAGCAGGCGTTGGGTGAGGGCCGCAGCGCGTCGCGCGCCGGTGAGCGCTTGACTTGCCGCCCGCTTCAGCCGCGGCGTATCGTCCGCAACATGGCGCAGGATAGTGTCCAGATTGCCGATAATCACCTGCAGCAGGTTGTTGAAGTCATGGGCTATACCGCCGGTGAGCTGGCCGATTGCCTCCATTTTTTGCGATTGCCGCAGCACTTCTTCGTTCAATTTGAGCTGAGCCGTCCGTTCCGCGATCTGCTGTTCCAGAGTAGCGTTTAAATCCCGCAAAGCTTCTTCGGCGCGACGGCGCTCAGCGATTTCGCGCTGCGCCGCCTGGGAAAGCCTGACGTTGTCGATCGCCACCGCGGCTTCCGCGGCCAGACCCGCCAGCCCCCTTTCGGACCGCTCATCGAACATCCCCGTCGTGGCATGGCCGAAAAACAGCCCACCCAAAACTTCCCCGTTTCTTGAAACGACAGGAACGGCCAGATAACTACGCACGGGAAGGTGGCCCTCGGGCATCCCTTTGCGAGGCGCGTTCTTGCCGTAGCGCGGGTCTTTGGTGATGTCGTCGGAGCGAACAATGCCCTCCCCGCGGAAGGTCGGGCCGAACACCTCCGTGTTGCGCGGCATCGGGAATTTCGAGAACGCTTCGATTGGCGCTCCGGACAAGGTATAGAGCGTATAGCTCTCACCCTGCTCGTTGAGCACGTTGTAAAAGAATGCTCCGAACTCGGCGCCGGACAGATCGACCCCGGCATCGGTAACGACCTGTACCAGCTTGTGTAGGTCGGTTTCCGCCGCCAGGGCCGAGCCTGCTCGATTGAGGATCTCGAGCGCGCGGCGTTCCTCGGCGGCTTCTTCCTCCGCTACCTTGGCTCGAGTGCGATCGCGCAGGATCTTCACGAAGCCTGTGATCTCTCCGCCCGCATTGCGAATCGGGGTCATTTCGCCGACCGCCCACAGCCGGTCGCCGCCCTTCCTGATCCGCCACCCCTCTGCGCCGCCACCGCGGCCGTGGGTACGGGCTTCCTCGAATTCGCGTCCGATTTGGCTCGCATCTTCGAACAGGCGATCGAGCGTCTGGCCGAGCATTTCTTCCTCGGTCCAGCCGAGCAGTCGATGGGCGCCCTCGTTCCAGCTCGTCACCAAACCTGCCTGATTGGTGGTGATGATCGCCGTGTCGGTCGCGCTTTGGACGATCTGGCGCCAGTCGGATGCGCTGATCGCGTTAGGTCTGAACTCGGAGTTAGAGTTGCTCATGCCCGCTCCTTTGAACGCTCGGGCTCCGGCCAAACGGTGACGTCTGACGGAATAACGCCGTTAAGGCCTGCTGCATAAATCCCCTCCAATGGCAATGTGAAAATAAGCGGCTTCGTTCCAACGCTGCCGCTACCTGGCTACCGAGTTCCAGCGGCGGCTAGCCGTCCTAAGCCTCTGAAATCATCTGTTGGACCGAGGTCCCACGCGCAGCTTAAATAGGAAACAAGCGCACCTCCGGCGCGGACACAAGCTCTCTCAAAAGACGAGATCAAGGCGATCAACAACTGTCTAATGATGCAGGATTCTGTTCCTTCTCCCCGGGTTTTCTATTTAGAATGTTTCTCCGGCACATCGACGATCGAGGAAAGCATGACGCTACTTACCACGCGTTCCACGTCGTCGATGACATAGGGCTTGGCCAAGGTCGGGACGTTCTTAAAAGCGGGGTCTAGTTCGTTTCCGCCATAGCCCGTTGAAAAGACGAAGGGTATGCCGCGCTCGCGTAATAGCTCGGCAATCGGATAGCTTGGCTCCCCGTTAAGGTTGACGTCGAGAATTGCCAAATCGAATTCCGCGGTTCGAGCGATCTCGCACCCTTCGGGCAGTCGCGTCGCCATGACAGGCACCTCATGGCCCAGATCGACGAGGATGTCTTCCATCCACGTTGCCAGGAGTGCTTCATCCTCGACCACAAAGATGCGCAGCTTGTTGGCAGTTGCCTTCATGTCTAGCCGTTCCATCGTGGGTAGAAATGCAATCCAGCTAGGCGCACAGGGGACGTCAGCCCCTGAAAGAGGGAGGGAAAGCTACTTTTCGGCACTCGAAATTTAAACCGCATGCGGCATATATTCCTATCAAGGCTCGCAAGAGGCTGCGACGCAGCTGCTAGAACGCTTCTCAGATTGTTTGGTTCCATGGGCGAATTGCAGCATTGCCGCACACTAAACGGCAGTGAGGCCAGTGCAGGGATATAAATTGCGTCGGCCAGGATTGTCGGAATCCATACCAGTACCGCAGCGTACAAGAAACAAAATGACAGATACCAGCACATCGCTATGACAACGCCTTAGGATCAAATAAAGGATCCTGCGCAGCCGCTTGGTGACAACCAGCGGAACGGCCCGATCTTCGTCGATTATCTACGCACCGACCGGATGGCGACCGCGCGGCAGGATTGCGAAGGCAACTTTATTCGGTGGTGTTCGGAGACGGTAACTGGGAGCTTATCCGAACATGCGACTGACGCCCCAAGAGTGAAGGCGAGAAACGATGAAACCACCAACTGTCTGTGCCATGGAAATTGCCTTTCGATGTCATGGTCAGGATATGTGCCAGCAAACCCTCGCCTGGCCGCGTTGGTTCCGCTCGCAAACAAGGACTGGCCAAAACGCAAGGCCGGTGACACCGGCTGCGCCCACCCTGTGGACAACCCCCGGAACTTTGCCGCGAAACCGCAGTTTTCCTTGCTTCACATCAGCTAAGGAGATGTTCCATGCCGCAGGGTGACAAATCTACCTATACCGACAAGCAGAAGCGCAAGGCTGAGCACATCGAGGAAGGCTACGAAGACCGTGGCGTTTCCGAGAAGGAAGCCGAGCGCCGCGCCTGGGCCACCGTCAACAGGGAAAGCGGTGGCGGCAAGAAATCCGGCTCCGGCCGCGGCCATGCCGAAAACCATGCCTCCTCCGAAAAGGGCGGGCGCAAGGGCGGTGCCGCGGCGGCATCGCGAACCAAAGAAGAGCGTTCCGCTTCGGCCAAAAAGGCCGCTGCCACTCGCAAGCGCAATGAGCATCACGTCCATCATTGATCTGAGTACGGCGTCATCACCGATGGCGCCGCTTCGTAAAGGAGGTCTGCGATGTCGATGCTCAACTTCTACATCAATCGCGCCGGCAAGCAGTTGTCCAAGTCTCGTCTGGCGAAACTCAATCGCGCCAAGGACGAATTGCGCAAGGACTTCGGCAAGCAACCGAAGCACTGACGCGCCATTTATCGGATGCGGGTGGACATTTACGTGCCGCTGATACAGCCGCCGAATGACAATCCACGCGACGACGATCTCGAAAGCCAACGGACTTTGGAACCGTCGTTTTTGTCGGTCATTGAGGAAGCCGTGGCTGCCGGCTGGCTTCGTCGCTTGGTGCTGCAATTGCTCGGCGATCTCGCCGATAACCTTTGAATCGCTGAAGAGCCGCTCGGACCGCAGTCGGAACTCCCGGCCGTCGAAAGTTTCGACCCTTAGGCGTGTTTCCTTGTCGTCCGTGAGGCGTTCAGGTGTTCGCCGATGCTCTTGAGCTCGCTGATAATGCGTCACCGCTCGCTGTCGCGACTGGCCGACGTATGCGGCCGTAGGCCCAGACGCAGGGCTCTGCCGCATTGTCCGTGGACAACGACAGCTGGGAAGAGTTTTGATCGCCACCAGGAACGCTATGCCTGGTTGAAAGCGGCTAAGCACCTTCCCCCACCTCATCAATAATGATGAGGCAAAGCGAACGACCTCCACCTTCCTCGAGGCTTCCCCAGACTGCATACTGGCGTTGCGGCCTTGGACTTAACGTCCGGCGTTCGCAGCTCCCCTCGTATGGAACAGCGTCCGTTTGGGAAGCGTCGCAGGCGGGACATGTACATGAAGCTATCGCACCACTCTCCACACTTGTTCTTTCGAGCTGCATCTGTCATCGGTGTAGTCGCCTTTCTCTTCGGAGCAATGTCGCCAGCACACGCCGATGGCGGTCCCTTTGTTTCGCAGACTAGAATGCGTCTGACAGTTGTCCAATGGATTCAATCGAAAGGCCAATATGAACGATGGGATGCGCTTGGGGGCGAATATACAGTCTCGGATGAAGGTGCCGTCCTTTTACCCTTTCTAGGATCCCTTCCCGTCGTAAACCGCGACAGCGCCAGCGTTACAGGCGAGATTGCGAGGCGTCTGCAGGAAAAAATCGGCTTGGTTCAGCCACCCGCAGTCACCATCGAAATTCTCGACTACCCCCCAATTTATGTCGTGGGGGACGTAACCGCACCTGGCGAGTATAAATTCCGTCCAGGACTTACCGTCCTGCAATCCCTTGCAATGAGCGGCGGCCCGTTCCGTGAAAAAAGTCAACCGCAAACGCAGTCGATTAGGTTCGCAGGCGAATTGCGAGAAATCGATCACTCTATCCTGCGCAGCGCGGCAAAGTTATCGCGACTAGAAGCAGAGATGGAGGGGGCGAAGGAGATAACGTTCGACAAGGCGCCAAGTGTCGACCAGCAATATGTCGCCGGGATCGACAACGAGGAAAGGGTTATCTTTCAAGCTCGCGCAAATGCGCTGGACAGGCAGTCAAAGGCGCTCACGGAATTGCGCGATCTTTTGAACACCGAGATCGCAACACTGACTGAAAAGCTGGCGGGTGCAGATGCCAACATCAAATCGGTCGAGGACCAACTGAGCAGCGTTAAGGGCCTTGTCGAGAAGGGCCTTGCGCTCTCCTCGCGTCAACTGGACCTGGAGAGATTGCTCACGACCTACCGCTCCGATAAGCTTGACCTCGTCACCGCCGTCATGCGGGGCCGCCAGGCAATCAGCGAGACAACGCGGAACCTTGAGGGATTGTCTGACACGCGACGGAGCGAAGTCGCTTCCGAAGCGCAGTCGGAACGGGCAAACCTGGATCAGCTCAAAATGAAGCGTGAGATGACGCAGAGGCTACTCGTCGATGACCTCGCGACCCGCGGCGGGGCAAAAAATCGGGGCGAAGAGCTTCCGCTCACTTTTACTGTAAGCCGGCGGAGTGAAGGACAGATCAAGCAATTCGAAGCCTCGGAGACAACCGCGTTGATACCGGGCGATGTCGTGAGAATTGTTCAGCACCACATTTCAGAGCCCTCATCTGAGACCGCCTCTGATTTCTCTTCTGATCCTGAGACGCTCGCCAATAGGTCAAATCAATGATCAGCGAAAAGCAAGTGTTCCAATCAAGCCCTTTGTCGGCTGGCTTCTTGCGCTCCACAGGCAAGATCAACGCGGAAGCGGTCGTCCACTTGGGCTGGGTCAAGGGCAAAACCTCAAGCTATCAGGACAAGTCGGCAAGGCCGAGTTCTATTGGACGCCGGAGATCCATTCCCACAAGACAAATGGCCAGGGATATCTGACGACTTTGCGCACAATCCCACCCAGCGGTCAGACTTATACCCAGATCCTCAAGTCGACGATGCTGATGGGCGGCTCCTCGCTCGTGAATGTTGCCCTTAGCATCATCCGCAACAAAGCTCTGGCTGTTCTACTCGGACCGGAGGGTGTGGGGCTAATCGGCCTCTATGGGTCCATCGTCGATATTGCGCAAACGGCAGCGGGCCTGGGATTGGGAGGCAGCGGGGTACGCCAGATCGCCGAGGTTGCCGGCACCGACGATGCAGCGAGGATCGCACAGTCGGCTAAAGTGCTCAGACGCATATCGATGGTGCTCGGCTTGTTTGGCGCACTCTTCCTCGCTGCGCTGGCATTTCCGGTCTCGAATTTTACGTTCGGCGACTATCAGCACGCCGGCGGCATTGCGCTGCTCTCCCTGGCCGTATTCTTCCGCGTGGTATCTTCTGGGCAGACTGCGTTGATACAAGGATTGCGGGGCATTGCAAATCTTGCGCGTATCAACGTGCTCGCAGGTTTTCTCGGCACCGTGATCAGTGTCCCGCTGATCTACCTTTTCGGTGCTTACGCCATTGCGCCTTCCGTCGTGGCCGTAGCGGCAGTCACAACCCTTTCCACCTGGTGGTATAGCAGACAGATAGGCGCAAGCCCGCCTCCGATGTCGATGAGCCAGTTTAGCCGGGAAAGTAAGGTGTTGTTCAGGCTCGGGATCGTCTTCATGGCAAGCGGACTGCTGACCTTCGGCGCAGCCTATGCCATCCGCCTCATTATGCTCAAGGAAGGGGGTGCCGTGGCCGCGGGATTATATCAGGCGGCCTGGGGGCTTGGCGGTCTCTACGCAGGCTTCATTTTGCAGGCGATGGGAACTGACTTCTATCCGCGCTTGACTGCGACCGCAGACAACCATGCCGAATGCAACCGGCTGGTCAATGAGCAGACAGAAATCAGCATACTGTTGGCCGGCCCCGGTCTGCTTGCCACATTGACACTGGCGCCGCTCATGATGAGTTTGTTCTATTCCGCGGAGTTTCATGGAGCGGTGGAACTTCTTCGCTGGATATGCCTGGGAATGATGCTCAGGATCGTGGCCTGGCCGATGGGTTTCATCGTCGTGGCGAAGGGTGCGCAGACTATTTTTTTCTGGACGGAGGTAGCGGCGACGCTGGTGCATGTGGGGCTGGCCTGGCTCTTCGTATCAAAGCTCGGCGCGCCAGGAGCCGGCATGGCATTTTTCGGCCTCTATGTCTGGCACGGTATCCTGATTTACGTGATCGTGCGGCGGCTTACCGGTTTCCGCTGGTCCATAGCCAATCGCAGGCACTCGCTGCTTTTCCTGCCCGCAGCAGGATTGGTATTTTCGGCCTTCTTGGTCTTGCCGCCGTGGTCGGCGATGGTGATTGGCTTCATCGCCGTGGCTCTCAGCGGGCTGTACTCGCTGCGCATGTTGGTCGAACTGCTCCCGCTCGAGTCAGTCCCCGGGTTTATCAAGGGGTGGATCACGAATTCCGCGTGACAAACGATGGGCATCGAGCCCTGCAGCATGCAAATGCTACATCACGCAAGAGCGATGTTCCGATCGCGGTAAATCGCGTCTATGGTGGCGCCTCCAGCAAAGGATCCGCGCAGTTCCTCGACAACCCTGATGATGTCGAGGTCCGTCATCTGAACAAAAAGCGGCAGAATTATCGTTTGCCGCTGTGCCGACACGCTTCGAACCAAGCTTTTGTCGGCACGATGGAAGCCTGCGCTGGAATAGGCTCCCTCCAGATGAATGTTCATCACACCGCGCCGGGTCGAGATCCCCTTGTCGAGTAGCGCCTGCATGACTGTCCGTTGGTCGACCGTATCAGGCAATCTCACACAAAAGCTCTGCCAGTTACTGCGAGCCCAGCCAGGCTCGATCGGCAGCGTTAGCCTGGTGATCGTTGAAAGCCGCTCGCAATACTGTTCGGCAAGCCGCCTTCGCTGCGCAATTAGTTCCGGCAGCCGCCGCAACTGCACCCGTCCGACCGCCGCCTGAAGATCGGTCATACGATAGTTGTAACCCAATTCATCGTAGTTCTCGAAGATCACCTGTTTCGAACCGTGGCGGACTGCATCGGTGACGCTCATGCCATGCTGGCGCCATAGCCGGAATTTTCGGTCATATTCGGGATTGGCAGTGGTCAACATGCCGCCATCACCTGTCGTGATCACCTTCCGGGGATGGAAAGAGAAGCAGGCAATATCGCCATGCGGCTTGCCGATCTTCTCCCAACGCTCATCCCAGAAGATTTCGCTTCCCGTCGCGCAGGCAGCATCTTCAATAATCGGTATGGAGTGGCGCCTCCCGATTTCCACGACGGCGCGGAGATCACAAGGCATGCCGAGCTGATGCACACACAGGATTGCCTTGGTACGGGATGTGATTGCTGCTTCGATCTGACTGGGGTCGATGTTGTAACCATCCGCCTCGATGTCGATGAAAACAGGCACGCCATCGCAATATCGAATGGCGTTCGCCGTTGCGATGAACGAATGGCTGACCGTAATGACTTGATCACCGGCGCCTACGCCCACCGTCTTCAAGGCCAGATGAAGCGCAGTCGTGCAGTTGGAAACGGCGCAGGCGTATGTGGCGCCGACAAAGGCCGCAAATTCACGCTCGAAAGCTGCGACTTCGGGTCCCTGCGTCACCCATCCCGACAGAATAACGCGGCGAACAGCCTCAGCCTCTTCTTCTCCGAGAACGGGCTTGGCGACTGGAATTGCAGAGAGCGATAGTGTCATGCAGCTTGACCTCCTGTCAGTGCGGTATTCAGCCGCCACCACGCGACGAGGTCATGAAGTCCCTCCTCGATCTGCGTCTCTGCCTTGAACCCCAGAAGACGTTCGGCTTTGCCCGTGTCGGCAAGACGACGGGTCACGCCGTTGACCGTCCGCGCCTCGAGGTGCTGCGGTTCGAGCGCGGCCCCCATGACGTCGCTCAGAATTTTCGCGAGTTCCCGGAGGCTTGTCTCTTTGCCGCTGGCGACATTGAACACCTCGTCCGTGACATCACTTGTCGCGGCCAACAGGTTAGCTCGCGCAATGTCGCGGACATGCACGAAGTCCATGGTTTGGTTGCCGTCGCCGTAGATGATGGGCGGCATTCCGGCCGCCAGTCGCTCCATCCAGCGGATCAATACTTCCGTATAGGCCCCGTAAACGTCCATTCGTGGGCCATAGACGTTGAAATAGCGCAGCGCGACATAGCGCAGCCCATACATCTCCGCGAAACTGCGAAGGAGCCCCTCGTTGAAGGTTTTCGCCGCGCCGTAGATCGTCCGATTGTTGTAAGGGTGATGCTCTTCAGTTGTCGGAAAGCTCTCGGCAAGGCCCAGCACCGAAGCGGAAGAGGCTGCAACCACCTTCGAGACGCCTGCCTTAACGGCAGCTTCGAGAACATTGAATGTGCCTTCCGCCAGAACCTCGAAGGCAAGCCGCGGCTCTTCGGCACATTGCGTAATTCGGATGGCCGCCTGATGGAAGACGATGTCCACGCCTTCGAAGACTTTCGCCAACAGCGATCTGTCTCGGATATCTCCGTCGATAATGTTAAGCGGCCCGCGGCTTATTGCCGTGCTGAGATTGTCGCGGCGACCGCGCACGAAATTGTCGAGGATGATAATCTCACGCGGCTTTTCCAATGCAACGAGATCGGCAATATGCGAACCGATAAGACCGGCTCCGCCGGTAATGAGCACCCGTTTATCTCTCATGATCTTTCCCACGCGAAATATCCATCACCGGATCGGCGTCGGTGCGCCAACGTATGAACCTCGCCGGCACACCGGCTACGACTGAAAACGGCTCGACGTCACAGACAACGACTGCTCCCGCTCCAACGATCGCGCCTTTCCCTATGCATACGCCGGGAAGAATTGTCGCATTCGTTCCGATGTCGGCCCATGCGCCAATGCGCACCGGTTTGATTTCCAGGTCCGTGCGAATGATTGGCACGTCCACAGGCAGTGCCGTGTGGGTCGAGCCAAGCACCTTGGCGCCAGGCCCCCACCCCACGCAATCCTCGATCACCAAATCACGCGCGTCGAAATAGGCCATCGGCCCGATCCAGACGTTGTCCCCGATCACGCATGTGCCATCGTAGCGTCCCTGGATATAGGCCTGAGCTCCAATGAACACTCCGTTGCCGATTTCGAAAGTTTCGGGGTGTTTGAAACCGGCGCCGCTTGAGACGTGCAAAGCTTCACCGCAGCGTCGCGTGATGCTTTGCCAGATAGCTTTCCGCATCAAGGTGTCGACAACCCCTTCGCCTGTCGCGAAGCGACCGTAGAGTTCAATCAGGCCGGCACGTCCGTAGGATTGCCTGAGTTCTTCGACCAACCCGGCCTGGTAGGCCGGATCTGCCCGCTTTTCATGGCGGCCGTGGACCGCTTGTACGAGTCGAGTCTTCCCTGCTCGGTTAACTGACATAGGCATGCTCCAGCGCGGCGACCACCTGGTCAAGATGCCACGCGGGCATCTCGGGATAGATCGGCAGCGAGAGAACCTCCCGTGCGGCGTCCTCCGAGATTGGGAAATCATTGGTTTTGTAACCAAGGTCGGCATGGGCCTTCTGCAGGTGAACAGGGATGGGATAGTGCAGTCCGGATTGGATGCCTTCCGCGCTAAGCGCGCGTTGGAGCCCGTCGCGATCGCGACTTCTTATCGCATAGACATGATAGACGTGACGCCGGTCGGTTGCTTCCACAGGGGTTATCAAATCCACTGATCCGGCAAGCAGCGATGAGTAGCGGCGGGCATGAGCACGACGCGCTTCGGTCCAGGCTTCGAGATACCGAAGCTTGACACGCAGGATTGCGCCTTGAATGGCGTCCATGCGGTAGTTAAAGCCTTTCAGCAGATGGTGATAGCGCTGTTCCTGACCCCAGTCCCGCAGCATGCGTATCGTCTTGGCCTGCTCGTCGCTGCTGGTAACGACCATCCCCCCCTCGCCGCAGGCGCCGAGATTTTTGCCGGGATAGAAGCTGAAGCAGCCGGATACACCGATGCTGCCGGCACGGCCGCCTTTGTAACGCGCGCCATGGGCTTGGCAGGCATCTTCGATGATCGGTATCCGGTAGTGGCCAGCAACCGCCGTGATTGCGTCCATATCCGCCATCTGTCCGTAAAGGTGGACAGGAACAATGGCCTTCGTCCGAGGCGTAATCTTTGCCTCGATCCTGGCCGGATCCATTGTGAGCGTCACCGGCTCAACATCGACGAACACGGGTCGCGCGCCTGTGTAGCAGATTGCCGATGCGGTTGCGACAAACGTGAACGGCACGGTAATGACCTCGTCGCCAGGGCCGATGCCCGCAGCAAGAAGGGCAAGATGCAAGGCACTCGTTCCGGTGTTGACCGCAATCGCGTGCTTGACGTTGCAATAGTCCGCGAATTCCTGCTCGAAACGCGCGACCTCCTCGCCCAATGCGTACTGGCCCGATGCCAGGACGCTGAGCACGGCCGCGTCGATCTCGTCCTTGATCGACGTATATTGTGCTTTGATGTTCAGGAAGGGGATCATGCGATGCGCCTCACCTCTTCGAGCTCAACGATACGGCCGCGCTGGGCGAGCGATCGGGTCGCGGCTTCCAGGATGCGAACGACACGCAACCCGGCAAGGCCGTCTGTGATGGGCCGCGCACTTTGCTCGATGCAATCGACGAACAGTTCCAGTTCGCGCTTCAATGCCTCGGTCATATCAAGCTTGGGCGCCCACATGTCGCCACTGCGATAGCCCACCAACATCTGATGGACGTTCTCGCCGTATGCGAGAGAATTGGGGTTCAGCGTGATGCCCCTGTCGTAGACCTTGATCTTTTCACTTGGTTCCAGATCGTCATAGACGATCATCTTATTGCTGCCGCCGATCAGCGTGCGGCGTACTTTGACCGGCGCCAGCCAATTCACGTGGATGTGCGCGATGAGCTTACTTTCGAAGAAAAGCGTCAAATAGGCGATGTTTTCCGGTTCGCCCAGCACATGGCTCATTCCCGTGGCCGAAACCGCCACAGGCTTCTCCTTCAGGACATAGTCCAAGATAGACAGATCATGCACCGCGAGGTCCCAAATGACGCTGACATCGTGCTGGAAGAGCCCCAGATTGACCCGAACAGAGTCGTAGTAATACATGTCTCCCAGGCCGCTTTCGACGAGTTCGCACATCTTACGAACGGCGCCCGTGTGGACGAAGGTATGGTCCACGGCCAAGACGACGCGGCGGCGCGCTGCTTCGTCGACCATCCGCGCGGCTTCCTCCCCCGTCGCGGCCATCGGCTTTTCGACAAAAACGTGCTTTCCTGCCATCAAAGCCTGCATGGCAAGCCTGAAATGGCTTGAAACAGGCGTCGCGATTGCGATGGCATCCACAGTCGAATCGCGTAAGACTTCCTCGAAATTATCGGTGGTCTTTATTGCCGGATACCGGCTCCGAACAGCAGCCAGTCGCTCGCTATTGAGATCACAGACAGAAACGAGGCGTGCTCCAGCCGCCTCCGAGATGTTGCGAACCAGATTAGGGCCCCAATATCCATACCCGACAACAGCGATGCCGATCATCGCATTCCCTCCAACGCATGCATATCATCGTCTGGCCCGCCATTCACGCGACCGATTATTCTGGCCGGGACGCCAGCGACGATGCCGCCGGCGGGCACATCCTTTGTCACAACCGCTCCGGCCCCGACCAGCGAAGCTTCTCCGATCATCACACCAGGCAGAATGGTGGCGTTGCTGCCGATCGACGCGTGGCGCTTAACCAGCGTAGGGATGACCATCCAGTCGGCCTCCGTCTGGAGGCTGCTATCCGGATTGACGGCACGCGGGTAAATGTCGTTTGTAAACATGACCCCGTGGCCTATGAAAACGCCATCTTCCAGGGTCACCCCCTCGCAGAGGAAGGAATGGCTGGAGATCTTGCAGTTTTTTCCGATCACAACGTTTTTCTGAATCTCAACGAAGGTACCGATGCGCGTTCCTGAGCCGATTGTGCAGCCATAAAGGTTCACAAGGTCCGGATGATGGATAACGACGCCGTCTTCCAGGTTGACGTTTGATGCGATCATCCTGTCCCCCTAAACAGGCCCTGATTTTCAGCTGAAACCTGCAATCGCGTGATTTGCGCTCAAGCTTTCTTTGCAACAGGGCCGATATTTCTTCCTTCCAAGAGAAATGTTTTTATCAGCCGAGTAAAGAAACAATACGTTTGAGCTGGTTCACCTAACGACGTATCTTTTTATGAAGGAGAACCACAAAATGTATGATGCAAATAGCATTTGTAATATATCTCGCTCAATCGCGATACAATGAGCACAGTTTTCGTCCGCGTTGTCGCGACAACCTTACTGATTGAATTTAAAATTCAAATCAACGATTAAATACATATGTAATAAGTGTATTGTCTAACAAGTTTCATTTATGGATAGAACTAGTTTATTATTTCTCGCGAAAGTTCTATTTTGTTGTTGTATATTTCTTAGTGTAATTCTTTAAAAATTATGTTACTCAATTCCTAATTTAATGTATTTAAAGAGCCCACGGATCAAAGAGGGGCTAAATGTTTCGCCTTAGTGGCGGAGAAAAAGTAGGTAAGGGAGGATAAGGCGGTGAATTCAGCGCTTATACAAAATTTGAACCTTCGGCAGGAAAACGCAGCTCCTCGCATTAAGATAGAGAACGGTTCGACGGCACTTACCCTGCCGCCAGAGCCAATGCGCTCGCTCGTGATACTCGACAACCGTGAATTGGATAGGCAATGCCTTGCGCAATGCATGGCCGTCCATAAGGCGGATTTGCTTATCCTGGCATTTGGGTCGATTGAGGAGTGGAAGCAAAAACGCGACGAGTATCCCCCGCTTGCAGCAATCCTCTTAAACATCGGTGGCAAGAAGATCGACGAGCCGGCAGTTTCGGAGCATATCAAAAGTCTTTCGTCGGAATTCGATCCGACACCGGTCATCATATTGGCGGATAGTGACGGTTTCACCCAAATCGTGAAGGCATTCGAATTGGGGGCCAAGGGTTATATACCTACGTTGGTCAGCATTCGCGTGTGCATGGAACTGATCGCTTTGTCCGTGGCCGGCGGACTTTTTGTGCCTGCAAGCGCCCTATTCGCCATGCATCACCTACTGGAGTCGAGCAACTCAACCACGCGCCCATTGGCCGACATATTCACGGATCGCCAGGCCGAAGTCGTGGAAGCGCTCCGGCGTGGAAAAGCGAACAAGATCATTGCCTATGAGCTCAAACTGCGCGAAAGCACCGTTAAAGTGCATGTTCGCAACATCATGAAAAAGCTCAAAGCAACGAACCGAACCGAAGTCGTATTCAAGCTTAACCATCTCTTGGACAAGCCTACAGGGTCGGAGGCGAATAGAGCGCAGCTCTGATGTCCTCAGCCACTCAGACTTCCTTCACATCATAAGCGATTGCTCGCTTTGAACCATATTCGGTGGTGCAAAATAAACGCACTGACCAAGACCGAGATCGAGTGCCGAGGTCTCTCGGATGGGCAGCCCCGCAGGTCTCGCCTGCGGCGACCTCATGCACGCGCGTGATTGTAAGGTGCTTCTTACTTAATATTACCCATAGTAATTTCCGACGGTCATAGGGAAAGCCTGGAAAACGCCATTCGGATCCTCCGCAATGCGCTTCTCTGCGAATGAGGGACCAAGCCGCGAGCAAGTTGTCGAAGATACTGAAACTCCGGGAGGGGTGGTACATTCGGTCTGAAGTCGCTCAGGTGCAGTTTAATCAACAGGCCATCCACGGCTGAGTAGAACCGCAGATGGCAATCAACGTCGCGTTTGGAGTGTAGAGACGCTACGGTCTCGGCCGCTCCGCTGCCTTCAAAGGCAACATGACGAAGAGCCTTTGCAAGATCTGGCTGCTGACAGCGATCGAGAATATCGGAGAACCACGCAAGCCACTCGGGATCGCTCCGTTTAGGGATTTGGTGAATGCTTTTTCGATCGCTGCGATGCTGGCTGGAGGTAACACCTTCATCCTTGCGGTCGAGTTGATCAAGGACAATGCGAGCGCGCCTGAGTTCGTCGTGGGATGAGCGCGGATAAAAGTCTTGCAGCCTGCGCGCCTGATCAAGGTGACCTCTACAGATCATGGCAAGGAGGAAATACGCCCATTCGACCGGGTCCGGGTCGGCCGCCCCATAGTCAATCATCGTTACCTTGAGCATGTTGACCAGAAGGGCGTAGGCGCGATCAGCTTCGCCCTGCCGCAATGCGCATATGGCGAGAAGGAATTTGGCTTCAGGCAGATAAGAAACGTAGTCCAGGCAGCGGATATAGCACTGCTTGGCCTCCTCCACTCTGTCCTGTTCAAGAAGAAAATCGCCTTGCTTCAGTAGAGCGCGGTCACTCGCTTCCCCGATAATGCGGATGCTCTCTCGCTGTGAGGTACGCTCCACCTTGATAACATCGCTGAATGGTCCGGGCTGAATGATTTTTTCTCCAGATTGCAGGCCTTTGTTCAATATGAACCATTGATATATTTGCGGCCTATCATTCAGCGTATGACGCGAGTGGATCAAATTATAACCGGCTGCAGCAATTCGTTGTACTTCGTCGGGATGAGCAAGGAGATAGTCTAGTCGGTCCACAACGTTGCGGTGGTCGGCGAAGACACAGTTCTCCATATCGGTAAAGCCAGCCGCCTCTACTGCTGCCGTGCGTTCCGTCACTAAACAGGCGTTCGCCCCTGGAATCTCAAAGTGCTTCCGCACAACCTCGCCAGCAACAGTTCCGCATGTAGGGGCGACGAGGCTTGCGTTGAGGACGCGCGCATAGGCCTCTCCCGATAGCTGCTGGGAGGCAAGCTTGCTCTCATATGTGTGTTGCGGTGATACTAGGCAGGGGTAACGGTCGCGGATTAACGGGAAGACCTTCTCTCGCCAAGGGTACAGGCCACTGACCTGGCCCGTCAGGGTAACCGGTATGATCTTGTGCTGGCGATAGTCGTGGTAAATCTCGGGATCGATGAAATTAGGCCAGACGAATAGGTTCTCCCTCAACTCCGGCATATATTCTGGTGTCATCGTTCCGATCGAGAAATATGTATCGATACCCCACTGCTCCATATCGGAAAGGAAACCGGTGCGCCGATCGCACCATGGATCGGCATTATGAAGGCCAAGCTTCGGGACGTCGATATGAGAACGGGTGTTGGTGATTTTTATCCGCCGCGAACCATGTGACCGATAGCCGCTTTCAAACAGCGTCAGATCCGGTTCGTACCTGTCGCAGATCTTTGCGTAATCGCCGTCGTGGTTTATGACGACGACATCGAAGTGCGTCTCAAGGCATTTGACCTGCTGCTGCATATGCAGCAGCAGGTAACCGGCGCCATTGACATTGGGATGATGATCCCACTGAAAGAAAACGAGCCTTGGTTTTTGATGATCTGCGTTGCTATCCATGTCCTTATCTGATGGCTTCTGAAACGGGAAGGCCGGCGTTCGGAAGCAGCAGATGCGGATAAGCCTGGTGCAAGGAATTGGCGCTGAGCATGTTCCCCACCCCTCCCGAAAGCTTCCACTCGAAATAGGCGATCGTTCTCTCGAGCCCTTCACGCAGGCTCACCGTCGGCTGCCAGCGAAGTTCCTTCGTTGCGCGGCTGATATCCGGCTTCCGCTGTGTCGGGTCGTCCGCTGGCAGAGGCTTGAAGGCGATGCCTGATTTCGATCCCGTCATTTCGATCACCATTTCGGCCAATTCACGCACCTGGAATTCTACAGGGTTGCCGAGATTAATTGGACCCGTCACCCCGGTGGGCGCACCCATTAGACGGATGAAGCCGTCGATCAGATCATCCACATAACAGAACGACCGTGTCTGCGTGCCGTTTCCGAAGATGGTGATCGGCTCGCCTCGAAGCGCCTGAACGATGAAATTGGAGACGACTCGGCCGTCATTGGTCTGCATTCGTGGCCCGTATGTGTTGAAGATCCGTGCCACGCGGATTTCCACGCCATATTGACGATGATAGTCGAAAAACAGAGTTTCGGCGCACCGCTTACCTTCATCATAGCAAGCTCGCGGGCCAATGGGATTGACGCTGCCTCGATAATCCTCAGTCTGAGGGTGGACTGTCGGATCGCCATAAACTTCGCTCGTGGATGCCTGGAAGATCTTCGCCTTGGTGCGCTTGGCCAAGCCGAGCATGTTGATGGCCCCGTGAACATTGGTCTTCACGGTCTGCACGGGATCGAACTGGTAGTGGACCGGTGATGCTGGGCAGGCGAGATTGTAGATCTCGTCGACCTCCACATAAAGCGGGAAGGTGATGTCGTGGCGAAGAATCTCAAAGCGGGGATCGTCAAGAAGATGCAGAACATTTTCACGTGATCCGGTGTAGTAATTGTCCACGCAAAGGACGTCATTGCCTTCTCGCAGAAGCCTTTCGCACAAGAATGACCCCAGGAAGCCGGTGCCACCGGTTACCATAATTCGCCTTTGTCCATGCATTGTGTGCTCCATTGTTGATGGTTGCCTCGCAGATGGCGAGGATGGTCAGTAGGCTCCCCTGCCTTTAAAGACCGCAGGGATTGTGCTGAGAAGAATTTGGCAGTCCAACCATGGGGACTGGTTGTCGATGTAGTATTCGTCGAGTTGCTGCTGCAGCTCGATGTCCGCGTTGCTTCGTTCGGATATTTGCCAAAGGCCTGTGAGCCCCGGCATGACGGAGCGCCGCTTGTCTCGAAAGTCGCCGTCCATGGCCCGAAGGTGGTAGTCCGGAAACGGGCGGGGTCCGACGATGGCCATCTGACCCGCAACGATGTTCACCAACTGCGGGAGCTCATCGATGCTCCAAGAGCGCAGCAAATGACCTATAACCGGAAGGATGCGCGGGTCATCCTGGAGCTTGAAGTGGCTCGACCACTCGGCTCGCATGGCAGGGTTGTCCCGGAATAAGGCTTCAAGACGCTGCTCCGCATCTTGGTACATTGTCCTCAATTTCAGGACGCGCAGCGGCATACCGGACCGCCCTTCCCTGGTATGTCGAAAGAAGACGGGACCTGGATCGATGGCATAGATTGCGACCGCTGCAAACGCTACGAATGGCGCGGCCACTATCATTGCCGGGATGGCAATTGCGAGATCGAGGATCCGGCGAACCAGATCCGAGTTGACCCAATTCCCCCCGGTGATGAGGCAAACGCCGATCTCTCCGCCGATATCCGCAGGTCGCAAACCGCTTACCTTGAGCCTCGGCGTGTCGGACAGCAAAATAACTTCGGCGAACTTTCGACGCATCGTCGCCAACTCGGCAGCAAGGGAGCCCGTGTCCCCCGCAATCAGGGCAATGGATGGCCCGTCCTCGAGTGATATTTCCGAAGCGTCGGGTGAATAGAATTCCGGCCTGATGCCATACTGCCAATGGTCGGTGAAATGCGCCATGAGAGCGGGTATACGATTGCTGTTCCCGATGATCACCGCCCGTTCTCCCCAGATTCCAAGCCTCCGGCACAAGCCTCGTACGACCCAATGCATGACAGGTTGAACAATCAGTCCGAGGCCAACAAAGCCAAGGGCGCCAATCAGCAATCGCGATCCTTCTGGTAGGAGGATCGCCCCGAGCGCCGCAAAGACAGCCACCTTCACGGAAGCTATCGTGCGGCGGCGCAGATGCTCGTGATCATGAAGCCGATATCCAGGATAGAGAGCGTCCGATGCATAGAGAATGATCGCCGCCAAGGCTGCGAAAGCGAAAACACGCTCCAGAACCGTATTCTCGGAACCGTTCGGAAAAAACGGCAGAAGAAGAAAATAAGCTATGAGATAGCTCGCGACATCGCCAGCGACCAAAAGTGACGAGGTAGCAAGCCGGCTCTGCTTGCGGGACTCGGCCACCTTTGCAGGGTTTGTTACCGGTCGGACAGACGCCGGCGACGCAAATGAGGACATGATGGTTTTACTCCCCTACATTCGTTGTCTCGACGCGCTCGATCCACCAACCTCATCAGCGATCGGAAACGTCCGAAGCCCCAGTCTCTGGACTATAGTCAGTGAGATGAAGGTAGGCACGACGACCGCATAACGCAGCCACAGCCGCCGCGGCTCGCATAGAAGGCGGAATGCCCATTCAAAACCGCTTCTTTGGATTATCCTCGGAGCTTGCCGCTTGAGACCTGCGTGGAAATCGAAGGCAGCTCCGACGCCGATGAGCATCGAAGCATCCAGGCGCTCGCGCATGCGCGCCATCCAGAGTTCCTGCTTGGGGCTGCCGAGCCCCACCCAGATGATATCGGCGCCCGATCGATTGATCCGGTCAACGATATCGCCTTCCTCTTGCTTAGACAGTTCGCGAAAAGGCGGCGCATAGGAGCCGACTATCAGCGCATCCGGAAATCTTAGGAGGAGTCGCGCCTGTAGCTGCTCAAGCGTCTTCGTAGTTGCACCATAAAAGAAGTGGCGTAGGCCGTTGGCTCTGCCGGCCTCAAAAACAGATAGCATCAGATCAGGTCCGTAAACCCTGCCGCTTTCCGAATGGCCAGCATGCTTCAATGCCCATACCAACGGCATGCCGTCAGCTGTCACTAGGAACGCCCGGTTATGAACGGACCGAAGCTCGGGGTCCTTTTGACAGCGGACGAGGCCGTGTGCGTCGCGAACGCACACATATTCTTTCTTTCCCTCCGCAACCGCCTTTTGAATAAGTCCGGTCGCGCTTTTAAGATTGACCGCCGAAATGCGAACACCGAGGACATTGGTCCATTCAAATGAGCCCATTGAATTGGGAGCTGAAGTTTGCCTGCTGTCCGACGTTTGCACTCTCATGGCTTATGCCTTCACGACCTGAACTGACGCAAGGATATGACGCCAGACCGATTGTCTCCATAGTTACCATCGCAGCTATTGGACGTAAAAAGACTGCCTATTTGTAACTCGGCGCTGACATGAACTACGATATTTGAAGTAAGGCACATACATCTTGGTCGACCGCCTTGCTCTTTTGGATGACCTCAACACCAAAAGAACGGTGTGACGCTCGCGGCGCTGCACAAGATAGTTGCTTTCGCGCAAATAATTCTGAGCAGTTCTAAGCTGCATCGACCATTCATCAAATCCAGACGAAGACGGCGGATAGATGGATGGGCCCTTGGAAGTTGATGGCATATGTGGTGACGGGTCGCGACGCGACGGAAGTATTGAACTTGTCGAAGCAGTGCTTGATGAGTTTTGGGCCCAATAGGCTTTGAAGTCGTATGCGACGAGGTACTTGTGCGCGAATGTGTAGCCACTGAACTTTCTCTCCCCGTTGCGGATGCGGATTGAGGGAAGGCTAGAGACTCGGTCGCCACATTCGCGAGGATGGTCGACAACCAAAGTCGCTTGGCGTCGTTGAACAATCGCGCGTCGAGCCGCGCCAATAGATTCACTCACCGGCAACGCGCATGAAATGGCAGTAGAGTTTTCTAAATCGACACAGCTGGAACCCCTGTCTCCGGCGGAAAGCCGCTCGTGCCGGGAAACGCCTTTATTGCGAACCCGACAGGACGCTGCCGGAGTCCACGCCAGCTTTCTGAAGATCGCCTAGGTTGCCAAACTCCCCGGATGGCAGGATCCTGGGATGTATTCGGAAGCTTTTGTCGTTTAGATTACCGCTGTAGCGATTGCGTGCGAATCGTACCGAGCCCGGCTTGTGGTCGGGCGCATAAACATAAGCGGCAAGCCCGTTGCCACTTTCGACGGATACGATATTGTCCTCGATCCGATTTGGATCTGCCCAAGGGGGATGCCATCCTATCCCGGTGCCGTCGTCAACGCGAAAGGCTGCGCCGGATCCACCTCGAATGATGTTTCCTATCACCAAGTTGCTCCAGCCGCCATTGATGCCAATCGCCGATACGTTGTCGGAGAGAGTATTGCCCTCGATGCGTACCCCACTGGCCTTCCCGTCGGTGTAGATGGCCCAACTGATAGGAGACGGCCATTCATCGATATTTTCATATCGGGGTGGCCAGAATGTACCATCGGCCCTGTTCATAAGCTGGTCTGTGCCGGTGACCAAATTGTAGCGGATACTGCTGTTCAGGGGATCGGACTGCTCGCCCATCATCTTGATGGCCCCACCATCCGCCGTTTGCTGATTGGCGTTGCGGATCACGTTATATTCGATGATCGCGTCATGCACAGCGTCCTGGGGCCCCCATAGGGAACCACCAGCTATACCGAACTGCGCGGCGTGTTCGATCAAGTTGTGAGCTATCCTGATATCGTCTGCCGCCTGGAACCATATCCCCGCAGTTTCAAAATAAACCCTTCCGATATCATGGATATGGTTCGACAGGATCCTGGCACGATCGGATTTGCCGAAGGTACCATAGGCCGTGCCAAGGTAAATCCCGTTACCGGCCACATTTCCGATCGCATTGCCCGCGATCAGAACATCCTTGCTTTCGGCCACGTGGATTCCAACGCCGACGTTTTCGATCACGTTGCCGAGCAGCTTGACGCGATCGGCATGTTCGAGCCGTATGGCGCCAAACCCTCTGGTGTCGGTCTCGAACTTGCCGCTACCCTGCGGGGCTCCATCACGAAAGTGAAGGCCTGACACAGCCATTCCATCGGCTCCATTCAGCCTGAAGAATGTAGGCAGAAGGCCGGCGACGACCTTGGAACTGGGTAAAAATCGGTCCGTAGGAATGTAGTCAAGCTTTCCGCCATGGCTATCGTACCACCATTCGCCCGGGGCATCGAGGAAGGCCGCCGCGCCGGTTAAAAAATAGCGACTACCTTCCTCAGTGAAGAAATAAGCGGTGCCCTTGGTATGAATGGTCTGGGTTGCGGTGTCGATTGAGACCACTGGGAGCGTGTCGCTACCCCACTGGCTTCCGGGGCGAAAGCCACCCACGATGTTCGCGACAAGCCCTTTTGCATCGCCTAACGCCGGTAAGTCGCCGCTGTGAAAGCAAAAACGCGTATTGCCTTGCCAGCCGTTGCTATCTGTTCCACACTTGGCCGCAAACAGCCACCCTTTCCGCGGATCTCCATCAAGGGGAGCATTGGGAAAACGGGCTTGCGTCTGGAGGACCCCATCTACGAAAAGGTCGCCCACCGCCTTATCTGGAGATAATTGCAGGGATGCCGTCCAACGACCGTCGGCCTGCAACACCCAATGCCCCACAAGCGGGCCGCCGTGCAGGACCGGCGTCTGGTTGCATCTCGAAGTAATGATCAGGCCGGAATCACGAGAGTCAAAGACGATCGATTGAGTGAGATAGTAATCTCCATTGCCCATCGCGATCGTGCTTTGGCCCCCCTTCGCGCGCGCGGCATCGCGCGCCCTCTCAATTGTCGCAAAAGGACCATTGGAGCGTTGAGAATTTGCTTTGGGAAGGAGGCCGCTCCAAGTGTCTTTGCCATCTGGAGAAACGTAGAATATGGTCCGGGCCGCGGGTGCGCTGGTCAATAAATCGCTCAGGGAAGTCCCCTGCAGCTTGGCCGATAAGGTCGCTGGCGTAGCTTCCGCACAAGTCGCTTCGCTGATTGTCGTTTGCAGCCGGTCGGGTGCGTCAGCGTCCGCACTCGACCATGCCAGCGCATCTGACGGTGGAAGCGGCGTCGCAAGCAAAATGCTCAGGATCGGAGCGAAGCGCAACCTCATAAGATTTGCTACTCCATTATTATACAGCCCGCGGATGGCTGACGCACTGAAGCCGGATTGCTCGAGACGACGGGCGCATATAGCGAGAACATGATGATCGCCGTGGCAAATAGAACGAAAATGGCGTCGTTCTGAAGAAAGAACGTGCTCTCGGTCAGATTCATCACCAAAATCGCGACCGTGAAGGCGTTTAACCACAGCCAACCATATTTCCGATCGTGACAATGAAGAGCCGCGCCTTGATGCACCGCGTGGAAAAGCATCAGGACGAACAAAGCCATTCCGGTTATTCCGAAGTTCAACATGGTATCGCGGAATCCATTATGAGCGTGGGGAGCCATCCATTGGAGCTTTCCCCAGATAACCCATGCTTCGGGATTCGATTCAGTCCAAAATGCCTGATAGCCGAAACCGAGCAGTAGATGATCACCTATCTGACCATCAACCAGCTCCCATAGCGGCAGGCGGCCCGTCAAAGTAGAATCCTTGCCAAGAGCTTCCAGGAACGGCACAAGGAATTCATGCAACGAAATCAGGAGACCGGCTGCTATCTGAACAGAAATAAGAACAAAGACGATACGGCTGACGCCACGGATTCGTGGTAAGATGGAGTAGAAGCCGATCAAGCAGCATGACGATGCCGTCACAATTATCGCGGTCACAGACCCTGAGCCTACGAGACACACCACGCCTGCGATCAACAGAGCCAAAGCGGTTCGCCGCAAGCTTAGAGCACCGTCCATCAGTACGGCGATCGCCGCAAGTATCGTTATACTGGCGTACCAACCGAGATTATTCTTGTGAATGAAGATACCCCGTATCGCACCATCGGGCATGCGTGCCAGGTGCGGTGACGCTGCAAGGATGGCCAGGCTAAGGACGATGCACGTTCCAAACGTTGCGAATGCGAGTAGAAGCAACTGCCTCGGAGTGAAACGTATCGCCAGCACATAGGCCAGAAGCATTGTAAACAGGAGTGCGATGGCACGCCGCAAGGTCGTCGACGGGCCTACGGACCAGAAGACAGACACAAACGGCAAGGCAACCATCAGAGGGACAAAAAGATTTCGCCTTAGTGCTATCCGAAATTGCGGAAAGTTCCGCATCAGCATCAATAGGGTATATGCATATACGGGTAGGCAGAGGAGACGCAATATGGATTTGGCCGAATCGTTGAGGTCGCCGGCGCCATCGGCCAACATAAGCGGAAAAAGCGCACCGGTCTGAAGAAAAAGAGACATGGCGGCGCCCCAACATTCTACGGCTCGCCAACCGAGGGCCAGCCCACTCGCAACTTCGGGCGCATTCGGCCTCATCGTCGGTCCCAGCTGGCTTGGACAACCAGGTTAGTGTTGATCGCGGCAATTTGGAAATACATGGGTTCCGTCTCATAGCTGCGCTAATCACCAAAGAACAATCATCCGACCACCTCCGCAGTCAACTAACGCAAATGAAGGTGGGGGTAATTCTAACGCTTATACCCTCCATCAAAAGACGGTGGTGCGTTTGAGCTCTCAGTCGACCTATTCCCCAAAGGGTGAATGGCCGGGTCGACCGGCTTGCCAATAAGAGCAGATGTTACCCGTGATCATTCATCAGTAGCTTGATGATGGGCGCTAACCACGAAAGCGTGGCGCTGAGCCGCAGCTTCCGGTCAAGCAAGGCAATAGTTCTGGCGCGACTGACAATCCGCAGTTGAGGTATAGAATGGTTGGGAGTCTTATGGTTTTGCGTGACGGTGCTGGTCCTCGTTCTTTGCGTTATACGACAAGAACGTCACTCGTTGCAGCATTAGCGGCGCTGATCTCGCCAGCTCCGGCCGAACGCGTGGTTGCAGGGAATGACGCCGGGCCGCATCTATTCTCTCCGCAATATCTCGCGCTGCCAAACGCGCGAAGGTTCGCAACTCTGCCGCACCAACGCGTTGCGCAGCGACCCGCGTGAGAGGTGCCATGAAGCGACCGGCCATCAGCGTGCTTATCAATAATTATAATTACGCTCGCTTCGTCGGCCGTGCGATTGACAGCGTCTTGGCACAACAAGCGTCGGACATCGAGATAATCGTCGTAGACGACGGGTCAAGCGACGAATCGTGCGCCATTCTGGCCGCCTACGGCGACCGCATTAAAGTGCTCTTTCAGGAAAATCAGGGGCAGGCCGCCGCGATCAATGCCGCGGTACAACTAAGCAGTGGCGACATTCTCAGTTTTTTGGATGCAGACGACTGGTGGTCGCCGGACAAGCTGTCCGCGACGTCGGCGGCTTTCCACGCGAATCCTCAGGCATCACTCGTCTATCACCGACTTCAGCCAGCGCTCACCGATGGCTCGCCGGTCCTCAAGCCAATCCCTCGAACCTTGTGTTCGGGAGATTTGTCGCCACGGCTCACTCAGTCGGCTGGCTGGTGGCCCTTCCCGATGACGTCTGCAATCGCTGTGCGACGCAGCGCATGGGATGCTGCAGGGGATATTCCCAAACAGTTCCGCATATCTGCCGACGCTTGGCTTGTGGGCATCTATCCGTTCCTAGGGGACGTTGCTGCGTTGCCCAGTCCTCTTGGGTTCTACCGTATTCACAACAATACATGGTATCGGCCGATCGATGATGCCGCCATGTTGCGGAAGCGAATGGCTCACTGGCTTGCGGTCGTTGAGGCGACAAACATCTTTCTTGCAAGCCGGGGGGTAGCAGAAAGGCTTCATCTGGCTGATCATTATCCTTACCGGATCGCGTCAGCGAAGCTGGGCGGCGTTGATTGGCGCACTCGGTTCAAAATTGCTGTCGAAGGACTTTTCTTTGCAGGAGAACCAAATCTGCTTAGGCGGATGCGCGATGCGTTGCGCACAACTTACAACCTCCCTCGGCTCGATCGAGACGCCGGCGCGTCGGAGCCCGCGAAATGAAAGCGCTGTTGCTGGTTTCCGAACTGGAAGACTACACCATCTCCTTCGCCAACGGCGTTGCGGGACATGCGCAAGTCGTCCTGGCGGTTCCGCGCAGGCGCTATGCGCGCCTTGCCTCCTGGGTTGATCCGGCTGTCGATCTGCACCTTATGGACTGGCCAAGGCACCGCTCGCTCTCCAATCCATGGTTCCTTCACCAGCTCACACGTCTTATCCGGCGCGAACGGCCCGACCTCATCCACGTCTTAAGCAATTCTACCCTTTGGTTGAACTTCGCCGCTCCGTTCTGGCGACCCATCCCGCTTGTCACGACCGTGCATGACGTGGATGTGCATCCCGGCGACTCCGATACCCGAACGCTACCCGCCTGGGCATCCGGATGTATGGTGAGGCAATCAAAACATGTCATCGTACATGGCGAGGGGCTGAAGCAGATGATGCTTGACCGATACAAAAAAGCCGCCAATTGCGTCCATGTTCTGTCCCATCCGGCCATTCCTCGTTATGCCGACCTCGCTCGGCAGCAGAAATTGGTGCGACGCCGCGCAGACGGAACCGTGCGCGTCCTGCTCTTTGGCCGGATTTTTGCTTACAAGGGCTTGGAGCATTTGATCCGTGCCGAGGCGATGCTCAAGGACTCGCTCCCCAATCTACGCATCACCGTGGCCGGCCGTGGCGACGATGCGTGGGCCTTCCAGTCACTCATGGGAGAAGCTATCCGCTATGATATTCACAACCGCTTTATTGAAGATGCGGAGGTTGCCCAGCTTTTCCTGGAAGCCGATATCGTTGTTCTTCCCTACACGGAAGCCTCCCAAAGTGGTGTCCTCAATATCGCAGCGACGTTCGGCAAACCCGTTATCGTCACAGACGTCGGCGAATTGCGGGCCACTGTTCAGCCCAATAGATTGGGATTGGTGGTTCCCCCACGGGATGCCGAACAGCTTGCGAGAGCCATCAGGGTACTGGCAGAAAACGGCGAGCTCAGAAGCCGCTTTGGGACTAATGCACTCGAATGGGCGACCGGCCCGAATTCGCCCAAACAGGTCGGAGCTAAGGCCATAGCCGTTTATCGGGAGGTGGTCGGGGCATGTTGACGAAGGCGTTCACGAGCGGAAATATGACAACATTGCGGAATGCGGCAACCGTACGCCACTATGTGCCGGGTGGCTGCGAGAACGGCGGCGGTATCGGCAGGCTGGTTGGCTATATATCCGGTACGGCAAGGGAGTTAGGCGGAAAACATCTAGTTACCGATACCAGAGGAGCTCGATGGTCCGTGGCGACGTCGCCGCTGCACCTATTGGGTGCCGTCTTGATGATGGTGAAAGATAGGATCGTTGCTCCGGCACGCATTCACCATATCCATGTCGCGGGGCGCGGCAGCACTTCGCGAAAACTGATCTTAACGCAGGCTGCCCGTTTTCTTGGGTGCTTTCATGTCTTGCACCTGCACGACTACGATTATGCGAGCGACTTTGCTGCCCGCTCGCCTCGGCAACAATTGCTCATCCGCCGGATGTTTCAAAATGCTGATTACGTCGTGGTGCTCGGCCAGCGTGATCATATGACATTAACGACACTGCTGGGCGTAGACGAATGCCGTATAGTCGTCGCACATAATTGCGTTTCCGATCCCGGAATGCGCAATGTTCGGGTCGGCGAGATACCATTGATCGTATTCCTCGGTCGATTGAGCGAGCGTAAGGGTGTTAAGGAGCTTCTGCTTGCGCTAAGCGACCCGATCATGAAGGAGCTCCGGTGGCGAGCCGTGCTGGCTGGCGACGGACCTGTAGAAGACTACAGACGCCAGGCCGCAGACATGGCGCTTTCAGATTTGGTGGAAATGCCAGGCTGGCTTGACGCCAACGCGGCGCGGGCCTTGTGCGCACGGGCAGATATTCTGGTCTTGCCCTCGCATGCCGAGGGCATGGCGATGGCGGTGATTGAGGGTCTTGCCCACGGCCTCGCCGTCGTCACTACCCGTGTTGGGGCCCATGACGAAGCTATTTCCGATGGCGAAACTGGCATCTTCGTGCCTGTCGGAGACAAGGATGCTTTGGCTGCAGCATTGGCAAAACTGGTCAGTGATCCTGACATCAGGAGCCACCTCTCCTCCAAAGGCCGTGCCCACTATCTCAAGCACTTCAGTATGAACGCATACATGCGATCGCTGGAAAATCTCTACGAAGCTGTCTCCGCGCCACGCAAAAAAAGGGTTGGAGCACCATGACAATCTCAACTCCTCCTCCGGCCCGCAGCGGCTCGTTCTCGTCGATGCGCTATGAGCCACAGTTCCAGGCAGGGGCCAAATCGGACGATTTCGACCTGATGTCATGCTTGCGCCTCATCCGCCGAAAGACCCCCGTGATCGTGGCTCTCACCACACTGCTATTGGCACCTGCCATCCCGGTGATTTGGGGACTGAAACCGAGCTATCATGCCGAATCCCGCCTGATAATTCACAGGCCTCTGGCGACAACGCTCGGCGCGGAGGATCCCGGCCGTAACGATCCGCTGGACCTTACATCTGAGACCGAGCGGCTTCTTTCCAGAAGTGCCGCAGAAAGAGTTATCCGCGACCTGCGGCTCGAGGAGCGGCCTGAATTCAATCCGGCACTGCGGAAAACCTCACTTGTCGACAAGGCCAGAGAAACACTACGCGATCTGTTCGACAATGAAGGAACGTCTTTGCCGATACGAAACAACCTGGAGCCCGTAATTCCGGCGTACTACAGAGCGCTCCGGGTATGGCGCGACGGCCAAGGCGGCGTTATCGAGATCGGGTTCGATTCAAGTGATCCCGAACTGGCAGCCGCGGTTCCGAACCGGCTTCTCAGCATCTACCTCGAAGAACGGAAGGTGAGTATCCGTGGCCGTCTGGACGCAGCGGAGGGATGGATTCAACAGCGAATCGCCGAACAGCAGGTTCGGGCAAAGGCAGCGCGTGATGCTGCCGACAGTTATCAGAAAACGATGAGCGCAACCTCAAACGACGACACGCAGGGTGACCAGATCAAGTCGTTGATGGAGCTGAGCGACCGGCAGATAAAAATCGAACAAAACCGCGCCGAGCTAACCGCAACGATTTCCACTCTCGAAGCGGCCGACGACGCCTCGCTTGCTCTGCAGAATATATCCATCCCCGACAGCATTGGCGCGATGGTACGCGACCTTCGTGCGCAACAGCAAGATCTCGATCATCTTCTTGAGACATACGGCAATAACGCCGAAGCAGTGGTCGACTTGCGTGCAAAGATACTTAAGTCCCGCACGGATCTCGGTCTTGCGGTCGATCGATATCTCCAGTCAATGCGCGCCAAACTTACGGCACTTGATCGTGAAGGAGGCGCAGTCCGATCCGCGTTAGCTGCCGCTTACGAGCAACGTTCTCGCTCTGCCCTGGCACAAACTGAGTTGGCGCGGTTACAGCGCAGTGCCGAAAGGGAGCAAACGGCGTTAGATGAGCTCGAGGCGCAGCGCCGGACCTTGGCGGGACAAGCCATGCTGCCGGGAGCGGAAGTAGAGGTTCTGTCACCGGCTGCGGTGCCGCTCGCGCCACAGGGACGCGGACGGCTTTTCTATCTGATCGGTGCCCTGCTAGGTTCGATTTCGATCGCGGTGACGGCCGCTTTCGTGGTTGAGATGTTGGATAAGACTGTCCGCAGCTTCGACCAGTTGACCGGAATGGCGCGTATCTTGCCCGCCGGGTTCATACCACGCCTGAGAAGGACAGACCGGAAAAATCAATCCATACTCTTAGGACATGTTCAAGGCGGGATGTTTGAGGAAGCGATGCGCACCATCGTAATTTCGCTCAAACAATCCAATGGTGGAAAGTTACCGAGCAGTATTCTTGTAACGTCGGCTCACAGTGGAGAAGGTAAGTCTCTGGTCGCCAGATCGCTGGCAATCGAACTCGCCGCCAGCGGAAGCCCAGTGCTGCTTGTCGATGGCGATCTCCAACGCGGAAACCTCGACTCGATTTTCAAATCGGGGCTAAAGCATGGATTGAATGAATTCCTGCGCGGACAGGCTGGAATCCAGGAGGTTATCCACTACCACCCAAGTGGCATCGACTTCATCCCAGCCGGCGCTCTCAGTTTGCCTCGCCACGCCGGTTTGACTGCGGTCGCTGACATCATCGAGATGGCCCGCGCGCGCGGCCAAATCGTTATCTTCGACAGCGCTCCCGTACTTGCCTCGACTGACACGAGACACCTGGCAGCGTTGGCAGAACAAACGTTAGTCATAGTGAAATGGGGCAAAACGAGCCGCCGCGCTGTCGAACTCGGCTTGCAGCATCTGAAAAACTCACGAAATTCCGAAATTCCGATTGCCATCAATAAAGTTAACCCGAAGAAGCATGCGCAATACAACTTCACAGACTCAGAGCTATTTTCAAAATCATTGATGAAATACTATATTCTCAAAACATAGACTTCAATATGTTGGAAAATTTATCTTTCGTGACCAATAATTTTATATGCGAGGTGAAAATGAATAGACCAGAAATCTTAAGTGCCGGCTTTACAAGCAAGGATGGAGCCGATCCGTCCGAACGGTTCCGTCGCAAACCCGCCTTAAGGGCCCGCAATCCCATCCGGTTTCTGGCGGTCGGGCGACAAGCCGGACGATGGACTGGGTTGACAGGCGAAGCTCGCCTATTCCGTTTGATGTCAGCTTCTCGAAGCCGTCATGCCGACGGGTTTCATTTGGGAGTAAAATTATGGATGACGCGGTGAGAAATAACGGCAGAGTCGCGCTGATTTCCGGAATAACAGGTCAGGACGGAGCGTATTTGGCCGAAATGCTCCTGGAGAAGGGCTATATCGTTCACGGCATCAAGCGGCGCTCATCCTCCTTCAACACCACTCGTATCGAGCATCTCTACGAGGATCCCCACGTCGAGAATCCTCGCTTTATCCTGCATTTCGGAGACATGACGGATTCAACGAATCTGATCCGGATCGTTCAGGAAACCCAGCCTGACGAGATCTACAATCTTGCGGCACAAAGCCATGTCCAAGTCTCTTTCGAGACGCCGGAATATACGTCCAATGCGGATGGAACAGGCACTCTCCGGCTGCTTGAAGCGGTTCGCCTCTTAGGCCTGACCAAGAAGACCCGCTTCTATCAGGCGTCCACCTCCGAACTTTACGGCAAAGTTCAGGAAGTTCCCCAGAGCGAGACGACACCGTTCTATCCTCGCTCACCCTACGCGGCTGCCAAACTTTATGCCTATTGGATCGTGGTCAATTATCGCGAGGCCTATGGCATGCATGCCTCGAATGGCATTTTGTTCAATCACGAAAGCCCCATCCGCGGCGAGACATTCGTGACGCGCAAAATTACTCGGGCGGCCGCGGCTATCCATCTTGGCCTCCAGGAACGACTCTATCTTGGCAATTTGAATGCCAAGCGTGACTGGGGGCATGCGCGAGAATATGTCCGCGGCATGTGGCTGATGTTGCAACAGGACGAACCTGAAGACTACGTCCTGGCGACCGGCGAAACCCACTCTGTTCGCTCCTTTGTCGAGAAGGCTTTTGCCAAACTGGGCATGCCGATTGCTTGGCGTGGCGAGGGTGTTGAGGAAAAGGGATACGACAAGACATCGGGTCATTGTGTGGTGGAGGTCGATCCAGCTTACTTCCGCCCCACTGAAGTTGATCTTCTGATTGGCGATCCAACGAAAGCGTATAAAAAGCTTGGCTGGAAACATGAGACCAGTCTCGATCAGCTGGTTGCGGAAATGGTTCGCGAGGACCTGAAAGTAATGGCGCGAAATGTTCCGTCGATAGGTGTGAACAAAGGCTTGGCTTATGCCTGAGGTGATCTACAGCCTTGCTGGAAAAAAGGTTTATGTCGCGGGCCACCGCGGCATGGTGGGCTCTGCGATCGTGCGACGTCTCGCTTCTGAGGACTGCGAGATTTTGACGGCCACGCGCGCCGAGGTCGATCTGAGACGGCAGGAACAGGTCGAAGCCTGGATGGGCAAACGCCGCCCTGACGCTGTCTTCCTGGCCGCCGCGAGGGTCGGCGGTATTCTCGCGAACGCTACCTATCCGGCCGATTTTCTATACGACAATATGATCCTCCAAGCGAACGTCATCCATGCGGCTCATAGAACTCAGGCCGAAAAGCTGATGTTTCTGGGCTCGTCCTGCATCTATCCAAAATTCGCCGACCAGCCGATTGTTGAGGAGGCGCTTTTGACGGGACCGCTTGAACCAACGAACGAATGGTATGCGATCGCCAAAATTGCCGGATTGAAGCTCTGCCAAGCTTATCGCAAACAGCACCGCAAAGATTTCATCTCGGCCATGCCGACCAATCTCTATGGTCCGGGTGACAATTTTGACCTCGAGTCGAGTCATGTCATGCCGGCACTCATACGCAAAACGCATGAAGCCAAGATGCATCAGCGGCAAGAAATATGCATCTGGGGCACTGGCAATCCGCGACGCGAATTCCTGCATGTCGACGATTGCGCCGACGCGTGCGTCCATCTCATGAAGACCTATTCGGCTGAAAGTCATGTGAATGTCGGCTCCGGCGAAGATATCACCGTCCTCGACTTGGCGCATCTCGTCTCCATGGTTGTTGGTTTCGAAGGTAAAATTACTCACGATCTAACCAAACCGGATGGCACGATACGCAAACTCATGAGCGCCGACAAACTCCGCACGCTCGGCTGGTCGCCTAAGATAGGGCTAAAAGAGGGCATCGCAGACGCTTATCGCTCTTTCCTGAACGGGCGTAATTTTGAACGCAGTAACGCAGTGCCGCTAGACGGCAGCGCTTGAAGTGCTTCCTGGGGATCCGTTCAGTGATTCTTCCGCAGAGGCATCCTCGCCGCCATGCTCGTCCAAGACGGTGCTGTTGACAGACATATCATCCTGGTCCGTCGCAGCTCGGCATCGACCATGTGGTCACTTGCGAAATCACCTAATTCGGGGAGGCGCCGTGCCCGTCCTCGGCTCTTCGAACCAGGCGAGCGACCACCTCAGTCCGGTTCTGGACCCGCAACTTGCGCATTATGTGCTGCAGATGCATCTTCACCGTATGCCCCGACAAGTTGAGCTTTCCTGCGATAACCTTGTTTGAGCAGCCACATTGCAACTCCGCGAGAACCTCCGCCTCCCGAGGAGTGAAATCGGCTATCGGCCAATATTGCGTCCTTTCATCCAAGCTTTTCTCCGCCTCGTTTCTGGCTGGAGCATGTTCGTCTGATCCATCTGCAACAACGCCCAGCAGCTGCGGGCAGAATGTTCCTCCCGCCAGAACGAGACGAAGGCCGGCAAGGGCGATATCAATGGGAAGTGATGTCGAAAAGAAGCCCCGGATGCCCATCTTGAGCGCCTGACGAACTATGCCGACATCATCTGTACCTAAGAGCAACGTGATAGGAGCCTCGGGAAAACGCGCCGCAATTTCCGCGAGATCGTTGTGTAGACTTGCACTCTCGACACCTCTGCCGGCCAGATCGAGTGCAATCAAACGCACCTCGGCCCCGAGAGCCCTATCGAGACTCTCTGTCGAGGTCATGTCGATAAAATTCCACCCGGCAAATTCAAGCTCAAGAAGCTTCACCACAGTCGTACGTGCCAATGTGGAATGCTGAATAACGACAATAGTTGGTAAATTGCGCCGCATTTGACGCTTGGATTTTGCACTGTTGGACACCTGCCTGCTCCCCAGAATAGTTGCAGCCCAACAGTGATCCAGATTATTCCCGTTCTCGTTTCATGTCATGACACAAAAAAGAGGTACTATCGATATCAATAGTCTTATCTATTACGATAGCTCTTATGGACTGAAAGAGCAAAGCAAGAGACAACCATTGCGGAACACATCGAACTCTTATTGATGAGAAGATGCGATCTCAACATATTTCACAGAATTCACGCATAGAAATCATGTCAACAAAGATTTCAAACATGCTAAAAAACATATGATCTGATACAAATGCACCCAATAAAATTGGCTGCTAGAATTATGCCAGTAAACAGTTTTTTTAAATCCAGGCTCTCAACTTAAAGCAGCTGCGGCACTGAACAGGCACCGACGGATACCAGCCAAACGCAGCGGTCGAAATCTAAGACAATGTGGATAGGGTCACCGTGGAATATTCGGTACCGTAGTGACCGGGCATTCCGCGCCATGTCTCTCCGAAAGGCAAAGGCCAAACGGATGAAGCAATCCAGCATATGGCTTTTATGGCGCAAGACGGCTTCACGAAGTTGAGCTTTCGCAATACCGGCAGGAAGACCATCTGTCAGCTATGCATGAAGCCCAGAATGTCGTCCACGAGGGCCGAATGGGCGTCCGTAAGGTTGCCGCCTCCGCCGTGGCCCCCGAGGCCGGCCAATTGAAGCGCATGCTGATCGTAGAGAACATGATCGATCTGCTGGGCGTCCGCCGTCCCACCGGCAGGAACTGCGATATTGATGGGATGGAAATAGGCGAGATTGACGTCTACCATGCTGCCGGTTGACGATCCAACCCCACCGCCGCCAGCTTCATGGTTGCCGGTAAAAATCGTCCCCGACGACATATTGAAGCCACCGCCGTTGCCGCCGATGCCGGCGATCTGCATCGTACCCTGATCGAAAACGGCATTGTTTGTCTGATGGGCCTCGGCCGAGCCGCCAGCGGCACCCACTGCGATGTTGATCGGGGAGAAGATGGCCACATTCACGTCGACCATGCTACCGACGAAAACTCCGTTGCCGCCGTGCCCCGCATAATTGTCACCGGTAAATGTAACTGTAGTTCCCGGGCTCACCGCCGAGTCATGGATCGCGGCATTATGGTCTCCACCGGAGCCGCCGATGCCGCCCATCTGGGTTGCCCCCTGCAGGAACATGGCGTTGTTCGATTGATCGGCGTGAGCCTCAGCGCCAGGGCCAACCGCCACAGCCGCGTTCACGGGGGCAAACACCGCAGCATCCGAGCTCACGAGCCCCCCGAAAAATAGACCGTTGCCACCGGTGCCGGCATGATAGACGTCACCTCCGCCGCCGATGGCAACATTGCCGCTTCCGCCATTCCCGCCGATCCCTGCCATTTCTATGGGGTACTGATTGACCAGCGCATCGTTGCCCTGGAAGGCGTCGGCACTCGAATGAGGTCCCGCAATAGCAGCATTGGACGGCATGAAGGCAGCCAGTGCGTTGCTGTCGATCACGCCTTCGCTTATCCCGTCGCCGCCGCTACCGGCTGAATTATAGTTCGGACCCGAAGCGACATCCAATGGAAGCCAGGTCGGTACCAGAGCCAGATGCCCCGCAGCCGAATTGGAGGTGAGGTTCTGATCGGTGCCTGTTTTGGACAAGTCTTCCAACAAGGGACGAATTTCCGGCATTGCCGTCTCCATTCCACGCTCAACCGCACGCCTCACCCAGCGTGCAGCCTATGCAACTTGAATTGTTCAGGCATTGTGCATCTGAATGCAGGAAAAACAGAGCCTGCAATTCGTCTACATCCTCTCGGCTACTACCGTAGCCATTTGGCTGTCATGGACGCAGTGCCCGGCCGAGCGAGTTTGAGGGCACCAAAGCTGGCTCTGAAATAGAAGTCCGGCTTCGCCAAACCCCTTTCCGGTAGCGCAACACGCTGGTTCTTTTGCCCCCGAACAGGATCTCCTCTGCCAGCGGAGTCTGATCAGAAGCCCGGAATCTAGCCGATTCGCTTAGGGAGCCGTTGCTTGGAAGAGCGGCATCGCTTCGACCAGGCACACACATAGTCTCGACGACGCCATCGGGCGCCAAATCACCAGATCTCAAGTCGAAATAACAATCCGACGCCTCCAAGCATACGCCCAAAAGAACGTCACCGAATATCTAGATAGCTCGCGGGTTAAATCGCGAGTAATATTTACCTGTGGTTGTACTTACTGGCGGCGAGATGCTGGATATCCACGCCGTAGAACGAACACGAACGAAACGAAATTGAAGGAGGGACACCTATGCCCATTCCACAAATATCTGACACGATTCACTTCAGTGACCCGACTGCAGGCGACGCAAGCGCCGGCAACGGCGGCGATGGCATCAGCCATGGCAATATTGACTACAACCCCGTTGCGTACGTAGCCAACGTGCAATCGGTCGAAGGAGCATCTACCGATCTGCACAACGGCGACCATGTCGGACAGATGGCAGATTGGACTGCCGGCAGCGGTGGACCTGGTGGCTTTACTCAGGCCCAGAATGGCTTCCTGGCGGCAGTCACGAATAGCGGCGCCGGCGGTGCCGGGGGAGATTCTCACTCCAACGGGAGCCAGGGAAGCGTGAGCGGTGGCGATACGGCGGCGGTAAGCGCGGCTACGACGGCGACGCAATATACTCAGCTTATGGCTGATCAGCATGCCACCATTCTCGCTGGAGTCGGCGGCAACGGCGGTAACGGCAACATGGCCCGCGGCGGCGACATCTCGGCAGCGCTAGTTCACACGGATCCCTCAACGACGACCGTGAACAATGCTCTCGATCATTTCACGAACGACTTCGGCCATATCGATCTCAGCCATCTTGGTTCATGAATCATAGGCCCTGAGGGTCGCCGGCTTCGGCTGGCGACCCTCATAGGTTGCATAGCCGGCAGCCTCGTCTTTTCAGCGTCAGTGGAGCGAGATCGGATAATGGCAACGCTTTCTGTAAAGCCATCGCGCCCACAGACACAGCTCGTTGTTGCGCTTCGGGCCTGTGCCGGTGCCTTCGGGTTGGTTTTCCTCTATAGCTGCGGCTACAATCTCTTTCTTCTAGCCCCTTCCGTTTATCTCCTGCAGATCTACGACAGGGTCCTGTCGAGCAGAAGCACTGACACGCTACTGATGCTGACGATCATTATCGCCATCGCCGTCGTAGTCGGGTCCACGCTGGACATCGTGCGCCGGGCAGCTCTTTCGCGCATCGGCAGTTGGCTGGATCACAGACTACGACCCATGGTGCTCACCGCATCATTCGAATATGCTGCTCGCGCCGATACCGGAGCCGCCACGGAGTGCTACAGGGACCTCGCTACCTTACGGCAGTTCCTCGATTCACCGGCAAGTTCCCTGTTTTTTGACGTTCCCTGGGCGCCGCTATTCCTGCTCCTGCTCTTCCTGGTTCATCCGCTGCTTGGAACCATCGGCCTTCTGAGCGCACTTGCACTTCTGCTGTTTGCCTTTCTGACGGAACTGGCGACGCAGGAGCCGCTTGCCCGTGCCAATCTTGCCCTTTCGAGGGGCTATCTGCGATTTGCGAGCGCCCTAAGAAACATCGAGGTAATTCGGGCAATGGGCATGCAGTATGGTGCAGCGCTGCTCGTCTATCGCGATGCGGAAAGGGCGAGAAGGGCGCAGGACATCGCGATGCATCGGACGGAGATCGTTCTCGGTTTCTCGAAATCGATCCGCACCCTCGCGCAGATCCTGATGATGGGATCTGCCACATGGCTGGTGCTTGCGAGCAACAGCAGTCCAGGGATCATCTTCGTCGCGAGCTTGCTGCTCGGGCGCGGGCTCGCACCCATCGAGGGCGCAATAGGTGCATGGCGCTCGTTTACGTTTGCGCGCAATGCGTTCAATCGCCTGAACGGAATGCTGATCGTCATTGCATCGGAACACGATGTCCGAACGGTGCCGCAACCAGAACCCAATGGCCTTGTTCTCGATAACGTCGGCTATATTCAACCATTCGCCAACAGGCAGATACTAAGCGGTATCACGCTGCGCCTGGCGCCTGGCGATTGCATCGCCCTCATCGGCCCCTCGGGATCGGGAAAATCGACGCTAGGTCGCGTCATAGCGGGCGTTGTACAAGCAACAAGCGGGTGCGCTCTTCTTGGTGGGGTAGATATTTCGGCTCTGCGCCTTTGCGGAGGGACCCACCATGTCGGATATCTGCCGCAGGATATCGAGCTCTTCGGCGGAGCAATCAAGGATGTGATCGGCCGGCTGGATGGAGGAGATCCCACCAAAGCGATCGATGCCGCGAAGCTGGTTGGATTGCACGAGGCGATCATGCGGCTGCCAAGGGGCTACGAGACCGATATCGGCGAAGGTGGAAGCCTGCTCCTTCGCGCTCAACGCCAACAGCTAGGGTTGGCACGGGCCGCCTATGGAAATCCGTCCCTCATCGTTCTCGATGATCCGAACTCCAGCCTGGACTATGACGGCGAGCGCATGCTGCACAAGGCAATCGAACGCATGAAGTCCAGGGGCATGACCATTGTTATCATAACTCACCGCATGGGAATCCTGCCAGTTACCAACAAGATCGCCATCATGCGCAACGGGACGGTGGCTGCCTTCGGCGACAGCGAGCGGATTTATGAAACCTATCTTCAACCGCCATCGCGAACGGGAACGTAGGAGGGACGCGGACATGACCCTTGTTCGACTGGACGCAACGCTGGCGAGATTTTCAAATTCCTCGAGAGCGAGCCAGCGCTTTGCCGAAGGGTCGATTGCGACGCCCAAGCAACTGGCAGCCTACGCGCCGGTGCTCGGGACGAAACAGCGCGGGCCTGCCCCCCCTTCGCCCATGCCGGGGCTTAGGGGCGTTATATGGACGGGGAACCTGTTGATCGCCATCTTCATCGTCGGATTGGGAATCTGGTCGGTTCTGGCGCCGCTGAAAAGCGCAGCTGTTGCATCGGGCGTCATCGAACCGGAGTCCAGCCGTAAGACCATTCAGCACCTGGAAGGCGGAATCGTGCGACGCATACTCGCGAAAAACGGCGACGCGGTCACGGCCGGACAAGTCTTGATAGAACTCGACGACACGAAGTCCCGCTCGGAGCGCGACAGTATTCAGGGACAGCTTTGGGACGCCGAAGGAAGTCGCGCCCGCCTGCTTGCCGAGCAGACGGGCGCCGACCATATCGCTTTTCCGCAGGACTTCAGGTCGGCAATGGACAGAGATCCCTCGGTCGGCGCGATTCTGACTGGACAACGGAAAATCTTCGAAGCGCGTCGTCAGGTCATGCAGGCGGAGGTTGGCATCACCAATGAGAAGATCGCCCAGGTACGGCAGGAAATCGTAGGACTTGGCGCGCAGAAGGCAGCACTTACCGACAGGGCGGCAATCTCGCAGCAGGAACTGGATCAGGTTACGGCCCTCAACGCCAAGGGATTGGAACGAAAGAATACCGTTCTCAACCTCCAGCGGGAAAAAGCAGACCTTGCAGGGCAGCAGGGTCAGGTGGAGGCGCAGATTTCCCGCGCCTACCAAGTGATCAGCGGGGCACAGGCCGATCTCGCAAAGCTTGAGAGCGACCGGCTGAGCGAAGTCGCGCAGGGCATGCGCGATACGGAAAACCAGATCATGCAATTGCGCGAGCGCTTGTGGGCGATCGACGACCAGCTTTCAAGGACCGAGATCCGTGCCCCAGAAGATGGAACAATCATGAACCTGCGCATCCACACCGCCGGCGGAGTGATCGGCGCGGGCGAGCCGCTCGTCGATCTTGTGCCGCGCAGCGATCGGCTCATCGTATCAGCCCACGTCAGACCGGAAGACATCAATCTCGTCCGAGCGGGGCTTGAAGCGCAGGTTCACCTCCTCCCATACAATCAGCGGCGCGTTCCATTGCTGAAAGGCCGGGTCGAGTATGTATCGGCGGACCGTCTCACCGACGCGCAGAGCGGCCAGCCGTACTTTGCCGCGACGATCCGAGTGACGGACGAGCGGTTGGGGAAAATGAGCGATGTCGAACTGGTCGCGGGCATGCCCGTACAGACATTGATCGAAACGGGCAAAAGCAGCGTGGCGTTCTACGCCGTCAGACCACTTATCGACAGTTTCCACAGAGCATTTCGTGAGGACTGAAGCGTTGATGGGCAAGAGAAAATTCGACGACGACCAGATTACCGGCATTCTGAAGGAGCACCAGGCAGGGGTGACGGTGGCGGATGTTTGCCACAAGCACGGCATCAGCGAGCCGACCTTCTATCGGTGGCAATCCCTCCATTTGGGAAATGCCGGTCTCGATTCCAAGAGAGTGAGAGCACTGATGGAAGAAAACCAGAAGCTCAAGAAACTTCTGGCCGAAGCCATGCTCTCGGCGGCAACGCTGAGCGAGATGTTGGCAAAGACATCGGATGGGCGACACTAACCGTTAAGCCTTTCATTTCAGCAATAATCGCCCTCTCCACAGCACTCTTCGGTGATCCAATGGTTGGATCCTGTTCTGCTTCGATCACCATCCACACTTTATAGCCGCGCTCGAAGGACCTGATGAAGGGCGCAGGCCTCACGTGTGGCGGTCCTAAACATAATTCGCGTCGAAGGACGATCTTGCCGTGTTTGCATAGCGGTAGGCACTGGAAAACACCACAAAAAGATGGTCGACCGCGGCGGCAACGCCTCAGATCCCTTGGAAGCAATCATGTCGTTCTGTCTCTCCAAGGATCACAGAGGAGAGAAGGCGGAAGGTTGCCCGCTGTGGCGCTGAGTGCGGATGCGGCTCGGCAAAAATGAGAGGTTAGGCACCCATATGAGAACGTACTGCCGGCTTCGTCTTCGAGAGCGATATGCC
This sequence comes from Rhizobium sp. BK312, assembly GCF_014193605.1. NCBI lineage: Bacteria > Pseudomonadati > Pseudomonadota > Alphaproteobacteria > Hyphomicrobiales > Rhizobiaceae > Rhizobium > Rhizobium sp. BK312. The sequence continues at coordinate 117,676 of NZ_JACHZP010000011.1, read as the reverse complement.
TACTCCTTTTGACGGAGAGCCAGCGCTGTTCGGTGAAGTTGAATAAAAAGCAACCTGTCGTATCATTTGCAGCTATTCCTTTTGAAAAAGGAGACGAGCATGTCCTCCAGGAAAAACCCGAAGCGGCCGCGTAATGCTGCACGCAGGCATTTTCTAGGTGTCGCCGCAGCGGCCGGTGCCGGGCTTGCTGGCCTAGCAGCCTTGGCAATGGCAATTTCTACCTCTCCTGCAAGTGCGATGGGGCGTCTTTGGGGGCGGGGCGACGCTGATGGACACGGAGACTCTCACGGCAGTGCTCCCGGTGGAGGCTATGGCGGCGGTGCGAACTGCTTTCTGCGTGGTACGGCGATCCTCACCGATCGCGGTGAAAAGCCCGTAGAAGATCTACGCATCAATGATTGCGTGACCCTTCCGGACGGGAGCGCCCGCCCAATCAAATGGATCGGTCGCCAAGTCTTCAAGAAGAGCGGCGCCCTCTGGCACAAGGACGTCATCCCGATCCGAGTTTCCCGTCACGCGCTGGATGGCCACACACCACATTCCGATCTGTACCTGTCGCCCGGCCATGCGCTGTTTCTGGACGGCGTTTTTATCCGCGTGAAGGAACTTGTAAACGGCACGACTATCGCACCTGTAATCCCAGCCGACGGCATGCCGATTGAGTACTATGCCGTGATGCTCGATACCCATGAAATCATCCTTGCCGAGGGTGCTGCTGCCGAGACTTTTTGTCTAAAGGGTAGCAATCACGAGAACTTCGCCAATTTTGCCGAGTACACGCGTCTCTACGGCGAAGAACGCACCGTGATGACATCCTATGCGCCGGTGCTTGGGGGCGGCTGGATGCATTTTAAAGCGCTTATCCTGCTCGGCGTTTCCCCGCTAGTGCCAGTGCGCGATCCGGTCCGGGATGCCTGCGAGAAGATCAACGCACGAGCCAAGGAGCTATCGCCCTGATAAGCTGCGCGGCTGCGATCAAAGTCCTCGGGGCTTCAGGGTGGGTTCAAGTCGGAATTTACATACGTCCAACTCGGATTTCAACTTCGTCCAATCCGGAATTTTGCCGTCCGTTTCGGATGTCACTTTCCATTTAATTTCGAGAATCGCGACTCAATGATATCAGCCCATTATTCCGTTCACTTAATTTGAGAATGGGCATTTAGTTTGATAATTCGAGGGAGTGGAATAAAGATGGGGTTAGGCTACAAGGCGGAGCTTTGCCTGCTTAAGACGACCATCCGCGACGGCGGCTCGGACCTGAAGAACCCGATGAGCGCCAATTGGCGACCAGCGCATCTGACGCTTCTTGTTCATCCGAGCATTGACCAGGCTGTTGGCGGCACTTTCCCCCGGTGAACTGGATATCGGCAGGCCGGACCAGTATCGCCGACAGTAGTTGACGATAGAAGTTTCATTCTGGAGTAGGTAAGTGCCCAGATTGCCAATCAGCTCGTAGAGGCGCCTGATTTTGCCGAGGGCATTGCGGCATCCGGGATGCTGATCCAATTGGGCAAGCTTTACGGCCTCGCTTGCCTCTCGGACATATCCACTCCATAGGAGGTGTCGAAGTCTGGGCACATGGATTGCGACGTTTTGTAGATAGACTTCCAGATTTTGCAGATGTCTGATGCCCTCCCAGGTCTGTTCAACGTGCCGCAGCCGCATCGATAGATGAAACCGGTCAAGAATATGCGTAACGGACTGGCGTGGCGCTGACAACGATGTTTTGCAAGCCAATTTCTCCGTCGCTGAAAACACTGACGTCTCGGCCGGGCAGCCATCCACCGACACGTCGAGGATCGCGTTACCGGTTGAAATTGCGAGGATTCCTCGAACCAACGCTGCAGGAGAGCAGACGAGAACGCTGACTGTCTTTATATCGACTGGGTTAGGCCTCATACAGAATAGCCCAACCCAATATCGACAAGCTCCGTTGGTAAGCTTACGCCACCGCGTACAGCCGATGCCCAGACGCGGGGGCGCTGCGCGTCCTGAAGCGCTGTACCAGTTTCGCCAAGTTTTCGGTCTCCTGGGTCAAATTTTGAGCGGCTGCCGTAGTCTCTTCCACCATGGCGGCATTCTGCTGTGTAACCTTGTCCATCTGATCACCGGCCGCTGAAACCTCTCTCAAACTCGCCGCTTGCTCGCGTGCGGCAAGTGCGATTTCCGCAATCGTCGAATTCATTGCGCTCACTTGTTCGACGATTTGCGCGAGCGACGTTCCGGATTCGCCGACCAGCTCGACACCGGCTTTCACCTGGGCAGAGGAAGTGGAGATCAATCCCTTGATTTCCCTGGCCGCGCTCGCCGATCTTTGAGCCAGCTCACGAACCTCCTGTGCAACAACCGCAAAGCCCTTGCCGGCCTCGCCCGCGCGTGCGGCCTCGACGCCGGCATTCAAGGCCAGCAGATTTGTCTGGAATGCGATTTCATCGATGACACCGATGATGCTGCCAATCTTGGAGGACGAATTCTGGATTTCCGTCATTGCAGCGATCGCCCGAGCAACAATGGCTCCGCCGCTCTCGGCGTTTGCGCGTGCCGTTGCCACGGCATTTTGCGCGTGACCTGCGCCTTCGGCGGTACCGTTGACACCGCGCGTGACGTCACCCAGTGCCGCCACCGTCTCTTCAAGTGAGGCGGCCTGCTGTTCCGTGCGACGCGCAAGATCCTGCGAGGCCGTCGAGATTTCCGCAAGACCCGACCGGATGGTGGTAACCGCGCGAATAACGGAATCAACGGCCTCTTCCAGGCTGGAGACGGAATTGTTGAAGTGATCCCGGATCGGGATATAGCGGGCGTCGACCTCGCCCACCCGCGTCGTGAGGTCACCCTTTGAAAGCGCATCCAGACCCAGCGAAATCTGCTGGAAGGCGTGTTCCATGACCTGCGCATCGGCAAGGCGCTCGGCTTCCTGACGCAGGCGCTCTTCTTCTGCAGCAAGCCGTGCACGCTCGGCATTGGCCTCCGCAATGAGCTTGGCGCGCCCCGTCTCCTGGAAGACCTTGAGCGAACGCGCCATGGCGCCGAGCTCGTGGCGATGTTCGGTGCCGTCAATCTTCGCTACGTTATCGCCACGCGCGATGTGCTCCATCGTCCGCGCCATCTTGCGCACCGCCGACGAAATCAGTTGCCCGATGAAGAAGGCAAGCACCAGACCGATGACAATCAGAAGTGCGCTGATTGCAAGCGTCCAACTGGTCGCAGAGGCAATCGTCGAATCGACCGAGCCATCCAGCGTCTTTTGAGCATCCATCACGGTCGCCTGCAGATTTCGGAAACCCGAGGCGATTTTCGGTGCTAGAACACCAAGTTCGCTGTCGCGAATCTTGTTGGTCGCCAGCATCACATCCCTCACATCGCCCAGGCGACTGGTATAGTTCTGCATCAACTGGCCCGCGCCGAGAACGCGCTTGTGCTGCAGCTCATCCTTCGCTGCCTTTGCCGCGATGTCGTTTAGGGCCATGGCGTCATTGAGCGCCGTCTGCGCGGCATCATAGGCCGCAAGATCGCCTGAATGGATGAAGCGCTCCGAGAAATAAAGGCTGCGGTTCAGGGCCTCGAGCGTCGCTCCGGTTGCATGCAACAGCGCGACATCATTCTGGCGCCATGCGCTTCGCATGACATCGTTGAGCGCGATGCTGGTCCATGGCCCGAATTCGGTAACCTTGGAAATCAGGGCCTCACGTTTTGCCTGAAGCGCCACGATCTGCTCGAAGGCCTTGCCGTATGAGGCAACATCCTGGCGGATCGCTATCATCCCGGACTGCAGAGCGGCGTTGCCCGCAAAGCGCTGGTCCTCCGTGGCAAACGCTTTGACGCCATCGTGGAAGCGATTGACCGTGTCCTGCGTCGGATCCGAACGGAAAGCTTCCGCGGACATTTGGATCTGATGCAACTGATTGCTGTAATCTGAGATGGCAAGGCTTTGGCCGGCGGTGCTGCGATAAGAGGAGAAGATGGACGAAAGACCGCCCATGCCGGAAATCGCATTGATCGACAGCAAGCTCATAAGCAGGATCAATGGCAGGAAGCCTGCAGTGATCTGGGCCCGGATGCCAAGTCTATTCCAAAAGTGTAACATCGTGCTCCCCTTAGCTCACTGGGTCTTCGGCAGGTACTGGGCAATGTTTTGCGGCGTCACCAGTTCGAAAGGCACGTTGTTTTCCCGTGGCACCTTCTGGCCATCAATGAGTTTGATGGCTGCGTCGACAGCGGTAGCGCCTTGTCCCGAGGCACTCTGAAGAATGGTGACATCCAGATCGCCGGCTTCCATGGCCGCCAGAGCATCGTCCGTCGCATCCACCCCCGCCACAACGACATCTTTCATCGACATGCCGTTGCGCTTCATCGCACGGATTGCCCCGAGCGCCATCTCATCATTATTGGCAATGACAGCGTCAAATTTTACGCCCGCCGACAGCCATTCCTGCATCTGCTGATCGGCATAATCGCGAGACCAATAGGCAGCCTGCCGTTCGACGATCTGAAGTCCCTTGCAATCGGGCGTAACGATGACGTTATCGATATCCTGCGTGCGGGCTCTCGCAGCGGCGTGGAAGGGCTCTCCCATCAGAACGGCGACACGCCCCTTACCCTTCAAAAGCGAGCAGACTTCCTTTGTTTGCAAAGTGCCTGATTCCGCTTCATTCGAGGCGACGACGACCTGGTTCTCTGGCAAATCCGATAGATTCGAGGGCACATTGTTGATATAGATGAGGGGGATATGCGCGTCAGCGGCAAGCTTGGTCATTTGCGGACCAAGATCGCCATCGGAAACGGCAAGGATAATCGCATCGACCTTGTCGGCGATGAATTGCTGAACCTGCTTCTTTTGAAGTTCGTTGTCGCTTTTGGCGTTTTGCGTGACGAGCTTCAGCCCCGAAATCGTCTTTCCGTGCGACAGAATTCCATTCAATAACGCAGTCCGGAACTTATCCAGATCCGACATTGACACGCCGATCGTCTGCGCGCTCGCGGCAGAGGCGATTAGCGACATTACCAATGTAGCGAGTATGGCTTTTCTCATGATCCCCTCTCCGCGAGATTCCTTGCGAGATGGAGATTTATAGTAAAATATGGTTAAAATTTAATTTTCGCTCAATAAATCTGATTAATGTATAATATATTGATTCTGTCTGTCGATGAAAATTATTTAATACATAACATATTCGCAAAATATAATGATTCAATGCATTCCATGTGTATAGACGCGTTAACCGCTGAAACGAGGTTTTGTTCTCGCTGCAAAATCGTATTCCCCCAACGCATCGAGAGCAGCACCCCTCGAGCTTTGAATCAGCACAATGATTAGGGGCAACTCGGCGCCACAAGGTGTTGATATATCCAAGATTGGCGGAGTCATTGCGCGACGCCGATGCACAGCCGAGCCGGTGTGCCGCATGGGCATTGGAAAACAACGACATTAACCCACGCTTCGGGTCTCAAGGGAACCCAGCGAGATCGCCGATGCGATCATCTATCTCGCAGGATCAAGCGCCGTTGATTATCGCACGAATTTGACCCGTTTTGGGTTCACTGGCGGCGGGCACGCTTATAGTTCGCTCGCATCTTGCCTCACGCAAGCAGGCGCTGCCTACATCTGCAGCTCGATAGACGAAGTAATGGATCGCCGCGCGCTCAAGTCACTTGTGTAAGCTTTCCGTTCCGGTGTCTCGCAGACTCCCGCTGGGTGGATCGATAGAGCGCTCACTTTGCCAAGATTGATACTAACGCGATGCGGTGGCATGGTCGCAGGGCAAGCAAGCTCTTCCGCGAGGCGGAATGGAGCAAGTTACCGGGGAGAGCAAAAACATGGATGTCGAAAAGGTTATTGCATTGGTATCTGCCGCCGGAATCGAGCTGACGCACAGACGCCGAACCAGTTCAGATGATGGCTGGTCTCTCAGCTTCGCCAATGGTGCCGAGCTCGCGATCAGTGACGACGGCAAGATCAACGCCTCTGGCAAAGGTTCGGACGCAGTTCTCGATCTCCTTGGCCTGAGGGCAAGCGGCACCTAGGAGGCAAGGACGCAGCGGCCACACACGGCGCATCCTTCTTACCTTGGCGGATCGTACCCGTCGGTGAGCGTACGCAGGAACGCGACCACATCATCGGTTTCGGCTGGAGTGAGCGCCGGGGCCTCCCCTTGCTTGCGATCGAAGGGCGGATCCAAATTGATGTTTGCCTTGGCTGTCCCCGGCAGATCATCATACTTGTCCACGCTCCCATCGGGCTTGCGGGGGTACCAATGCTCCGGGCGTGTCTCCCGCTCAACATAAAAGCGTACGGCATCCTGTAAGGAATGAATGCTGCCATTGTGAAAGAAGGCCTTGCGCAGCGCGACATTGCGCAGCGTCGGCGTGCGGAAGAGCCCACAATAGTCCTCACGTCCGATGAAATCAGTCCGCAAAGGACCACATAGACCGAGATCGTAGAAAGTCGGGTCCTTGTTGGCGGGAATATCGCGGTTACGGGGCACCCCGATGGCAATCAGACCATAATCTGTGAATTGCGGCGGAGTGCCGTCATTCCCACGCTGGCTCACATGGCAGGACGCGCAATTTCCCTTTTCAGGCGCATTGAACAATTCAAGGCCTTTTGCCTCTTGTGGCGTGAGCTCAGCCTTACCGGCCAGCACCGCATCATATTTGCTCGAGTATGGATAGAAGGTGCGATAGTCCTGCTGGAAAACTTCCAACGCCTTCAGTACCATGCGAAAGGCAATGGCTGGGTCGGTGGCGGCCTTTGGTCCGACGATATCTGCAATCGCCTTGCCGTAGCCCGCCTCAAGCACATGGCGGCCGACGTCAGCCTCGGTTCTGTTGCCCATTTCGCGGTCGGAAAATAGTGGGATCTTGGCTTGCTCGCCGCCGCGGTCGACCCGACCGTCCCAGGTCAGGCCGCCGGTCGGTCCGTTGTCGATACTTTCGTCTGCCTCATCCTCGGATTCGAAGAAATGTTCGGTGAAGGGTGGGACAGCCTGCAGATATTTGAGCGAGGGAACCGCCCGCAAGCCTGGCTGATGCAGATCGCCGCCGCCGAGTTGGACCGATCGATCATTTGCCGGTCCAAAGCCATGTTCGGGCTCGTGGCAGGAGGAACAGGCCATCTTACCGGAGGCCGACAGTGATGGATCGAAGAAGAGGGCTTTACCAAGTGCTGCCAGAGCTGAAGTCTGTCGTTGCACCTCCGCGCGCGACAGCGCTTCGCCCATAGTGGCGGTCGTGATCACCAACAGCATTGCGACGAAAGCGCTGATCCCGAGCCATTGTCCTGTAGGCGGCCTCAAATGCATCGCCATGGCGCTGCCCCTTACTGCGATGGCACATATCATAGTCATTATCGTTAGCGAGGTTTGGGAGCCGTTTCAATTAGCGCTTGCCTTGGATAGCCGCGGGAATATGTTGCCCTATTGAGGTGGAGCCGCATCCACTGAACCCCCGGAGGACAATCCAAAATGAAGTCGATCACTGCTACCGCCATCTGCGCGTTAAGCCTTTCAGTGGCCGCCTTTGGCTCGGCCGTCGCCGGAAGTTCCGGCGCAAACGCCGGCGCGAGCGGGAAGACCGGCGATGACCTGAAACTCATCGATACAGTTGTGGTGATCTATGCGGAAAACCGGAGTTTCGACAATCTCTATGGCAATTTCCCGGGCGCAAACGGGATTTCGAAGGCGTCGGCGGCCGCTCGCATTCAGCGCGACCGAGACGGCAAGCCTCTGAAAGAGTTGCCGCCGATCTGGGACGGCCTCACCGCCAAGGGCGTCACTCCGCCCGTCACGCAGGCACAGACCGAGCATCTTCCCAATCGGCCATTCCATGTCGACGATTCCAAGGGGTTCAACCTGGGACTGGATACGATTACGCACGATCTCTGGCACCGCTACTATCAGAACCAGATGCAGATCGATGGCGGCCGCAACGATAAATTCGTGGCGTTTGCCGATTCCGGTGCATTGCCGATGGGCTTGTGGGATGGTTCAAAGACGCCGATGTGGAAGGTGGCTCAGAAGTACGTGCTTGCCGACAACTTCTTCATGGGCGCGTTCGGCGGCTCGTTCTTCAACCATCAATGGCTGATCTGCGCTTGTGCACCGTATTATCCGAATGCCGACACCAGTGCCGCCAAACCTTCCATCGCAGTCGTCGAGGCGGATGGCGTGACGCTGAAGGCCGCACCCAGCTCACCGAAGTCTGCAATCGACGGTATTCCGAAATTCGTCGGCGATGGCAATCTCACGCCTGATTTCTATGCGGTCAACACCATGCAGCCACCTTACCAGCCAAGCGGCAATGGTCCCGCGACAGATGGCGACAAGGCGCTTGCCGATCCGAACAAGCCAACGACATTGCCGCCGCAGACAGAGCCCACCATTGGCGACTTGCTTAGCCTCAAGCATGTGACCTGGGCGTGGTACGGAGGCGCGTGGCAGGATGTACTCGATAACGGAAACAAGCAGCCGGCGCCGAATTTTCAGTATCATCACCAGCCATTCAACTATTATGCCAACTTCGCTCCCGGCACCGCTGCCAGGACCGAACATCTGAGGGATGGTGGTTTAGCGGGTGCCGAGTTAATCAAGGTGATCGATGCCGGCACGCTGCCCCAAGTCTCATTCTACAAACCTCAGGGCAACCTCAATGAGCATTCCGGCTATGCCAGCATTGAAGCCGGCGACGCCCATATTGCCGATGTGATCACACACCTGGAGAAGAGCCCGCAATGGCCGCATATGCTAGTTGTTGTCACCTATGACGAAAACGGCGGCCTTTGGGATCATGTCGCACCACCGAAGGGTGATCGTTGGGGACCTGGTTCCCGCATTCCCGCCATCATCGTGTCGCCCTACGCACGGCATGGTTATGTCGATCATACACCGATGGACACGACTTCGATCCTGCGTTTCATCACACGCCGTTTCAAGCTGCCGACGCTGCACGGCATCACCGTTCGAGACGCAGCCGTTGCTGCCTATAAGGAAAAGCCGCTGGGCGACCTGACCAGTGCACTTGTTCTCAAGGAGAACTAGGGCCTGGCATCTGCACGATGTGCAACGCTGCGATGGGCCTAGCGGTCGAACCACTGTTACGCCGGGGACTTGGCGATCGGTCCGCACTGGCTTGCGAGAACCGGCGTCTTGAGTGAACCAGAGCTGCAGGGTGGGGATGAAAGATGAAGGCGATAGCACTCGGCGTCAGATTTGCACTCGAACTTTGCATACTCGCTTCACTCGTCGCGTTGGCCGCACACCTTGCCGTACCGATCCCGGCACAAGTGCTTTTGGGATTTGCGTTTTGTGCAGCAACTGCCGCCGTTTGGGGTAGATTCCTTTCCCCGAAATGGAGATACGAAATTGGCGCAGCTGGAAGGCTTGTTCTCGAAGCCGGCATTTTCGTGCGAACGACTTTGATTCTAAACTACCTCGGTTCGTCGATGCTGGCGATAGCGCTAGTCTTCGTCGCGGCGGCCAATCGGATTGCCCTTGCGCTCATTCCACGATCGACGGCGAACAGCGCCCAACTGGTGTTATTAGCATAGAGAAGGCTTTCATCTTGCCGAGATTCAGTGACCCTCTCATGCCATGAATAGCGTTGCTCTTGAAGGGTATCGAACCTAGGATACCGAGATCTACACCGCCGTTATCGGGACCAGGGATTAATCACTTGCAACCCAGCCGCCTCGAACGGGCTTGTGTCGCGGGTTGCGATTGCCAGACGATTTGCTGCTGCTGTGGCGGCAATATACCCATCAGCCGTGCCGATCGCTTTTCCAGATACTTGAGCGCGTGCCATCAGTTCCGAGTAAAACTGCGAAGTCGCAAGATTGAAGGGCAGGATGCGCTCGGAAAAGTGAGGCAGTACTTCGCCCTCAAGGCGGTCGCGGAGGATAGTTTGCCGTTTCCCCAAGGGCATAGCTGCGATCCCGAAGCGAAGCTCAGCAATCGTTATTGCGGAAATGAACAGCGTTTCGATTGCTTGGGCGTCCAACCAAGCGACCACTGCCCCATCAGGAACCGGTTTCCACGGCTCGGATATAACGTTGGTGTCCAGCAAGATCATTTGAACGTCATCGGTTCAGCAGGCGTCTTATCGCGACTTTTCTGCAGGGCTTCAACGTCGCTGTCGGAAAGCTCAGCGTCGCGACCGATAGCCGCTAGTAAAGAGCCGAGCTTAACACGTTCAGGGGGACGAACAGCGGCCTCAATAATGTCGCGGATCTCGGCCTCGGTGCTTCGGCCATGATGAGCCGCTCGCAGGCGTAGAGCACGATGTGTTTCGTCAGAAAGATTTCGAATGGTGACCGCCGGCATTGATATCACCTCAATAGAAATGATGGCTTTGCTATCAAAATATACAAAATGATGCAAACTTTCAAGAGTTTCAAAATAATGAGGACGATACCGTGTCCGTTCAGCCACCTCGCCTTGAAGAGAATCGAACCAACGCCGCTTTCTGGAGTTTATCTAATCTGATGAGTCGTGTGCCTTTCATGGGGATGAGGTTCTGTTATGGAGCATGTGTAGGGGTGGCCTTACAGTTTGCCGGACAAGGCCGATTATTCATCGTGTTGAGATTTCACTCCATTTTGCGTTTCGTCGCGACCATGGCGGAACCTATAGCCAGATGAGCGGCCAGCGCGTTCGAACAAGCTAGCGGTCATTTCGTGACCTGCCGGCTGGCGCACCTTCCCCTATCCCGCCTACCGGCTGAGTGCGGCTATTGGCGGACATTACGACCGTCTCACGAACAGCATTGCTACTCTTCACATGATCGATGAACGCGCGGAGTTTCGGCAGCATCTGCCGACGGTGAGGAAAGTAGAGGAAGACCCCCGGCGTAATGGCAGCGAAAGGTTCCAGGACACTTTTGAGCGTTCCCGCCTCCAGCGCAGAAGCGACAATCGGGCGCGGAAGCTGCGCGAGGCCCATACCCTGGATCGCTGCCCCAAGCAGGGTAGGAAAGTCATTTGCAATCAGCGGGCCGGTGACCGCCAACTCCAAGACACCACTGTTTGTCGTGAAGGACCAAAGCGCGAGCGCGCCGTTCGACCGCCGCCATCTTATGCACGCATGTTCCCGCAAATCTTCCGGCTGGTTCGGCTGAATGCGACCTGAGAAATAAGAGGGACTGCCAACGACCACCATCGGGAAAGGCGGCGTCATACGCACCGCCACCATGTCGGCGGCGATGAACTGGCCCATGCGAATACCGGCATCGAACCCATGCGCAGCGAGATCGACCAATTCCTCGCTGACGGCGATCTCAACCTCGATCTCAGGATAGGCCTCCGAAAATGAGGCAAGGAGAGGTTCCAAGAGGATCGGCACGACCGCGCGCGGCACGGCCAATCTGAGTAGCCCCGATGGTCGCTGTCCCAGGTCATAAGCTGCCCGACTGGCCGCAACGAGCTCTTCGAAAGCCGGTTTGGCCCGCGAAAAGAAGCGCTCTCCTGCCTCGGTAAGACCGACACTGCGCGTGGTGCGAATGAAAAGCGGCGCTCCCATCCGGTTTTCGAGAGCCCGGATGGCCTGGCTGACTGCGGAGGGAGTCACCCCCAGCTCAGCGGCAGCACGACGGAAATTGCGATGCTCGGCGACGCTCAGGAATGCCTCGACACCATCCAGGGCGCCTTGTCGGACCGTGAAGTTCTGCTTCATAGCCCATGAACATTATCGAGAATAGTCGCTCTCGGAAAGGGGTCATATTGTTTCCTTGCGAAAGGGAGTGACACGGATGGCGAACCGCAATGGACGAGAGGCTGGAGGCCCCAAATCCAACAACGACGAAGCCCGCCTATCGAGACGCGCGGTGCTGTTGGGGTCAGGCGCGTTCGCAAGTACCGTGGCTGCTAGACCGCTTCTGGCCGTAGCGGCAGGGTTCGTCAGGCATGACGATGAGCCGACATCCTGGGTGGATCCGCAGATGCCGGAAGTTACGCACCACGTAGTCGATGCCAATGGCATACGAGTGCATGTTGTGGAGCAGGGTTCGGGACCCCTCGTGATCCTCCTCCATGGCTTTCCGGAATGCTGGTATTCGTGGCGGCATCAGCTGACGATGCTGGCCCAGGCGGGGTTTCGTGCGATTGCGCCGGATCTCCGGGGCTATGGTCGCAGCGACTGTCCGCCGGATGGAGGGAAATACACCATCCTTGATTATATCGGCGATATGGTGGGCCTGATCGATACCCTGGGTGTCGAGCAGGCGGTCATCGCCGGTCATGATTTCGGAGCGACCATCGCGTGGCAGGCTGCATTGATGCGGCCGGATAAGTTCCGTGCCGTCATTGGCCTCAGTGCCCCCTTCAGGCCCCGAGGGTTCGGCACCTCGGTTTTGCCGACGACGCTCATGCCGCAGAACGACAAGGCGGTTTACTACCAACTCTATCTAGCTACTCCTCAAGCCGAAATCGGAATGGAGCAGAATAGGCGGCAGACGCTGCGCTCCCTCTTCTACCAGATGTCTGGGGAGGTGTTGCAGGCCGCCGGCCCGGCGAGCGCCGACCTTGGGCCTGGAATGATCCCACGAAGCGGTGCCGCCCTGCCGGAGAACCCACCTTTGCCCAACTGGATCACGTCTGCCGAGTTGGAGGTCTACATCGAAGAATTCACCTGCAGCGGCTTCCGTGGCCCCTTGAACTGGTACCGCAACATCGATCGAAGTTGGGAGCTTTTAGGGATGACACAAGGCGCGAAGGTGACAGTTCCTGCTCTCTACGTCGCGGGCGACCGCGATTTCGTCGCCGCCGCCAATCGTGAATTTATTCCGCTTCAGGCCAAGTTTGTTCCGAAGCTGCGCCGCCCGTTGATACTGCCCGGTTGCGGCCACTGGACCCAACAGGAGCGCGCCACCGACGTCAGTGCCGCAATGATCGATTTCCTACAACAACTCTAGATGCGACTGAAAGCGTGCTCTGGAATTTGCAGTCTTTCTCTAAAAAGGAAACTCCTATGACCGACGAACTCGAAGACGTGCGCGCCCACTATCGCGCCACCGGCCTGACCGACCGTTTGAAAGTCGCACTCTCCAGCTTCGGGTCGGAGGAAAAAACGCTCCATGCCCATGAGCTTGCCACTCTCGATCAATTTCATACGCGAGGCATGGCCGCGACGGTGGAACTTGTTGCTCTCGCCGGACTTAACGCTGGGATGTCCGTGCTTGATGTTGGGGCTGGTGTTGGGGGACCCGCGCGCTTCCTCGCGGCGACGTACGGTTGCTCCGTAAAAGGCATCGACCTTAGTGAACCCTTTATCCAGGCTGCCCGCTATCTGACCCAGCGTACCGGCCAGCAGGACCAGGTCGACTTCGAGGTAGGAAGCGCCCTCGATCTGCCATTTGACGATGCCCGATTTGACGCGGTGTTCTTGCAACATGTGGCTATGAACATCGGAGCCCGTGATCGGCTTTATGCCGAGATCCGGCGTGTGCTGAGGGTCGGCGGCAGGTTTGCGACCTATGACGTCGTCCTGCTCGACGGCGAACCCGATTATCCCCTGCCGTGGGCCTCCACATCCTCGACGAGCTTTCTACTGCCGAGCCAGCTGACACAGAAGATAATTGAACAGGCGGGATTCCGAACATTGGTCGTGCGCGACGACACGGAGGCAGCCAGGGAATGGGCAAGCCAGCTCCGCCCGACCGCCACACCGCCGGCGCTCAATCTCGGGCTCCTCATGGGGCCGGACTTTGCAAAAGCTGCCGTCAATCTCGGGCGCAATCTACTTGATGGCCGGCTTGGCATCCTCTGCGCCGTATTCGAAGCCAAGGCTGTCGGTATCCGCGACGAGGGAGAAGCCGCATGACCGCCACCACCATCTTTCAGCTCCACCTTATTTTTGGTTATGTGCCGTGGCTGCTGCTTATGGCCGCCTACGGATGGCCGCGCTTGAGAACGTTAGATCGGGCTGAAGCACATCGCGCCATTGCCGCCTTGCACAGCTTCCGCTTTTTCGGGCTGGTTTTCCTGATTCCCGGCGTTGTCGGGCCAAACCTGCCTCAGGGATTTGCTGAATTTGCCGCATATGGCGACTTTGCAACCGGCATATTGGCCATGCTCGCCATGGCTGCAGTGAGCTTCCGTCCGTTATTTTGGATGTTGGTGATTGCTTTCAACGTGGTTGGCATCGTTGATATCACTGTCGACTATGCTCACGGTTTCCAGTTGAGCTTGCCTCCAGGCGAGCTCGGATCCGCCTACGGCATCGTCATCGTTTATGTGCCTTTGCTGTTCATCACGCATATTACCGCCCTTGTACTGTGGCTGCCGATCGGACGATCCGGCTCTATCTCATTGGGACGGCGACCGGGAACGAGCCCGTGAGCGAAAGGAACAAGGGGCAGACCGCCTCCCGAGTCAGCGGAGAAGAGGAACAGATTCCAGCGAAAAATTTCCGACCTCCTCACCGCATGCGCTTTGTGAGGATGATAGCGATCGTGCTGATATCTGGGATAGTCGCGCTGAGCGGCATGTCATTAACGTATCCGCCCCTAGCCGCCGAGGTCTGTCCAAATTGCATGGGCTTCAACAATTCTGGAGACCAAATATTTGTAGAGCAAGGCATGCCAGCGGTTCGGATGCAGGAGGCGGTTGAGACAATCGGCCTCGCGCGAGATCGTGTTCGCAATTTCTACCGAGATGTGGTCGGCAAGCCGGATATCTTCGTTTGCGGTGATGACGACTGTTATCGCCGGATCGGCGGGGGCGGCTCCAGAGGTATGGCATTGCTGGACATTGCTCTGTTCCTATCGCCGCGGGGCAACACCGTAACCATTGCTGCCCATGAACTATCCCATATCGAGCTGCATCGTCGCATCGGCATCACCAAGGCCTACCGGCATATGGTGCCGCAATGGTTCGATGAAGGGCTTGCAGTCTTCGTCTCCGATGACGGCCGCTATTTGAAGCCTGCTTCTGCTGAGGACCGTTGCCTCGCGTCGCCTGAGGGTCCGATGCCCGCGACACGTGAAGCCTGGGTCGAGTCCGCCCAAACATCCGGCCTATATGCCAAAGCCGCATGCCGCGTCAGCCGATGGATATCAGGCCACGGCGGTTCAGATGCTGTGATTGCTCTCCTACAGGCGGTGGCGAACGGCACTTCTTTCGCGGAAGCATATGATCGGAGCGATACTGCGGTGCCCGTCGCACGATCGATGAGCTCGCTGCAAGTTCTAGGCTCGCGATGAAATACAAAGATGGGTGAAATCTCGACACAAATTAACAAACGCCGCTTTTAAAGACCACGACTACAGTCAACAAAATCGGATCCGTTGATGTGAAGGGATACGAATTGCGGCTCCAGCGGTTTTTCAACAAACTGATGTGTTATCTACTTCCGTTACAGGACTGCTTCCAACAATGGGAACGAAAACCAGGCGTAGATTTTATCACCAAATGGTGCTGATAATCGCAGCCAATAAGGGAGCTGATCAATGCGATCGACTATCAACCTCGATGACACGCTTATCGAAAGGGCTAGGTCCTTAACCGGCACTAAAGAAACCGCAGTTCTCGTCCGTCAAGCGTTAGACACTTGTTCGTGTGGAGTCCGGAAAGCGCCTGATCGCGCTCGGAGGAACCATGCCTGATGCCGAGGCAGCGCCGCGCCGCCGGAGCGCAGCGGCCAAGTGATACTGGCCGACACCTCGATCTGGATCGATCATTTCCGCCATGCCGATGCCGAGCTCCGCAGGATTGTTGAGGACGATCGCCACTTTGCCACCCGTGCGTGATTGGTGAGTTGGCGCTTGGCAGCCGTCGCGATCACGGCAGCGTAATAGCTTTTCTGTCGGCTCAACGCGTAGCGGTCGTGGCCACGCACGACGAAGTCATGGCGATGATCGATCGCCATGGCATTTTCAGCACGGGCATTGGCTACACGGATGCCCATTTGCTCGCATCGGACCTTCTTGACAAGCGAGTGGCTCTATGGACCAGAGACAAGCGCCTGCGGGTAGCGGCCGAAAAGGTGGGTGCCGCACTGCACCTACGAGCCAGCATGCCCAACTGAATGCTGAAACGGTACTCCTTCATGGTCTCGGACAAGTTTTGGACCTCGCCGGCAACCAGTGCCTCACTAGCGTCTACTACAATACCGGAAGGCCGGAGAATCTCGGCCTACGTTCCCCCACGCGGAAAGGCCATCGCATTATTTAACCGCTGCTCTGGAAGCGAAGGTTCGCCGTATCATCCCAGACAATTCCTCAGGATGCGAGAGCGTGTCGCGGGCTGCCAAATAGGACGGCGCTCTCACCACATCCATTGGCCTGCGGAGCTCTGTATACCCTGCGCAGGACCATTGGTCCCACCGCCATAGCATTGCTCGCGGCTTGCTGCAAACTATCGTGCATCATCGGACCACCTCACGGCACGTGCGGATCCCGATCACGCCGCAGGTGTGACGCGGCGATCACGTTGGTTTCCGGCGCCAAGAGATCGTGTTTCTCGGCAAAGGCGGCAAACAGGCCGCGAGCGGTTTCCGCTTCGATCTCGCCGCGCAACGCAGCACTGCATGCCTTGAGCGCGATCGAATGCGCGGTGTTCCGGTTTGAGGCTGGCCAGTCGGCAAGATGCCGGTAGGCATCCATGACCGTGCGGACCTCGGCCGGAAAGCCAAGGCCGATAAGGATGGTAACAGGTTGTCTGAACATATCGGGTTTCATGAGTTCTCCTTTCCAACCCGCGATGTCGACGGGCGCCGTCACGACGGCGCCCGTTCTCCTGGGTTTCGATCAGGCGGCCTTCTGAGCTTCGATCTGCGCCGGAGCGGCCTTTTGTGCAAAACCAGGGTTGGTCTGGATATCGATCCTCCGCGGCTTCAAGGCCTCCGGGATCTCACGAACGAGATCAATCGAAAGGAGGCCGTTCTGCAGGTCGGCGCCGTTCACCCTGACATGGTCGGCAAGCTCGAAGCGGTGCTCGAACGGCCGGCCGGCGATGCCGCGATGCAGGTAGCCTTCGGCGGACGTTTCCTGCTTCTTGCCCGTGACGGTCAGCAGGTTGGATTGAAACGTGATGTCGAGATCGTCCTGGGCAAAGCCTGCGACCGCGATCGAAATCCGGTAGCTGTCGTCGCCGGTCTTGACGATGTCATAGGGCGGCCAGTCGCTGATCGAGCGGGCGCGCTGGGCGTTTTCAAGAAGATTGAAGACCCGGTCGAAGCCAATGCTCGAGCGGTAGAGGGGTGCGTAGTCGTAAGATGGTGCCATAGCCATATCCTCCTTGAAGCAACATGGGTACGGAAGCGCCGAAAGGCAGCGCCTCCAGCAAGGCCAGCCCTGTTATCAGCGGCTGGCAGCAATCGATTTGGTTTTTGAGAATTTCGGATTCAAGAGCGCGGCCGGAAAAAATGTTGCTGTTTTAACCTCCGCAGGCGCCACTCAGTCCAGCGCATAGACTGCGGCATTATCCTGGATCTCGCGCAATCCCTTGTAGGACGCGCGGAGGAGATTGCCGTCGTCGGTCCAACCACGGAATTCGATTTCGGCAATCAGCGTCGGCTGCGCGAAGACGTAATTCTTGCCCTTCAGCGGAACGACCGGTGTACGCGTCTTTAACTGATCCAGCGTCTCCTTGAGATACGCGGCATCCTTCTCCTTGAACCCCGTGCCTACGGCGCTGACGTAGACTCGGTCATGGCCCCGTCGCGCCGCAAGCAGCAGACCGCCAATCCCGCCTCGCGTGGCGGCGGACTGCTCGTGTACGGACGTCGGGGCGACCACATCAGACAGTGGGAACGGTGCCGCCATCGATGACGAACTCGGCGCCGTGGATTGCCGCGGCGCGATCCGAGGCGAGATAGGCGATAAGGTCGGCGACCTCATGGGGGTCGGCCGGACGACCGATCGGGATGCCGCCCAGGCTGTCGAGCACCACTTGCCGCGCGTCCTCGATCGTACCGCCATTGGCTGCTTGCAGGCGTTTCAGCAGATCCACAGACGAGTCGGTCATGATCCAGCCGGGGGAAACGACATTGACCCGCACGCCCTTGGGACCAAGTTCCTTGGAAATGGACTTGCTGTAGGTCTTGAGTGCGGCCTTAGCGGCGGCGTAGGCAGTGGTGGCCTCTGGCAGAGGAAGGACTGACTGGATGGAGGTGACGTGCACCACCGCGCCGCTGCCACGTTCGATCATTTGCGGGATCAGCAGACGATCCAGGCGAACAGCGGCCAGTAGGTTCAGGCTCAGTTCGGCCAGCCAGTGATCATCGGTCAGCGCAACAAAGCCGCCTCCCGGTGTCGACGATCCACCGATAACATGAGCCAGAATATCGATCCCGCCAAAGCGTTGAAGCGCCACCTTGGCAAGGGTTTCCCCGCCCTCGGCCGTTGTCAGGTCCGCCTGAACGAACTGGACTCCATCAATGGCTTCTGGTGCTCCTCGAGCGGCGGTGATGACTCGGGCGCCGCCTGCCAGAAAGCGATCGACGGTTGCGCGACCCGCACCCTTGGTGCCGCCGCTGACGAGTACGCACTTTCCCGAGAACTCTGTGGGATCTGCTTTGATGCTCATGCTGTAATCTCCAAAGCTTTGATGGCGTCATTTTCGAGCGTGAAACGATAGGTTAAGCGGATCGGACTGCCTTTGAGGTCGCCATGGGCAAGCCCTTCGACCACGACCGGACCGTTCTCATGACGAACGGTATCCGGCGTGAAGATGACCTTGACGGGGATCACCGCCTCTTCAAATAAGGTCCGCAGTTCGGCACGGCCTTCGTGATGCCCTCCGTTGTCCAGGACGACGAAAGGCTTCAGCATGCCATCCACGTCAAGCTTTACATTCGCCTCGACATAGTCGGCGATGGGTTTGAGTAGGGTTGGGATCATAAGCATTCTCCTTTGCTCATGGCGTACCTAGCACTCGACTATTGCTCGAATAAGTGGGATTAAATTGCATGTCGTGATGAAGATATCGGGATAATGGATCAAGCGAGCCTTAAGGAACTTGAAGCTGCAATCGCGATTGTCCGGCGCGGGACATTCCGCGCAGCCTCTATCGAGCTCGGCATCTCAACAACAGCGTTGAGCCACACGATCGGCAGGCTCGAGACTGCGCTAGGGGTGCGGCTGTTCAACCGCACGACGCGAAGCGTTTCGCTGACGGATGCTGGGCGGCTCTTCATGCAGCACGTCGCACCCTCGCTACAGGATCTCCACACAGCGCTTGAGACGGTCCGGGAGCAGCGTGAAACCCCATCCGGAACCATACGGATCAATGCGGCGGCGTTTGCGGCGCGTTCCATCATCTCGCCGCTCGTGCTCGAATTCCTGCGCCGCTATCCCGACATGCATGTCGATATAGTCACGGAAGGAAGGATGGTCGATATCGTCAAAGACGGGTTCGATCTCGGCGTCAGAGTTGCGGGCCTTGTTCCCAGCGACATGATTGCCGTTTCGCTCGGACGGCCCCAACGCCATGCCGTGGTCGGCTCTCCCGGATATTTTGAGAAGCACGATAAGCCCGCCGTTCCACCGGATCTTCTTAATCATCAGTGCATTCGCGTTCGCCTGCCTGACGGTTCGCTATTTCGATGGCAGTTTGAAAAAGACGGTGAGCAAGTTCAGATAGATGTTCGGGGGCAGATTACGCTCGATGAGGCGAGCCTCACGCGGACCTCGGTTCTCGCAGGCACGGGCATAGGTTATATCTTTGAACAGGACATCCTTCCGGACATCGAAGCGGGACGCGTTATTCGCGTTCTGGCGGATTGGACACCGCCTTACCCAGGGCTCTGCCTGTATTATCCCGGACGTCGGAATCTATCGGCCGGTGTAAGGGCGTTTCTGGAACTAGCTCGTGAGCTCTCACGGCGGGATGACGGATGAACAAGCAGGCAGTTCTCCAGGAGCGCCGGCTCCCACCAACCTGTCTTAGAGAAAAGGCGTTCGCACGACTTGAAGGGATCAGAACCGACGATCCAAAAAAAGCAAGTCTCTAGTGCCGCGAAATCAACAGATTAAGGGAGCGGCCATGCCCCCTACAACCTGTCCTCTGAGCTTATGTTCGCTTGATTTTGGTTGCACTCTTCAACGATATTGGCCGGGAAAAACAATGTCCTGATCTACCAAGACATTGAATTTGTAGCCGGGCCGGATCTGCAACGTCGGCTGCACGTCCATGTTGCGCTGGATCGTGCGGTCGGCCACTCGCCCAAAGGTTTCGGCAAAGTTGCGCCTTGCCGCATCGGACGCCGTATCCTGAGTGGCCAGCGTTGAGCTCTGGGGCACCGCCATGTCGATGCCCGTGCCGATCAGCGCGATCATGACCGCAGAGCCGAAGGTTTTGAGATAGTGGTTGTTCACCTTGTCATTGAAGCCGCCGTAGCCTTCCGCATCCGTGCCGGCCATGCCGCCGATCTGCAATGTCGAGCCGTTCGGGAAGATGATATCGGACCAGACGACAAGAACCCGGCTTTGGCCGAACGAAACCTTGCTGTCGTAACGGCCGAACAGTTTCGTGCCCTGCGGGATCAGCAGGCGATGACCTGTGGCGCTGTCATAGACATTCTGACTGACCTGCGCAGTGATACGCCCCGGCAGGTCGGAGTTGACGCCCGTAATCAGTGTCGCCGGAATGACCGAGCCACGCTTGAGCTCAAACGGCGACAGCTGCGGCACAACGCGGTTTGGCAAGTAGCCGAGATCCTTGAGATCGGCGTTGAAGAAGTTTTCCTTGGAGCTCTGTCCGTTAGGATCGACGTTCTGTCCACCAAGACCGGCCCGTAAGGCAGCGGCATAGAGATCGGAGGCGTTTGCGCTCGCCGCGGCTGTCATCGTCCGGGCTCCGGCGCTCTCATCTTTTTCCGACCGCGCTTCCAGCTTGCCGCGATCGATGGCAAGAGGCGCGTCATACGCAGAGTCGCGCGCCTGCATTCGGGCCATCCGTTGGCGTTGTTGCTCGCGCAGAACCTGTTCCTGTTGCTCTCTGGCCAGACGCGCGCGCCAAACTTCTTCCGGCTCCAGTTCCGATCCGTTCCGTTGCTCTTGTCTCTGTTCGGGCTGCGTGAACGGATTGGCCGCCTTCTCTTCGGCCTGCGTCGTCTCGACCGGGGTCGGCTGGAACGTCGTCTGCGGCTGTGGCTCGCCGATGATGCCGTCGGTGACGCCCCGCTTGATCTGGTCGGCATAGGTCGAGGCCGGATTGCCCGAACTGGTGTCCGGGCCGCTATTCTTGCCAAAGTAAAGGCCGCGCGAGGCGAGCCCAGAGAAGATGATGCCGAGAAAGGCGACCAACAGCACGATCACGACGATGACCGGCACGCGGTTCACCCGCTTGATGCCCGATGTAGCCTTACTATTTTGTGTGCCACCGAGCTTGAGAGACTGCACCATAATGTTCTTCCTCACCCGCGCCGCATCAGCGACAGGGCACTGGCAGGCGTAGCGCCCGATGTCGTCACCTTGTATGCCCGACCGAGTTCGACGCTGCTCGTCGAGAGCCGTGCTAGCACCTGACCGTCATAAGGCACGATGACATAGGCGAGCGGGATGGCGGCTGCGCTATTATCCGTCTTCTGGTCGGTGACAATGGCATAGCCCCATCCCTTCAGGGCCGCTTCAAGCGCCTGTCCGAACGGAGAACCATCCTGTTTGAGCGTCACGGTCGCCTTTCCCTGTCCGATTTGTTCGGCAAGGCGGCTGACCATATCGCCGGCGATCGCGCCCGCCGCTGGTCCGGAAACCTCAGGCTGTGCTGCGCTCGTGACGAGAGCCCCACTTTCCATTGACTGGCAACCGGAAACGAAGATAGCGAGGGCACTTGTGGCAACCAGGCCGCGGATCGGGCCTAGACAGTTTCCTCTGCGACGGAAGAGGTCCAGCATCACCGCCCTCCTCTGCTGATCGTCACCTTCTGCTGTTTCCAGCCGACGCCAGAGACGAGGACAGCACGATCGATATTGTAATCGACCACCATTATGTTGTTCTTCATGCGATAGTTGACGATGCGGTTCTGTCCGCCAGAGACGACGAAGAGAACCGGGGCATTCTGACCAGAAATTGATCGCGGAAACTGGATGTAGGTTTTTTGCCCATCCGAATAGACCCGCGTCGGTCGCCAGCCGGCACTCCCCGACACCGAGTAGGCAAAGCTCAATTGCTCGGCGGGCACGCCGGCGCCTGGTATCGTGCTGGCTTCCAGCCGCGCGTTGACGTCGGCAAGTTTTGCCGAGACGTCCTCGGAGTATTCGAACCCGACGCGCGCCATATACTGCGTGGCATGTGATTTCAGCTGGATGTGGTAGGTCCGACGCGACGTTGTCACCACCATCGAGGTGACCAGACCCGGCTCCGACGGCTTGACGATGAGATGGATCGCCTGGCCGCCGGCCGCACCCGATGTCGCAGGCTCGACCTTCCAACGCACAGTGTCGCCGACCAGTACATCGCGAACGACCTCGCCGCCCTGAAGCTCGATGTCACAAACCTGCAATGGTGAGCAGACGACGGACGGCTGCACTTCGCCGTAAAGGAAGATGACCTTTCCATCCGCGCCTTTCGTGACGAGACCGTGGCTTCCGCGGCATTGTGTCGAGATGCCCATGCCCTTCGCCTCGTTCGCCGTGACGCCGTCGGCGGCAACTGCGTGGGATGTGAGGAAAGCCATCATCGGGAAAATCAGCAGCACGGCTGCGCTCGCAATCAGCGTGGCCCGTATTCTGAATTGTCTCATGTTCATATTAGGAGCCATGCCTTTCAAAGCTGCGCGGTCCAGTCGAAGTCGCGGAGATAGAGACCGATGGGATTGAGGCGGATGACGCCCTCGTCCTGGGGTGGCGTCAGTGTCACGGTGGCGATGCCGCGGAAGCGCCGCGTGGCGGTCTCCTTGCCGCGGCGATCCCGCTCGAACTCCGTCCAGTCGATCTGGTAACTCTGGTTTGACAGCGCGACGATGTTGTTGACCTCGATCGCCACCGTTGTGGTCTTCGCCTTCTCGAAGGGCGAGTTCGAGCGAAACCAGGCGTTGACTTTTTCGGTTGCGGGATCGGAGGTGCGCAGCAGCCCATAGGTTCGGTCGATGTACTGCTTCTGCACGACAGCATCCGGCGTGACGGACCGGAAGTTCGATACGAAACTGCCGAGTGTCGCGCGCACCACGCGTGGATCTGCATAGTCAATCTGCTGCGGGAAGCCGGCATTGGCTGATGTGCCTAGCTTATCGACTTCGACGATATAAGGGATGAGCTTGACCTGGGTGCTCTGGTAGAGCGCGTAACCAAAACCGATAACGGCCATGATCATTCCGGTAATGCCGACGACGCGCCAGCCGGCGGCCGCTTTGACGTACGAGCCGTAGCGTTCGTTCCATTCGTTGCGCGCGGCGATGTAGGGATTATCTGGAATATTCTGTCCGGCCATTCTGTCAGCCTCCCGTCACTTGACGTCGTTGATCGGCGGTGGTGGATGTGGTGTGCCGGGCCGACCGGACGGTTGATCGAGTTTGGCGTTGGCAAGGCCGAGCATCGATCCGGCATAGGCGCCGGGCGAACCGATCGCCTTTTCCTTCGCTGCCGAGCCGACGGCACCAGCCGCTCCGCCAATCCCGGCTTGCATGCCGCGCAGCGCAGCACTAGCCAGAGACACACCCCCTGCCCTTGCGGCGCTCGCGGCGCCGAATCCTCTGTTCGCCGCACCGAACGTTAGGAAACCAGCACCGAGTGCCGCAGATGCCGCCTGTCCGCCATGACGAATGGCTTCCATGCCGCCGCCGACCGATGCGCCCTGAACCACGCCTTGCAAAATGGGGGGCACGTACATGGCGATGACGAAGACAACGACGGACATGCCGGCAATCGCCAGCGTCGTGATGAACTGTTCCGAGGTCGCGGTCGGCGCCTCTGCTAGACCGAGAAGGATGTCCGAGCCGATCTTGGCGATCATCACCAACGCCATCAGCTTCATGCCGACGGAGAAGGCGTAGACCAGGTATTTGATCGCAAAGTCCTTGGTATAAGAGGAACCGCCGAGCCCAAGCATGATCATACCGGCGAGCAGGCCGACATACATCTCGACCATGACGGCCACGAAGATCGCGGCGACCAGGCTGAACGACACGACGACCACGACCATGGCGAAGACGGCAGCGATCGCGAGCGCGTTATCCTCGAAGAGACCGAACTTCACCTGTTCCGACATCTTCGTCGCGACACGAATGCCGGCATCGAAGATGTTGGCGGGTGATGCCGAACCGCCGCCGGCGCCGATCTGGTAGAGACTGTCGACAACGGCCTTGGCAAACTCCGGCCCCCTGTCGAGGATGAAAGCGAACAGGCCGATGAACATGATGCGTTTGACGAGTTCGGCGAACCAGCTGTCGAGCGAGGCGGCATTGATCGCCAGCCATACGGCCGCGATCCCGATCTCGATGCCGGCGAGTATCCAGAACAACGAGCGAGCGGCGTTCATCACCGTCGTCTCCCACCCCTTGGCGGCGGTTACGACGGAATTTTCCAGTGTGGTCAGGACCTGACCCTGTTGTGCCAGCGCCGGCGAAGTCACCACCAGGACGACCGCAATCGCGATGAAGGTCCGCTCGATAGCGCGGAAAGAGGGAGCGGCTACCATCGCGGTTTCATCTCCTGACCGCCGCGGATGGCGCGGTCGGGATTCCCGCCAAAGAACTGTTCGCGATGTTGGCGCTGTTCTTGATCGGAAGAAGAACTAGTTCCGGCCGCGCCGGAAGCTGAGACTGGCGCGGCCGGCGGCTGAATGACGATCCAGGTGATAACGCTTGCAGCGGCTCCTGAAACGACCGCGACGAGCGCGATAACGGCGATCAGACGCGGGCTCACCAGCGAGGCTCCATAGTCTGGCCGCCTCTGATGTCACGTTCTGTCCCGCTGAAGAACTGTTCGCGCCGCGCCTGCGCCAGATCTCGTCTCGCCTGTTCGGACTGGTACCAGGTGCCCATCATCGTCATCTGCTGCGAGACCAGACCCCGCAGTTTCTGCATCTGCGCGACCTGCTGCGCGGCAATCTCGTGCCCGACCTGCAGCGCCTTCATCTGGCCATCGGCGGATTCCGACATCGACCTGAGCTGCGACATCGTGCTCTCCTCGCTGGAGAATTGTTCGGCCGTCAGATTGGCAGCCTTCAGCGTGCCGGCGATGGTGTCGCGATTGGTGTCGGACCAGCTCTGATAAGTCGTGGAGAAGCTCGCGCCGTCAGGCAGGTTGCTCTTCATCTGGGCAAAGCTCTGAAAGCGCGCTTTCAGGACATCATCGACATTGCCCATGGAGAAGGCGACGCCCTGGCCCTGGTTGACGACGTCCTGGAGGGTCTTCAGATCGCTTTCAACCTGGCCCCAGACATGGTCGGGGAGCTGCGCGGTGTTCTGCAGCATGTTCTTGTAGATGTTGAGCTGATTCTGGATCTGCTCGGCCAGCTGCGAGATCTGGGTGATCTGGTTATTCACCTGCTCGGCCGATTTGCCGACGAGTGAGACCAGTTCGGCATTATTGGCAAGCTGGGTCCATTCGGTCGCTTGTCCCGTGACGCCACCGGCCCGAGCAGGAAGCGTGAGAGCGGCCGAGAGCGTAAGGGCCGCACCAAGAGCGGCATGCAATATCCTATTGGGTTGGGAAGAGCGTGTCGGCATGGGCGATCCCCCTTTGCTGGAGCCAATGGAGAGGCCAGGCGGCCCCATGTTCAAAATGCAAGGCGCGGATACGCTTCAGGTCTTCCTTTCCGGATGCTCCGACAAAGGAGAGCGCGACGGGCCCGAGTGCCATGTCGAACAGACGTCGACCCTCCGGCGACACGACGTAATAGTCCCGCTTCGGGATCGCGGTTGCGACGATCTCGATCTGCCGTTCGTTGAAGCCGATGCGCTCGTAGAACTCGCGCGTGCCCGGCTCCCGCGCAGCACCATTCGGTAGGCAGATCTTGGTCGGACAGGATTCCTTCAGCACGTCGATGATGCCGGACCGATCTGCATCCGAGATCGACTGCGTGGCGAGCACCACGGCGCAATTAGCCTTGCGCAGCACCTTCAGCCATTCCCTGATCTTGTCGCGGAAGACCGGGTGGCCGAGCATCAGCCAGGCTTCATCGAGAATGATCAGGCTGGGTACACCGGTCAGGCGTTTTTCAATGCGTCGGAAAAGATAGGTCAGAACGGGCACAAGGTTGCGCTCGCCCATATTCATCAGTTCCTCGATCTCGAAGCATTGGAAGGCGCCGAGCGCCAGCCCGTCTTCTTCGGCGTCGAGCAGCTGCCCCATCGGACCATCGACGGTGTAGTGATGCAGGGCGTCCTTGATCTCCCGCATTTGTACACCCGAGACAAAGTCCGAGAGCGAGCGGCCGCGGGAATCGGCCATCAGGCCGACCTGCCGTGAAATGGCATTGCGGTAGTCCGGAGTGATCGTCACGCCCTGCAGTGCCACCAGCATCTCGATCCACTCGGAGGCGAAAGCACGATCGCCATCGGTCGAGAGCTCGGCCAGCGGGCAAAAAGAGAGTGTCCTTCCCTGCCCTGCTTCCTGAGCATCGCCACCAATCTGATAATGATCGCCGCCGAGCCCCAGCGTCAGCGGCAGCATCGAGCTACCCTTGTCGAACGCGAAGATCTGCGCCCCGGCGTAGCGTCGGAACTGGGCCGCGATCAATGAGAGCAGCGTTGATTTCCCAGAACCGGTCGGTCCGAAGATCAGCGTGTGGCCGACATCGTCGACATGCAGGTTCAGCCGGAAGGGAGTTGATCCGCTGGCGACCTGCATCAGCGGAGGCGAGGCCGGCGGATAATACGGGCAAGGAGCCATCGGGCTTCCGGACCAGACCGAATTGAGGGGGATGAGATCGGCGAGGTTGCGCGTGTTGATCAGCGGCTCACGGATATTGGCATAGGACACGCCCGGCAGGCTGCCAAGAAAGGCATCGGTCGCGTTGATTGTCTCGATGCGAGCACCAAAACCTTCGGCCTGGATCAAGCGCCGGACTGCCTCACACTTCTCCTGCAGGCTTTGCTGGTCTTCATCAAAGAGAACGATGACCGGCGTATAGTAGCCATAGGCCACGAGCTGCGACGAGGCTTCGGCGATCGCGTCCTCGGTCTCTGCCACCATGAGCATGGCATCCTGGTCGAGTGACCGCGACTGCGTCTGGAAGAGCTGATCGAAGAATGGCCTGACCTTCTGCTGCCACTTCTTGCGGGTCCGCTCGAGCCTTGCGCGCGCCTCCTCGGCGTCAAGGAAGACGAAGCGGGAGGACCAGCGATAGGTGAGCGGCATCAGGTCAAGACTGTTGAGTATCCCCGGCCAGCTTTCGGCGGGCAGGCCATCGATCGCCACCACGCCGAGGAACCTGTCCTCGATCAGCGGCGTCAAACCGTGCTGTAGCTCGGCCGTCACGAGCCAGTCGAGGTACATGGGGATCTCGGGCAGACGCACCGGATGGTTCTCCCCGGTGATGCAGAAGCGGATGAACTGAAAGAGCTCGTCGTAGCGGGCGACATGATGACCACCGCGCTCCGGTGTTTCGCGTGTCATCATCCGCTGGATCGACACGACATTGGCGAGATACTGTTCGACCTCACGGATCGAGGTCAGAAAGGTTTCGAGCGCCTTGTCGGCATAAGTGGCGGACCGGCTGCCAACGTCGGAATAGACATAGCGCGTCAGTCCGGACCGCCGCGGCTCAGGTGGGCGCCAAGTCAGGATGAGGGCATGACGGCTTTCGTAATGCCCCCTCTCCTTCTGGAAATGCGCCCTCCGTTCCGCATCGATGGCGCGGGTGACCGGATCGGGGAAATGGCTGGCTTCCTCTGTTGGATAGTCGCCGGTCGGCACCCTGACAGCCTCAACCTGGATCATCCAGCCGGAGCCGAGGCGCGACAGGATGGCATTGATTTGTCGCGACACCTCGTTGTGCTCGGCGTCGGTCGAACTTTCACTGTCGGGGCCGGCAAAATACCAGCCGGCCATCAGCGAGCCGTCCTTCAGCAGAATGACGCCGTTATCGACCAACCCGGCATAGGGAACGAGATCGGCAAAGGACGGTCCGGAATGGCGGAAGGATTTGAGGGCAACCATACGTACTCCCTCAGTACCTGCGCCACGGCGACGACGTCGCGCGGTAAAAGGTCTTGTAGGAGATATGCCGGACATAGACCCGTCTCATCAGCGGATCGGCCTTGGCCATCATGCGAAGTGCAGCTAATGCGGCCAACCAGATCGCAATGCCGAACAGCGCCGCATACCAGGTCAGGACGACGAAGATCAGGATGACGGCGGCGAGCGCCGTCAGCAGAACAAGTTCGCGATCGGCGCCCATCAACAGATTGGGACGCGACAGCGCCCGATGCACGCGCGACCGGATGAGGTTGGAACCGGCTTCAGTCACGACCCCCCTCCCCTGCCACAGACAGCGTCGTTACGGGCACAGAAACAGCCGAAGAAACACCTGCCTCAGCATGGTGCTCGCCAATTGAGGCGCCGGTTGCGCCGAACAGCGCGACGATCTGGGTGGCGCCGAGGAGAACGCCGCCGACCAGGGCGACATAGCAAAGGCGGCGGGCAAAATCGTTGAGTTCCCCACCGAAGATCAGCATGGCGCCGGCGATCGCGACGGCGGCAAGCGCTATGAACCCGGCGACAGGGCCGGTGATCGACTGCTGGATCTGCTGCAGTGGCGATTCCCACGGAAGGCCGCCACCGCCCGAGGAAGCCAATGCAGCACCCGAAGAGCTGAGGGAAACGGCAGCAAACATGATCGCTGCGAGAATGGAATAGGTCTTACGCGACATGACTGTCCTCGTCGATCTGGGCATAGTGTTCGGTCTGGTAGTGGTTGTTTCGGTATCCTTCGATGTGGATCACCTCGCGGACCCGCCTCCCCTTCCCCGTCCGCTCGATCGAGACGACGAGATCGACCGCCTCGCCGATCACCTCCTGCATTGGCTGCTGGCTCGCTTCTGCCGTCAGCTGTTCCAGCCGGCGCAGCGCCGACATCGCGGTGTTGGAGTGGATGGTGGTGACCCCGCCGGGATGACCAGTGTTCCAAGCTTTCAGGAGGGTCAGCGCTGCACCGTCGCGGACCTCGCCGACGATGATGCGGTCAGGTCGTAGTCGCATGGTGCTTTTCAGCAACCGCGCCATGTCGATCGTATCGCTGGTATGCAGGCAGACTGCGTTTTCGGCCGCGCACTGGATTTCGGCGGTATCCTCGAGGATAACCATGCGATCGTCGGGTGCGCTCAAGACGATCTCGGCGATGATAGCGTTGGCGAGCGTGGTTTTTCCGGAGCCAGTGCCCCCGCAAATGACGATGTTCATGCGAGCGTCAATTGCGCTACGGATGGCAGACGCTTGCGCCTCTGTCACCACCTTCGAGGACACGTAATCACTGAGCGGGATGAGACGCGAGGCGCGGCGTCGGATCGTGAAGGCGGGTCCGGATACGACTGGCGGAAGCAGACCCTCGAAGCGATGGCCACCGATCGGCAGTTCGCCGGAGATGATCGGGCGCTCGTCGTCTGCCTCCGACTGTAATGCGTGGGCGACGCTGCCGATCACAACTTCCGCAGCCGCTGGTGTCATGACGCCGGCTTCGGCGACACCGTGGCCGAGGCGTTCAATGAACAGTCGGCCGTCAGGGTTGAGCATGATCTCGACGACTGTCGCATCGTCGAGCGCGACGCACAGTTGGTCGCCAAGTGCGTCCTGCAGTTTGCGGACAAGTCTTGGGTGGGAGCGAAGCTGGGTCACGCTGCGCTCCTCGCCGAGTGATTGTCACCATAATTGTCACCATAAGAGAGAGCAGACCGATAATTCGGAGGGCGAACCTGTTCGAAGCTCTCCTGATCCGCTGGAAGCGTGCCGGCGATGGCGACGGTATTGCCAATTGCCACGGGTTCACCCAACCGCGCCATCGGCCATCCCGCTCGGTTCAGGATACGCTCAAAGCGCAGATCGGTGGCGGTAACGATCTTGTCGTAGCCATTCGCCATCGACCATTCGATGATACCGGCGAACATCGTCAGTGTTGCAAGGTGGAGTTGGCCCCCTCCCCTACCCGCGGGCAAAGTCGTGTCGACGCAGAAGCGGGAACTCTCGATCATCGCACTCGTAGCGTTGAGCGAACCACCCTCCAGGAGCTGCGGAGATGTGCGTTCCAGCATGGTCGGCCCTACTGCGGGAAGAAGGCGTGCGCATCCCACCACCTTATTGCCGCCGAAGACGGCGAGGATGTAGGTCGGGTTGAGGTCGTCGTACTGATCTCGCTCGCCACCGTCGATGATGGAAACATCCCATTCGAGCCGCCCGCCAAATACGTCAGCGCGTAGCCTATACATCTGCTTCAGAAGAACTTGATGCTCGACATATCGGTCGGGCGAGATTGCAAGAAGCTGCATCCTTATCTCCGCGTGAAATCGTCAGGCGAAGGAAGATCATCTCGTTTTGCGCGTGGCTACGTGCAGATTTGCATTCACTGATTCTACCGAATCGGGGAGAAGTTCAGTCTCTTGGAGCGCAGCCAGCGACGGACGAAGGGCGATTTCATGTGCAAATCTGCAGTTGGTCGCGGCTGGTCAAGCAATCGGGAATCGAGCTAATGCTCGGAAAGTCTTCAGCAATATAGGCTGTTGCTAGATTTCGGCGAACGCGGGTTAACGTGCCGTTAACCAAAAAGCTCTTGCTCACCGATCAGAATCGACGCTTAGTGGCACTGGCGGAACTTTGGTGGTTCTGCGAAAAATACCGCCACTAGCAAAAAATAGGTTTTGAGATGGCGAAGACCGCCGCAAAAATAGCACCTGTTGTTGAAGGGCTGACCGCGTTGATGGAGCGCCACGCCGATGCGCTCTCCAGTCAACTTCAAGCACATCATCTTAAGGTATTTCCCCCGACCGCCGAGAAGGGCATTCGGACTTTTGCGCCATCAGAAGCATCGAAACTGCTAGGAGTAGGCGAATCCTATCTGCGGCAGATCGCTTCGGAGATGCCAGAGTTGAATGTGAGCATTAGCCCCGGAGGACGGCGAACTTTTTCCATCGAAGATATTCATGCGCTGCGAAAGCACATGGATCAAATCGGCCGCGGCAATCGGCGCTACCTGCCACATCGTCGCGATGGCGAGCAGTTGCAGGTCATCTCCGTGATGAATTTTAAGGGCGGCTCGGGAAAAACGACCACGGCCGCGCATTTGGCCCAGTACCTGGCAATGCGTGGATACCGAGTCCTGGCAATCGATCTCGATCCCCAGGCAAGTCTTTCCGCCCTTTTCGGCAGTCAGCCTGAGACCGACGTTGGCCCAAACGAGACGCTTTACGGCGCCATTCGATACGATGAGGAGCGCGTACCGGTCGAGCAAGTCGTTCGAGGGACCTATATTCCCGACCTGCACCTGATACCCGGGAACCTTGAGCTAATGGAATTCGAGCATGACACCCCGCGCGCTCTGATGAAGCGGAAGGAAGGCGACACCCTCTTCTACGGGCGAATCAGTCAAGTCATCGAAGATATAGCTGAGAATTACGACGTCGTCGTCATCGATTGCCCTCCCCAGTTGGGCTATCTCACGCTGTCGGCGCTTACGGCGGCAACATCCATCTTGGTCACCGTACACCCGCAGATGCTCGATGTCATGTCGATGAACCAGTTCCTGGCAATGACGTCGAACTTATTGCGGGAAATCGAGAACGCCGGAGCCGAATTTAAGTTTAATTGGATGCGCTACCTGATAACGCGCTTCGAGCCGAGCGATGGTCCGCAAAACCAGATGGTCGGTTATCTTCGTTCCATCTTCGGGGAAAATGTTCTGAATTTCCCGATGCTTAAAACCACGGCGGTTTCCGATGCCGGTCTGACGAACCAGACCCTTTTTGAAGTTGAGCGCAGTCAGTTTACCCGGTCGACCTATGATCGAGCTCTAGAGGCAATGAATGCCGTCAACGGGGAGATTGAAACGCTGATTAGAAAAGCATGGGGTAGGCCCACATGAGCCGAAAAGATATCCTTGGCGTGTCAACGAACACTGCCGACCCAGCGACAATCGAAAGCAGAACTGCCAAGAACCGCTCCATGCCGCTCCTCGGAGTTGCCAGGAAAGAGCGCGATCCAGCGACGAAATTGACTGCGAATATCGGTAACGCATTACGCGAGCAAAATGAGCGGCTCAGCCGTGCCGAGGAGATCGAGAGACGTCTTGCCGAAGGCCAGGCTGTGGTCGAGCTGGAAGCCTCGTCGATTGAGCCCTCTTTCGTTCAGGATCGGATGCAAGGCGACATTGACGGTCTCTTAGCGTCTATCCGCGACCAGGGCCAGCAGGTGCCAATTCTGGTGAGACCGCATCCCGAGCAGTCGGGCCGCTATCAGGTTGCCTTTGGGCACCGCAGGCTGCGGGCCGTTTCGGATCTCGGTCTTCCTGTGAAAGCAGTCGTTCGCGAGCTCACCGACGAGCAACTTGTTGTAGCTCAAGGCCAAGAAAACAACGAGCGACAAGATCTGACCTTCATCGAGAAGGCGCGCTTTGCACATCGGCTCAACAAACAGTTTGCACGGGAAATCGTGATTGCTGCGATGTCGATCGACAAAAGCAATTTGTCCAAAATGCTTCTTCTCGTCGACGCCCTCCCCTCAGAGCTTATCGATGCTATTGGCGCCGCGCCAGGCATTGGACGCCCAAGCTGGCAGCAGCTAGCGGAGCTGGTTGAAAAAGCTCAATATCCTTCGGAGGCAATCATATTCGCGACCTCAGAGGCAGTGCAAGCATTGCCGTCTGCGGATCGATTTAAGGCCGTGATGACCCACTTAAAGCCGGCCCGGCCGGCGCGTGGCCTGCCTCATGTGATGTCGACCCCTGATGGCGACAGACTTGCGCAGGTGACGCAAAGCAAGTCGAAACTGGAAATCACGATCGATAGGAGAGCTACGCCCGACTTTGCTGCTTTTGTGCTCGAGCGTTTGCCGGCGCTCTACCAAGATTATCGGACCAAGATTCAACGCAAACACGGAGAATAACCCGCAAAAGAAAAGAGCCTCCTCAACGTCGCCGTCGCGGAAGCCCTTCTGTCTCTGTAGCAAGAACAGAATCGCATTTCCTCGAATCCTCGTCAAGAGTTTTTGGCACCGTTTTGGTGAGTTGATTTCTTTTGCCTGCTGAAAGGTGAAAGACGATGCGAACGGGAAGTGTGACGACGCCATTTGGGCGGCGGCCGATGACGCTTGCGCTTGTGCGTCGCCAGATGGCGACGGCCGAGATAAAGCGCGGCAAGACTGTTGATAAATGGAAGGTATTTAGGGACGCGTCGGCCGCGATGGAGCTGCTTGGGATTCAGTCCAATAGTCTCGCGGTTCTTGATGCCCTTTTGAGTTTTTATCCAGATAACGAATTGAGTCAGGATGCACAATTGATTGTGTTTCCCTCGAACGCCCAGCTTATGCTTCGGGCTCATGCCATGTCGGGCGCCACCTTGCGCAGGCATCTCGCGTTGCTAGTGGAAGCAGGGCTGATCATCCGTAAGGATAGTGCCAACGGAAAGCGCTATGCCCGCAGGGACGGAGACGGGCAGATCGAGAATGCCTTTGGCTTCGACCTATCCCCTCTCCTTGCACGCTCAGAAGAACTGGCGGCTCTTGCTCAACAGGTGTTCGCTGATAGAGAAAATTTGAGGAGGGCGAAGGAGAATCTAACGATTTGCCGGCGCGATGTTCGAAAGCTCATCACTGTGGCCATCGAAGAGGGTGCTGAGGGCGACTGGCTAGCTGTTGAGAATGTTTATGTGGCAATTGTCGGCAGAATTCCGCGCGCGCCGACACTACCGGATGTCAGAGCTGTCCTGGAAGAAATGGAGATGCTCCGAGAGGAAGTAATCAACCGGTTGGAAATGCAAGCAATTTCCGAAAATTTAAGCAGCAATGATGCTCATATTGAGCGGCACAAACAGAATTCAAATACCGAATCCACACATGAATTTGAACCTAGCTCCGAAAAGGAGCAGGGCGCGAAGTTCGGTGGAAACACGCGACCGCCGAGCGAGGCGATGAAAGCTTTTCCGCTAAGTGTCGTGATGAAAGCCTGCCCAACGATATCGGATTATGGGCCTGGCGGCGCAATCCGAAGCTGGCGGGACCTGATGTCGGCCGCAGTGGTTGTTCGCTCTATGCTGGCCGTAAGCCCTTCGGCGTATCAAGACGCTTGCGAGGTGATGGGGCCAGAAAATGCAGCTGCGGCTGTCGCATGCATGCTGGAGCGCGCTAACTTTATCAACTCTGCCGGCGGATATCTAAGGGATCTTACTCGACGTAGCGAACGAGGTGAGTTCTCGCTTGGGCCAATGATCATGGCCTTGCTAAAGGCTAACGGACATGTGAATTCGCTGGCTGGCTAACGCGTATCGCATTATTCGACCTCACCGCAGCGTGTCGAATGAATTTCGGCATTCGGCAAAAGAGGACGACGACATGGCCACGCGAGACCGTGGAGACGAGCTGAGTTCCGATCCAAGGTGCGGTTAGGTCGTGGCAGCGCGGGCTGCAATTTGGATCGGGGTTCTCCATTGACGTAACTGGGTGCGATAGCGCTGACCTTCGAGTAATTATTCAGTGCGCTTAGTCAGCTTGGTATTGGCTGAGGTTTCATCGATAGAAATCAGCCATGTCAGAGCTTTGCTGAAGAAGCGCCGGCATCGCGCGATCCGTAGCTCGCGCCGCCGAGGTGATCTCAGGCCGCAATGGCTCGCTTGCCTTGAGACTTTTCTATTGCCGAGCCCGTGGAGAAATCGCTCGGCCGATGCGCGACGGGCACAGCTCACCAGGCCCGGCCAATTCCACGCACAGCTCATCCAGCGCGAATTCGCTCTTGCCTTTGCTGCGTCGATCCATTTGGCGCGTTGCCACCAACTTGTCCCGTTTGGAGCATGGCCATGTTGGGCCGACGCCTGAGAACGCCGGGCCGCTTCATGATGGCGATAACCTTCTTCTGCAAACGCTGCCACACGCACACGCAACTCTATTGGATGAGTCGCTTCCCCAGGGTGCTGCTCCGTCCCGTGGTTATGAAATCACGAACCTTGCTTCAGCTGATTCCCTAATCGCAGAAACTGTGACATCCTTTAGATGCTGAAGGGAGCCTCTAGTGGTCAGCTGACCACCAGCATAATCCATTGAAATTAAACGTTTTTCGAGGCCGGTGGGTAATTTGACCGACTTCGAGGGCTTTGCCGCGGGGGCAAACGGCAGCTGATTGAATGCGACGGGCGTCGTTGTTGTGGTCAGCTGACCACCACTCTAAGTCATTGAAAACGAAGGTTTTTACTAAATCGTGCATTCTGAGGCTAGTTGTATGGATGACAAATTGACTTAGGTGGGCCTTTATCAATCGTGCTCAGAGCCACTACGAGCAGGCTGGCCGAACTACTCCAGATGGAGGTATAGAAGAGGTGCTGCTCGTTTTAGAACAGCAGGCGACATGAGAATTCACCAGCTAACGGCGTTATTGTGTTCTCGCAATACCGAACCTTTCTCTTTCACGGCTGTCGCCACGTAGTATAAATCGCGTTGGCGATATCTCGCGGATAGGCTCCCAGGCAGCCCTCTACCGCTGTGTTGGACATGATTGCGGCAGAAATACCTTTCACAGGATCGATGAACCAACTGTGTCCATAGACGCCGCCCCATGTTACCGATCCTTTCGACATCGGAGACTCTGCCAAAACCGGGTCCTGGATAACCGCGCCCAAAAAGGAAAATCCCTGTCCTGGTTCGCCTGGGCGTGGAATGTCGCCTATCTGGTTGAGGAGTGCCGCTTTCGCCGTCTCAGACTTCAAGATGGGGGCCCCGCCTTGGCGGATGGTTTCAAGAAAGGAGATCAGATCCGGTGCCGTCCCCACCATACCAGCGCCACCGGACTGGAAAGCCGTTGGGTTGAACAGCCGGGTTGGCGCAAAGGTCAGCAAGTTGCCATCATCGTCCGGGACTAGATGATGGTCACTCATTCTAACAGCTTTGGGATCGCCATCGGCATAGGGTGTAGCAAGTCGCCGGGGATCACTGACTGAGAAACCCGTGTCGCTCATCCCGAGCGGTCCGGTTACATGACGACGCACCGCTTCATCGAGGCTACACCCTTCGATCTGCGCGATGACCGCTCCAAGAACATCGATGGCGATCGAGTAAGACCAAAGTGTGCCCGGCACTGCCAGCAGCGGGAAGGTCGATAGCCGGGTGAAGTTCTCCTGGAAATCGAGGTCTGTATCGGAAAGGCCGCTATTGAACATCCGCTCCGGTGGCGTGGTTTTGGGGTCTGCCCCATAACTGAGGCCTGCTGTATGAGTGAGCAGGTGTTTGATGGTGATATCGGCTATTTTCCCATCTGGCTGTCGGGGCCGGAAATAGGGAAGATAATCTCGCACGAGGCTGCCAAGGGCTAGCCGACCTTTATCGATAAGAGCCAGAGCAGTCGCTGCTACGAGTGGTTTGGTCACCGACGCCAGCCGGAATATGGTTCGGGTTTCAATGGGCTTTTCTATTTCCCGATCGGCATAACCGGCCGCACGGCTATAGACGGTTTCTCCATCCCTAACGACAATTACGACAGTGCCGACGATCTTGCCGGCAATGATCGCCCTCTCCACGACCGCGTCGATCCGCGTCTTCATCGCAATCATCCTCCAATGGTGCCGAGTAGCCAAGAGCAGGACTACTCATGCAGCTAATGTTCCACAAGGCGTGGGAATGGGAAAGTTGCTCTCTTGCGCTAGTCTTGATCGGCCAAGAATACAGCCTTCGGGTAGGCCCCACGTGTCCGATGGATCTCGGTGAAGCGAACAGGACCTAGTTTGAAGGCGAGGGATGTCAGCGCGGATGGCCCAGGATCTAGTTGAGCCGACATTCCGCCGTCCACAAGAGCGAAAGGCTCGCGGTGATCCGACAAAGAGGAGTGAACTCAGCAGCGACGGAGCAGTTCGTTCAGTTCGGACGATATTCGACGGTTAATCATCCTCGCATTTATGGAGCAGAACTCCAGAATTGCAAGGAAAATCCAAGCAGCCTTTCCGAGAAATCGGGACGCGGCGCTATACAAGCAACCGCGCCGCCCGCCCGTTCTTCAGTTCGGCGTTGTTATAATAGCTCGCCGCCTGCGTCACTGACTTGTGCAGCGATTGCTGCATGGCTTCTTGCAGCGGCACTCCGCGGTTCGCCGCCTCGGTCAGATAGCCGGACCGCAGCCCATGCGCCGAAAACATCTCTGCGTCCAACCCCGCCAGCTTGCACCGGCTTTTCAGGATCAGATTGACCGATTGCGGCGTCAGCGCGCGCCGGTCGATGTTCCCCCACTGGTCGATCCGCCGGAAGAGCGGTCCGCTCTCGATCCTTGATTCTTCAATCCAGCGCTTCAACGCGACAACCGGCCGGCCGATCAGAACGGCATGCGCCTGGTCTTCAGTCGTCGTCGTCTTCGTGCGGCCGAGATGAACGGTGAGACACGGCAGGAGGGGGGAGGCGGGGTTTCGTGGATCGGCATGGACCTGGTCTTCATCGACCAGATCCTCGACCCGCAGACCGGCAACTTCGGAGCGCCGGCGGCCGCCGGAGGCAAAGGCGGTCAGCAGCAAGGCGCGATCGCGAAGATCGACCAGGCGCTCGCCGTTACAGGTGGCCAGCAGCTTTGTCAGAACGTCGGCGGTGACCGCTCGTCTGCTCTTGCGGCGGCGTTGCCGCGGTGCGGCGCGGACTGCCAGTCGCAATGCGGCCTTCAGCGAGGGAGCGGTAAAGGATCCCGCTAGGCCACGCCAGCGGGAGAGGATCGACCATGAGGTGAGGCGACGCCTCACGGTATCGGGCGCGTGTGGGCCTTCGGCGCGCAGCAGGCCTTTGGCGCGCAACCCGATCTCGACGTCATCAGGCATGCCGTGGGAAGAATCCTCGGCCCGTTCGACCGGATCCCAGAGATGATGGGCGACGAATTTCAGGAGCAGGCTCTCCGGCGCCGGCCAGGGGAGGGGGCTCCCTGTCGCCAACTCGCACCAGGCCTCGAGATAGGCGAGATCGGAAGCGAGAGCCCGCAGCGTGTTGTCACCCATGCCCTGCTTGGCCAGATGCTTGAGGGTGGCGACATCCTCGTCGGTCAGCAGTGAGGCCAGTTGATCGCGCCGGGCAAAGGGTAGAATAGCGTCGAGCGCATCGAGTTCTTCGGCGCGGGCCAGCACCGGATCAGCGGGGGAGGGGAGGGATTTCGGTTTCGGCAAGATCGTCTCCGGCGCTGTGATTTGCCCCGACTTAATTGGTGTCTATCGGCTCGATTAAGCGGAATCGATTTCCTTGTAATCATACAGCTTCTTATCTGCCAGTATCAGTGAAATCCTCCTGGTTGACCGGAACGCGCCAGCAGCGGACATTGCGGTGCCACAAAACTCTTCGTCCTGCGATTTTGTGGAACGTCATAGAAGGAATGGAAGATGACCGCATTCGCTGATCTCCTCTCGATCAAGCGCGCCTGCGATACTTTGGGCCTCGATGCGGCGCTATCGCGTGCGCTTGTCAACACGGCGCGTCCGACGATCTGGCTCCGCCACGCTGATCCGGTGGCCGACGCAGCACTCCTCACGGGCGCAAGTAAGGTGGGAGGCGAGCCGGACCTCCCACCGGGGATCATATGGCCGACCCGCCCTGCACTGGCCGATCCCGACGGCACTGCGAAGAGGCTCCGTAAGAACCTCACAAATGGCGCGGGCGCCGACGACGTGGTGTCGTGCGTAGAATTCGTCATCGAGCATCTGGCGTACGAGACGCCCATGGCCTTTCTCGCGCAGGTGAACCTTTCGGTCATGGCGCGCGAAGCCGGCTTCGATCCTTCCCTGCCGGATCGCGGTATGTTGTGGGCGTCCAATGATCCCTTCGCCGACTGGTATGGAACGCAATCGCCCAGCGGGGGCATCTCTCTTTTGTGGAGTGACGCGGGTGGACTGGAACGCCGGGCGACACCGCAGGTCGTGCGCGAGGCTTGGCAGAAGGGGGTGAGCGATTATGGCTCCCTGAAGTCCGAGCCCTGGGAGGCCGACGTCAAGTCCGAACCGCTCTTTCCAGTCTCTGGCTGGTCGATCAGCCCGCGTCTCAGCCAGCACGCCTATATCGACCTTGCGGATGAGCGCTTCGAGATGAAGGAGGGCGGCGGTGATCAGCTTGGTGGATGGGAGGAACCGATTCAAGGAAACATGCATGGCGAAGTGGAATTGATCTCCAGCGGTAAAGCAGACAGCGAACTGGCTTACGCCAAGACTGTCCTTTCCGCCGGCGAGCGTTGGCGGCATGTGCTGACAATCAATGCCGAGACGTATCTCTGGCGGCTCATGCCGACCTGGGGTGATGGCGCAATGTTCATATTCGTGGATGAAAGTGAACTCGAGGCTCGCCGCTTTGGTCAAGCGGTGGCAACCTCTCAGTTCACCTAATAAGGCAAGGCGTACTCAGACTTGAGCCTTCACCACGTCGGATTGGAGCGGTTCGGCTGCGTGCATCCGGCACATGTTCATGGTTAGGAGGGGCCCTACCCTACCGAACACAATCTGTAACAGCATTATCAATTCTGATTTCGATGTCAGGATTTCCGACCGCCGCGTCCGCTCAGGGCGAAAAGCAGCCGTCTGCAATCGTGGCTCTCAAAGAGCAGATTTCTGCCGATGCTCGCCGGAATCTGCCTAAAGGGCCGGAATACCAGACATCCAGGAATACCGACAAAGCGTGTCGGTCTTCTTCATTCACAGGACTGCATGTCTTTGTTTTGTAGCAATAGTAGCTCATCCTAATTCAGCGAACTTGGCCAGGATCAGAGGATTCTAGCCTGATTTGCCAATTGTAGTAAGGGTGATTGCCGATGAGCCGTAAACGAGACAAGCTTACGGTCGACGACGCAGCGTGGCTGAAGGCCGTGTTGCGCGAACAAGTCATTCGACCATTGTCATTGTTGACCCGTCTCTCGCCTTTGGAAGTTGGCGCAGCGTGCCGCGAGCTAAGGATAGGCCGGACACGTTTCTACACACTGCTGAGCCGGTATCGTGCCTCGCCTGTCACGAGCTCATTGCTTACGGATATTCCTGGCCCACCGAAGGGCAGGGCGCTCCTGCATCCTGAGATTGAATCCACAATCAATATGGCAATTTTTGATACATACAGCAAACGTGAGAAGCCAACGGTGACCGCCCTTCATGATCGGGTGCGGCAACTCTGTTATGAGCGTGGCCTTCGCCCACCATCATGGAAAGCTGTGCGAGCTCGAATAGATCGAGCGGATCCAAGAAGACTCCTTCAAGCGAGGGAAGGGGTGAAGACTGCCAGGCAAAAGTTCGATGCGGTCATTTACGAGTATAATGCTCACCACGCTCAACAGGTGGTGCAGATCGATCATACCCTCGTGGATTTGTTTATCGTGGATGCCATTAGCCGAAAGCCGCTTCAGCGTCCCTGGCTCACCTTGGCCATCGATATTGCCAGCAGGATGGTCGCCGGCTTTTACCTCAGCTTGGAAAGCCCATCGTCGACATCGGTAGCCCTGGTGATCCAGCACATGGTGATGCCAAAAGAACCTTGGCTGCAAGCGAAGGGCATCGATGTCGAATGGCCGGTTTTCGGATTGCCCGACGTCATTCACCTTGACAACGGCTCAGAGTTCCACGGCAAAGCCCTTGTTCGGGGAGCATCTGAGCACGGGATCGAATTGATGTACCGGCCCGTTGCACGCCCGCACTACGGCGGTCATATCGAACGGCTGATCGGGACCGTGATGGGCTCGGTGCATCTACTGCCAGGTTCCACTTCGAGCGACATCGCCAAGCGAGGCTCCTACGACCCGCAGAAGCATGCCGCGATGACGCTCGACGAATTGGAGAAATGGCTGGCCCTTCAGATCGTCGGCCGCTACCACGCCGACGTTCACAGCGCTTTGCTGCTTCCGCCGCGAGCGGCATGGGAAGATGCTAAGGCTGCCCGCCCCCAACCCTTACGCCTGCCGCATGATCCGGAACGGTTTCTGCTCGACTTTCTCCCCTATGAGGAACGCAGCATTCGCAGGGACGGCCTGCATCTGTTCGGAATTCGTTATTGGGATGACGTTCTCAGCCCGTTGGCTGGGCGATCGTTGCGTCCGGCGCGGGTCAAGTACGATCCGCGCGATCTCTCCTGCGTATACCTAGAGCAGGAAGACGGGTCGATCTGGCCGGTGCGTTTTGCGGCCCTAGACCGGCCGCCGATTACGCTTGGCGAACATCGCCTGGCCCGTGCCGCCTTGAGGGCGCGTGGCGCCGCAGCTGTCGACGAGCATCTGATTTTCGAAACCATCGCTGAGCAACGGCGGCTAATGGAAACTGCCGTTCAACAGACCCGGACCATGCGCCGCCATCTCGAGCGGAAAGAACGTGCTTTGGCAGCCTCTGATCGGACTACCGATTTGCCGGAACCGGATGACGAAGACGATGTTTGCATCGACGTGCAGCCATTGGCAGTGGAGGAATGGTCATGAGCGAGTATGCCCACCTTCTGCCGGCCTACCGGAGTCATGCCGAGTTGAGCGACGGTGAGAGGATCGCCTGGATTCGAGCGGATCGTTGGCTCGAAACAGCTCAGGCAAATTTGGCATTGCTACGGCTCGAGGATCTGCTTTCCTATCCTCCGCGGGATCGCATGCCCTGTCTGCTCCTGTACGGCGACACCGGCATGGGAAAGACAAAAATCATCCGTAAGTTTTTACGCGATCACCCCGCGACGTTCGACAGGGGAACGGGCGTAACCTTCATGCCGGTCGTGACGATGCAGATGCCCGCAGAGCCTTTGGAGCGGGATGTCTATGGCGAACTCTTGAATGCGCTCGGCGCGCCTGGAGCGAACGGCGACGCTGCATTCCGTCTCAAAGCGGTCTGCCGTAGCCTGATGCGTAGGATGGGCGTGCGAATGCTTGTTATCGACGAGATCCACGCAATGCTGACCGGTACGTTTCGCCAGCAGCGGATTTTTCTCAATGTGATCCGCTTTCTGGCCAACGACCTAAAGGTGCCGCTGATCTGCGCGGGCACGGATCTTGCCCGGCAGGCCCTGCTGACCGACCCGCAGCTTGCCGAGCGGTTTGAGGCGTTTCATCTTGAGCGTTGGTCGAACGATCAGCGCCTTACCCAGCTTCTTTCGAGCCTGGCGTCTATTTTTCCACTACGGAGGCCGTCGGCAGTGACCTCTCCTGCGGTTCGCCGGCGGGTTCTTGAGCTCACGGATGGCGTGACTGTGCGCATATTTCGGCTGATGGAGACCGTTGCGACCGACGCCATCCGCGACGGCAGCGAATCTATCACCGCGGACAGCTTCAGCCGCGACGACCTTGTGCTGCCGCTTGTGGCTATGGTTCGGCAGTCGGAACGTTCGCTCCAACGGCAATCGGCGCGATGAGGCAAATCCCCCTCCTGCCAATCGTGCCGCGGCCTTACACGGATGAACTGATCTCTTCCTGGCAAGCAAGAGTGGCCTGCCGCTACGGGTGCACGTCGGCGGAGATCGAGCATTGGCTGGGGCACGAAGATCAGCGGCCGGTTTTCGGCAGTT
Source organism: Rhizobium sp. BK312 (assembly GCF_014193605.1). Taxonomy (NCBI): domain Bacteria; kingdom Pseudomonadati; phylum Pseudomonadota; class Alphaproteobacteria; order Hyphomicrobiales; family Rhizobiaceae; genus Rhizobium; species Rhizobium sp. BK312. Next base: position 75,158 of record NZ_JACHZP010000011.1, on the reverse strand, counting down.
TCGAATTGCAGGATTTTCGCCCGGAGCCGCTGGCCCTCAAATTATGGGCGCGCACCGCGAGATTAAACATCGCTGAGGTCGAAACAATGATCCTGAGCCGGTCGGCGAGGCCGATCGATTGGTATGTCAAGGACTGTCGGGATTGGGGGACTTGCCACGATTGTCTTGACGAGGATGTATCTGCAGGCAGGGATCACTATCTTCGGCGTGAATGGGCTTATGTCGAGACGGCGGTTTGCCGGAAACATCGCTGCATGCTGCAAGATTGGTGTGGCCACTGTTTCACACGGGGCCAGTTCCGCTTCGAATACATCGAAGATGGGGCGAAGCTCATTTGCGGACACTGCTTCACTGCGGTAACGGGCGCGCAGATGAAAATCGAAGGGCCGGCCAAAACGGATTTCCTTCTCATGGTGACGGCCGCAATACGGGCCGCAATCGAGGGGAGCAAGGGCAGCGTTGCACTGAGCGAGATGGAAACTGCGATCGAAACCTTGTGGTCATCCTCGCAGGCGGACGGCAAACCGTTTATCGCCTGGCTTGACCTAAAGCTTCCCTTTGGGCGCCTTCCTGCTTTCACGGCACGCTGCAACTCGCTAGCCACCCTCTCGCTACCATGGCGTATCGCGACATTCGTGGCCGCAGCTCAACTGCTTGATGTAGTGCAGGCAAGGAAATGGTTCGGAGCGCCACCGGCTTACCTCGAGCGGGAATTCGCCGATCGTAAACGCAAATCACTACCACAGCACGCCGAGGCACCCCCTGAGCGAGTAACGCGCATTGCCTCAAAGCTCAGGCTCAAGCCAGACGTCGAGTATCAGCGTTTGGCGGAAGAGATCCTGGCAAGCGCCGATTGGAAGGGCATTTTGGCGATGAAGGGGAGGGTGCGGGATAGAAAGCTCGGTCGCCTTATGAACCGCGCACTCAAGAGCGAGCACGACAGCAACGATGCACCTTGAATAATCTCATCCTCGCCTGGCTTGCAGTTCGAACAAGAAGCGTCAACAGGTCACTCTAAGAAGAAGCGATCGATTTTGGGTGTCCTCGGAGGATGGCCGCCACGCATGTGTGAGGATCGGGCGGCACGCTTTCTCCGTGGACCTGCGCCCTTAGCCGATCATGGTCAGCCGGCCACTCGCGACCTTATCCTCGACCCACGCGCGCTCCTCATGCCATGGATGTCGCTTCCATCCTTCCCAGGTAAAGCCGCACAGCTTCACGTCGCATTCCGGCGCGGAAAATCTATTGAGAGCGTAGCCAATCCCTAGGAACCCGGTGCTTGGAAAGATCTCGCGCATCTTTTGCTGAGGAATACGAAGTTCGGCGCAGCCGTCGAGGTAAAACTGCGGCGGCATGACGCGAACTTCCTTGCCGGCGCTATGCATGATCTCGATGGCTCGATCGGTCCAATCCGCCCGTCTGCCCTTCAGTCTTTGCAGGATATTCGGTCTTGGGTGGTACTTTCGAATAATCGCCGGATGGTAGACAAGCATGACCTCCTTTGCCGCCTTGACGGCGGCATTCTCCAGGAACGACGGCTCAGCCAGCCGTTTCTGGAATTGCTTGCTTGAGACGCTGAGGGCCAGGATGTCGGTGCGCGTGCCGTTCCGTCCCTCTACAAGGTTCGGTTCATTGAAGCGCATCACGAAGTCAGCGCTATCCACGATCGCCGACACATCGCGCTCGAGACGCCCATTTCCGACGACAACGGCAAGTTTTCGGCTCATGATTTCCGTCCGGTGGTGGTTCGTCGCAAGTCATCTGAACGCCATACAAGGGGCTGCGCTCAGGATCGATATGCATCACACTCCTATAGGCGTAGCGGTTGACATGCAACGGTCGTTACATTACGGCAAAACCATGAGTGACTCATCATGGCTGCTGCTGACCTACAAGGTTCCGTCGGATCCCGCGACAAAGCGGGTGGCCCTTTGGCGCAAGATCAAGGGCATGGGCGCCGTCTATATCCAGAACGGGGTCTGCCTGTTGCCGAAGACGGACGAGCACCTCCGCCGCTTCAAGATGCTCGAAAACGATATCGTGGAGATGGGTGGTGAAGCTGTCATCCTGGAGACTGTCGCGGCGGATGGTGGGCAGCAGGAAAAAGTCACGGGCCGCTTCAAAGCGGATCGTGATGAGCACTATCACGAGTTTCTGGAACGCTGCAGTGACTTCGAAAAGGAGATCGCCAAGGAAACGGCGGCCAGCAAGTTTTCCTATGCCGAGCTTGAGGAGAATGACGCCGACCTGAAGAAGCTGCAGGATTGGCTCGATAAAATCACCAAGCTCGACTTCTACGGCGCCCCTCTCGCAGCCGCAGCGCAAGAGCGGCTAAAAGCCTGCGAGACTCTACTCGACAGCTTCGCCAAGCAGGTGTTCGAGGCCCATGAGGAAACCCGGAGCAACACCTCCAAGCCAGCGGACGACAAGGAGTGATGATGACGGTGTTGATGGGCGAAGGTCTGAAGCGGGTTGTAAGGCAGGTGGCTCTCCTGAACCTCGGCTATTTTGGGATCGAGTTTGCGGTGGCGCTGTCGATCGGCTCGGTCTCGCTGTTTGCCGACAGCGTTGACTTCCTAGAGGACGCTTCGATCAATCTACTGATTGCCGTCGCACTCGGCTGGAGTGCTCGCAATCGTGCACGCATTGGCATGGCGCTTGCCGGCATATTGCTGGTGCCGGGCCTCGCCACCATTTGGACTGCCTTGCAGAAGTTCATGACGCCGGTTGCCCCCGATCCTGTGTCATTAACGCTGACAGGCCTCGGCGCGCTCGCCATCAATCTCTCCTGCGCTGTGATGCTCACCCGCTATCGTCACCATAGCGGCAGCTTGACACGCGCCGCGTTCCTGTCGGCCCGCAATGATGCTCTTGCCAATATCGCCATCATTGCCGCTGGCCTGGTGACAGCCTTCCTCTGGCATTCCGCCTGGCCCGATCTACTCGTCGGGCTTGCAATCGCTGCAATGAACGCAGATGCCGCCCGCGAGGTGTGGACAGCCGCCCGCGAAGAGCACCGAACGGCCCAGCCGTAAGACAGCGCAGGATCGATGAACCCATGAAGACAGATGCTTCAAAAATCCGGCTCATATCATCCAGGGACGTTCCGATGCTACGCAGCTTTGCAACACTCTTCAAAAAGAGCTGGCCCTTTCTGCTATCGGCGGGGCTCACCGTACTGGTGGTCGTTGCCTATAACCTTGGCGAGGTGGTGGAAAAGCATCATCGCAAGCTGATGGAGAATGTCCATTATGGGATTGCGGCATTCATCCTCTTCGTTTCGTTCTATTTTATCGTCCTGCTGATCCGCACGGTTTGGACCACCGCGGATGACGATAACGATCAGTGAGTTGCCGTACTTGCAGCCAGTGAGTTGCGGACGTCGGAAAGCACCCGAAGGTAGAGCGGGCTGAGCGTCGTCGCGAAGGTTGCTGTGAGATGGTCTGCGTCCTTGTACAGCGGTAGTCCATTTCGGACCGCATCACAGCGGCCATTGCTGCAGATAAACGGAAGAGGATCGACGATCGTGACCCCATATTTTGCCGCGAGACGGCTCAAGATCGTACGCGAGAGCGCCTGCCGCTTTTCGATGTAATAAAATGGCGGAGCGACATCCGTCGACGTACCGCGCATCATTGCCTTGGCGACAGCCTCCGGCATGTAGTGTCCCATCTCCGGCACATCCGAAACAAGCACGACCTTGGTACCCTCTTTGGTCAAATCCGCCAGCAGAGTATCAAGCGTCTGGATAATCGAGGTGGATCGATCCTCCAGCGGCGGGGGCACCGACGCATCGAAATACGGTCCCTCGTTCGGCATTTCGGCATCATGGACGTATTTGGGCCAGTAGGCGACCAGGAAGACCAGGGGAATGTGTTGCGATGTGATCAGATCCCGCACGGCGCCGTTGAAGGCGCCGCACCGTTCGGTGTCGCCGCGCGGCGTCAGCTGAACGTCCGGCAGAGGCGGACACGACGAATGCCCGGCGTAAAGCCCCTGCACGCCAGCCTGCCCCGCCGCAGCATCGATGGCCGGCGCCATGGCGCCGGAATGGGAGTCTCCCCATACGACAAAAGATGGGTTGCCCGAACTTTCGGCGCCGAGCGGACAGAGCTTGCCGGCGCGGATGTCTGCCACCGACGGTCCCGTCTTGACGGATTCGGCGAAGCATGGCGGCACGCCGAAGCGGCTTTCATCGTAGGTGGCGGCGTAGACCTTTTGCACATCGGCGGGCAAGCGATCCGGGAGACCGGCATGGTGGGCGACATAATCGCCTGCTCCAACTGCCGTGACCATGAGCGCCGCAGCGCCGGCAAATAGTGGCCAACGTGCCACACGAGCGGAATGCCCTCGAAACGGCCGCTCGACGAAACGCCATGAGAGGACGGCGATGACAAGCGAGGCCAAAACGATCAGGCCGCCTTGAAGCAGGGACAGCTCGCGTCCAGATAGCTCCCGGCTGAAGACGATAATCGGCCAGTGCCACAGATAAAGGGAATAGGAGATCAGCCCGACACCCACCATTGCTTTCGAGCGCAGAATTCGGCTAGCCGGACCAGTCTCAGCGCGCGCATGGATGATCAGCGCGGCACCCAGGCAAGGCAGCAGGGCTGCCGGACCGGGAAACAGCGTTTGATCGCTGAAACCGAAGACCGCCGCGCCGATCAAAAGGAGCCCGCCGACCGCTAGCCCCGCCCGCACCATCCGCTCCCGTGGTACCGGGATCGCCTTGAAGGCGAGCAGCGCGCCGAGCAGGAGCTCCCAGGCGCGAAACTGCAGCAAATAGAAAGCTTCGACCTGCGATCGAAACAGTATCCACGTGCTCGCCGCAAAGGAGACGGTCAAAAGGCCTGCCAACAGGAAGGCCGTGTGTCGGCGCGCCAATCGATTGATGACCATTAGGAGCAGCGGAAACAGAATGTAGAACTGCTCTTCGACGGCGAGCGACCAGGTGTGCAACAACGGTTTCATCTGGGCGCCGATGTCGAAATAACCGCTTTCCTTCTCGAACTGGATGTTCGAGGTGAACAGGGCTGCGGCCTTCAGGCTGCGCGCGAAATAAGCGAACTCGGCCGGCATCAGCAGAAACCAGGCGGCGACGAAGGAAGCGATCAGGACTGCAAACAGCGCAGGAAAAATCCGGCGAACGCGCCGCTCGTAAAAGCGGATGAGGCTGAAATCATCCCGAGCGATTTCGCCCGATATCAACGACGCCATCAGAAAACCCGAGATGACGAAAAACACGTCGACACCGACGAAGCCGCCGCTGAAACCAGGAATGCCGGCATGATAGAGGACGACAGGAACGATCGCCAGGGCGCGTAGACCATCGATATCCCGGCGATAGGCAAGTCCCGCGCCTTGTGTCGGAGTACGCATCGGGACCGAGTGCGCGGGGCGCGCAATTGCAAGATTCAAATTCTCAACTCCAGCTAATCATAGCCCGTGCCGCAGCAACGTATCGCATTTGCGGCTGATAAGCCGATGAACTGACGACGGGCTGAACGCCGCGGCTCGGATCGGGGCTTTCCTTCGTGCGAAGGTTCCACCTCATTTCCAAGATGGCGTTCGCATCCCTTATCATAGAGCCTCGTCGGCTGTCTCCCCCAGGGGACTTGATCGTGAAGGATCTCAACTTGGCGCTTCCATTGAAATCGGCAGGTAAAAGCCGCAGACGATTTGCTCCATCAACGGCGGATGAGTCCGAAGCGATGCGCATCGTCCAACAATGCCCTGACGGACGACGGTTGCCATTTCCGGCCACCTCGCGCTGGCCGCTCCCCCATTTGATCGAGTTGCGCGGCGATCTCGCGGAGCGACAGACTGGGATCGGCGATCGTGATCGCGGCGACAAGCTTCATCAAATGATCCTCAGGCGCGCGGCGCGGCGAACGAGCCAGCAGTTCCGGCTCGGCCAGCTTCTCACGCACCATGCGATGCACCGCGCGGCGTAGCCGCTCGACGGTCCAGTCATGACCACGGCGGTTGAGGATGCGCACCACATTGTCCCAGCTATGCTGGGGGCGCAGTTGCCGCACCGTCGGGAGCCATGACTGCGCGGACGTCAACAATTCGTCGAGGTAAGCGCGCTCCCGCGCCGCGGAGGCAGCACGGATCGCGTCCGGCCGGCGCTCCCGAAGCCCGGGATTGCCGGCAAGCTTGCCGCGCGCCTTGGCTGCCTTCATGCCGGACCTGGTTCGTTCGGCGATCAGGGCGCGCTCGAGCTGGGCGACAGCGCCGAGCACTTGCAACGAAAACATCCCCTGCGGTGTCGAGGTATCGATCGGATCGCGCAACGAGCGGAAGTGGATGCCGCGCTTCTCCAGATCTTCGATGACATCGAGCAGGTGGCTGACCGATCGTGCCAGGCGGTCGAGGCGCACGACAACTAGCACATCGCCGGCGGCGAGATCCTTCAGCAGTTTGGTGAGCACTGGCCGTGTCCGCGTCGCACCGGATCCATGCTCTTGATGAATGCGGTGGCAGCCGGCGGCGCGCAGCTCATCGACCTGGGCATCGTTGAGCTGATCCTCGGTCGAAACCCGGGCGTAGCCAATCAATCGCTGTGGCGGGGGAGGCGAGCTTTTGGTTGCAACCTTCGGCATCAGATTTTGGCTCACTTTTTACAGGTGTTTGTACAAACAATACATGCGTTAGTAAAGGTTCCTTTGCAAGCGTGTTTTATGGCCAAAATGGAGCGCCATCCAGAGTGTTCTCTGATCAAGGATAGGCAACGACCCATCTTGGCTGCGAAACGCCCGTCAGTGGCCTTCCATGGCCGAAATGCCGAGAAACTGGCTGTTTTGAGACGGGCTGATCGCGGCCCTGTCAAGTTCGACAACCGCTGATGCCAGGAAGAGGGAGGGAAGGGGTTCAAATCGGCGGATCGAGCCAACGTCGTTCCGCTCAATCAAGCAAATGAGTCCGCCGAACCTGGACGAAAAGTGACCCGAAAGCCCGGATTTGCGGGCGAATCCGCCGATCCAGGACGGCCGACAAAGCGATTTTGCGCCTCGAAATCCATCACTATCGATACTTGATCCCTATCGATAGCAAGGCCTGCAGAAAAACATCGTCTGAGCAACGGAAGCAAAAGGCGATTTCGATTCACTATGGCAAAAGAATAGCGTTAATTCATATGGTTAATAGAACGAAAAATGAGAAATCTTATCCTCGAATAGAGGAAAGGAGGCAAATTTGACGGTAGCGTTGAGTTGCTGGGCAACTGCAACAAGCTCCAAAGAGTCAATGGATTGTACGCGACCCGTAATCGTGGATTTGGCGAGGTCGGTTACCATCTTGGCATTTCCGACCACGCTGGCGGACTAATCCGTCTGATACTGCGTCGGTTCCCCTAGCAGGTGCCGGTGCACCTATTGCCTTTCTCTAAGATGAGGCTGGAGAACGTTGTCCATCCCAACAAAGCTCTACCGTCGATCCTCATAGTGCTGTCACAAAATGACCGTACGAAAGGCACCAGATCTGCAAAAGATTCTCACCCAAGTTTCCCGCTCCCATTGCAATCGGCTTCTAATTACTACAACAATGTCGCGTGTGGTTGGCGCGGGGCTCGGTTGTTGAGCTGATGCGGGGCATCTAACCTCCGACGACTCTCCTTTGGCTCGGAAATATCTGGAGGTTTCATTGTCAGTCCCGCTCGTCCAGGAGGCGATCGCTCAGTTTCTCAATCGCAAAGATCCTGAAGTTCTCTGCATACGGGGTAGGTGGGGTGTTGGCAAAACATATACTTGGTCGAAAGCCCTCGAAAGTGCCCACGACAGCGGAACTGTAAAGCTAGCGCGCTACTCTTATGTTTCGCTTTTTGGCATAAACTCCCTCGATGAGCTTAAGCTCGCTGTTTTTGAGAACGTCATTGCCTTCAGCCAGGGGTTGAAGAGAGCTGATTTGGAAACATTGGACGCCTATGTCTCGAGCATAGGCTCGTGGCGTAAACTTGCGAAGCTTGCTCAGTCGATCCCGATCGTCAAGAATTTCGCGGGCGGAGAGATTGGCGGCCTGGTCTCGTTTATGACCATCCGCGACCAAATCATCTGCATTGATGATCTGGAGCGGCGTGGTCAAAAGCTCGACGTTGGCGACGTGTTGGGCCTGATTTCCTTTTTGCGAGAACAGCGGAACTGTAAAATCGTCTTATTGCTCAATGACGAACAGCTGAGCGAGGAGGCACGAAAGGACTTCGAACGCAACCTCGAGAAAGTCGCTGATACCTCTCTCGTTTTCGAGCCCAGCACTAACGACTCCGTAAAAGTGGGAATTTCAGGTGAAACTGAGACCGACGGAATTGTTACGGACTGCTGTGTGTCGCTGGGCATCACAAATATCCGTGTCATAAAGCGCATCAGAAGACTGGTTGCGGCGCTTGAGCCATTGCTGGCGGAATTTGATGCTGATGTCTTTAAGACCGCGGCCAGATCGGTTGTTCTCTTCGGGTGGTCACGCGATCAGGCAGGTCTTGCACCGCCATTGTCGTTTCTCAGAAGGATGACTGTGGATTTGTCTGGCGGCAGGCGAAATGACATTCCGGCCGACGAAGCGGCGTGGAATTCACTCCTGGCAGCCTACGGCTACGTCTGGACGGATGAGCTTGATCAAGCGCTAATCGTCGGTGTCGAGCGCGGCTTCTTCGATGCTGATACGCTCAAAGGAGCCGCGAAGATCGCGCATGACAAGATTGTTGCCACGAAGGCGGATGGTGCTTTTGAGGCCGCGTGGAGTGCGTACCACGACTCGTTTTCGAATGACGACAAAGATGTTCTGGACGGCATCTATATGTCGTTCATGAAGAACGTTCGCTATATTAGCCCAGTCAACCTCAGCGGAACTGTGTCATTGTTCAAGGAACTAGGCCGCCCTGAGCAAGCCAAGGACATGATCGAACACTACATGGCTGAGCGTAAGGAGCCACGCAGCTACTTCGATCTCGACGAATATCCGTTCGCCGAAAGCATAACAGACAACGACGTCCGGGACGCGTTTGAAGCGCGGGTTGCGGAAATCCCCGAGAGCCGAGACGTTGCGGGGGCTCTCTTGTCGATCAAGAGCGGGTGGAGCGAGGGTACGCTGACCCTTCTCGCAACGACAGATGCGAAAGAATATGCAGAAGTCCTCAAAGCCCATTCTGGGTCTGAATTGCGGCGTATGCTCTCTAACGCGCTTCAGTTTGACCGAATAAGCAATGCGACGGATCAGATGAAAGAAATTCCAAAGAGAGTGCGCGCGGCGCTCATGATTATTGGCCAGGAGTCCCCTATCAACGCGCGAAGAGTTAGGCGGTTTGGCGTTAGCGTTCCCGCTGCCAACGAAGCGAAAGCAAACGGTACTGGAGAAACCTAGGTGCGCCGGACTGTTGGTTGCAAGTTGCATGAACCTACGGTTACACAAGGATTTGCCGGGCGGCAGCGGGTTGTCGCTCATGAGTAAGGGTACTCTCATAACCGGGTGTCGGTACGACGAGTGCAGCCGGGGATTCTGCAAGTTTCAAGTGTCCTGCGGGTGTAATGTCACATGACATGTGGAGCGATAGCCGTCATTTTTTGCTCAACTAACCAGACTTCAGCGAGTCAATTGGAGCCATGGCATGATCAACATCAGCGAACGCGACATGGTCCTCCGGATGATCGATATGGCGCGTATGAGCCTACTTGCGCAGGAGAATAAAATCCCTCCAGCCGAAGATGCTCTCTCGCTTTTAACAAAACTCTATTTCGACTTCCGCCCGCTTGAGACCGACGCGCAAATTCGTGGGTTTAGAGAACACCTGGAGTGGATCAAAAGGCGTCCGAACTACGGTCATATTGAGCTCGTCAATTTTACATATGAGGAAGTTATCGGTGGCACTAGCCAAGCATTCCAGGCCGAAGCGGCAAAAAAATCCGAAGCCGTAGGCAACCTCATAAGTTACCTCTCGCGCGCGGCCGACGACTGGATTGAGCGCCTTGAAGCTCAGGCTAACATCGAGCATCTTCACGAGATCATCCCACCGGAGAAGACTGGTCCGTTCAAGTTTCGAGTTCAGGACGGACGTCTTGTCGTTGCTCCTCACGATGCGGGGGTGAAAATCGAAGGGAGTATTGCCAGCGCGCGTACTGTCCTGTTGCAGCAAGGCGAAAAGCTCATAAACGATCTATTAGGGTCTAATGCCCAGCCGTACCTGAGAGCGACCCTTGAAGCTGTACAGGAGAAACTTCCGATCGACAGCGATATTATTCAGCTGGGTCTTCTGAACATCTCTTTCGAAAATGCGACGTCGGGTGCCACGGAGGAACTTAACTCTGTGCTGGCATCCGTCTTGCAGGCGCATGCCGCCGGTATCCGTCACTATCTCGCACAATTTCCAGAGTGGAAGGAGTTCAGTGCGCAGGCTGCGGAACTCGAAGTAGCCGTGGGAAATCTGAACAACGTTACCTCAAGCGTCGACGAACTTGCAGATCAGATCGAGAAAGAAACTGACGTTGATGAAGCGGTTCCCCGCTCTCTACGGTTCTTAACGAGCCTCGTTCGCGAACCCGGTACCGAACTTCGGCGGGTTGGGCTAGCCTTGGTGACGACGATTGAAAGCCTAAGCATTACGATATTTGGCGGACTTCTCCATTTCGTTAGCTCGACTTCGCAAGCGACGCTCGACGGTGCTTCAAAGCATCTTTCCAAAGTTCTGGCAGTTGCCGTCGCGGTAACCTGTCTGCATATCGCGGCTACATTGGCAGAATGGTCGGGGGCGACCTGGCTCAAGCCAGCGGCTGAGATCATCCTCAAAAGCGAGGCGGTTATTGCACGGCTGTGAAGACTTATGAATGACGGCAGCATCCAGGTGAAATCCGGCTCCGGGATATATGAGTGGGCATTGACCATGCTCTCACTGCCGATGATAAGGCTAATGTCTGGCATGACATCCCACCATCACATCATAAATCACGGTGTTGATCTTGCCATTGTCAGCAGCCCGGACATTACGTGTGATCAACCTAGAATACCGATGGGTCTGAGCGTTGAGATGGGGAGCGCTCGCCCATGCAAAAATCAGTGCCTCCGGCTCCTTATTCATCATGGATGAAGAAGGCTATTGGGACGTTCGCTAGATGCCGCTCCGAGCTGGATTTCAGGAGTAGGCGATTGATCGTGTTGTCCTGGAGGCCGCCTGTCGGAATAATTGCGGAAACTCGCCGCGAGATTGCGCCCGATTGCGAGAGCTCGCGCGCTGGCTGAAGGCGGCCCAATCTTGCTGTCAGCGATGCCTCGACATTGGACTTCGGCCGTCCGTTTTCCTTGTTCTGGAGGTACTTGAACGTGTCAGCCATCAAAGAAGGGTAGCCAGACATTGCACCGCTGTCGCCGAGACGCAGAACCTGCTGGACATCAGTTGGAAATCTGAACGTCGAACGCTCGCAGGCCCTTGCGAACTCGGGTAGGGCGGACGTGGCGAGCATGAGCTCCTTGACGATCGTCGTCGCAAGCTCCCGCCATCTCAGAGGACTGTCGGTGACGATCGAAGCCCCTGTTGCCTGAGCAAGATACATTGCCATCTCGACGTTGGGCGACAGTTTCATCGCGCTGAACTGCCCACCTCGCTCTCCCTGGACCTCGGGACCGGTGTGGAGAACGGCTAACGGGTCAGCCTCTTTCATGTGCTGCAACATGCGCATTTCAACGGCCAAATCATCGTCCGTCAGGGCAGGATTTTGACGCCGGAGCTGCGCTATCATGACATCTTCGGACATGGACATGATACTCCTCCGCGTGTCTTGGCGCGCGTGCTCAGACAATGCAGCGTAGTCTTCGGCCGTAAGTTGAAGGGCTTTGACGCGCCTTTCAGCCAATTGATGGACCTCGTCGCGGAGATTGAAATCGAAGCAGCATGGATCTGGAACGAGACTGAGCAGTCCGATCGACACCAGTGGCATCACGTTAAGAAACAGGAACGCGGACTTCAAGAATTCCTGCCGAAACGCATGAGGGTTTTCGACGGGGTTGAAGTCCTGCTTCACGGTCCCCGGATGCAGAAAGGGATGCTCTATGAGAGTCTCGCCGAAATAGAGAGGCACTCCTACTCCGTGTTCCAGGAATGCGTTCGGATGCAGATTGCCCGTGTACACGCACCGCGCGCGACCGTCTGGCTTGGGAAGCAGAGACAAGATGTCGGTCTCAAGAGGCCACAGACCTTCATAAAGGCTATACACTTTTGAGATCTGCTCATCGGTCAGCTCGCGGCGGACCCGAAGCCAGTCACGACCATCGTGGAGTTTCAAGACATTCACAATTCCATTTAGGAGCATGATGTTGCGTTCGCGAATGCCACGTTCGTTCCAGGCCGGGCGCAATGATGGTGGAAGGGCTTGGCAGCAATTTCGGAACTTCATTCCGGAACCGCAACCGCAGGCGTCACGGGCGCGAATATTTGCTGGCACCTTCTTTTGAAGAAAGTCGCGGGGTTTCTCTGTTCGGCCAAAGGCATCCTGGTATCGGACCTGACCGCTGTCGTATTTGACGAACATTTCCCCGCCAAAGCTCCAAAGCTGTTCCGACGGCGGCATGAGGACGTGCCGGAAATCCGCCCAGGAGCCCGGCGCTTCCTTCTCGGGATACAGCCATTCCTGACGCCCGGCGGCGACATATCGGCGAGCGCGCGCCTTCAGGATACGGTTGATTTTCATCACGTCGTCCCGCGACAGCCGCCGTTGCTTGAGGAACGCGTCGGTGCGAACCATGGAGCTGCGGTATGCACGTGCAAACGTGCGTTTTTCCGTGGCCCTCGCAGACGGATCTTGTGCGTATTCCAAATTCGTGAGGATCAGACAGAAGTCGCGGTTCAGAGGAAAGACAGTTTGAGAGCCCTTAAGGGCAATTGAGGGCTCCGCCGGGTGGGCACAACCTCGGTGCTCGGGCGGCATCGCGTGATTGAAGATCGTCACAGGATGATCAGTAACAATGAACTTGACGTCCGACTCCTCTGCCGAAACGATCTCGCGGACTGACTCCGTCCAAATGGTGCAGTGAAACATTCGGATGGCCTGCATTTCAGCCATCAGCTCGTTCTGCGTTAAGCGAGGATAGCAGGATTTCAGCCAGTCCAAACCCTTCGGCGTCCTAATCTTCTGAATATCCAGGTATTCGAAAAAGGTTCGAAAATGGCGTTGCCATTCGGTCGGGTCGGCCTGAACGAAAGCGCGGACAGCCTTCGCGCCGCGGGTATCGATGTTACCAAACAGGCGCCTTTCGATCTCGTCGTTGACGTTTGTTCCGAAAAACGTCGAGTAAAGGTCCCTTTGCACGAATGCGCGGGATGTCGGCGACTTGAATTGCGAACGCTCCACGATCACCCGGCCGTCGTCGAGTGTCCTTCGATCCGGCGACAGGTCGAGAAGCGCGAGTGTGTCGCGCCCCGGCTCGAAGAAGCCTTCCTGATACCATTGGGGGACATAGTGATTGTTTCGGGTCTTCGACATTCAAGCTTCCGTAGTTTGTCAGTCAGCCCACCAGAATAGCCATCCACGACTTTCCTCTTCGCAAATAAATCTTTCAATGACACTATACTATGCCAACTCAACCCCTGTTTGAAATCCGGATGTCCCGAGGTCTGGACGATGGCTTTTCTTATTCCCAAAACTGCCTTGAAAGAATATCTGGGCGTTCCAATCATTGCCGAAGCCCCTAATTCGACGGTTGACAGCACGGACTTTCACTATGTTCACGATGAAGTTCGCCGAGCATTGTCTTGGAGTGGTGAAGGGATGCATCCCGAAGCGCTCCATTACCTATGGAATATTGTCGAGATTGCTGTCCACCTTGAGGAGGTGCCGCCGGAACGGTGGCAATTGCTGTCGATTGTTCGAGACGCGTGTTCTAACATTGGAGTCATCGCACCATTCTCCGAGCGCCGTGCGTGGGCCGAGGCTTTGGCCCATGCATCGAAGTTGATAGAGCGAGGGACTTATCGATTGTCGTCGAATTCAAGGCAAGGAGTGGTCGCAGCGTCTCTTCGTTTCCTTCGGTCACTCGGCTATGAGTTCGAAATCGACGGTCACGGAGCCAGGCTCAGCGCGAGAGCTTACAAGCGAATCTGCGCCAAAATCGACAAGCATATTGCACTCGCGGGCGGTCGAGTTGCGGCCAACCTCCTGTTGGCTGGAATGCTGGGCACCGGCCGTGTTATTGACGGATCGCTTGTCGCCGCGAGGACCCCGGCCAACGCCCATCAGCGTTCGGAAGCTGGGACGCCATTTCACTTTCTCTATAATCTGTCGCTCAAACATCTGAAAATGCTCACTGGACGCAAAGATGGGCGACAACAGCTATTAAAAGCGGAACTGTTGGCACGGCACCTAGTAGCAACCCTAAATGTCGAACCGCATAGCATCTTCGAAAACATGTCACTTCCTACACGGTTTCTTGAAAAGGTGTTGCGCGAAACCGCAGTTTACGACGAGTTATTTTGCTTTGCTCAATGGCAGCCAAGAAGTGCTAAGGTTTTAACCGGGATGCTAGTTGGGGCCCTGGAGGAAGCAGGGTGCGATTTTCCCCATGCACCTCCATCGCTCTGGAAGGCGCTATTTGAAAGCATATTTGCCCTCGCCCGCGAGGACCAGCTTGTATACACGTCTCGATGGGCACTCGCTTCTGTCAATCGTGTGCTTTCCGGTCAACTGCACCTTGCCGACTTGATGGCAGCGCCGGCGGCAAAGATAAATCGTGATTATAAAGGCCCATTGGATTCGCTCAAAACTGCGGATGCGCGCTTCCCGCTCATTGCCGCGAGGTCTGGTGAATTTGTGGTTCAGCCGCGAGGAATATTTGCGCGCGCTTTCGTAGAGCGGCTGTTCGACCTCATGAGAGAAAACGAAGCGAAGAAAGCAGCCACCCTTGAGGAAATCAAGAGATCGAAATCACGCCTTGAAACACGCCTTGGCAGGGCATTGGAGTTGCAGACCGCCAACTTGCTGAGGAGCATTGCGGCTAACGTGACGTTCGAGGGTGCAGCCTACCATGGCAAGAATAAGAGTCAGCGGCTGGAGATTGATATCGTCGTTGAGAGCGAGACGCATATTTTCCTTTTCGAGTGCAAAAAGAAGGTCCTAACAGCTTCAGCGAGGGGAGGCGCCTCGCTTCCCTTGCTGAATGATCTGACAGATAGTTTCCTTAAAATGCAGGCGCAGCTTGCGAGACATGAGGCAAAGCTTCGCAAAGACGGTAGGATAACTTTCGTTGATGGTAGCGTCCTTGAGCTAAAGGGACGCCAGGTCGAGAAAATAGCCATTAGTTTGTTTGATCACGGCGCCTTGCAGGACCGTGGTCTGATAATGCCATTGTTCACGAGATTACTCGACAGCACCGTGTCGACGAATGACGCAAGCGCTATGAGACTCATTTCAACGATGAATTATCAGCTGAAAATCCTGACGGAGAGCATAGTAACTATCTGCGACGCGCAGCCGGATATCGCACGCGACCGCGCGGTATATAGTTTTGGGATGTCTACGTGGTGGCTGAGCGTGGACCAGCTTCATTATTTGTGCGGGGCAGGGCAAGGCCTGTGGGAGGGACTTAAGGATTTGAGACATTTATCCGCCAGAAGTGGAGATATCATCTGGGAACGACATCGGCTCAAGAATCTTGGGCCGGTCAACAAAGCGTTGCTCGAAGCTACTCAGAAGATGAATAATCGCGCATTTATCTGAAAGACTGAAAATGCTAGAACGTTGGAATGTTGAGCGCATTCATAGGATTATGTCAGACTGAACTTTCACATCAAAATATAACTGGCATACTGGAAATCACGCTTGACAACGAAACCGAAACCGCTGGACAAAATGCACAGTGCCATTCAACTAGCGGCGTTTCATTATATAGCTTGCTTGAAGGCAGCGCCAAGTAATGCCGATTACACACTTACGATTGAAAACTCGGAATTCCACTTTGAGAACATTCGAACGGCGGACAGCACACTTCTCCACGCGGAGTTCCAGGCGTGGGCCGCTTCAGCAGTTCTGCGCGATCTTATTGAACAATTCTCGATATTCCTGATGGAGGTTTACCGAAACGCGGTCGAGTGCGCTCCTGGACGAACTTTTCCCGTGACACCGGCTCAGTTTGAGCGGAGGGGAATTGAAGATCAGCTTACCGTTCTTGCTAAGGAGTTTTCCGTTGCTCCAGAGTGGATCGTCCGACTTACCGGCTATAATCGCGCGCGAAACTGCTTGGCGCACCGCGCGGGGATTGTTGGCGTGCCGGATGCGACCGACGGCACGGAGCTGGTTGTTAGGTGGCTTGTGGCTAGGGCCAACCTAATAAAAGAGGCGTCCGATCAGTTCATAAAAGTTGGTGGCCCAATGGGCGATCTCGTTCGCGGGCATTACGTTCACGGCTCCGCGGCGACACTTGAGTTGCTTGACCGTGAAAAGAGGATAGGTATTGGAAGTTCCCTTCACTTCTTCCCGAAGGAAGTGCTTGAGATTTGTCAAACGTTTCACCTTGCGTCGGCTGCGTTCAGCGGCATCATGGGACCGAACTCTTAAAGCTAATCTGACTCAAGCAGGATGAGGTAGGGGTTCTATCTAGCTCTCGAGGGAAACGCTGTCCCGGCGAAGATGACGTATAGGCGCACTCGAAACCACGGCGCACGAGTGGTCTCCTAAGACAGCTTACGAAACGTCTGCTACGGATGACTTCAGCCTAGAAGCTGACCGTCAGCGCCCGACCTCAAAAACCAGTCGTTCTATCGAGGCCAAGCCTTTGTATACTATTGAGGAATTTGAAGTCTAGCACGTTTATTATAACAGGGTCGAGGGTTCCAATCCTTTCAAGGCGGTCATTCTGACTCTCGTCGAGTTGCTCCTTTCAATGCAATCGGTCGTCCAGCAAGAATCGCGCAGGCTATGTTGCCTCGGAGCGAAACCAGTAGAGCTATTCATCCTGCTGAGGCTCGGCATTGGGATTAGGTGGTCAAGAGCTTCACCTTTTGTTTACACGGGGACGAGATAAGGATATTTGTTATCCTTGATAGCATGTGCCGAGGCCTTGGAAGTGAATTCATGATTTTGAAAAGCCAAGTCGAATGGGCACTCCACTGCTGTGCTATTCTTGCCGCTCTGCCCGACGGTCGCTATCTCTCGACCAAAGCGCTTGCCGAATTTCATGGGCTCCCGAAGGAATACCTTTCCAAGGCCCTGCAGGGCCTGTCCCACGCGGGACTTGTCGACACGTCTCTTGGTCCGTCCGGCGGCTACCGACTGGCAAAGCCTTCGACGGATATCACTTTCCTCGAAATTGTTGAAGCTGTGGAAGGCCGGCAGCGTACGTTCGTCTGCAGCAATATCAGGGCCAACAATCCGTGCCGGCCGAAGGATTATTGCGAAAGCAGCCCTTGCGCAGTTGCTCGCATCATGTGGGAGGCGGATGAGGCCTGGCGGGAGAAACTGCGCGGCGTCAAATTGTCAGACCTCGTCGGCATCCTTTCGAAGGAGATCCCGCCGGAACTCTGGAAAAGCTCTTTCGAATGGGTGCTAGAGCGCGCCGGATGATATCGCCCTGAGAGCGGCCTGTTCCTTCTGTTCGCTTATCGGGAGGCAGACGAGGCTTTGGGCCGGCATTGCCAATGATATTCCGCTCGTCCTGCAATGTTCGTGGATGAGATCGATGATCTCGTTTTGTGCCGACATGCGGCTTGCTGCGCTCGCGACGCGGAAGAACAGCTCGACCTCGATGGCGATTGCGTCGATCGTCTTGAGCGCGACGGCCGGCGGCGGGTTCATGACGATCCTTTCGCAGCCCTGCAGGACGGCAAGCATGGCCTCTTCGACGAGCCGCGGCTTGTGCATGGCGGATATTCGTATCGTCAGCGAGATCTGGTGCGATTCATCCGGGCGGCTGCGATTGGTGACGCCCTGTTTCGCCAGCACGCTATTCGGGAGGACGACAACGTTATAACCACCCGAAAGCAGATTGGTGGAGCGCCAGTTGGTTTCAACGACGCGCCCTTCGGTGCCGTCGGCGAGCTGGATCCAGTCGCCGATGATGTAGGCGCGACCGAGAGCCAGCGCGATTCCGGAAAAGACGTCGGCAAGCGTGTTCTGCAGCGCCAGGCCGATAATGACGACGACGATGCCTGAGGTGGCAATCAGCGGCCCAACGGGTGCGCCGAAGACGAAGCCGATGACGGACAGGGCGACGCCGAGATAGACGATGCCGACGATCAGATCCTGAAGAAGATGCGCCTCCTGCGGCCGGCGGTTGAGGGTGAGATAGATATGGAGGAAGCCGATCATCGTCCAGGCAAGATGCAGCCACCAGAGGATCCTTGCGGACTTGGCAAGCAGGATGCCGGCATCCTGAAGCTCGTCGTAATCAAAGTGATAAGGCGAGATTCCGGCAAGCCAGAGCACGAGGCTCATGCAGCAAAAGAACAGGATTTGCACGACGAGGCGCGCGGTCGGGCGACGGCGCCCCTGGATATGCCAGATAAGAATGCCGGCCAGCCCGAGCAGATTGATCAGGACGAGCGATAGAAAATGATGTTCGCCAAACATGATGGGGTTCACCGACGATGATTTCCTGAAACCGGGAAGGGACAGGCGCCTGCGGCGCCAGTCCCGCATCCAGCTATTTCTTGATCGGGAAGGTCAGTTCCTTTTGGCTGGTGTCGACGACGAAGACGGCCAACAGCTTCGCCGGCTTGGCCTTGCTGGCATTCTCGCTGACACCATGGCGGTCGCCCGGCATTTCCGAGAAGCTCTCGCCGGCCTTGAAAACCTTGACCGGGCCGTCGTTGACCTGGCTGCGGATCGCACCCTCCAGGACCGTCGCATAGATGAAGGCCGAGGTTGGATGGGTATGGGCCGAGGAAAAGCCGCCCGGACCATACTCCACGAGGACGCCCTTGATGCTCTTGCCGGGAACGTTCGGCAGTTGATGCTCGTAGACGAGCGTGACCTTGGCATCCTTCTCGCCGGCATCATGTGCAACGGCATTGGTGGACAGTAGCGCGGCTATGGCGAGGCCGAGAATTGACTTGATCATCTCGAATTCCTTTCTTGAGAGCTGGGCGGTGCGGCGCCTGCGGCGATGCACCGTGTTCATTCACTTGCGGGCGGAGGTTGCGAACCATTGCTCGAAGGTGATGCGGCCGAGGCGCGGATTGCCGTCGGACACGAGCGAGCCGTCTTCCAGCCGGGCGCCGAAATAGCGGGCTTCCGGATCCGCCACGACCTTGCGGGCATCGCCCAGGGTCTTGAGGTAGCGGGCGACGAGCTCGTTCAGCCGGACACGTTCCGGACCCGAGATCTCTACGATGCCGTTGATTGCCGCGGAGTTCGCGACGACGGTCATGTTGTCGGCGACGTCGTCGGAAGCGATCGGCTGCACATAGGCCGGCGACAGGCGCACCGTATCGCCCACTGTGCCGGACTGAGCGATGCCGCTTAAGAATTCCATGAACTGCGTCGAATGGACGATCGTATAGGGGATACCGGAGTCGCGGATGATCTTTTCCTGGGCGACCTTGGCGCGCATGTAGCCGCTTTCGGGCAGGCGATCGACGCCGATGATGGAAAGGGCGATATGATGCTTCACGCCGGCCGTCTTTTCCGCTGCCGCCAGATTTCGGCCTGACGTCTCGAAGAATTCGAGCACCGCTTTGTCCTCGAAGGATGGCGAGTTTGCGAGGTCCATGACGACGGAGGCGCCGGCCAACGCTTCGGCGAGACCTTCGCCCGTCATCGTATTGACGCCGGTGTTCGGCGCGGCGGCGATGACCTCATGGCCCTGCTTGCGAAGGCGGTCGGCTGTTTTCGAACCGATCAGGCCGGTCCCGCCGATGATGACGATTTTCATGAGCTTCTCCATTCGCGGCTGCGTCATGCGCCGCATTGTTCGTTCGTTTCTGTATGATGGGTTGCAGGTCGGGCGGTTCGGACGACGCTTTATGTCCGCTCGGCTGAGCCGGGCGCGGCCCTGACGGCTGCACGCCGGCCCGACACTCGCTCACGAGGAATTAATAGTCCCAGAACACCGGCACCCAACGGAAGACATCGCCGTCGGCTGCCACATGGCCGACCGACGGGAACGGCATATGGGTCGCCACCAGAAGTCCGCCGGTCTCGGCCAGCTCCCGCAGAAGACGGACACGGACGCGGGCAGCCTCCTCCGGATCGTGTTCGAAGCCGTTGAACCAGTCGGGATGATCGAAACCGACCGCGAACACGGCATCGCCAGCAAACATCAGCCGGTCCTTGCCGGAGGCGACTCGGACCACGCTGTGCCCGGGCGTGTGGCCGCCGGTTCGGGAGACGACCACACCCGGCGCGACCTCGTACTCATCATCGAACAATCTGAGGTGGCTCTCGTACTCTTTTCTGAACTGCTTGGCGGCCGCTCGAAGCGCGTCCGGGAAGCCGGGTGGCATGGACACATGAGAGAAATCAGGCGCCTCCCAGAATTTGATCTCGGCCGCCGCGACATGGATCTTGAGATCCGGACGCAGCCGCTCCTTGACCCCGCCGACGAGTAGCCCGCCAACGTGGTCCATATGCATATGGGTCAGTACCACGTCGGTTACGGACCCAAGGTCGATGCCGGCGGCTTCCAGTCGTTTGATCAGCTGTCCCGCGCGCGGCAGGTTCAATTCAGGGTCCAGCCCCAGGCCGGCGTCGATGAGGATGGTCTGCTTGCCGCTGCGCACCACGACCGCGTTCAGCGCCCAGTCGAAAGCGTCCGGCGGCAGGAACATGTCGTTCAGCCAGGCCGCGCGCTCGGCCGGGTCGGCATTATGTCCCAGCATCTTCGTTGGCAGCGGTAGTACGCCGTCGCTGATTATCAGTACCTCGATATCGCCGATCCGTACTGCGTAGCGCGACGGAACCAGCTCGTCAGGGTTTGATTTAGCGGGACGAGAAGTGTTCAGGTCCATGTTTGTCTCCTGTTGATCGAGATCTTGGAACCGATTGGGCCAGCTCCACGGTTGAAACGATTGTCATGAGAGTCTTGGTCGCGGCCGCCTGAACGGCCGCGCTTCGTTTGCTGAAGCCCTCTATGAAAGGCTTAGTTGAGGCCGGCCCTGTCGAGGCCGTAGGCCTTGTCGGCCGAGCCGGGCACCGTCTTGAAGGCGATACTGGCGCGGTTCCAGGCATTGATGACCATGATCGCGAAGGTGAGGTCGGAAACTTCCTTCTCGGAAAGCTGGCCGCGCACGCGCTCGTAGAGCTCATCGGGAATGCCACCTTCATGCAGTTTCGTCACCGCTTCCGTCCAGGCGAGTGCGGCGCGTTCGCGAGGAATGAAGAGGTTGGATTCCCGCCAGATGGCGATGTGGTAGAGCCGGAGTTCACTCTCGCCGTGGATCTTGGCTTCCTTGACATGCATGTCCAGGCAGAAAGCGCAGCCGTTGATCTGCGATGCGCGGATATGAACGAGATCCTGGATCTTCTGTTCGATGGCGCTGTCCTTCAGGGCCATGCTGAGTTCGGAGAGTTTCCTGAAGAGTTCCGGGGATTGCTGGGCATAGTTCAAACGCTGTGTCATGGTCGCCTCCATTATTAAGGATATTAAATGTCCTTATGGACAAAAGATATCCTTAATATCTGGACAGTAAAGCCCTTCCGGGCTAAGGTTCGAACATAAGGCCTATGCCGAAAAGTATGGGGTAGGGATGGATATCGTATGCGCATTGCAAACATTCATGCGGGTGGTGGAGACTGGCTCCTTTTCCGCCGCAGCGATTGATCTCAGGCTGACGCAGCCTGCAGTTTCACGCCAGGTTTCGGCGCTGGAGGCGCATCTCAACACACGTCTGCTGCATCGCACGACCACCGCGCTGGCGCTGACGGCCGAGGGGGAGCAGATTATCCCGATGGCACTTAAGGTCATCGAAGCGGTCGAGGCGCTTAGTGAAACCACATGTCGTGATGGCGGGCGCATAGCCGGCAAGGTGCGCCTGGCTTTGCCGACACCGCTCGGGCTTTACGTCAGCGACCGGCTCGGGATGCTGCTCGAACGCCATCGGGGACTTTCCGTCGATTTGCTCTTTCGTGAGGAACCGTCCGACCTTGTTGAAGAGGGGATCGATCTTGAGGTACGGCTGGGAACGGTCGCGGACTGCAGTCTGATGTGCCGCAGAATTGGATGGACGACGGCCTTTCTCGTTGCCGCACCTTCCTATCTACAAAAGCGGGCAGCACCCAAAACGCCGGACGATGTCAGCGCTCATGATTGCATCTGTTACAATCGCGCCGGAAATGGCCAGGCATGGTCGTTCTCAAATGGCGCCGAGGACGTTACCGTGCGGACCGCGCCGCGCCTCGTCGCCAGCAATGCGGTTGCCGTTCACCGTGCCGTGCTGGCTGGCAATGGGATTGCGGTACTTTCCCACATTCTTGTCGGGTCCGACATCGAAGAAGGCAGGCTGGTGAATGTCATGCCAGACTTTCCGCCGAGCCGGGTCGCCATCAGCGTCGTCTACCCGTCGCGTCGGAACCTGCCGTTGCGCATCAGGACGGTCCTCGACTTCCTGATTGAGGTAGTCGGCAGGGATCCGCTGATGGCGCCCGTGTCTTCTCATTGATTGTGTTGATGACGCGTTTTTGCGTTGCTTGGCAGGCATGCCATCGAAAGCTTTAAATCGGACCGCTTTGTAAAAACCGGTTTCGGCCACACCTAAAGGCAAGCCATGGGGTTCGAATGGGCTGTGACAGGGGGAGCCTTCCAAGCTGACGGACTATCGGCCTCACGCTCTGTTTCCTCATGCGATGGCGTTGCCTTAACGGGTAGCAAAACTTGTGTCTTAAGCGAGCGCCAAGATTGATGGAGAAGACCATGGGTGCCGACGTCACTATGATGGGCGCCGGGCATGCTTCCATATCATAGACTATGCCAGATCACGGATGCCTAAGTGGTATATTCTATGTTCAAGTGCAACATGCCAATGATTTCAATGGCTTCACTTTGGAGATTTTCGCATGTCCCGCTGCTATTCGCAATTGACCCTCGCCGACCGCCGTCGCCTTCATTACCTCGTCGAGCGAAAGAGCCGCTACACCGTGACGATCAAGAACCCAAGCCGGCATTCGCGGCCGATCATGGACAAGATCATCGAAGCCTTCTCGCCTTTGCCAGCCTTTGCACGCCAGAGCTTCACCTTTGACCGCGGCACCGAGTTTGCCGGCTTCAGGGCTTTGGAAGATGGCATCGGCGCATGCAGTTGTTTCTGCGATCCCAGCGCGCCGTGGCAAAAAGGTGCGGTCGAAAACGGCAACAAGCGCATTCGCCGCTTCATGCCAGGCGACACAAATCTGGCCGAAGTGCCGCAATCGGGGCTGGTTCAACTCGCTCGCCATCTGAACGACCCCCCGTAAATGCCTTGGATACAAGACGCCGGCCGAGGTGTTCATGGCGCATTTGCAGGATCAGGCGTGATTCCCTACCCTGCAAAATAGGCGTGATGCACTTGGGAGCTTCTCCAGTCATTGATAATGTGGGATGCGACACGGAAACATCGGTTCTAATCCCTTCACATCAATCACTTTTGGCTGTGCCCTCAGCTTGACGGAATGACTTGGAGCCTGCCGGCCACGAGGATTAACTATGCACTCTTCACGCCGACCCCGGTTTAACGCAATACGGCTGCTCATGTGGTGACGAGATTGGCGACGGTGGTGACAGGTTCGGGGGCGGGCGGCGGGCTGCTATGGACAGGAAAGAGGACTACCCACAGTCGCCTTGCTCCCGAGTTACCAAAGAACGACCGCTTGCTCGTAACCGTTATCCGGATCGGTCGCCAGATTGAGAACCGACATCGCACCTCAACATCGAATACTATCGAACGAAGCTGATCGTCGTCTCGTATTTAAGGGCAAAAAATGGCCTCTATCGACGCACAACGCGGAAAATCTCGGAATTAAGGCAAAGCGACAGCAGGCAAAGCTAAATCTTGCATCGTGATCCCTGTTTTTCCCGCTCCCCCGCCAGCTTATGATCAAGCGGCTAATCTGCGAACCGCAGGCCTGCCTTCTTCAGCGACCCGAGGAATAACTCGGCATCTTCGCGACGGCCAAACCGCCACAGCGTCTCTTGTCGAATGTTAGTTATCAGGGCGGGGTAATATTCCGAGAGCCAATTGCGTTCACGTTCGACGTCCGCCTCGAAACCTGCCTCGGCAAAGATTGCGGTGGCGATCACATGATAGAGCGCGTTGCTTGAAACATTCGCTTTCCTGATCCACTTGGCAGCCAACTGGTAATCCCCCTTGAAATAGGAGCAAAGCGCCAGCCCTACTTCATAATAGGCCAGAGGCCCTGAATTACGCTCATGCGCCTCCGCCACGAGGGGACAGGCTTCCTTCCAATTTCCCGACAAAGCCAGCCGATCCCCGTACTCGCCCATAAGCATGGTGTCGTTAGGATTGATGGTCATAGCGCGGCGGCCCACGCTCGTGGCTGCATCGATTTCTCCCTTGAAATAGAGAGCGAGCATCTGCGCATGCAGGCCTCGGACGTTGAGCGGTTCCAACTCGACGGCCCGGTCGGCAGCGGCAAGAGCGCGATTGAGCGATTGCGGCAGTTGGACAGTATCCATTGGATAGCTAAACCGCATCTCGTCGATATAGACCAGCGAAAGAAGAGCCCAGGCTGTTGCGTAGCTGGGAAAGCGCGCCACTGCCTTCTCGAGACAGGCCTGCACGGGCGGAAGAGCCTTCGGATCGAAGCTGACTCGGTAAGAATAATAGGAGAGCGTGCAGGAATAAGCGGCCCAGTCGTCGGGAGGGTCGAGAACAACGAGCCTTGCGTCCGCCTCGAAGATGACTCCATAGGCCTGCGCCAGGCTGATCGCTACATTGCTGGCGATGTCCGCCTGAGCCTTCAGAAGATCGGAAACGGTTGTGGCACCGCCATAAGTATGGGCCCAGAGCACCGATCCATCCGCGCGATTGACCAGACGAACCTGAAATCGAAAGCTGTCCGCCGACAGATTCACACTTCCCGCGAGCGCAAAGCGTACCCGTGAAAGCGTCGCCGAGGTGGGCGGCTGAACGACGACGATGTCCTTAAATTTGGAGAGTTGACTGATGACCTCCTGCGTGAGTCCCTGTGCAAAAGCCACGGACACGCTCGATCCGGTCAGGTCATCGAACCCCTCGACGAGCAAGCGCGGGACTTCGGGCTTGCTTGGAGGACGTTGGAAAAAGTAGTTCCACCAGATCAACGTCATCATGGCCGCGGCAAATATCGTGATCGTGGTCGCCGCTATGAGCCGTGCTTTGCTTGACACGCGTGGCCGCGGGGACTCGGGCGCGGCGGTGGGCTCTTCCGGAAGAAGGCTGAGCGAATCACGCGGTGAGAAGGAGGGAATGTAGCCACCTTTGGGGACGGTGATGAGTATGGGATCGCCCTGTCCGGCGCCCAAATAATACCGATCGAGCGCCCGCCGGAGGTCGCCGGCTTCGATACGGACGATCGGATCTGCTTGCGGATCGAACGAAGCGTCGCGGCCGAATACGTTGACCGCTATCGAATAGGCTTTGATGCGGCTGCCGCGCCCAGCCAAGGTCTCATCGACGACATAGCTGAGGAACCGGTGCTTGCGGGCGGATGCTTCGAAGTCGGTGCTATTCAGGATGCGCGCTAGCTGGGCGCGACAATCTTCTGCGGATAGATCGGTCTCTCGTTCTTCAGGAATCTCCTCGTAAATCACAACGCCCCTCGCTGCTATGTCTCACGATGCAGGCTGCTCTTCTCCCGCCGCCGGGCAGCCTGGATGCTAATGTTACCTATATATCAGCACTCGCTCCAACAACAGTTTGATGAATACACTTTTTGCAACTGCGGGTCACAAGATGTCGAATGACACGGCGGCCACCTTCAACAGGATCAATCTCAATCCGGCCGCTTTCGGCGGCGACGCTGTAAGCCCTAGATATTGATATGCTTACAGTAAGTTACGTCCCCCGCGCGTACATAAGGTGCTACCCCACATTGGAATTGCTGCAAAGGGGCATGCGACAAATCGTGAATGCGGAAATTCTTAATAGGTCTAACCGGTCGGGGGCATCGACCGGACCACGTCATGATGCAATCCTCCGTTTCATCAGCCTACGTGGCGGGAGGATGACCAAATGGAAGGGTTGGGCTGCCAGCTGTGCGCCCCTGACGGCCACTTTTTTCTCAGGCGCTGCCCGCATTATGGCGGGCGGGTTTCTGCCGCTCGCGCTTGTGACCGGATTGACCATAAACCTGGCCTGGGGCGCGAATCTTTATTGGGACGTTAACAATACCGCCATTGGCATCGGCGGTTCCGGAAACTGGGATACCACCTCCGCGTTCTGGAACACCACCGGCAACGATGTTGCGGGGCCGTTCACGACGTGGAACAACGCCAATCTGGACAACGCCATCTTTAACGGCACCGCCGGCACGGTGACGTTGACTGTGCCGATCACGGTGGGCGGGCTCACCTTCAATGTCAGTGGATACACTATTGCCGGTACAGGCGCCAACACACTCACCCTTGGCGGTGCGACTCCCACCATCACCGTGAACAGCGGCAGTACCGCGATCTCTTCGGTGATCAACAGTACCGTTGGACTCACCAAGGCGGGGAGCGGCACGCTAACCCTTAGCGCCAACAACAGCCTAGGCGGCGGGTTGACAGTCAACGGCGGCGCCCTCGCCTTGACCGGCACCAACACATTCGTAGGCGATATCAACGTCAATGCTGGCGGCTTGACTGCCATCGGTGCTGCTGCCCTTGGCGACCCCGGTAACAGCCTGAATATAGCCGGCGGTACGTCGCTGAGCGTGGGTACGACCGGCGGAACGCTGACCGGACGCACGATCACGCTCACCGGAGCGGGAAATGTCGGCCTCTCGGGGGCCGGAGTTGGCGGCGCCCATTTCACCGGCACGGGCGGTCTTAACGTCAATCCTGGGGTGAACCTGACCGACAATACCAATAACTATACCGGCGCGACCAATTTCTACGGTGCTGGTACCACCACGTTCACCTCGATCGGCAATCTGGGGGAGGCCAGCGCGCTGGGGGCACCCATGACGGTCGCGGCGGGCACGATCGACATACAGAATCCAAGTGGAACCGCCGGCAACCGCATTGCATCCTATATTGGCGATGGCGATGTATCGAACCGCAATTGGACCCTGTATTCCAACGGCTATCGCAGCACCGGCATCAGCAATGACGGCACCGGGACCCTGACACTGACCGGCACCATCACTTCGAACTTTAATCCCTACGGCGGTGCGCCTTCATTCACCGCGGCAACGGCCGATCTGGAGCTGCTTGGGGCTATTAGCGGCAACGGCGCCGTCTTCGGCGCGAATGCGGGGCACGTGCTGAGACTTGGCAACGCCAACACCGTATCGGGCGTCAGCGTCAACGGCGCGGGCAAAGTGGAAGCGGCCACGATAGCGAATGTCGGCGTTGCGAGCTCGCTGGGCGCAGGGAGCGGGACAAGCATAAGCGGCACCCTGAGCTACACCGGAGCGGGCGCCAGCAGCAATCGCAATTGGGCGCTCAGCGGCACGCTTGCCAACGACGGCACCGGCGTGCTGGCATTGAGCGGGAATATGAGTCTTAGCGGTACCGCCACACTGGGTGGCGGCTTCACCGGCGCGGACAATATGTACTCAGGCGTCATCTCCGGTGCTGGTAATTTGCGCAGCGGCGGGAGCGGCACCTGGGTGCTGAGCGGCGCCAACACCTATACCGGCAGCACCATCGTCGCCAGCGGCGTCCTGCGTGCAGGCAGCGCTACGGCTTTCGGCGCCACGAGCGGCTTCACTACCACGGGCGGCACGCTGGACCTCAACGGATTCGATGTCACAACCTCCTCGCTCACTGGCACCGGTGGAACCATCGCGTTGGGTGGTGCGAATCTCAGCTTCAATCTCGGCACCGGTGTCAACAACACCTATGGCGGCAGCATTGTCGGCGCGGGCAACCTCACTAAACTCGGCGCCGGCACGCTGACGCTCACCGGCCAGAGCACCTACACCGGCGCCACGACGATCGGCGGCGGCGGGGTGGTGCTCGACTTCTCACCTGCCGGAGGACCGACCAGCGACATTCTCGGCGCCTCTTCGACCTTGGTTATGAATGGCGGAACATTCACCGTCAAAGGTGCAGCGAGCGAGGCCAACGCCCAGAGCGTCGCCGGCCTGACGATCACGGGCGGCAACAACACCGTGACGGCCAGCTCCGGCGCGAGTGGCGGCAGTCTCACCCTCAACCTCGGCACCATCACCCGCACGGGCGGGCTCGCCAATTTCGTGCTGCCCACCGCTGGTGCCATCACCACGGCCAATGCCGACGGTGTGCTGGGTGGCTGGGCCACGGTCAACAGCTCGGACTACGCAAAAGTCTTGGGGGGTAAGATCGTTGCGTTCACCCCCGCCGATTATATCAACAAGGATGATGCGTCCACGTGGCTCAGCAATGAGATCATCAGCGACGCAGGCGGCGCAGCCAATACGCCTTATTTCGGAACGGTGAGCGGCAACAAGCAGATCGGCGGCCTGCAATATACCGCGGCGGCCAATTCCACGGTGACCGTGGGCGCCGGCAACACGCTCGGCGTCGACGGCACCATCATCGTTGCACCGTCGGTCGGCGGCGCAAACCAGACGATCACGGGCGGTTCGATGACGGGCACGCTCGGCGGCGGTGTTTTGGGCGTTCAGCAGAACGGCCTCGGCACCTTCACCATCGCCTCGACAATCGCCGACAACACCGGCGTCATCGGCTTCACCAAGGCCGGCACCGGCAAGGTGGCGCTCACCGGCGCCAGTACCTATACCGGAGCCACCACGGTGGCGCAGGGCATACTCTCCATCGGTTCGGTCGCCAATGCCGGACAGGTGAGCGCCATCGGCGCCGCATCGGTTGATCCCGCGAACCTCCAGATCCAGGGCGCCGCGCTGGAATATACCGGCGCCACAGCCTCGACCGACCGCGGCTTTGCCATCAGCAAGTCAGGCGCCATCGTCTCGGATACGGTCTCCGTTACCAATGCCGGCACCAACCTGACCGTCTCTGGCCAGGTGGTTAGTACCG
Organism: Rhizobium sp. BK312; assembly: GCF_014193605.1. Taxonomy (NCBI): domain Bacteria; kingdom Pseudomonadati; phylum Pseudomonadota; class Alphaproteobacteria; order Hyphomicrobiales; family Rhizobiaceae; genus Rhizobium; species Rhizobium sp. BK312. The sequence continues at coordinate 46,094 of NZ_JACHZP010000011.1, read as the reverse complement.
ACGGCGCGAACTTCTTCAAGGATGGACCGGGCACCCTGACCCTTGCCGGCAGCAATAACAGTTACACTGGCACCACCACAGTCAATGCCGGGACGCTCGCCGTCACCAAGCTTGCCGATGGCGGCGTCAACAGTTCAATCGGCGCCTCCAGTGCTGCCTCTTCCAGCCTCGTCCTGCAGAATGGCGGCAAGCTTGACTATATTGGCACTGACGCCGCCCCCACCAGTAACCGGGGCTTCACGCTTGGTAGCGGCGGTGGTGGCATTAGCGTGAGCAACGCCACCACCACGCTGACGCTGAGCGGCACGGCGACGGGCGGGGGCGGCCTCACAAAGACGGGTGCGGGCACGCTGGTGCGAACGGGCACCAACAACTACAGTGGCGGCACCACTCTCAGCGCAGGCACGCTGCGGGCAGGCCCCGCCACAAACTCCTTCGGCACCGGCTCCATGACTGTGGCGAGCGGCGCGACGCTGGATCTGGCGAATAACAGCACCAACGTCGGTGCCCTTGGCGGCGCGGGCAACGTGACCATGGGCACGGCACGGCTCTCGATCTTCGGCGGCGTCGCGAGCTTCAGCGGCGTGATCAGCGGGACAGATGGCGTGACCCTCGCCTCTGGTACGGAGACGTTCAGCGGTTGTCATAACACCTATAGCGGTCCCACGATCCTGCAAGGCAACGGCACGCTGAACGTGGGCTGTCTGGCCAATGGCGGCCAGCCGAGCGACATCGGCGCGTCGAGCAATGCATCCACCAATCTCGTTTTCAGCCAGGGAGCGCTGAACTATACCGGCGCGACTACGACCACCGACCGCGGCTTCCAGCTGTTGGCCAATACCGGCGCCATCGGCGTGGCGAGCTCTGGGACGACGCTGACAATGACCGGCCAGGCCTTCGGCGCCGGCACCTTCCGCAAGGACGGTCCGGGCACGCTCGTGCTCACGGGCAATAATATCTACACCGGCGGTACGATCGTGAACGGCGGCACACTGCGTGCCGGATCGACCACTGCCTTCGGCACAGGCGTTGGCGGCGGCATGACGGTGAACGCGGGTTCGCTGCTCGATCTCAACAACTTCAGCAATACGATGGCTGGTCTCACCGGCGTAGGCAACGTAAGCTTGGGCTCGGCCACAGTTACGATCAACGGCGGCGGCAACCTCACCTTCAGCGGCGCGATCAGTGGCGCCGGCAGTTTTGTCAAGACCGGCACCAGCGGGCAGGGGCTTTCGGGCTGCAACAACAGCTATACCGGCAACACGACTATCAGTGGTGGCACTTTGGTTGTGAGCTGCCTTGCCAATGGTGGTGTGAACAGCTCGATCGGTGCCTCGAGCGCGGCGGCGAGCAACCTCGTCCTCAACGGCGGCACTCTTCAATATGTCGGCGCGGGAGATCGCACCGATCGTCAATTCACACTCGGCGCCGGTAACAGCGGCATTGATGCCTCGGGCACCGGTGCCATCAATTTCACCAGCACCGCCCCCGCCACGCTTACGGGCAGTGGCAACCGCACCCTAACGCTGTCCGGCACGAACACCGGCAACAACACGCTTTCGGCTGAGCTCGACAATCCGGCGAGCGGTGTCACCGGCCTCACCAAGACCGGCGCCGGCACCTGGGTGCTGAAGAACTCCGTCAGCAGCTATACCGGCGTCACCACCATCAGCGGCGGCGTGCTTGCCGTCGACAAGCTGGCCGACGGCGGTCAGGCAAGCTCGCTCGGCGCATCGTCCTCGACGGCCACGAACCTCGTCATCGGCAGCGGCTCGACGCTGCGCTATACCGGCAGCGGCGATACCACGGACCGCCTGTTCACGCTTTCGACCGGCACCAGCTTCATCGAATCCTCCGGCACAGGCCCGGTTGTCTTCAGCAATACCGGTTCTGCGACTTACACCGGCAGCGGCGCCCGCACGCTGGCGCTCGGCGGCACCAATACCGGCCTCAACACGATGGGCGGCGCTATCATCGACGGTCCCGGCGGCACGACTACGGTTGCCAAGAACGACAGCGGCACCTGGGCGCTGACCGGCAACAACAGCTTCACCGGCAACACCGTCATCAATAACGGCAATCTGATGATCGGCAATGGCGGCACGACCGGCAATGCCGGAGCGGGCAACGTCATCGTTGCAAATCCGACCTCGACGCTATCGCTCAACCGCAGCGATACGTTCACCTTCGCCGGTACCTTGAGCGGGCCGGGCAAGCTTGCGCAGATCGGCACCGGCACCTCGGTGCTGACGTCGAGCGGCAACCAGATCGCCGCCACCGCAATCAGTGCCGGCACGCTGCAGGTCAATGGCGGGCTGACGACGCCGACGATTGCCATGACGGGCACCAGTTCCCTCACCGTCAACGGCGCTGTCGGCGCGGCAGCCGGCACGACGTCCACCATCACCGGCGATGCGGGAGCGAGCACGATCAATATCGGCACCGGCACGCTCACCGCCAATGGCGATCTTGGCGGTGGCAACGATACCGTGAACCTGACCGGCACATTGAATACGGGTGCCGGAACGCTCAGCCTCGGGGCCGGCAACGATACGCTGGTGCTGAATGACGGCGGTGTGATCACCGGCATTGTCGACGCGGGAACCGGTGGTGAGACCAGCGCTGGCGACACGCTGCAGGTTGTCAACAATTTGGCCCGCACATTGGACGGCGTGAACGTCACCGGCTTCGAAAGCCTGAACAAGCAGGGCGCCGGCACGTTGACCCTGACAGGGTCGCACAGCTACAGCGCCGGAACGACAATCTCCGCCGGGACACTGCAGATCGGCAATGGCGCCACGGCCGGCGCGCTGACGACGCCGACCGTTACCAATAACAGCACGCTCGCCTTCAACCTCGACAGCGACTACAGCTTTGCCAGCGTCATCTCCGGCAATGGCGCGGTGACCAAGCTCGGCACCGGCACAATCACGCTCACCGGCACCAACAGCTATAAGGGCGCGACCAACGTCAATGCCGGAACGCTGCTGATCGACGGCAACCAGTCGGCAGCAACGGGTCAGACCACGGTCGCGGCCGGCGCAATACTCGGCGGCAACGGCATCATCGGCGGTAGCGTCACGGTGGCCAATGGCGGCACGCTCAGCCCCGGTGACGCCGGCAGTGCGCCGGGCAGGCTGACCATTAACGGCAATCTCGCGCTTGGCCCCACGTCGAACCTCAATGTCAATTTCGGTCAGGCGAACGTGCCGGGCGGTTCGTTCAACGACCTCATCAATGTTGGTGGCAACCTGACACTCGACGGCACGCTCAACGTCACCCAGACGCCCGGCGGCACCTTCGGACCCGGCGTCTACCGCATCTTCAACTACGCCGGCTCGCTGACCGACAACGGCCTCGCCGTCACCGATCCCAACTACTTCGTGCAGACGGCCGTCGCCAACCAGGTCAACTTGGTCAATTCGACCGGGCTGACCCTGAGCTTCTGGGACGGCGATGCCGGACCGCATTCCAACAGCGCCATCAATGGTGGTAACGGCACTTGGCGTGCGGCCGGCGACCAGAACTGGACCGACAGCGCGGGCCTGTTCGCCGCACCCTTCGCCAATGCCAGCTTCGCGATCTTCCATGGCGCGGCCGGCACGGTGACCGTCGACGGCGTCTCCAACGGCCAGGTGCAGGCCACCGGTATGCAGTTCGCCACCGGCGGCTATGTCGTCCAGGGCGACGCCATCACGCTGGTCGACGACCCCTCGCAGGCAGGCTTGCAGTCGGTCATCCGCATCGGCGACGGCACGGCAGCGGGTGCCGCCTATGTCGCCACCATCAACTCTGCGCTTTCTGGCGGCACCGAGCTCGTCAAGACCGATCTCGGCACGCTCATGCTTTCCGGCACCAACAGCTATACCGGCGGCACGGCGATCAATGGCGGCACGGTTGAGATCGCCAGCGACACCAATCTCGGCGATGCCGCCGGGGGCCTGAGTTTCGATGGCGGCACGCTGCATAACACTGCGGCCATCACGACCGCGCGCGGCGTGACGCTGAACGCCGGCGGCGGCACCTTCGACACCGACGCCGATCTGACGCTGAACGGTACCGTCGGCGGGGCCGGCGCGCTCACCAAGACCGGCAGCGCCACGCTGGCGCTTACTGGCACCAACAACTATGCGGGCGGCACCGTCATCAATGGCGGCACCATCCAGGTCGCCGCCGACACCAACCTCGGCAATGCGGCCGGCGCGCTCACCGTCAACGGCGGCACACTGCACAGCACCGGCTCGTTTACCACGGCACGCGACGTAACGCTGAATGCCGGCGGCGGTACCTTCGACACCGACGGGCTGACGACGCTGACGCTAGCGGGCGCAATCGGCGGGGCCGGGGCTCTTGACAAGGATGGAGCCGGTACGCTCGTGCTCACCGCCGACAACAGCTATGCCGGCGGCACGACGATTGCGGGCGGCACTCTGCAGCTTGGCAATGGCGGTGCAAACGGCGCGATCACCGGCGATGTCGTCGACAACGGCGCGCTCGTCTTCAACCGCGGCGACACCTATGGCTTTGCCGGACTGGTCTCGGGCACCGGCGGCCTCGAGCAGATCGGCACCGGCACCACGATCCTCACTGCCGACAACAGCTATGCAGGCGACACGACCGTCCAGGCAGGTACGCTGATCGTCGACGGCGACCAATCGGCGGCGACCGGGTTCACCACGGTCGAGGCCGGCAGCGTGCTCGGCGGTACCGGCACGATCGGCGGCGACGTCACGGTGCAAGACGGCGCCGCGCTCAATCCGAGCGATCCCGGCACCACACCGGGGACGCTGACGATCAACGGCAGCCTGGCGCTCGACGCCAATGCCGCGCTCAACTTCAATTTTGGGCAGGCGGGCGTCGTCGGCGGCCCCTATAACGACTTGACCGTGGTCCATGGCGATCTGACGCTCGACGGCGCCATCAATGTCGCTGAAACGCCCGGCGGCAACTTTGGGCCGGGTATCTATCGCGTCATCAGCTATGACGGGGCGCTGACCGATCTCGGGCTGTCCGACAGCTCGCCGGACTATTCCGTTCAGACCTCGGTCAATCACCAAGTCAACCTGGTCAACACGCAAGGCGTCACCCTCAACTACTGGGATGGCGATGCCGGGACCAGGGGCGCCTTTGTCAACGGCGGCAACGGCACGTGGCGCGCTAGCGGCGACGACAACTGGACCGGCCAGGACGGCGCCCTCAACGCCGCCTTCACCAACGGCAGTTTCGCCGTTTTCACCGGCGCACCGGGCACCGTCGACGTCGACAACACCAATGGCCGGGTGCAGGCCTCGGGCATGCAGTTTGCGACCGGCGGCTACGCGATCCAGGGGCAGTCCGTCGAGCTGGTCGGCCCGCAGGCGATCATCCGCGTCGGCGACGGCACGACGCCCGGCGCCGGATATGTGGCAACCATCGCCTCGGCGCTTGAAGGCAGCTCGCAACTCGTCAAGACCGACCTCGGCACATTGGTGCTGACCGGCACCAACACCTATACCGGCGGCACCGAGATTAGGCAGGGCACGCTGCAGTTCTCCTCTGACGCCAATCTCGGCGACGCGGCCGGCGGCATCACGCTTGACGGCGGTACGCTGCGCAATGCCGTTGCGATGACGACGGGGCGCGGCGTGACATTGGGCGCCGGCGGCGGCACCTTCGAGACGGTCGACGAGCTGACGCTCAACGGTACGATCGGCGGCGTTGGCGGCTTTGCCAAGACCGGCAGCGCGGGACTGATCCTCAACGGCAATAACAGCTATGCCGGGCCGACCACGGTCGCGGCGGGCAGCCTTTACATCAACGGCGACCAAAGCGCGGCGACCGGACCGTTGTCCGTTCAAAACGGCGCGACACTCGGAGGCACCGGCACGATCGGCGGCAATGTCGCGATTGCCGATGGCGGCGTCCTCAACCCCGGCGCTTCCGATGGAACGCCCGGCACGCTCGCCATTGCCGGCAACCTGACGCTCTCCAGCGGCTCGGTCCTGAACTACAGCCTGGGTCAGGCCAATACCCCCGGCGGCGTGCTCAACGACCTGACCACCATCGGCGGCAATCTCGTCCTGGATGGCACGCTGAACGTATCGGTCCCGCCAAGCGGCACCTTCGGTCCCGGCGTCTACCGGCTCTTCAGCTATGGCGGCGCGCTCACCAACAACGGCCTGTCGTTCGGAACGATCCCGTCATCGAGCTACTTCATCCAGACCGCCGTCGCCAATCAGGTCAACCTCGTCAACACCGACGGCCTGACCCTGAACTACTGGGATGGCACCGGTCCGAAGTTCGACGGCGTTGTCGATGGCGGCGACGGGGTTTGGCAGAACTCGACCGGCAACGACAACTGGGCCGACAGCACCGGCGTGGTCAACGCGCCCTTTAGCGACGATGCCTTCGCCGTCTTTGCCGGCAAGGCCGGCAAAGTGACGGTGGACAACAGCCTCGGCCAGGTAACGGCGTCCGGCCTGCAGTTCATGACCGATGGCTACACGATCGACGGCGGCTCGATCAAGCTCGACGGCCCAGGCGTCATCGTAGTCGGCGACGGTACGGCGGCCGGCCTTAGCATGACGGCGACGATCGGCTCTGAACTCACCGGCTCCGCGCAGCTCACCAAGACCGACCTTGGCACCTTGGTGCTGACCGGCGCCAATAGCTATACCGGCGGCACGGCGATCAATGGCGGTATGCTGCAGGTGTCGAACGACGCCAATCTCGGCGGCGCGGCCGGCGGCATCACACTTGACGGCGGCACGCTACACACCACCGGCAGCTTCGGCAGCGCTCGCGCGGTCGATTTCGCCGGCAACGGCGGCATCATCACCGATCCCGGCACTACGCTGACATTGAATGGTGTTCTGTCCGGGATCGGCATGCTGACCAAGAGCGGCGCCGGCACACTGGCCCTCACCGCCGATAGCTCGGGCTATACCGGCACCACCTCGGTGGAAGCCGGCACGCTTTCCGTCAACGGCAGTCTGTGCGGCGACGTTAACGTGCGCGCCGGCGGCAGGCTGCAGGGCACCGGCATCGTCTGCGACACCAACAACTATGCGGATGGCACGGTGGCGCCCGGCGATTCCATCGGCACGCTGACGGTCGCCGGCAACTACATGGGCGCCGGCGGAACGCTGGAGATCGAAGCCGAGCTCGGCGGCGATGCGTCACGAACCGACCGCCTGGTCGTCACCGGCGACACCTCCGGCACCAGCGCCGTCAAAGTCATCAATGTCGGCGGCACTGGCGCGCCGACCGTTGAGGGCATCAAGATCATCGACGTCGGCGGCGCCTCGAACGGCACCTTTAGCCTGGCCGGCGATTATGTCTTCCAGGGCGAGCAGGCCGTGATTGGGGGCGCCTATGCCTATCGCCTCTACAAGGGCGGCGTCTCGACACCGGCCGACGGCGATTGGTACCTTCGCTCGATCTTGCTCAATCCCGCCGGTCCAGCCGACCCCGATCCGCAGCCGCTTTATGCGCCGGGCGTGCCACTTTACGAGACCTATGCCGGCGTGCTGCAGAGTTTCAACGAACTCGGCACGCTGCAGCAACGCGTCGGCAACCGTTCATGGGGCAATGGCGAGGCAATGCCACCGGGGACGCAGATGCTGGACCAGGCCCCCGCCAACGGTAGGGCGATCTGGGCGCGCATCGAGGCGGCGCACGCCGATTTCTCACCCGCGACCTCGACAACCGGAACCGATTATGCCGTCGATACCTGGAAGTTGCAGCTGGGCCTCGATGGTCTGTTCTATGACAGCCAGGCCGGCTCGCTGATCGGCGGCATCACCGCACATTATGGAACGGCCTCGTCCAGCGTCTCGTCGGTCTTCGGCTCCGGCTCGATCAATGTCACCGGCTACGGCGTCGGCGGCACGCTGACCTGGTATGGTACGAATGGTTTCTACGTCGATACCCAGGCGCAGGCGACCTGGTACGACAGCGATATCAAATCGGCAACCCTCGGCACCACGCTTGCCGACGGTAACAAGGGCTTTGGTTATGCGCTCAGCGTCGAGGGCGGTCAAAAGATCGCCTTGCGAGACAGATGGTCTCTCACCCCGCAGGCTCAGTTGATCTATTCGTCGGTCAACTTCGACGACTTCACTGACCGCTACGGCGCGGCGGTCTCGCTCGCAAACGGCGACAGCCTGGTCGGCCGCCTCGGCCTTTCCGCCGACTACGAGGATGAATGGAAGGATGCCGGCGGGCAGACTAGCCGTACGCATGTTTACGGCATCGGCAATCTCTATTACGACTTCCTCGCCGGGTCGAAGGTCGACGTCTCCGGCGCCAGCCTGGTCAGCAAGAACCAGGACCTCTGGGGCGGCCTCGGCCTTGGCGGCTCGTTGGCCTGGGGCGACGGCAGGTATTCCGTCTACGGCGAGGCTTTTGCCAAAACCAGCCTGAAGGACTTCGGCGACAGCAACAGCATCGGCGGCAAGATCGGCTTCAGCGTCAAGTGGTAATCGGCTCTCGCCCGCCCTCGAATCAAAAGGCTGCTCGCCGGCGGAACGCGGCGAGCAGCCAATGCGACAATGAAAGGTAACCTGCCTGTGACGACGTTTACTTCTCCTGCTCCCTATGCCGCAGCCGTGGCGGCCTTGCTCGCCTTGTCCGCGCCGCTATCGGCTCAGGAAGCAGCCTCGAAATTGCCGAACGGCGCCACCTCGCTGCAGGAGACCTATCAGGACTGGAGCCCGAACTGTCAAGGAGCACAAAAGACGGTCTGCGCGATCTCGCAGCAGCAGATGCAGCAGAACGGGCAGCGCGTGATGGCGGTGGAACTGCGCCGGAGCGGCGACGGCACGCTTGCCGGCAACCTGATCCTCCCCTTCGGCCTAACGCTCGACGCCGGTGCTGTTCTCCAGCTCGATGACGCCACACCGCAAAAGCCACTGCGCTTCTCCACATGCCTGCCGGCTGGATGCCTCGTTCCCCTTACCTTCGATGTCAAAGCAGCCTCCGCCTTTAAGAGCGCCACCACCCTTAAGGTCAAGGTGCAAAGCTCCGACGCCAAGGAAATCACCCTCACCATCTCCCTCAAGGGCCTTCCCGCCGCCATCGACCGCCTCGCGGCCCTTGGCGCCTAGAGAATCCGTGTTGGTCAAGTGGGTTGATGCCCATTGGCGGTCGCCCCTGCGAATCTCACGTTAATGGGGTCTTCCTCACTTTGTGTGGTGGCGATTTTGGTCGCGTGGCAGCATGCGTGCCCTGAGCAGCTCCGGGTCAGCTCTGCCTTACATCGCACGCTTGATTGTCTTCAGGCGGTTGATCTGGCCTTCCGCCTGGCCGTTGCTCCACGGCAGTTCGATGGCGTTGTAGACGGCGTCAAGATCGCGGTGCAGGACGCGTGCGGACCGCTCAATTGCGACCAAACCCGAGTTAACGGCATCGTCAATCCAGCTGTCGAGCTTGCCCGGATCGCGGCTGCGAAAGATTCCGCGGAAGCTCATAGCGAGGCTGCGCATTGAAGCGAACTCAGGCCAGCCCTGTTTCAGAGCATCGACCCTTTTCGCCTGGCTGAGCAAGCTTCGCGGCTTCAGGCAGAGGGCAGCTGCGACTACCGGCGAGATCACATGGACGGTGTCCAGATCGCGTATCGGGGCAGCATCGCGGCCCGGTTGATACGATAGGATCGGAGCCGCCAACTCGCTGTCCTTCACCGACCTCTCGGGGCGGCGCCAACTGGCGAGAAGCCGCTCGAGATTCGAGAAACTGCCCGTGTAGCCGCGCTGTTTGATATCGTGGAACAGATGCCGTCCGCAGCGATTGCCATCTTTCCAGCGCGCGGCGAGAAACGCCTCGAAGTATAAAGGGGATGTTGGCTTCAACGCCGACTTCTGTCGGTTGGGTGGCATCTCGAAAGTCAGCCATTTCGCGATGCTGCGCCGACCGTAGCCGGCGCGACGTGCGATCTCAGAATAGGACAGGCCTTCTTTGTTCAAAGCGTGCACAGTATCGAACACCGCCTCCCGTGATTGTCGATGAGCGTGACGCACCCGGCGCCGGAGCGTTGCGTCAACGTGCGGATCATCCTGAATCAGATCGATTTGCGCGCGCCCGATACTTTTATCCGGCAGCAATGCTCGTCCGGTGGCGCGGCCGGAAAGGCTCATCTGTTCCTCGATTGCGACCCGCAGATTCTGCATGAGATGGAACCGATCAGCGGCTTGACGCGCCTGCGGCACACCCTCGCGAGCAGCTTGTGCGTACAGCCCGCATCGGTCTCGGCTCACGATCTCGACAGAAGGATGCTGCTCCAGCCGTCGCGCGACACTCGGCATGCTCCGGTCCTCAAGGATATCGACAACCGAACAGCGCTCCAGGTCGACGATCATCGTGCCGTAGCGCCACGATCGCCGCCAGCTCCAATCATCCATGCCAACGACCCGGATCGTGGCGAAGATAAAGTTCGCAAAATGGCCTTCATTCATGCAGATTGGCCGCCCGCGTCGTTTCAACAGACAAAGCCGCCACAATTCATGATGGCGACGACGCATGTGGACGCAGTCGATACATATGCCGTCAATGGCGATATTGTGAATTGACGGCGCGGTGGCCGACAGCATCCCTACGCTGGGAGACGCATCGATGGTGGCATTTGATGATGGCGGACAGGCATTTGCGCGACTAACGGCAGCGCAACGCCTCGCGCGGGTCGATTTTATGAGGGCCGCTATTGCCGAACTCACCCAGCAAGTGAGCCAAATGTCGTTTGGCATTTAACTGTAAGAATGCGCCCGTTCCGGCAGCTCATAGCACTTAATTTGAGATTCGCCGGTTCAATTTTCGGCGCTTGACGCTCTCCGATTCGGAAATAACGTTCTGTAATATTTCGCATTTTCCGATGAAGCTTGGCCATCGGTGGTCATCTTTTTCTACACGGTGAATCTCACATTAAGTGCCTAATCGAACCGGCGAATCTCAAATTAAGTGCCCGATCTCAATTTAAGTGCCGCGCTATCTCGTTGAAATTATTGGATGCAGAGTCTTGCGATTAAATGCAAAACGACATGAGATAGTCGGCAGGGATCCGCTGATGGCGCCCGTGTCTTCTCATTGATTGTGTTGATGACGCGTTTTTGCGTTGCTTGGCAGGCATGCCATCGAAAGCTTTAAATCGGACCGCTTTGTAAAAACCGGTTTCGGCCACACCTAAAGGCAAGCCATGGGGTTCGAATGGGCTGTGACAGGGGGAGCCTTCCAAGCTGACGGACTATCGGCCTCACGCTCTGTTTCCTCATGCGATGGCGTTGCCTTAACGGGTAGCAAAACTTGTGTCTTAAGCGAGCGCCAAGATTGATGGAGAAGACCATGGGTGCCGACGTCACTATGATGGGCGCCGGGCATGCTTCCATATCATAGACTATGCCAGATCACGGATGCCTAAGTGGTATATTCTATGTTCAAGTGCAACATGCCAATGATTTCAATGGCTTCACTTTGGAGATTTTCGCATGTCCCGCTGCTATTCGCAATTGACCCTCGCCGACCGCCGTCGCCTTCATTACCTCGTCGAGCGAAAGAGCCGCTACACCGTGACGATCAAGAACCCAAGCCGGCATTCGCGGCCGATCATGGACAAGATCATCGAAGCCTTCTCGCCTTTGCCAGCCTTTGCACGCCAGAGCTTCACCTTTGACCGCGGCACCGAGTTTGCCGGCTTCAGGGCTTTGGAAGATGGCATCGGCGCATGCAGTTGTTTCTGCGATCCCAGCGCGCCGTGGCAAAAAGGTGCGGTCGAAAACGGCAACAAGCGCATTCGCCGCTTCATGCCAGGCGACACAAATCTGGCCGAAGTGCCGCAATCGGGGCTGGTTCAACTCGCTCGCCATCTGAACGACCCCCCGTAAATGCCTTGGATACAAGACGCCGGCCGAGGTGTTCATGGCGCATTTGCAGGATCAGGCGTGATTCCCTACCCTGCAAAATAGGCGTGATGCACTTGGGAGCTTCTCCAGTCATTGATAATGTGGGATGCGACACGGAAACATCGGTTCTAATCCCTTCACATCATACGGATCCGATTTTATTGAGTTTGGGTCGTGATCTTTAGAATGTCGCTTTGCAGCCGAGACGAGATGACTGCTCTGCGCCTGCGTTGCTGTCGTCGAACGAGTGGTTCACAGTCTTAGAATCTACCGCCGCGCAGCCGTCGATGCATGCCGAGACTGCTGGCTGGGAAATATCAACTACGAGCGTCGTTGCGAATCTGATTTGCCGCACGGTAACGGATTGCGAACCTGTGTGGGGCGTGCGCCTTGGGGAACGTCAAGGTCCACATTATGATAGCAAATCGCACCAGTGCGAGCGGAGCACTGGCGCGATCGACAGGAACTGGTGCGTCGCTCAGAGGCCCAGGTCACTCAGCGACGGATGGTCATCCGGACGGCGGCCGAGCGGCCAATGGTACAGCCGATCGCTTTCAGCAATCGGCATTTCGTTGATGGATGCGTGACGGTGCGCCATCAGGCCGTCCTCTGCGAATTCCCAGTTCTCATTACCATACGCGCGGAACCACTGCCCGTTGTCGTCGTGATATTCGTAAGCGTACCGTACAGCGATGCGGTTGTCTGTAAAGGCCCACAGCTCCTTGATGAGCCGGTATTCGTGTTCCTTGTTCCACTTGCGCGTCAGGAAAGCCTGGGCTTCTTCCCGATTGGTGGCGAATTCGACCCGGTTACGCCAGCGCGTATCGAGCGTGTAGGCCAGAGCGACCTTCGCCGCATCGCGCGTGTTCCAGCCATCTTCGGCCAGGCGAACCTTTTCGATGGCAGTTTCTCGGGTGAACGGGGGGAGTGGGGGACGTGTCATGGTGTTTCCTTTCGTAATTTGAGCGGTTGCGGCAAGCGCGGAGCCCGCAAGGGCCACAGCGGGGATCGCGGTAATGAAAGTGCGGCGTTGCATACGAATAGCGCGGTCAAAACGGCTTGGTCGGGAGGTACTTGCCATCCAGCGTGATCACGGCGCGCGAACCGCCTTCCGGATCTTCAACCTTGTCGATGTTCAGCTTGAAGTTGATGGCGCTGATGATGCCATCGCCGAATTTTTCGTGGACCAGAGCCTTCAGCGTGGTCCCATAGACCTGCACGATTTCGTAGAAGCGGTAGATGGTCGGATCGGTCGGCAGACCGTTCCCGATGCTGCCGCGGACCGGAACTGTCTGCAGCAGGGCGACGGCGTCGTCGTCAAGGCCGAGTTTCTTACCCACGGCTTTGGCGGCGTCCGCCGGAAGCGGATGCTGGCCGAGCAGGGCGGCGGTGACGAAGGCCTCCGACAGACCGGTGCCCTCAGTGATCTGGGCGTAGGTCAGGTCTTTCTTGAGCTTTGATGCGAGGATGACTTCCGTCAGGTCCTGGCGAGTGGTCTGTGTGGCTTGGGACTGTAGCATTGGTATTCTCTCCTTGGCTGGGATTAGGGTTCAGGCAACGCGCCTGGCTTGATATTTGATGGCCTGGACGTCGGGATTGTCCGCAAGGGAGACGAAGGCGCCCCTGCTGCCATCGAAAGCTTCGATAAGGCCGCTCGCGATGTCGTAAATCCAGCCGTGCAGCGCGACGCGCCCCTCTTCGAGGGCCAGCCGCACCGATGGGTGGGTCTGGATATTGGCGAGCTGGGCGATGACGTTTTCGCGCACCATCGATGCGACCTTGGCGGGCTGATCCTGGTGCTGGCGGGCTTCGTTCACGACGCGGGCAGAGTCCGCGTAACGCAACCAACTGGCCACGGCGGGCATGTGATCCAGGCACTTGCACGTCGCGATGGCGGTCATCGCGCCGCAGTCGGAGTGGCCGCAGATCACGATGTCGGAGACATGCAACGCTGCGACGGCATACTCGACCGAGGCGGAAACGCCACCCGGCTCGGGGCCGTAGGACGGGACGATATTGCCTGCGTTTCGGATGACAAAGAGGTCGCCCGGCTCGCGCTGGGTAACCAGTTCGGGCACCAGCCGGCTGTCCGAGCAGGAAATGAACAGAGCCCGCGGGTTCTGCTGATTTGCCAGATCCTTGAACAGTTTAACCCGCTCAGGAAAGGCCTCCCTCTGGAACTTCAGAAAGCCCTCAATAATGTCCTTCATCGCTGCAATCTCCGTTCCTCGATTTGTTGAGGAGAAGGCTACGGAAGGCGTCGCATAATGTAAAAGTCTCGTTTATTATGGGGTGGATTAGATAATCTTATAGGTTCGACCATGCTTGCTCGACAGGTTCGTTATTTTCTCGCAGTGGCGGAGCATGAGAGCTTCACGCGGGCCGCAGACGCCCTGCACGTCTCCCAACCGGCGCTTTCGCAGCAAGTCAGGTTGATGGAGGAAAGCCTCGGCGTGCAATTGTTCGACCGATCAGGGCGCACGACACGATTGACGGATTCCGGAGAGGTCTATCTTCAATACGTGCGCCGCGCATCGCAGGAGTTCCGGGAAGCCAAGCGCGCTATCCACGATGTTAACGACCTCAGCCGTGGTGCGCTGCGCGTTGCGGTGACACCGACCTTCACGACCTATCTGGTCGGCCCCCTCGTCGAGGCGTTCTACAGTCGCTATCCGAATATCTCCGTCAACGTACGGGAGATTTCCCAGGAGCATATGGAGGAATTGCTCCTGTCTGACGAGATCGATGTAGCGATCGCGTTCGCCGGCGCACCTGCACCAGATATCGATACAGACCCACTGCTGGTAGAAACCCTCGCGCTTGTTGTCAGTGCCGGGCACCCTCTGGCAAGTGAAACGTCGATTGGACTGCGGGCCCTTAGTGCCGAGTCATTGGCGCTGCTCAGCGCAGAGTTCGCGACACGCGAGCAGATCGATCGCTTCTGCCACCAGCACGATATTCGCCCGAAAGTACAGATAGAGGCCAACTCGATCAGTGCGGTGATCGAAATCGTCCGCAGAACGAGGCTGTCGACACTCTTGCCCGCAACAATCGCATTCGCCCATCAGGACCTGAAAGCAATTGCGCTTGATCCCGTGCGCTTGCAGCGGACCGCCGTTCTGATGCAGCGTAAGGACGCCTACCAAAGCGCGGCGGCGCGGGTGTTTGTTGGGTTGGCTAAGGAAGTGGCGGCTGAAATGGAGGGGCAGTGACAAAAATCTTGGCTTGGATCTCTAAGCCATTGATGAAAGTGTACTTCTGACTTGTAAGGGCTGGCACCGATAGAGGGTCGTAAGTTCGACCCCGTTCAAGGCGAAGGGGGCGTCCAGAATTGTTGGCCGCCCCAGACGCGGCATCGATCAGGCCAGAACTCGGATGACGGTTTTTCCTCCGCGCCGCTCCGTCGAGGTAAGCGCGGCAACAGCGTCGGTCAACGTTGTGATCTTGCCCACATTTGTACGCAGTCTTCCATCGCGGACCCGCTGAACGATCTCGGAAAGTTGGTTTCGATCGGCCTCTACCACGAAATCAATCGTGGATCCGTTTGCAGGCCGAACATCGGTTGGTCCGACCGCAGTCACAAGCGTTCCGCCGGTTCTGATCAGGGCAGCCGACCGCTTTTGGATCTCGCCGCCGATGACGTCGAAGACTAAGTCAACGCCGCCTATGTCCTCAAGCCTGTCATTTGCAAGATCGACGAATTCGTTCGCCCCAAAGTCGAGAACTTTCTGACGGTCGGCAGTGCGCCCGGTACCGATGACATAGGCGCCGGCTTCCTTTGCGAGCTGCGTCACGATTGAGCCGACGGCGCCGGCGGCGCCATGCGCCAGGACTGTTTGCCCCGCTTGAAGTCGGCCATGCTGGAACAGACCCTGCCATGCTGTCAGCCCGGAAATCGGCAGGCTGGCACCGACGGTGAAGTCGATGTCGCCCGGCAGCGGCGCCAGATTGCGAGCCTCCATGGCGACATATTCGGCGAGCGTGCCGTCGCGGTACCAGTCAGCCAGGCCGAATACCCGCTGGCCGATCGACAGTCCCGTGGTGCCGTAACCCAAAGCGGTGACCACGCCAGCCACCTCATGACCGAGGATTGCCGGCGTCCGATCATGCGAGGTGCGATTGGTCCAGGTGGACGGCCATTCGAGTTCGGTATTGACGAACCCCGCCGCATGAACCCTGACAACGACGTCGTTGATGGCGGCCTTAGGCTCGGGACGTTCCACCAGTTTTAAATCGACAAGCCCGGCCTCCGGGTTGGTTGCTACAATCGCTTTCATGGGACGCACTCCTTAATTTCCGTTGCGTTGAAAGATGAATTGGGGACCACGAGCCCAGATCGGCCTCATGCAGGCAGTTGCCGCTCGACTGTCGCTTGGTTGACTGGGTGCCGACGGACGAGCCGCGATGCTTGCCAATCATACGCTCGATACCGGCGGGCGCTTCATCAGCAAGAGGTCTTTGACATCCTGCAGATCGCTTCCATCCAAGATGGGAAGCGTCAGCCATTTTCCGTCGATATAGGTTTTGGCGTTGTCGTAGAGGCTGACGAGTTCAGGCCGCCAGGCATACCGTCGCTCCTCGAATTTCTCCTGCTCTGCCCGGCCCATGACCACGATGGCCGAAAGCCGTTTGAACTCCGGGACCAAGGTCACAAACGCCTTGGTTTTCTTGTACCGCAAGGTCCAGCCGCGGTTCTTGCCACCGTAAAGCCAGTCCGGGGCAAAAACGTCCGGATAGAGTGCGTCGATCCAGGCCCGCAGCTCGGACCAGTGGGCGAACCCCTCCTGTCCGATCCACTCGCGGAGAGCGGCATCGAGCGGTGGTGCTGCCCGTTCAGTCATCCTGTCGCCGATCTGTGGAAGGGATAGCGTTGTTTCACGCATCTAAATGCCTCCTATGTGACCCGCCGGGGCGGAATGGTTGAGATGTCCGGGCCGCCAGCGAGCGGGCAGGGAATGCAACTTCGGCTATCGTCTGCCGGCGTTCGCCGGCAGCACGGAGCTTGTGTGGGTGTCTCCAAGACCCGGCACGACCGCCAGGTCGAGGGCGGCGAGAAGCGCCTGCCGCGCCGCTGCCGCATGTTCCCAGTCGAGGAAAGCGGTGCCTTGCAGCGGAAAGAATTGTTGCGTCTTCAGCCCGATCGAGCTCAGCGACAGCGACAGGTAGGGTGTCAAAAAGTCCGGCTGGTTGGCGCGCTCGCCGGTGAAGAATCCACCAGACGCCACGCCAATAAGGACCGGACGGTCCCGAAGCATTCCGACTTTCCCGGCCGGCGTTGAATTCATTGTGCGGCCGACACGCAGGACCTGATCGATCCAGGCCTTGAGGACCGAGGGAATGGTCAGATTGTGCATCGGTGTTCCGATGACGACCGCATCCGCCGCTTCGACCTCCCGGATAAGCTGTTCGGAAAGATCGAGCGATCCTGTCGGCGGGGCGGCCAAGGTCGCCGGCGACGCCAATGCGGCGGCATAAAGGGCGACCGTTTGTGGTAGGGGATCGGTCCCCAGATCACGCCTGATGATGTCCGCGCCAGGCGCAACCTCAAGAAGCTTTTCGACGATCGCCGCCGAGAGCTGGCGGCTATGTGATTGCTGGCGCGGACTGCTGTCGATGTGGAGAATGTTCATGGGATTGATCCAACGGCTTCATGAGGTTGCGAGAAAGCGGAACTCAGATCGCGCCGGCCGGGGCAACGGCGGGAAAGTCCTTGTCGGGATCAAAGACATTGTTGAACAGGTTCGTCAGCGTGTACATGGCGACCAGAGCTACGATCTCGATGATGTTCGCTTCGGTGAAACCGGCATCGCGAACAGCCTTCAGATGCGCGTCACTGACTTTCCCTCGGGTCTCGATAACCTTTCGCGCGAATTGCACCGCCGCATCCCGCTTCGGGTCATTCGCGTGGCCCCTGCGAGCGAGAATGATCTCGTCGGCAGGCAGCTTGGCCATATGTTCGGCGGTGAAGCTGTGAACGGTCAGGCAATAGTTGCAGCCGTTCACTTCGGAGACAGCAAGGCCGATGCTGTCTCGTGTCCTCACGTCAAGCGTCTTGCTGAGCGAGCCAAGCAAGGCAGCCCATGCGTTGAAGGCGATCGGGCTTTGCGCAAAGGCCGCCATCATGTTTGGGGTGAAGCCGATGTTTCTTGCGAAAGCATCAAGGGTCTCTTTGGATGCAGCCGGCACCTGTTCCGGCGTCAGAACGGTCGTTCTGGTCATGGTCGTCTCCATAAATATCGATTGGATTGCGGATTATGCGAAGGACAGGACGTCGGCCACGGGCAGGCGTGGCTTCTGCGGCCAGTTGCCGGACCGCTCGGGTCCGACGGTCAAGAGCATGACCGGGATTTCATCTTCGGCGAGGCCGAATTCGCGATGCACGGCTTCCGCGTCGAAACCGATCATCGGTGTTGACCCGAGACCAAGCGAGCGCGCCGCATAGACGATTGCCGCGGTACCGAAGGTCGCGGAGCGCACCGCTTCGTCACGCTGCCGTTGGGGCTGGTTGTCATAGAGGCTGCGGGCCGGCGCTTCCCATTCCGGCACCAGGTGAGCCGGCATGATGCCGGCTTCCACGACCGGCGCCAGGCGGGCGGGCACGGTGCTGGCATCGGCCAACTGCCCCACGATGATAAAAGTTACCGCGGCATCGAGGATCGCGGGTTGCTTCCAGGCGATCGGATGGAGCCGGGCCTTGGCTTCAGGTGTGCGGACGGCGATAAATCGCCAGTTCTGCAGGTGGAACGACGTCGGCGCCGACGTGCCGATGCGCACCAGATCCCGGATCTGATCGTCGCTCAGTGTGGCTGTGGCGTCGTAATATTTGGCGGCACTGCGGCTGAGGATGGTTTCGATAACCGCATTCGTCGGCGCAGTTTCGGAGGCTGTGTTGCTGATGTAGTTCATTGGGTGGCTCCCTCATCAAGTGATTACGGAGCCGATTTTACGAGCGACAGTGATATTATCGAGACTGAATTGCCTCAATCTAATGCTCAAAAGGATCAAGCTTTAGCCCGGCACTAACTCGCACTTTTCCCGCCGGTCTGCGCCAGCCTGCGCCATTCCCCGGGCGTCATCCCCATCTTCTCGGCGAACACGCGGCGGAATGCCGAAACGGATTGATAGCCGACCGTTTCGGCGATCGCCTCGGTACTGACCGCCGGCTTCTTGAGCTCGTTGGCAGCCAAACTCATGCGCAGATCAGTCAATAGGTCTAGCGCGGAGCAACCGAGCTTGTCCTGGAAGTGGCGCATGAAGGTTGCGCGGGACATGCTACACAGGTCCGCCAGATCGGGCAGTTTCCAGGGCTTTGCCGGATCGGCGAGCATCGCGGTGACTGCCGGCGCCAGCCTTGGATGACCAGCAAGCGCCAACAGACCCTCCGGAGCTTTCTGCGATTCACTCGCCGCTCTGAGCACAAGGGTAAACAGAACCGAAGACAGGGCGTTCAAAACGGCGCGGCCGCCCACCCGGTCGCCGGCCGCCTCCATGCGCATCAACCCCACCAGGCTGGCCAGTTGATCGGTTGCGGAGCCCTCACGGTCCACTTCACGACGGTCGATTGCACGCGCCACCACGTCCGTGGGCAGGTAGGTACGGATCAGCCGGTCATGGGGCGGCTCGACGAAAAATCGGCCGCACAAAAGATCGAGTTGCTCGTCGTGGCTATCATTCTCGCTCAGCATCCAGCCCGCAGTTCCCCGGTGCTGTCGCGTTTCGATGGGTGTTTCTCCGCTTCCATCGTGGAGCACGTGCGGGGCGCCTTGAGGCAGCAATATGATATCTCCGGCGCTAAGTTCTTTCGTCGATTTGGTCTCGGGATGCTCGAAGATGGCCCGACCCTTGACGATCACATGGTAAGGAATCTCATTCGCCGCAGCCCGCGGCCACGCAACTCGCCATGGTGAGCCATACGAACACCGGACCTCGAGTTGGCCGGTGACGCTGACGATTTGCAGGAGATGACTCAACCAATCGATTTCGGACATGGAATCTCGTGGGTTTCCTCAGTTAGACATTCCCACGTCACTTGCCACGTTCTTCATATTTTCTCCAGCTACTACAGAAGATCCCGTGAGCGGCCGAAGCGCAGAAATCGAGAAGGTAGCGCCGGGAGGCAGGACTAGATGTCGACTTGTCAGGGCCATCCTCTATGTCCCGAAACAGCAACACTGGATGGAGAGGCGACATGCACATCGATGGCGCATGCCAATGCGGAAAGATCACATATGACGCCGAGGTCGATCCGCAAGACGTCGCGATCTGCCATTGTACCGACTGCCAGAGATTGACTGGCACCGCTTATAGGGTGACCGTCAGCGCACAACGTAGCCGGTTCCATATCACGCGATTACAGGTCGGCCGTGGCGCCTGCGCGTGACCGTCTGGTCATCGTCCCGAGCCACAAGTCCGTGATCGACGAGGTGATCGCCGGCCTCGACAGTATCAAGTCGCGGGCCGACCACCTGCTGCGGGACCATGCCGCAGGCAACGGCGCCAAGGTCACTGCGGTTTAGGCAACCCTAGACAACGCAGTCGTCGACCCGTCGCCGAAATTCGGTGCCTACAACGCCGCCGTGGCGGAAACATCAAGGACGTCGCCGAGCGTCTGCCTGCCGCAGCCAATTATCGAATCATTGATAAACGATCCGTGCACCAACGCCGTGCTTCGCAGCTCACATCAAAAAAAAGACCCGCCGTATATCGCCAGGCGGATCATGCTCGCTCCCTCATAATATTAGTGCTTGGATGGGTTGTCGGTCCATGAAGGCGGGGCCCCAACGACACCTGCTAACGCCCCTGCTATACCCGGCGCTCTTCCGAACGCCTCGCAAGCAGCATTCTTTGGCTTGCCCCCCAACTGGGATTTCAGCTTGTGTCCCGACGGCAGTGATAGATCAAGACCTGATGGTTTTCGGCCCTTCACCAACATTTCCGAGAACTGTGCTGCAAATGAGGATGCCAGGCTGTAGGCGTCGCCGACTTCAGAAACACGTGCTCCGTTCGTTATTGAGTTCGCGCCACGCGACCAGACGATAGCAGCCCGCTGGATCCCATTACCGTCTATGGCCTCCGCTTCGACGGCAAGACCACCGAGACCGATCGGAAGCCGCGGTACACCGACGGGAAGAACAACCGATGTTCCCAACGTTGCGACGGTAGACAAACCCGCAGCGGTCTTGCTTGTGGGCACTATGTCGGTAATCACAGCCTTGACGGTAATGTCGGCAGGTTCGCCCGGACCAACGACACGATATTTGTCGCTGAGATCGACGCACAATGCCCGGTCTAGAGCATTAGAAACCAGTCTGTCATTGCCCGCGTCGTGTATCCGCGAATAGGCAAGCGGCGACAACCGGGTGGGTGTGATGGCCACGGAGGTTGCGGTGGCCAGTGCAGCCGTATCCAAAAAGGTGCGCGATTTGTTTGAGCGTCCTTCGACCGAGCCAAGCTTGCTATAGGAACTCAATGATCCCGATTCAGTCAGCGGCACTGAACTGCAACTGCTCACACCAATGGCTAGGATAAGTAGGGCAATTTTTAAAGCTGGCTTGGCGTATCCGAAGCTTATTTTCCGAGCGTAACCGGCTCCTGAAAGAAAAAATCTCATGTCATGTCTACCTTTGCGGATGATTTTTTGGTTTGTGAATATTGCCGCTGATGGCGAACCCCGGGCGCGCTTTGCACGGACGTTCAAAGCTGTACTGATGGTTGGAGCGTATTTTCGGGGGCGGGCCGCCTTCTTTCAGCGGCCAGCAACATGGACATGGCTGCGGGCAGAAGCGTTAATGTCAACACCGTCGCCACCGCCAAGCCGCCGATGATGGCAAAGGCCATGGGGCCCCAGAAAATCTGGGAGGCGATCGGAATCATCCCGAGAATTGCGGCGCAGGCCGTCAGAACGATGGGACGGGCACGATGGACCGAGGCGGTGGTAATGGCCTCCTTCGGCGATTGACCAAGCGCGACGTCCTGATCGATCTCCTGGATCAGAATGACAGCGTTGCGAATGATCATCCCGGATAGAGCGATGACGCCGAGCTGGGCGACAAAGCCCATCGGCGTGCCGGTGGGCAACATGGCCCCGACGACGCCGATGAGACCGAATGGTGCCATCAGCAGACCCAGTGCCATTCTGGAAAAGTTTTGCAGCTGGAGCATCAGGAGAACTGCGATAACGAACAGCATCACGGGAATGACGGCGAAGATAGAAGAATTGCCCTTTTCCGCCTCTTCGGTGATCCCGCCTGCAATGATGGAGTAACCCATGGGAAGCTCTGCCCGCAAAGTGTTGAGCTGTTCATTCACTTGGCCGGCGACGGTCGCGGCCAAAGCGCCTTTCTGCACGTCGGCTTGGACGATGATCATCGGCTTGCCTTGCTGGCGCCAAATGATCGGGTCTTCCATGCCGTAGGCAACTGTCGCCACCTGGCGAAGCGGCACGTATTTTCCATCACTGGTTCGCAGTTCGAGATTGCCGATCGCCGATACCGATGTCCGATCGGCTTCCGTGCCCTTGACCATGACGTCGACGAGCTTGTCCTGGTCCCGAAGCCTATGATGCAAGGTCAGATCGGTGATCCGGCCAGCCTGGAGATTGTCGCCGGGCACGAAGTTCACCGCTCCTCGCGGATCGCCACCTCGTCCAAACGACTGGGCAATCGCATGGCGGCTACGAAGGTGAAGGCGTGAAGCGCGCAGAGAAGCAGAAGCGCCCAGGCGTAGGCGGACGAAACTGTGGGACCCGTGGCGTGTGATCCCAGCTTCCATGCGAGAAGGGACGCGCAAAGCGTCGTCATGGTCGGGCCGCCGAGACGCTGCACGATGTTGAGCGAGGTCGTCGCGGCCGGCATCATTTGTCGGCTGACCGACGAATAGGCGGCGGTCAATGACGGCAGGCCGACTGCCCCTTGGCCCATACCGCGGAGGAAAAGAGCGGGGATGAGCACGACCAGATTGAGACCGCGGAGGGCGAGGACCAGCAGTGTTGCAGTGGCGAGGAGCGCCAGAAGCGCTCCGCCGGCGGACACGCGACGGATGCCGAACCTGTCCGTCAGCATGCCCATCGAGGGATAGACGAGCATCATCCCAAGCCCTGCGGGCGCCAGCATCCAGCCCATGTCGGCGGGCGCACGGCCGACGGCCTGAATGAGGAAGGCGGGAAGGAGCATCTGGCCGGCGAACAGAACGCCATTCGATAAAAACTGCGTGACAGCGGCGGCCGAAAAAACCTTGCCCCTGAATAGGCGCAGATCGACGAGCGCATCATCGCCCTTCCGTCTTGCCGTCCAGAGGAAGGCGGTCATCATGGCGATGCCGGCTGCAAAGGTCGCTCCACCCGCCGGCTGAACGATCCGCTCCGCCCCATAGAGAAACAGCGCCAGCCCGGGAGAGAGCAGGGCAAGACCGAGCCAGTCCAGGGGCCGCCGCCTTGTGTCTTGCTTGTCGCTAGGCAGAAACAGGATCGCCATCAGGAGGGCAATTGCTCCGACCGGCAAATTGACCAGGAACAGCCAGCGCCAGGATGCATATTGCAGAATGGCGCCAGCGATGATCGGGCCGAAGATCGGCGCCAGCAGCACGGGCAGGGACACATAGCCGGCGACGCGGGCCATGTGCTTGCCGGCGGCGCGCGCGATCATCATTTGCGCCATGGGCGCCAAAAGACCGCCGCACAGGCCCTGCAGCACGCGAAACGCGATCAGAGAATTGGCCGACCATGCCAGGCCGCACAGCGCCGAGGCGAGGGTGAAGGCCGAGAAGCACCAGAGATAAAGTGCTTTTGCGCCGATGCGGTCGACGAACCAACCATTCAGGGGGAGAACCAGGGTCAGCGCCAGCAGGTAGCCGCTCGTGACCCACTGAATCGTCGAAATGCCGACTTTCAGGTCCAGCGCCAGGTTCGATAGGGAGACGTTGACGATCGTCGCGTCGAGCTGCGAAAGCAGACCTCCGAACAACGCGACGGCGGCAATTTTCCACACCGAAGGATCGAGACGGTCGCTCTCCGGCGCGCTCAACGATGCTCCCTCGCATTGCCGCCGTTGAAGCGGCCGAAATGCCGCGCCGAGAACAAGGAGATCAGCAATGCGCCGGCGCCGAGCGCAATGACATCGGCCGTGTTCCTCAACTCGAAATCACCGATGCGGCAGACCAGAATGTAGCCGACAATGATATTGAAGAAGCCCCAAAGCACATTGACGGTCGACGAGGACAGACCTTCGCCTGGCGGCTTGGCGAACGGGCTCTGGAATGGCCGTCCCATCACGCCGCTGACGACGTGGGGCACCGCGTTCGCCAGGAAGACGCCGCTGAAGAAATAGGAGAGCAGGGGAAGCCAGGACATTACAGGCGGTCCTCATCGGTAGGAGGTCAATGATCAGTTGGGGCGTGCCGGTATTGGCGAGCCGCTTTGTTGGAGGCGAGATAGGCCGCCCTTCGTAGGTCAACTCAGTTTGGCAGGGCTCCGCCTCGGTCTGGCCGCAGCACGGTCAATTGGCGCGGACCGGCATTGGCTGCGGCGTGAGCGACCGCCTCGTTGGCGTCGTCCAGCGCGAACTCGGTCAGTTCAAACTGCCCGAGGTCGATCAGCCCTGCACGGACCATCTGCACTATCCGGGGAACGGCATCCTTGCCGTACATCCAGACGCCGCGCACCGTGGTCTCGTTGTGCATCAGCCAGTTGTAGTTCAGTCCGAGATTTCCTTCCTCGCCGCGCAGGCCACCCATCAGGATCACTCGCCCGCCCAGCCTGACGGCGAGCGCCGCTGAGCGGACCTGAGCCGCGGATGCCTCGCGCGGCAGGAAATCCAGCACCATGTCGATCAGTCCGCCGGCCGCGTCGCAGATCGACTGGCGGTCGTGTGCTTCATCGCCCGTGAACTGAATCGTCCGCACGCGCGGTCCGAAGCGCCCGGCAAGGTCTTCCAATGTCCGCGCATTGCGCCCGGTGGCGACCACGCGGCCGGCTCCCATCGCCAATGCGACAGCGACTCCTGCGCCACCGAAGCCGCCGGTGGCGCCGTTGACGACTAGAGTCTCGCCAGCTTGAAGGCCGCCCGCCAGCAGCCCGCCGAACGGCACCAGAAGCCGGCTGAGGGCCGTCCATCGCCCGGCGTCCGCAGCCTCGATCCGACCGATCGGCGTCGCGTTCTCGGTGGGGACCAGCACCTGCTCCGCGAAGGAGCCATGGTGGTAATAGCGGTGCAGAGGCAGCGCCGCCGGGGTCCGGTAGGTCCAGCCGAGCAAGATCTGCTCAGGGTTGGCGATGTTGTCGCGCGCGCGGATCGTGGAGTCGACGTAAACCCAATCGCCGGGTTTCAGCTTGGTCGCATCCGGACCCGTCGCTCGTACCCGACCGACGCCACCCGGTCCCGGAACGACCGGCAGCTCCAGCAGATAGTTGCGCGAGCCGTTGAAGACGTTGGCGGCGTAGCTCGCAACACCGGCGGCCGCCACATCGACGATCACCTCGCCTGTGCCGAGCACCGGGTCAGGCAAGGTCTGGATGTCGAGTGGTGCGCCAAATGCATTCAGGAGAGCGGCTTTCATCGAGACCCTCCGCAGGGGTTGAAGTTGATCCTCTCCACCGCTGACCTGCGGCGGCATCGAGATGACGTCAGGTTTCGCCGACCTGTTGGATAATCGGGATCGCAGCGGCGAGCGTCCGGCGAGCGTCCGAGTCGAGCTCGGCGAGCGCCCTGACCAGCCAATCCCGCTTTGCGGCGCGATGCTTGGTTCTCACTGCCGCTCCCGCCTCCG
This sequence comes from Rhizobium sp. BK312, assembly GCF_014193605.1. Classification (NCBI taxonomy): domain Bacteria; kingdom Pseudomonadati; phylum Pseudomonadota; class Alphaproteobacteria; order Hyphomicrobiales; family Rhizobiaceae; genus Rhizobium; species Rhizobium sp. BK312. Next base: position 20,466 of record NZ_JACHZP010000011.1, on the reverse strand, counting down.
TCAGCGCGAAATAAACCTGGCGGCGGTCCGTCGGGTGAGGTTGGCGCTCGATCAAACCCTCCTGCTCGAGACTGGCGAGGATGGCGCCCATCGACTGGGGCTTCATCAGCTCGGCTCGTGCGAGGTCGGCAGTCGTCATGGGGCCGCCTTGCTCGAGGCGGGCGAGGGCGCCCATCTGAGAGAGGTTCAGCTCACTCGGATTGGCTTCGGCGCGCAGCCGCCGCAGTAGCCGTCCGACCGCCATGGTGAGGTCGGCCGCGAGAGCATCAGAGGAAGGATCGGGATCAGGCATCATGATCCGATCGTAACAAACAACAGGCTAACTTGCAAGTTTAACTTCTAATATGGAACAAGCTCTCGCCGCGCTCGGAACTCCGGGCTCGGTTTCGAGGTTGGACGCAGGAGGCGTAGCGGGGTAGGAGCTGGCGAGTTATTTTCCGTCATCGAGGAGGCGATCCCGATGGTTCTGTTGCAAACTTCCTGGTTACCGGTGGCATGGCATTGATCTCGGAAGTCGCGGAGATTGGCAATGTTCAAAGGTCGGCATTTCGAGCAGTCGGTGATCTTGCTGTGCGTGCGCTTCCGTGCGCCTGCCCTTTGGCCACGAAGCAATCTCGGGTCTCAGCCGCGGCGATAATGTGCATTTGGAGTTCGATCCCGACGCCGCGCATGTCTTCTGCTAGCGCTGGCCGGTACTCTCACTGCGCAATGAAGGCAACGACGGCAATTCCGCCAGCCCAAGTTCTTGGCTCGCCTCATGAATTTGTTAGATACGGATCTTCTAATAGAAGAGTCGTTGGTTGTGATCCCATTCAAGAGCAGCCCATCTCGTTGCATTTTCGAAAAAATTCCTCTCAGATTTAGGAACCGAAGAGGCGGCCTTTCGATGATCGGAAGCCGAGCTTTTCGGAGATTTCGTGAGCAGCTTTCAAGAGACTGTCGAGATAGGCGGTGCGATTGCGCAAGCCGTCTTCACGCGGGGTAACCAGGCAAAGCGTCGCAATACTGGCCCCGTCGGCCTGCCGGATCGGAACAGCGAAGCAGTGGGTGAAATTTTCCACTTCGCTATTGAAGGTGAAATATCCGTCTTCGGCGGCCTGGCGCACTTGAGCGATGAAATCGGCAGGCTCCAGGCGCCTGCCATTCGGCAGGATGAAATCTTCCGGAGGAATGAAATCGAGGATTTCCTGATCGGAAAGATGCGCGACAAGCAGGCGCCCCGAGGCTGTCCACGGAATGGCAACAAGCTCGCCGACATTCGAAGAAATGCGAAACGGCCGGATACCTTCGCGCATCATGGCGACCGTATATTTATTGCCTTCCAGCAGGCACATTTGCGCGGTCTCGCGTGTCTCCTCCGCCAGCACGCCCAGCATGCGGCCGCACTCGCGCATCAGATCAAATTGTTCGGCATAGGCGGTTCCGAGAAAGTAGAGGCGGCGGCCGAGAAAGACCCGGCCATCGCCGCCCTGATAGTCGAGCATGCCATGGCCAAGCAGAAGATTGACGAGTTCGTAGGTGGAAGAGCGTGGTGCGCCGATTTCCGTAGCGATCTCGTTCGGACGCATGGGCTGGCGTTTCACCCGCAAAAACTCCAGGATCTCAAACGCGCGATCCAAGCCTCGCATGCGTCGGGATACAATGTCGTTTTCGTTCTCGGCCATGCTTTTCTCCGAATATTCAAAAACCAGCCGCAACCGGCGCGCCACGACGCGCCGGTACATGCCCACCATACGGCGCTGGTGCCGCCAGATCTCGGCAAGACGCTGCGATAACATTCACGCGTGCGATGACGCAACGCTTGCGCCGCGCTCTTGTTTCTCTCAATTGAAACTCGAGGTCTTGAGAAATTCAGCAAGCCGCTCCGTCTTCGGGCGCACGAACATATCTTTCGGATCTCCTTCTTCGCAGATGACGCCCTGGTTCATGAAGATGACGCGCGACGAGACTTCATAGGCAAAGCGCATCTCGTGGGTGACCAGCAGCATCGTCATGCCGTCGGCTGCGAGCCCCTTGATGACTTGAAGAACCTCGCCAACCAGTTCGGGGTCAAGGGCCGAGGTCACCTCGTCGAACAGCATCAGCCGTGGCGTCATGGCGATGGCTCGGGCAATCGCGACACGCTGCTGCTGACCGCCCGAGAGCTGGCCTGGATAGTGGTTGGCGCGGGCGGCCAGACCCACACGGTCGAGCCATTTTTCGGCAACGGCGCGCGCATCCGCCTTCGACATCTTCTTCACCTTTACGAGGCCGAGCATCACGTTCTCGGCGGCGGTCATATGCGGAAAAAGATTGAACTGCTGGAAGGCCATGCCGGTGAGTGCGCGCTGGCGAGCGATCTCCTTCTCATTCTTGCGGCGGCGGATGTTGCCATCGACATGATAGCCGATTTCCTCGCCGTCAAGGCTGATTTTGCCGCCCTGAAACTCCTCCAGCATATTGATACAGCGCAGCATCGTCGTCTTGCCGGAGCCCGACGAGCCGATGATGGAAATGACCTCGCCTTCCTGCACCATGCAGTCGACGCCCTTCAGAACCTCATGCTGGCCATAGGTCTTGCGCAGACCCTGAATGTCTAGAATTGTCTTGCCCATCGGTCCGATCTCCTCAGGACGGCAGTGCGGTCTTGCGTTCGACATATTTGCCGAAGCGCTCGATACCGAAGTTGACGATAAAATAGAGAGCGCCAGCCAGGAAATAGAACTGGAGACTCATGAAATTACGAGAAATGATCTCCTGCGTGCGCAGGAGCAGTTCGGCGACGCCGATCACGGAAAGAAGTGTCGAGGCTTTCACCATCTCGGCGGCCGTATTCACCCAAGCCGGCAGGCACTGGCGCATCGCTTGCGGCCACAGAACTGAAGTGAAGGTTTGGGTGAAGGTGAGGCCGATCGCCTTGGCTGCCTCCGTCTGACCTCTGGGGATGGCTTGAAGGGCACCGCGCACGATCTCGCCCACATGCGACGAGCAGAAGATTGCCAGGGCAAGAACGCCTGCGGAGAACGGCCCTAAATCAAGACCTACCGCGGAAGAAACGTAATAGCTTGCCAGCACGAGCACGAGGACCGGCGTACCGCGGATGATATCGGTATAGGCTCTCATCACAAGGCGCAGGATGGCGCCGGCATAAACAAGCGCCAAGCCGACGAAAACGCCGAGCACGGACCCCGCAAGAATGGCGAGTAGCGAGATCGACACAGTCACGCCGATGCCATTCAAGATGACGTATCGGGCGATCCAGAGTTGTTCGAGAAATGTATGCGACATTCGATCTTACCTCGGCAGAGCCAGACGGCGCTCGACGAAGCGCATCAGTGCAGCGATGAGGAAACAGGTTGCGACATAAAGAGCCGAGGTGACGAGCCACGTTTCGATGACGCGGAAGCTTTCGACATTGATCTTGCGGGCGGCAAAGGTCAGTTCCGGAACGGCGATCGCTGCCGCCAGTGACGTGTCCTTGAACAAGGAGATGATCGTCGAAGACAATGACGGCAGCACGTTGCGCAGCATCAAGGGGGCGATGATGGATCCGCGGATCTGCATGGATGTCAGTCCGATGGAAAGACCCGCCTCGGTCAGGCCCTTCGGAATCGATAGCAACCCTGCCCGGAATACCTCTGCCAGATAGGCTCCTGAATAAACGGAAAGCACCAGGACGAAACTTCTCACCTTATCCAGGCGAAAGCCCAACTGCGGCAGGGCAAAGAAGACGAAGAGCACCAGGACGAGGATCGGCAGGTTGCGAATTATGGTGACGTAGACCTGTGCCGGCATGACAGCGATACGGTTTTTCGACGTCAACGCAAAGGCCAGCACAAGGCCGATCAGAGCGCCAATGACGATCGAGACAACCGCAAGGCCGAGGCTGAGCGCCAAGCCGCTCAGAAGAAAATCGAAGTTGCGCCAGACGGCGGTAAAGTTCAGCGTGTAACCCATGGCGGGCTATCCCTTTTCAGGCTGGCGGAGCGGGGAATACCCGCTCCGCTATGCTGTTACTTGTATTCGACCGGAAAGCCGATCTGCGGCGGGGCGAGGTCTTTGCCGAACCAGGTCTTGTATGACTTGGCGTAGCTATCGAATTCGACGCCGGTCATGGCTTCATGCAGAGCGGTATTGACGAAATTCAGCCAGTCCTGATCGCCCCGCTTGACGGCGCAGGCGTAGGTCTGTGGGTTCCATCCAAAGCCTGCATCCTTATAGCGGCCGGGGTTCTGCGTCATATACCAGGCGAGCGACGACTGATCGGTGGCGACGGCATCGGCGCGTCCTGATTCCAATGCCTGATAGATGAGATCGACGGACTCATACTGGTCGACCTTCGCGTCGGGCAGGGCGGCGTGAACCATGGATTCCGCGTAGACGTTTTGAAGAACCGAAACGGTGACGGAGGAGCCCGCCGCCTTTAGCGCACCATAATCCGCATATTGCCCATCCGCCTTCAGCATCAGGCCCACGCCTTCGCGATAATAGGGAATGGTGAAGGCAACCTGCTGGGCGCGTTCGCCAGTAACCGTCATGAACTGGCAGGTAATATCGACTTTGCCCGTAGTGATGTTCGGAATACGGGCGTCAGACGATTGATTGACATATTCGATCTTGTCGGGATCGCCAAAGAGGGCCTTGGCAATGATGTGGCCCATGTCGACATCGAAACCCTGCAGCTTGTCATCGGCGCTTTTGAAGTGCCACGGGGCGTTCGTGCTGCCGGTTCCAAGAACGAGGTGGCCGCGCGCAAGCACCTCATCGAGCTTGCTGCCGTCGGCGAGAACGGGCGTGGAAGAGAGGAAGGCGGCGGCGACCAGCGATATCAGGCCGGCGCGAAAAGGAATGCTCATGGTTGTTCCCCTTGGTCAATGGCTTTAGGATCCGATATTGTGGACATGTGTCTGTTATCTCGGATAGCGCATCAAGGGATATGCGGGGCAGCTTGTCAATAGTGGCTGTCGCCACTGATCGTCCGATCGGGAATGGTAAAGCGCTGTCGACACAAATGTCGTCGGCGGCAATCGCAACGCGATCCCGCAGGAGCACCATGAACCGACACGATGTCAGGAAAGGCGATCAGCATCGGCATGGGGATGCAGCCTTTCGTCGGCGCCTACAAAGGTGAAATTCGGAGCGGACTTATCCGAACGGAAGGTAAGATTACGGCTAGGTCCCACAGCAGCGCGCCCGATGTTTATTGCGGCCGGGCCAGTGGCCAATGTGGCCCGGCTCTCTATCCTCATTGTGGTCTTACAGCTCCGCAGAAGCCCGTAACTGGACAGCAAGCCGCGGCCTAATAGCGTGAGCTTTCCATGGCGCCCTCGTGTAGCGCGCAACTGCTCATCACGGACATCCTCGCCACGTTCATCCCTGGGCGTACGCTGAAAACGCAGAAGTTCGAGAGGCTCTGATGCGTTTACTGCCCCTTATCATCCTGAGGCGCTGTCTTGGACAGCGTCGTTGCAAGATGTGAACCATTTATACGGGTTCGATCCGGTTCCCTTGACCGTCGAAGAAATGCAGGCTGTCGGCGGAAGCGGCAACTACGCATTCGGTGTCAATTGCGATCCGGGACCGCCCCGAAACTCGAAAGACGATGGTTTGGCCATTCGCCAGGGCACCGTAGACATAGCTTTCCGCCCCGACGAGCTCCACCGCCTGGACACGCGCTTTTGCGCTGAACGCCGCATCGCTCGCGCCATCGGCCAGGTGGAGGTCCTCGGGCCGAACGCCGATCGTCGTGTCAGCGCCGATAAGGCGGCCGCCGGGCGAAAGCGCAATTGTGCTACTTTCGGTAGATTTCAGAAGGTTCATGGAAGGCGAGCCTATGAAGGTCGCAACGAAGGTCGTGGCGGGTCGTTCATAGAGTTCGATGGGTGTGCCGACCTGTTCGATTCGCCCGCCATTCAAGACGACCAGGCGATCGGCCAGCGTCATGGCCTCCATCTGGTCATGGGTGACATAGACGCTCGTGGTCGAGAGAGATCGTTGCAGCCGTCTGATCTCGACACGCATTTGCACCCGCAGCTTGGCATCGAGATTGGAGAGCGGCTCGTCGAACAGGAACGCCGCCGGCTCGCGCACGATGGCACGGCCCATCGCCACACGTTGCCGCTGGCCGCCGGAGAGCTGACGTGGCTTGCGCTCGAGGAAAGATTCGATCTCCAGCGATCGAGCTGCCGACTGGATGCGCTTGTCTATTTCCGCAGCTGGCACATTCCTGTTCTTCAGACCATATGCCAGGTTCTGGCGCACGGTCATGTGCGGATAAAGCGCATAGTTCTGAAACACCATCGCGATGTCGCGTTCGGAGGGTTCCAGACGATTGACGATGCGGCCGCCTATATTGATTTCGCCGGATGTGATGGCTTCAAGACCTGCGATCATACGCAGGAGCGTGGACTTGCCGCAGCCGGAAGGCCCGACCAGCACGACGAGTTCGCCGTCGCCGATATCGAGCGACACGCCCTTGATTGCATCAACGTTGCCGCCATAGGTTTTGCGGACATCCTTGAGGGTGATCCCAGCCATTATTTCTCCGTCTCCACAAGACCTTTGACGAACCAGCGCTGCATCAGCACGACGACGAGAATGGGCGGGATGATCGCCAGGATCGCCGTCACCATCACGAAATTCCAGGGTGTCGCCGCATCGGCGAAATCCACCATTTTCCGCAGCCCAATAATGATCGTCGACATCTTCGCGTCGTTGGTGACGAGCAGTGGCCACAAATATTGCGTCCAGCCGTAGATGAAGAGAATCACGAAAAGGGCTGCGATATTGGTCTTCGACAGCGGCAATAGGATATCGCGCATGAAGCGGAAGGGGCCGGCATTGTCGATGCGGGCGGCTTCCAGCAGCTCCCCCGGCACCGTCAGGAAGAACTGCCGGAACAGGAATGTCGCCGTTGCCGACGCCATCAGCGGTAAAGTCAGACCTGCATAGGTGTCGATCATTCCAAGATCGACGATAACCTTGTAGGTCGGCAAGATGCGCACCTCCACCGGCAGCATCAGCGTGACGAAGATCATCCAGAAGAACACCATGCGCAGTGGAAAGCGAAAGAAGACGATGGCAAAGGCCGACAGGAAAGAGATCGCGATCTTGCCGGCAGCGATGACGACTGCAACGACAAATGTATTCCAGAGCATCCGCTCGAGGCTGACGCCGACCACGCGCTCGACACCGCCGTTCAGCGCCTCGCCATAATTTTCGGCGAAATGACCGCCGGGCAGCAGCGAGATCGGCGGCCGCAAAATCTCGGCCGACGTCATCGTCGAAGCGACGAAGGTGTAATAGATCGGAAAGGCGACGATGACAATGCCGATGATCAGCATCAGATGGCCGATCAGATTGGCGATGGGGCGTTTTTCAATCATCGTCTCGCCTTACGCATAATGCACGCGCTTCTCGACGAAGCGGAATTGGAATGCCGTCAGCGCGATCACGATCACCATGAGGACGACGGACTGGGCTGCCGACGAGCCGAGATTGAGATTGACGAAGCCGTCATTGTAGACCTTGTAGACCAGGGTCTCCGTCGCCTTTGCCGGTCCGCCGCCGGTGACGGCATGGATGATGCCGAAGGTGTCGAAGAAGGCGTAGACCGTATTGACCACGAGGAGAAAGAAGGTCGTCGGCGCTAGCAGCGGAAAGACGATCGTCCAGAAGCGCCTATTGCCGCGAGCACCGTCGATGGAGGCCGCTTCGAGTAATGATTTGGGGATTGCCTGCAGCCCCGCGACGAAGAACAGGAAATTGTAGCTGATCTGTTTCCAGGCGGCGGCGACAATGACCAGCACCAGTGCCTGGTTGCCGTTCAGCAGCGGATCCCAGGCGAAGCCATTGCGGCGCAGAATATAGGCCAAGGTGCCCATGGCCGGGTTGAACATGAACAGCCAGAGCATGCCGGCGACGGCGGGTGCGACCGCGTAGGGCCAGATCAGCAGCGTACGATAGAGCGTCTGTCCGCGCACCACCTTGTCGGCAGCAGTGGCGAGCGCGAGCGCAACAATCATCGACAGCAGCGCCGTCGCAACACTGAAAATCACCGTCACCTGCAGGGAATGCAGATAGGTCCCGTCAGACAAAATCGCGCGGAAATTCGCAAACCCCACGAAGCCGCTCTTCAGCCCGAAGGGGTCTTCGCGCTGTGTCGATTGATAAAGCGCCTGGCTTGCCGGCCAGAAAAAGAAGACGACCGTCAGGATGATCTGCGGTGCGACCAGGAAATAAGGAAGGATCTTGTTTGGAAAGACGACGCGCTGCACGGCGATCTCCTGTGATGGGAAACTGCCCGCAGCCTTGGTGGCCGCGGGCCAAACCGTATCAGTGCATCAGTTGCCGATGGCTTGCTGGATAGCGGCATTGCCGCGTTCGACGGCCTTGTCGAGTGCCGTCTTGGCATCTTCCTTGCCGGCCAGCATCGCCTCGAACTCCTCGTTCATGATGTCGCGCACCTGCGGCAGGTTGACGAGGCGAACGCCCTTGGAGTTGGTCGTGGGAGCCTTGCCGAGCATCTGCAGGATCGGCGTTTCACGGCCAGGGTTCTTATCATAGAAACCGGATTTCTTGGTTTCCTCGTAGGCGGCCATCGTCACCGGCAGATAACCGGAAACCTGATGCAGGCGCGCCTGGATCTTGGTCTGTGAGAGGAAATGGAAGAACTCGGCGATGCCTTTGTATTCGGTATCGCTCTTGCCCGCGAAAACCCAGAGGCTGGCGCCGCCCGGGATGGTGTTCTGCGGCCGGCCTTCACCATCATAATAGGGAAGCTGGCCGATGCCGTAGTTCATGCCGCTCTTGATGATATCGCCAAGGCCGCCAGACGATTCCGTCAGAATGCCGCATTCACCCGAGGTGAAGAGTTGCTTGGCCTCCGAGGTGCGGCCGCCGTAGCGGAAGGTGCCATCCTTGGCAAGATCGGCGATCGCTTGGAAATGCTGGACGAAGAGCGGTGCATTGAACGCCAGCTTGACGTCGGTGCCGCCCAGCCCGTTTTCGTTGGTGCCGTAGCTGACATTGTTCCAGGCTGCGAAATTCTCGGTCTGAATCCAAGTAAGCCAGGTCGAGGTGAAGCCGCAGGCCGATGCGCCGCTCGACTTGATCTTCTTGGCGGCCTCGAAGACGTCAGGCCAGGTTTTCGGCGGGTTCTCGGGGTCGAGCCCAGCCTTCTTGAAGGTGTCCTTGTTGTAGTAGAGGATCGGCGAAGACGAATTATAGGGGAAGGACAGCATCGTGCCGTCCGGCTTTGAATAATAGGAGACGATGCCCGACAAATATTGTGATTTGTCGAACGTGTAGCCCCCCTTCTTCAACACATCGGCCGCCGGCATGATCGCGCCTTCCGCACCCATCATCACGCCGCTGCCGGCATCGAAGACCTGCAGGATCGCCGGCGCCTGCTTGGCGCGAAACGCCGCAATACCGGCATTCAGCGCTTCCGGATAGGTGCCCTTGAACACCGGAACAATTTTATAGTCCTTTTGGCCCTCGTTGAATTCCTTGGCCAGTTGCTCGACGACTTCGTTGTTGGCGCCCGACATTGCGTGCCACCATTGCAGCTCGGTCACTGCAAACGCGTGCGACGTTCCTCCGAATGAAATTGCTGCCGCTACAAGGCAGCTCCACGCGAGGCGATTAGGCATTTTTCCTCCCATTATTATTCGTTCCGTGAAACGGCTTGGTCGATCCTCCTCGATCGGCCGACCCGCTTTGCGCTGCACTGCCGCCGGATGTGACGATCAGCTTGCAAGCGCGTTCATTTAAACTAATGCTTACTCAACTGTTGTCTACCGGGAAAACTTATAAGCCAGCTATCTTTTTGAGATCGTCGATCGCACCTGGGGCGGCACCCAGAACCACCGATCCCTTGGTCAGACGTTCGCCTTCCGTCGGGAAGGGATGGTACCAGCCGCCGGCTTCCTTCACGAGGCAATAGCCGGCCAGGCAATCCCAGGCATGCATGTATGGTTCGTAATAGCCGACCAGGCGGCCGGCGGCGACATAGGCGAGCATCAGGGCGCCCGAGCCGTTGCGGATGAAATTGCCGCCGGCTTCGAGAACCTGCTCGACCATTCTCGCGACGAAGGCGGGTGAGACATGATTGTTGGCGCCGATGCCAGTCACGGCGTTGCGGATATTGCGCGATGCATCCATCTTGAGGCTCTTGCCGTTCAAGGTGGCACCTCTGCCGTGCGCGGCGACGTAAAGCTCATCGTGGCATGGTGCCGAGATGACGCCGATCACGGGAGTGCCGTCACGCAATACTGCGATGGAAACGCACCAGTTGGGCATGCCGTTGACGAAGGGGCTCGTCCCATCGATCGGGTCGACGACCCAGGTATAGCCGGAGGTGCCGGTTTCCAGACCATATTCCTCGCCGAGGATGCTGTCCTGAGGATGCGCCGTGTGGATGCTTCCGCGGATGAGATTTTCAACCTCCCGGTCGGCAATCGAGACAACATCCTGCAGGTCGCGCTTGGTTTCGATGATCAGGGTCTCGCGCCGCTTGAAATAGTCGAGAGCGAGCTTGCCGGCCTCGCGGGCCATGGCCTCGGCAAGAACGAGGCGTGCTTCGAGATCGGCGAGGGGAACGGAGGTCATGCAGTTATGTCCTTAATCGTCTGATGTTTGAGGGCAATCAGCCGCCGATGACGGCAATGCCGCGATCCTTGAAAGCGATCGTGACATCGGTGTTGGGAGGAAGGGCGGAATCGACCGTGGCATCGACAACGAAGAGCGATCCGCGATCGGTCTTTACCTCGTACTCGACATGATCGCCGAGATAGGCGGAATGAGTGATCTGGCCATGGAACTGGCCGTTGCCTGCTCCTGGCGTCAGAATGATTGCATTCGGCCGGACGGCAAGCTGAGCGGGGCCGTGTTTGACGGAACGGCTGTTGACCCTGTGGCGAAGCCCTTCGATCGCAATCGTGGCACTGTCGCCGTCGGTTTCGATGACGTCGCACGGCATGACATTGGCCTCGCCCATGAAGTCGGCGATAAAGGCCGAGGCTGGCGTATCGTAGAGCTCGCGCGGTGCACCCTGCTGCGCGATGCCGCCATCCTTCATGACGATGATGCGATCGGATACGGCAAGTGCTTCGTCCTGGTCATGGGTCACATAGACGGCAGTAAAGCCAAGCCGCTGCTGCAATTCGCGGATATCCGTCCGGACGCGCCGGCGCAGCCGGGCATCGAGATTGGAAAGCGGCTCGTCGAGAAGCAGCACCTGAGGTTCGACGACGAGCGCACGCGCCACGGCGACACGCTGCTGCTGGCCCCCGGAGAGTTCGGCCGGAAGACGCGAGCCCATGCCGGCAAGGCCGACAAGACCAAGCGCACCTTCCGCCTTCTCACGTGCGTCCCTGCGTTTCATGCCGGAGGATTCCAGTCCATAGGCGACATTGTCGAGCGCCGTCATATGCGGAAACAAGGCATAGCTCTGGAAGACCATCGAGACGTCGCGTTCATTGGCCGGAAGCATGGTGACATCCTTGCCGCCGATCAGAATGCGGCCGGAGGAGGGGTGTTCCAGCCCCGCCAGCATGCGAAGCGTCGTCGTCTTGCCGCAGCCGGAAGGGCCGAGCAGGGTGACGAGCGTGCCGGGCTTGATGGTGAGCGACAGATCGGGAATGGCCGTGAACGCGCCGAAGGTTTTTCGAACATTCTCGAAGACGACGGAACCGGGAGCCTTCGGATTCATGCGGTTTTCTCCTGAACGATGGATGCGGGCGCGGTCGGCGACGGCGTCATCGCGACGCGGTTTACGCGCCGCAGCCGCCTTTCTCCGACGAGCAGCTGGAACCCGGCAATGACTGATATCATGACGACGATAAGGGCGGAGGAATAAGCGATTGCGACGCCATACTCGCCGTTTTCGACCAGGCCGACGATATAGGCCGTGGACATGTTGTACTGGGCGCTGACGAGGAAGATAACGGCGCTGATCGAGGTGATGGCCCGTACGAAGGAATAGACAAGTGCTGCGGTAATCGCCGGCCGCAGCAGCGGCAGAATTACTTTCCGGATGGTGCGTAGGCTGTCGGCCCGCAACGTCAGCGATGCCTCGTCGAGGCTTTTGTCGAGCTGGCTCATGGCGGCAACGCCGCCGCGCACACCGACCGGCATGTTGCGAAACACGAAGCAGGCAACGAGAATGAGCGCAGTCCCGGTCATCTCCAGCGGCGGCAGGTTGAAGGCCATGATGTAGCTGATGCCGATGACCGTGCCGGGGATGGCAAAGCTCATCATCAGCGCGAATTCGAACAGGCCGCGCCCGACGAATTTCTGGCGCACGATCAGATAGGCCGTCAGCAGGCCGACGGCAGCCGTCAAGGGCGCGGAGATCAGGGCGATCTCCATCGTCGTCCAGAAGGAGTTCCAGGCAACACCGGTCCAGGCGATGCCGCCATCGTCACGTAGGCCGATTGAGAAGGCCTTGACGTAATGTTCCACCGTCAGCGTGTTGTCGAGACCCCAGGTGCGGACAAAGCCGCCGAAGAGTATCATGACGTAGACAACGACGGTGAACACCATCCAGGGGATGACGAGCGTATGGACCGCGATCGAGAGGCCGCGGGGCAGGGCGCCATGAGCGCCCGAATCTCCCTTGCCTGTCACCGTCGCAAAGCTCTTGCCCTGTAGCCAGAGGCGTTGCGCGAGGAAGGCGCTGAGCGTGAAGACGAGCAGGATCATGGCAAGGACTGCCGCGCGCGACGGATCGTTCTGTGCGCCGACGACACTGAAGAATATCTCTGTCGACAGAACTCCGTGGCTGCCGCCGAGAACCATCGGATTGCCGAAATCCGCCATGCTTTCGATGAAGCCGATCAGGAAGGCGTTTGCGAGACCCGGCTTCATCAGCGGCAGGGACACGCGCCAAAACGTGCGCCAGCGATTGGCGCGCAGGGTCTGTGACGCCTCTTCCATCGACGGGCTGACGCCTTCGACCACGCCGATAAGGACAAGAAAGGAAATTGGCGTAAAGGAAAGAACCTGCGCGATCCAGATACCCGTCAGGCCATAGAGCCAGCGGCTGGGTTCGGTTCCGAAGATCGAGGCCGCAGCTTGGGTGACGACACCGGCCCGTCCGAACAGCAGGCTCAGCGCCAGACCGACTACGAAGGGCGGTGTGATGATCGGTAGGATCGTGAGAAGCCTCAGTCCCTTCTTGAAGGGAAAGCGGGTGCGAGTGGCGACAAGGGCAAAGCAGAGCCCAAGCAGCGTCGACGCGCCTGCCGTCAGGATCGCCAGCAAGAGTGTGCGCCAGGCCACACCGCAACGGTCGCCGCCAACCACGCAGCCAAGACTCCAGATCGACGGATCCTGGATGTTCGTCGTGAAGCCGCCGGGATCGAACGATCCGTCGAATGACTGGAAAGCGCCGACAAACATGCTGCCAACGGGATAGAACACAAAGATCGCGACCAGCACGACCAGCATGGTGACGGCACTGACAACGAAGGCATCGCCCTTCATTACGCCGCGTTCGGCAAGGCCAAATGAAAAGAGCAGGACGAAGACGATGCCAAGGATAATGGCGCCGGCACCCATCGCTGGTTGGCCGTCCGCCAGCGCACCGAAGATGGTCTCGCAGATCGACCAGCTCCAGCCCGCCGACGTGATCGCGAGTCCCTGCAGCGACAAAAAGGCAAAACCCAATGCACCGGCAAGCGTCATGAGCGCGCCGCGCGACATCGGACTGGATATGAAGCGCGCGATGCCACCGAGCATTAGGAGCCCGGCGGCGATCGCGAGCCACCATCGGCCGTACCTGACGATTTGCAAGATTCCCGGCGCTGTGGAGGGATCGCCGGGAAAGCCGCTCAGCCAGCCAAGGCCGAAGAAGCCGCCCTCTATGCGATACCATGGGAGTAGTATAAGGGCGGCAATGCCGAAGATCAGCGCAACATCCAGCCGGCGTTTGCTATTGGTCATGGTCGGATTCGCATCCCGTTCATTAAAATTCAGAGATGAAGCAGGTCGAATGTACGAGGAACCGGCCTGCGAGGGCAGTCGAAAAAGCCGTCAGTTGGCCTTGGCGCCGATTTCCTTGTCCCATCGTGCAAGCAGGGCCTTGCGGATCGTGGGATCGCCGTATTTCTTGAAGTCGTAGTCGATCAGCTTAATGTCCTCGAACTTCGGGGCTTCCTTCGGAACGGCAGACGACTTGTTGGAGGGAAGCTGATAGGACTTGGCATCCTTCATGTGCGATTGCGCCTCGGCGCTGAGCGCCCAATCATACCACTTCTTGGCATTATCTAGATTTCTGGCGCCCTTGATGATCGACATGGAGCCAATCTCGTAGCCCGTGCCTTCGCACGGTGCGACCGCCTTGATGGGAAAGCCTTCGACGCTCTGTGCAACCGCGTCATGCATGAAAACGATGCCGATCGTCGATTCCCCGCGAGCAGCCGCCTTCACAGGGGCGGAACCAGACTTGGTATATTGCGAGACATTGGCATTGAGCTTCGATAGGTAATCGAAGGCCTTGTCCTCGCCCATGATCTGCACAAGTGTTGCCAGCGTGTTGTAGGATGTCCCCGACGAGTTCGGATTGGCGATCTGGATCTCGCCCTTATAGGAGGGGTCAGGAAGGTCGGCCCAGCATTTGGGCTCCTTCAAGCCCTTCTTCTTCAAGATGTCCGTGTTATAGCCCCAGCCAAGCGCTCCCGCATAAACGCCGACTGTACGGAAATTGGCGCTTTCTGCCTGCTTCTTCGCCCAGTCCTGAAGCTGATCGAAAAGCGGTGATTTATATTCCAGCGTCAGGCCCTCGGCTGCGGCCTGCAAATGCGGGTCGCCGGTTCCAGCCCACCAGATGTCCGTCTTTGGATTACGCGCCTCGGCGCGGATCTTGGCGTACGTTTCGCCGGCCGAAAGCCGAACCATGTTAACCTTGATGTCGCTCTGCTTTTCGAACAGCCCTTTCATCAGATCGCAGACTTCGGGATCGGCAGAGCAGATCACATTGAGATCGCCGGCGGCATGGGCCGACCAGGCAACGAGAGATATTCCCGCGGCAAGGGTTGCCGCAGCCATGTTGATCAATCGCATGATGTCCTCCCTACTATGCGGCGCCTCCACGCCGAGCGCTTCTTGCAAGCGCGTGCAAATGCTGCATTGCTTGACTCGCGCTGTCAACATGCATTGTTACAAAAGTTTCACAACGCTGCTGTCATCAGCGTATTGCACGCGATTGCAAACTATGATGAATTCTTGTGGCGAATAGGGGAGGCACCGTGTCGCAACGAGATTTTGTGAGCGCTGAGGAAGTGGCGCAGCGCGCAGGCGTTTCGCGCTCGGCGGTCTCGCGCGCCTTTACGCCTGGGGCGAGCGTCTCCGAGGCTACCAGGCAGAAGGTCCTGCAGGCGGCGGAAGAGTTGGGATACCAGGTCAATCATCTTGCCCGCGGGTTGATGCGCAACGAAAGCGGCATCGTCTGCCTCATCGTTTCGGATGTCGCGACACCCTATCGCTCTGCCCTTTTGCGCGAACTGACGCTGCACTTGCAGCTTGCCGGAAAGGTAGCGATGCTGATCAATACTGATCGTTCTGACGGCAGCGTCAATAAAGCTCTGCAGCAGGCGATCCGCTACCGGGCCGATGCATCCGTGATCCTTTCAGGCCTGCCGGATAAGTCGATTACGCAGCTGTGTCTGCGGAGCGGGCAGCGGCTCGTATTGATCAATCGCGATGAAGATCAGTCAGGGCCGCTGCACATCAATCTCGATGACCGCGAGGCGGCCGCACGTGTGGTGACAGCGTTTGTGCGTGCTGGCTGTGCGCGGCTTGCCTTTGCGAATTCTGAGGCCGGTACGCCAAGCCTCATGGCAAGGGAGGAGGGCTTTATAACCGCCGCTCGCGAGCACGGTCTTAATGTCGTTGTCGAAAGGCATGGTTGGACTGGATATGAGGCCGGCCAGATCGTGGCACAGCGCCTGCTGACACGTAAGGAGCGGCCCGATGCCGTCTTCTGTGCGACCGATCTGCTTGCCTGTGGCTTCATGGATGCCGCTCGCCATCAGTTTTCCTTGTCGATCCCGCAGCAGCTCTGTGTCGTCGGTTTCGATGACATCGAACAGGCGTCCTGGTCTTCGTATCGGCTGACCACGTTTTCGCAGCCAGTCACGGCAATTGCGCGTGAGGCCGTAGCCTGGTTGGCCGAAAGCGGCATTGTCAAGGGCAAGTCTTTGACAATGCAGGCGGACCTCGTCTGGCGCGACACGATCAGAGGCGGATAGGGGGTCGTATCCCATTGTTTATAAAACAAAAAAATTTGATTTATGACATTTTTATGACAATCCGCCCTTGCAAAAGGTACAAAGACAAAGAACATAGTCGGCTAATGAAGGTTTACAATCTGCAATCTTGATTCCCGGCGCTTGTCTCGGGAGAGATCGCAGGCTTATGGAGGACCATTATGGCGCTTATCCTCGGCCTCGTTGCTCTGGCCGGCCACATCGCCCTTCTGCTCTGGGGCACGCGTATGGTCCAGACTGGCATTCAGCGCGCCTTCGGACCTGATCTGCGGTCTTTTCTGGGCCGCGCGCTTAGCAATCGCACCAAGGCGTTTTTTGCCGGGATCGGCGTCACTGCCATCCTGCAGAGCAGCACGGCAACCGGCCTGATGGCTTCCGGCTTCGCGGCCGGCGGCCTGGTGGATCTCGTGCCGGCGCTTGCCGTCATGCTGGGAGCCAATGTTGGCACGACCCTGATCGTCCAGGTGTTGTCTTTCAATGTCGCGGCGGCTTCCCCGGCGCTGATCCTGATCGGCGTGCTGATGTTCCGCCGAACCGGGAATTCACGCGTGCACGATCTTGGCCGGGTCATGATCGGGCTTGGCTTCATGCTTCTGGCGCTGCATCAACTTCTCGACCTGATGACTCAGTATGAGGGATCGACGGCGCTTGCATACGTCCTCGATGCGATTGCCGCGACGCCGGTGCTGAGCATGCTCCTTGCCGCTATTCTGACATGGGCAGCCCATTCCAGCGTTGCTGTCGTTCTGCTCATCATGTCTCTCGCGAGCAAGGGTCTTGTCGATGTCGACCAGGCTTTTGCGCTCGTTCTCGGCGCCAATCTCGGAACCGCGATCAATCCGCTCATCGAAGGGCAATCGGGGACCGATCTATCGGTGAAACGCCTACCCATCGGCAATATGATGACACGCATTGTCGGCGTCGCCGCACTGATCGGCTTTCTCGAACCGGTCACGCGCTTGTCGGCGCTGGTGGATAGCGATAGCGCCCGCGCCGTCGCCAATTTTCATACCGCCTTCAATGTCGTTTTGGCCATGGTGTTCATGCCGCTATTGCGGCCCTATGCCGATCTCCTGACCAAATTGCTGCCGCGGAAGATTGACGAGGCCGATCCGACGCGTCCCCGATATCTCGACCCGGCTGCCAAGGAGACGCCTGTCGTCGCGCTTGGCGCAGCAGCACGGGAGGCATTGAGATTGGTCGATGTCCTCTCCGAAATGCTCGCCGGCGCCAAGACTGCCCTATCGGATACGGATCGAAAGGCGCTGACGCGATTGCGGTCGCTGGACAATATCCTCGACAGTCTGAATGCGGCCGTAAAGACCTATCTCACCTCGATCGATCCCGATGAACTCGGCGAGGCCGACAGACGACGCTTGAACGAGATCCTGCTGTTCTCGATGAATATGGAACACGCCGGCGACGTTCTCGATCAGAACCTCTTGCCGCATCTGGCCAAACGTCTGCGCCGAGGTCTGAACTTCTCGAAAGAGGGCCAGCTTGAATTGGCGCGGCTGTTCGATCGATTGCAGACGAACCTGCGCACGACGGCGGCCTTGCTCATGACCCAAAACGAGAGCACCGCTCGCATGCTGGCGGAGGAGAAGGTTATCTTTCGCAAAGCGGAACGCGAGGGTACAGAGGCTCATTTCCAACGCCTGCGGCAAGGCGGGATTGAGACCGTCGAGACCAGTTCTCTTCACCTCGACCTGCTACGTGATCTCAAACAGATCAATTCCCATCTGGTCGCCGCTGCCGCCTATCCCGTTCTGGAGGAGCGCGGCGAACTCCTGCAAAGCCGGACCCCAGGCCCGGCTCCACCGGTTGCAGTGCCCGCACATGAGTAAAAAGACCTATCTCAGCCGTTTGGCGGACGCGGCAGAAAAGCTCTTCACCGGTCGGTCGATCGAGCAATATGCCGCGATCTGCTATAGGCGCTCGCCGGTGCTGAAAGATGTAGAAATCCTGCTGATCACCTCGCGCGACAGCCGTCGGTGGATCATTCCAAAGGGATGGCCGATCGTTGGCAAGCTGCCGCATCAGGTCGCCGAACGTGAGGCCTGGGAAGAGGCCGGCGTTAAGGGAAAGGCCAGGAAGAAGAGTTTTGGCTATTACACTTATTTGAAGTCTCTCGATACCGGCGATACTGTCCCCGCCGTCGTTCAGGTCCATCTGCTTGAAGTCGCCGAATTGGTCGAGCGCTTTCCCGAGCGCGGTCAGCGCCAGCTGCAGTGGTTCTCGCCCAATGAGGCCGCCGCTCATGTCCGCGAGCCAGAGTTGAAAAGCCTGATGCGCAGGGTCGATATGGTGCTCAAAGAGAATAAGAAAAACAAAGTATGAGCCCTTCGAATGGGAGGGCGATTGGCCTAGAGGTCGTGATCACCACCGGCCGGCTTTTTGACGAAAAAGGCCATTATGACCGCCGCTATGGAGATGATCGCGCCACAGAAGAATGCTGTCCGGATCCCGGCAGTCGTCGCTGCCGCAACCGTAACGCCGTCGGACATAGCATTTGAACCGGTCATCGTCATGACGGCAACGAAGAGCGCGGTACCGGCCGCACCGGCTACCTGTTGCGTGGTACCGATCATGGCGCTTCCGTGAGAATAGAGGGTCGAGGGAAGGGCGCCCAAGCTGGCAGTGAAAAGGGGTGTGAACATCAAGGCGAGACCGATGCTGAGAATGACATGGGCGATCAGCATCCACCAGAATGACGTCCCCGGTTGAATGAACGTCAAGCTCCACATCAGCAGGCTAAACAGGATCGCGCCTGGCACGACGAGCGGCACTGGGCCATACTTGTCGAACAGGCTGCCGACCGTTGGCGCGCACAGCCCCATGATCAAGCCGCCGGGGAGGAGCAGGAGGCCTGTCTCGAGTGTGGTCAGTCCCAGCACGTTCTGAAGATAGATCGGCAGCAGGATGAAGACACCGAACATCGACATCATCAGGATCGCCATCATCATCGCCGGAATGGTGAATGCCTTTATCGTCAGGGTGCGCATATCCAGCAAGGCCTGATCATGTCTTTGGAGCTGCAATTGCCGCAGGATGAAAATCGCGATGACGGCAGCTCCCACGATCAGCGGAAACCAGGGGGACACGATCGGCGTGTGAACCGCGGCCTCGCCCAAACCGCTCAAGCCGTAAACGAAGCAGCCGAAACCGAGGGCAGAGAGAGGAATGGACAGGACATCAATCGGCGCTTTTTTCGGTTCCGTGATGTTGCTGATCTTCCAGGCGCCGAGCGCAAGCGCTGCCAGGGCGATTGGCAGGACGAGCAGGAACAGCCAGCGCCAATCGAGCGCGCTTAGGATAAGGCCGGAAATGGTCGGCCCAATGGCGGGCGCCACGGAGATGACGATTGAGATATTGCCCATCGTCTTCCCACGCGATTGGGGCGGCACCAGGTGCATGATCGTCGTCATCAGGAGTGGCATCATGATCGCGGTGCCCGAAGCCTGCACGATGCGGCCGATGACGAGCATCGTGAAGCCCGGCGCCAGCGCCGAAATCAGTGTACCGCCGCTGAACAGCGACATGGCCAGGATGAATACCGGTCGTGTGTTCAGCCGTTGCAGCAGATAACCTGTCACCGGAATGATGACGGCCATCGTCAGCATGAAGGCAGTGGTCAGCCACTGCGCTCGATTCGCGGAAATCTTGAGATCGGCCATCAGGTGCGGCAGGGCGACGCCCATGATGGTTTCATTGAGAATGACCACGAAGGTCGACACCAGAAGAAGACCGATAACCAGCCTATTGCGGGCGTCATGGTCCTCTGGGGCCGGGAGATTGTCGGCAGGTGAAACGGCTTGGGAATCAAGAGACATCGAGACGCCTTCGAGGAATAGAGAAAAGACCAGCTCACAAGCACTGAGCTTCACTATGACGTTCGAGCGAAAGACTATCCGACAAGCTTGGCGATATTTTTCCCGCACGCGGCAATTACTGCACGATATTATTCCGAGGATGACACTCTCAGCCGCGCGAAGATTTCCGTCCACTCTTCAGCGGCTTCATGATGACGACATCGTCGGCCATAGAAACGAAGAACTCAGAAATATCGCAAGACAACGCTTCCGCTATTTTCTCAAGGGTCGTGACGGTCGGGTTCTTGTTGCCGCGTTCGAGATAGCCCACATAGGAGCGCTCGACATTGGCCTCAAGCGCAAGGTTGTCCTGCGAGATTCCCCGCATAACCCGTATTCGCCGG
>NZ_JACHZP010000010.1:0-243694 GCF_014193605.1 Rhizobium sp. BK312 | reverse complement strand
GCGGCCAAGGCACCGGCTTGGCGGCGCATACCCGCACACATCTTCCGAACCGTGGATTTCTTTCGGCGTATCGCCTACGTACTGACGACGCCGTAGGTTGGGGGCACGTAAAACACCCCTACAGGATGGACCTGGCGATTGGAAAATCAAAGGCAACGCGCATTCACGGCAGGCCGCGCCGTTTTGCACTTCCATTGATACAGAACGACTTTTTTCCGCGTGAACAGCTGGGGCCTTACAGCTAAGTGCTTGCGGCTTCGACATTAAGCCGAGCTTCCCAAGCTGATGGCTCTCGAATGGCTGCCTTTCCTAAACGCCGAACAGTGCGCTGCGATAGCTGGCAACAACCGGAATGGGTTGTCGGCAGCCACTTTCGTAACCTGAAGGTGACAGACATTGAATCCTTTGCCGGACTTGCGGCGAAGGCAGCGACGGCGAGTTTAGGCATCCCTGTAGCGGTTAATACTGCGCCCGTGCAGTCGGCTCGGTCCAGTGCCTTCGAAGGAGGTTGCCGGCGACCACTGCGATGCATTGGTAGTCGTTAGACATAAGCTTATCCTCGAGCCTGTGCTTGAGCCATTCTGCTTATGCCGACTTCCTTCCTCATCGAAAAACAAGTTATATCATCGAAGGATGATTATTTTCGAGATATGATATCGAAAATCGCTTACATCGGAAATCGATTAGGCCGCGTCCCCATAAAAAGTTTCCCTTGGTGTGATTGGATGATTCAATCTCTTTGAAAGGAGATTGCCATGCGCCGTCACGAATTAAGCGATGAAGAATGGGCCGTTATCGAACCGCTTCTGCCGAAGAACAGCCGTGGTGTGGAGCGGGTCGAAGAGCCAATGCTTTCAATGGTCGCGATCATTCGCAACGCTTTCAAGCGCTCTGGCGCAAGCGTACCCAACGCGCGCCATGCCCCCTTGAACTTGTCAATTTCAGCGACGAGAGTTAGTATCTCAGGCGTGATCTGTATGGTGCCTGTATTGATCATACCAGATTGAATACCGGATTGAACCTGATTGATCAACCAGATTATTTGCCAGATTATACCGGATTATCGGAGACGACCAGATTAAACGCCAGATTATGCCCGAATAGATTTTCGGCCTTCCCGTTGAAGTTCAAGGGGCAAACGAGCTAGCGGAAGGTGTCCTCCGGAGTGAAGCGCTTGTCGAAGATCGTCCAATCCCCATGTGCTCTCCTGGAGCCATAGACGAAGCTCTTGGCAACACATGAAGGAAGACGAACTGGGGCCGCAATTCCATACTTCTGGACGAGAGCGGCATATCCAACGAGAACCGTATCCGTTGGCACGATACGCTCCTGGAAGACCGTTGGATTTGCGGGATTGGCTGTCATGCCGACGTCCGTCCTTATCGAAAAACGCTTAGATACGACTGATCATATCGGATGCATGTCACAGCCACGCTTTAATGTCTCTCACACAATGATGCTTATTCGTCCGCTCAGCGAGGCCTAAACGGAATCGCCCACCCAATCCTCATGTCCATGGCGTATTCGGATCACGAAAATTGCTCCGTC
The DNA here is from genome assembly GCF_014193605.1 of Rhizobium sp. BK312. NCBI lineage: Bacteria > Pseudomonadati > Pseudomonadota > Alphaproteobacteria > Hyphomicrobiales > Rhizobiaceae > Rhizobium > Rhizobium sp. BK312. The sequence continues at coordinate 242,146 of NZ_JACHZP010000010.1, read as the reverse complement.
CTCCTCAATCCGATAGACAATAAGATGGGCTTTGAAGGGATGAATTCTGACCGGCGGCGAAATCTCTTCTCGCTCACGAGCCATTCGCGGGTTGGCAGCGATCAGATCAAGCACAGCGAACAAGTCATCGTGGTAACGCCTAGCCTGGGGGGTCCGAACATGCGTATACCTTGTTCGGCGATCCCAATGATGTCCTCTTCCGCTTCAACTGAAAGGCTAAAACGCATTACCTGTTGCCGCGCGTTGTTTCTCCGCGCTCGACGGCCGCAGCAAAGAGTTCATTCTTCGACCGGCTACCAACGCCGCTTTTGAGACCGTCATCAACAAAACGTTGCATGGCGGCAATCTTATCGGTGCGAGCTTGGTCCCGGCGAATCAAGTCGCGGACATAATCACTGGCATTCGAATATCGCCCAGTCTTTGCTTGCGCCTCGACCCAATCTTTCATCGGATCGGGAAGAGATACATTCATCGTCGCCATTCGAGCCTCCAAACTAGGAGCAGGTTATGCGATGTTGGCAAAGTTCGTCAAACCGATCATTGCAGATCAGGCACGCAATTTGGCTAGGCGCGATTTCATATACACCCCACCGCGGCTTTGTCGTGCCGGCGTCGGGAGGCGGCGATCACGTCGGTTTCCGGCGCCATCAGATCGTGTTTCTCAGCAAAGGCAGCGAAGAGACCGCGCGCGGTCTCGGCCTCGATATCACCGCGCAGCGCGGCACTGCATGCCCTGAGCGCCACCGAATGCGCAGCGTCTCTCAATGAGGCCAGCCATTCCGCCAGATGCCGGTAGGCATCCATGACGCTGTTGACCTCAGCCGGAAAGCCAAGGCCGACGAGGATGGTAACAGGTTGTCTGAACAAATCGGGTTTCATCGCTCTCTCCTTCCCAATCCGGAATGAGGGCGCCGTAGGCACGGCACCCTTGCTCTGCGGACAATGCGGGTTACGCTGCCTTCTGCGCTTCAATTTGCGCGGGAGCGGCAGAGGCCATTGCGGCGGCGCTCGGGATGGAGATCTTGCGCGGCTTCAACGCCTCCGGGATCTCACGCACGAGGTCGATCGACAGGAGACCGTTTTGCAGATCGGCGCCGTTCACGCGGACATGATCGGCTAGCTCGAAGCGGTGTTCGAACGGCCGACCAGCAATGCCGCGATGCAGGTAGCCGTCATTGGCACTCTCCTGCTTCTTGCCGGTGACGGTCAGAAGGTTGGACTGGAAGGTGATGTCGAGATCGTCCTGGGCAAAGCCGGCCACCGCAATCGAGATCCGATAGCTGTCATCGCCGGTCTCGTTCGAAGAGATGCGCCAGGACGCTTTGCAAATCCTGTGAAATGAGTGCCATGAGGGCACAAATACAAGATTTTTCAAAGAGACCGATGTGGGTCGGAGACCCAGCTTGTTATTTTCGCACGGCCCCAACGCCACTAAAGATCACCACTCACACAGAAAAATCGGATCTATTGATGTGATAGGATTCGAATCGGGGACCAATTTATCGAAACCGTCGAAGTTTCAAAAATGCTCGAGTCCGGATACTGAAGAGAAATTCCCACGCATTAACGCCACAATGCCGAAATTGGCACGGCGGAAAGGCGTTCCCCAAACGGGATCACCTTGTCATGGTCGTACAGAACAATGCCTGAAACAAACCTCTCTCCACATGCTTCGGCCAACATTCGCAATCCGGAAAAATCGGAAGTCGAGACGGATGCCGCAGCCTTTATCTCGATACCGACAACCCTGCCTCTTCTGTCTTCGATGACGATATCGACTTCGTTCTGCTGCTTGTCACGAAAGTGCGAAAACTCGAAGCGGGTATGTCCGCTGCTGGCGAGTTTAAGGATCTCGCCAAAAACGAAAGTCTCCAGCAACGCCCCGAACTGTCCCCTGTCGTCCCGGAGCCGATCGAGGGAGAGGTCACGAAGGGAGGCGAGAAGACCAGAATCGAGGAAATGTATTTTGGGGGTCTTGGTCAGACGCTTCAGTTTGTTTGAAAACCAGGGTTGGATTGTTCTGGCGAGGAACAGGCTCTCGAATATGCCAACGTATTTTTGCGTCGTGATGTGGTTCATCCCGATGGCAGCGCCAATTCCGGAATAGTTCACGAGTTGTCCCGAATGCTCTGCCAGAATGCGTAGCAGGCGCGGCATCTGCGCCATCTGCTCGATTTGCGCGACATCGCGGACGTCGCGTTGAACGATCGCCTGGATATAGTCCGCATACCAGTCTTGTCTGCGACTCAAGGTTTTGCGGGCCAATGCCTCGGGATACCCGCCTGCCAGAACGGCAGCTATCAGGTCATCTCCGACGATCGGTTCTCCGGCCTTCGCATTGTTTTGAAAGGCATCGTGTAGGAAGGTACCCCCCGCCGCCCTGATTTCGGTTTGAGCAAGTGGCAGCAATCGGACGACCTCCATACGCCCAGCGAGCGAGTCTGCCACGCGTGGCAGCGTCATGAGATTGGCTGAACCGGTCAGGAGGAAGCGCCCTGGACGCTCGTCGGTGTCCACGCTTTCCTTGATGGCCAACAACAGCTCGGGAGCGCGCTGAATTTCGTCGAGAATGGCGCGATCCATTCCTCTTACAAAACCAACTGGATCCCGCCGCGCGGCGTCGAGCGTCGTGGCATTGTCCAGCGTGTAATACTGCATCCCCTCGTTGGCCATTTTCTTGGCCAGCGTCGTTTTCCCGGATTGTCGGGGACCCACGATCAGGACGACTCGCGTGTCTGACATCGCGTCGGCAACACGTTGCTCAACGAGCCTTGGATACAGCGGCATAACTTCATTCCTTTGATGACCGTTTGAAACTATGTCGATGACTAATTGAAAGTCAATGAATGACCAATTGAAATTTTCTTGGCGGCTGATTGAAACCGAGCCCAATATAGATGGCACGCCAAATTGCAGCGTGAGGGCGTCGGGAGGCCATGTAGGCGCTGCTGAACCTTCGCTCATTGGTTACTGGAACTGACCTGGCTGGTCCTCGATAGAGGGATATTCCCGGAGCGACGCGAAAGCAAAATTGTGCATGTCTTCATCACATCGCCAAGTCGATCCATTTTTAACTGTAAATCGGCAAGATGGAATGACCCCGCCGAGATCAATGATGTCAGTGGGTTGTCGTGCCGATCGGCCTCGGAACGCCTCGCCGATTCACATGCGGCCCTGGAGAGCGCTCACGTACCCCGCATTTCGCATTCACATCGGCCATTTCCCGGCCCAATTTTCCGATGAACGAGGCCGTTCGCCCGAAGCCGAGGAAGACGAAGCACCGGTAACACAGGCAAGATCTGTTTTCCGTTTACAAGGAACCTCGGCTGAAGCGAACAACCAAAATGCAGGAACCAATCATTTCTCCGCTCGATCACGGCTTGAAATAAATCTCGCTCACCCGAAACCGCCCGTCGATCCGCTTGCACTGGACGATGATATCGATCGCGACGTTGAGCAAACCACGAATATCGCTGCGCTCAAGGTCACGACCACCTTCCGACTCTTTTACGAGCAACGTCAGTTGCTCGAATGCCAGCGCCGCCGAATCGGCATGCACCGTTGTGATCGATCCAGGGTGTCCTGAATTGACATTGCGGATGTAGTAGAAGGCCGAGCCGTCGCGCAGCTCCTGTAGAAGAATGCGATCGGGGCGCATCCTGAGGCACGATTCGAGCAAATCTTTCGCGCTGATTTTCGCCAGCCCCTGCCCTCCTTTCGAATAGAAAAGCCTGACATGATTGGGCTGCGAGATGACCAGCTCCGGCGTATCCTCGATCGAGATTATCCGCTCATGCTCCGGGATATGCCGGATCAATGCCTTCGACAGGGTGGTCTTGCCCGATCCGGTCGCGCCCGAGATGATGATGTTTTTGCGCGCAAGAACCGCCGCACGCAGAAACGTCGCGTAATTGCCCGCCTTGAGGATGTTGCCCAACCTCGTATTGGAGGATTCGCTATGACGGTTCGGCGAGGAGACATTGGAAAATAATCCTACCTTTTCGAGATCATCCAACGTCAGCGACACTGACGACGGCTTTCTGATTGTGATGCTGACCGTGCCCTTGGTCGTTGCCGGCGGAACAACGATCTGGATCCGCTCTTCATCTGGCAAAGAGGCCGACAAGACCGGCCGGGCCTCGTCGATTGCCTGGTTCGAATAGCTTGCAATGGCTCGGGCCAGACGCATGAGCTTCTCGAAGCTAAGATCCGGCAGTGCATGATGCCGCCATCCTTCCGTTCCCTCGGTCAGGACTTCACCCGGGCGGTTGACGACGATCTCATAGAGCGAGGTATCCTTCAGGAAGCGAGACAGTGGCGAAAGCAATTCACGCACGACGCCAGCATCTGAAGCTTCCGCCATCTTGCGCCCTACTTCGCCACGAGCCTCGATCGAGGCCTGAAATCCCCCAATATCGCCCGATCGAGGATCCTGTTGCGGGGCTCGGTGACACGCAGGCTATAGACATCGGAAAAATCGAGATCGCGGGCGACAAAAATCGAGACGAGTTCGCCTTGATGCTTTGTCAATGTCGGCACAATATTGATGGATTGCTCGACGGCGATCGCTGCTGCCTGCTGGCCAGAAGTCGTCGTATTCTGCGCTTGAACGTCACTATCCTGCAGCCGGCTGCCGGCATAGGTCGTCGCGTCGCCGACAATGGAGAGCAGGATGGCGCTGCCGAAGCGCTCCCACCAATGCGTGTCGACATAACCATCCATGCCCGCCCGCCCGAGTGCGTCGGTCGCGGGTGAGGCGAGTGTAATAATCACACCTTCTGGCGTCTTTGCCCGGTTCCAAAGCACGAATAGACGCTTCTGGCCCCGGTTCAAGCCGCCTCGATATTCTCCGACGATCTGAGTTCCTTTCTCCATCAGGACCACGCGGCCGTTGTCGGAAAGCACATCGCGGTTGATGACGCAGCTGGCGAAGCCCGGCTGGTCGGAGGCGAGCGCCGTCTCCAGCACACAGGGAATGGAAGTTCCCATCGCCACAACGAAGTCGCGATTGCCGAGCGTGCCGGCGCGTGATCCCTCCAGATGGGTCGGCGCCAACATCCTGTCGAAACGCTGATCCTCGGTTTCAGATTGGGCGCCCCCAAAGCTGCCTTGAACAGGGAGATAATTGGAGCCGGGGTCTTGCGACACGGCAGTTGCTGGGTCGCGGCGTTGCGATGAGGACGACTGACTATTGTAGGCCATCACCGGCGCACGACGGGCAGAGTCTAGCAAAGTGTCCTCAGCGGGTGTGACCTGCTCCTTTGGCGCGGGCGTCGGTAGCAGCGCCTCGGGAAGGGGTGTGGCCGGCTTTACCTCTTCCTTCGCCGGCTCGAAGTCAGCCGTCTGGCGAATAACTATCTGGTCGGGCTTTGTCGTCTCCGTCTTTTGCCGGTCACGCATCGACCACAGCGAAAACCCAACGAAAGCGACCATCGCCAGAACCACGGCACCGCGCTTCAGGAATGGACGGGCCTCAGTTCGCGGGTTGGCATCGGTCTCGGCGCGCTCACCTGGGATACGGTCTTCCACCTCATCCGCCATGGATTCCTCCTGTTGCAGTACCAGCCGTCTGCGCTTTCATGACGCGCTCCACCGAAGGTGATGTCGTATTGGTATTGGGATCGATGCCCATCGGATCGTAGGCTTCGTTGAAGATGCAGAGCACGTCTCCTCCCCGCCGCAGAATGAATTTGCGGCCGATCGCGTGAACGAGCACGAGATCACCGGAAACCGACTTGGGTACCAGGCTTTCGGTGCCGTCGGAGTTTTCCATATAGATTGCCGGGATTTCCTGATTGCCGGAGAAGGCGATGGTCGTGATCTTGCCGTTGTCATAAACAGCGTTCGGTTCCAAGGCCCCTGATCCCTGCGCCGAATAACGCCAGTTGCGCGGTCCATATTGCTCGTGCAAAGCCAGCACTGTGTCGGCTTGTCCGGCTTGTGCTGCCTGGGTTCGCGCGAGCGCCTCCTGACGACGGCGTTCCGCATCATCGGCCGGATAGCGATATTTGACATAGAAGTAAGTGTCCTGGCCGAGGGCAACCGGACCGTCACGGACCGTCAACTCCATCTGGTAACTGCGCGTCGAACCATCACGACGTGTCGTGACCACGGAGATGTTCGTGACCGGCTGGTTCTCTCGCGCCTTCAGGAAGAGGATATTGCCGGCCGGCGCCACTTCCCATGCGACCGTGTTACCAAGCGCCACATGGGCGATTTCCTCGTCGGCGGCAAACTCCACCTGGACGGAGGAACGCAGCGAGCCCACGATCCTGGTGATATTGTAGGGCTGATAGTCGACGAAGCGGACCCGACTGTCCTGGGATGCGCCGCGCGGCGTTTCCAGCGCAAGGGCTGCCGATGGCCAGCCAGCAATCAGGAGCAGGGCGATCAAACAATGATGTTTCAGATGTTTCAATTGATGGCCTCCGGATCGGATCGATAGTCGCTGACGGCGAAGCCGAGCGGATTTATCAGCCGATCGGTCGAGGACATTGGAGCATTCACATAGGAGAAGGTAAGCGTTGCCACCCAATGGGTCGTGTGGGTCTCGTCTCCGCGAGTGATGGTACGCATATAGCGAACAGACAGGACATTGGCGTTGATCAGGGAGATGGAAACGATGTTGATCCGCGATGTGGCACCGCGACCATAGATATTTTGCGGGGAATCCGGATTGCCACCGCGATAAATCGCGGCAAAGCGGGTCTGTTCCGGCGCCGTTGAGAGCAGCGAGACCGTGCGAAAATTCTCCTCCGCCTCGCTCCAGACATAACCCTCGCGGGCGCGAACATAGCGGGCGGCGAAATATTTGGTCACAGCTTCGTCGTAGGTGCCAGCAGTGGAGGTGAGTGCCGAAACGACATCGACAATACCGGTGGAATTGTCGACTCTTACGACAAAAGGCTCGACCGTCTTTAGCGGTGTCAAGCCTGCGATGGCGACGATCGAAATCGCCGCGAGAATGCCAGCTCCGGTGGCTATGAACCAGGCAATCCGAGCCGAACGTTCCATCTGGATCATGCGGTCCTGATCGAAGCGCCTGGCCTTGTCGAAGTAATCCTTGAGACTGTCCGTCGTTACCATCACCGCGGCCCTCCGCATCGGCGATAGGAGTGGCCGACATCAAAATGCGCGAAGGCAGCGGGAACCATATCCGGCTTCACCTCAACATAGGCAAGCGGCTTGCCACCGGACTGTGCCGATGAGGAGTGAGGAGGTTGCGGCGTCGACCGGCTGTCGCCGTCCCTTTGCCACATGGCGCGATTGAGCGGCCGGCGCGAATAGCCGTCGCATTTGGGTAGGGGATAGGAATGGGACGCGCAGCCGCCGAGCGTTGATACCACACAAAAAAGCACGAATATTCGGATCATCGTGAACCAGCCATCTTGGTGTTTGTTTGAAGTTCCACATCAGCCGGTTCTTTCGGAACGAAAGCTACGGCCAATGGCCCGTGCACCCCGACCAGTCGCTCGCGCCATATAGGTGGCCCCTCGGGCGAGCGTGCCTTCATGCGCGTCGCGTGCCGCGCCATAGCCGTAGGTGAGAGATGCCCCGCCCGCGGCAAGTGCCGAGGCGATGCCTGGAAGCTGGTAAAAGACGTAAAGGGAGGCAAGGCAAATGGCACCGAGCGCAACCGGTCGCATCAGTACGTCGCTGTAGCTCTCGATCACTGTGAAGGTGGAATCGATACAGGTAATAAGCAGAGAGCCAACCGCCACGACCAGTACCTGCAGGATCACGAAGTTGGCGAGTTGCCCGATCCAGGCTTCGGTAAAGCGGCGTGTCGAGCGAAACATGGCGAGCGCTATGAAAATCGGGCCGATAGCGAGCACGATCGCCAGTGCGAGACGGGCATAGAGCGAAACGATATAACCGATCGCGGCAACCACGAAGCTTGCTAGGATGACCAGCATGCCACCGAGACCTGTAACGATATCGACACCCCATGAGGCGCGCGACCAGATCTCTTTCGCGCATTTCTGGCCTTTATCCAACAGGCTGTCGAAGGTCGAGGCACTTGGTGTCGTGCCGGAGTTCAACGCCTGTGAGATCTCCCTGGGCAATGTGTCGAAGAAGATGCCGCCGACATAAGTCTGGTACTCGCCAGCATTCGTGACCAGCGTCAGGATGACGGCAAGCTTCATGGCCCGAAAGGCGAAATCCATGATCGGTTCATGGACTGATCCACGCAGGATTAGGAAGCCGTAGAGGATGACATAAAGGGTCAATGCCGCCGTCAATGGCCCCGTGACCCAGCTGGCGATATTCGACGTACCTGACGATATGAAATTCTCCAGCGGCGCCTTGAACTGCCCATCGACGAAGGCAAAGATCTGATACATGTCTCAGCCTCCGAGTGCTTTGCCCATGCGTTCCATGCGCGATTTCCAATCAGCCGCCTCGGCATTCACGCAATTCGGCGTCGCTCGCAATTCGCCGGGATTGCTTTTGCATTTGGCAATGAGATCCGACAGCAGCGTCTGGTTGGCCATTAAGTCATCGACCGAATAGGTACGCTCGGGCTGCTTCGAGCAGCCGAACAAAGAGACACCGAGTGTGAGGAGAACAAGAAACTTCATTGAAGGGCCGCTCCCATCGCATCCATACGTTTGCGCCAATCCTCGGCTCTGCGCTGTTCATCGACCTGAACCTGGGCCTGCTGCACCATCTGCAACCCCTGCATTCTGAGCATATCGGTCTGAAGAAAAGCCGTTTCGGCCTGCAGCCGCGCCTGCAGATCGGCAATGTCCTTGGCGTCGCTCGCCGATGAGATTTGCCGGCGTAATTGATCAATCCCGTCGATCCGCTTGGTCGCGGTATCGTAGATCTGCTGGCCGAGGCTCATCTGCCCTGCATTCTTGTTCTGAAGACGCGACAGTTCCTGAGCATAAAAGTCATTGGCGCTCGTTTTGTAGGTTGAATTATCGGTCAAGAATTTTGAGGCGGCGTCGCCAAGCGTGCCTGAAGCTGAGCCCTTGAGCAGGCTTTCGACGGTAGAAAAGTCCCCTGGCAATGCCTTGCGGATCGCCGGATCGTTCAACAGGCTGGCGACGTCGGCCATATTGGTCAGCTTATTTAGCGAACCGTAGAGCTGCTGGGCCTGCTGGAGTTGCTGGTTCAGCGCATCAAGCTGAGACTTCAGTTGGGTTATGCTTTCGATCTGCTTGGCAATCGCCGTCTGGTCGATAACAGGGATACCCTGTGCGTCGGCGGCGTACGAAGAAAGGAACAGTACTATCGCTGTCATGGGAATCATTCTGCTCTGCGCCATCAGCTTGCACTCCTTGTCTGTTGGAATATCCGCAGCCATTCGTCCCGGTTATCGCCAAGCTCCGCCCGGATCGCCTCGGCAAGTTCCACGTTTGCTGTTCGCCCGGAGAGGATTGCGAGCTCATCGCCGAAACCGTTGAGATTGAGCTCGGCGACAACGCTGTTGTGACCCTGCTTAACGATAAAGCGCCGGCTTTCGGCGGAGAGCTCGCGGGCAACCAGCTCGAATTCGCGTTCGGTGAGCTTGAAGCCACCGACATAATCGTCTCGATCACCACGGGAATTCGGCAGGAAAACCTGTGTTGGGCACTGCTCGATGATTGTATGCGCGATCGGTGAGTTGATGGCGTCTCGCGGGCTTTGCGTGGCAAAGAGCATCAAGCCGTTCTGCTTGCGAATGGTCTTGAGCTTATTCTGGGCAAGATCAAGAAAGCTCTCGTCCTGCAGCGCCTTCCAGAACTCGTCGATAACGATGATGATGCGTCGGCCATCGATCAACCGTTCGACCCGATAGAAAAGATAAGACATCAAGGGATTGCGGATTTCCTCATTGTCGAGAAAATCGGTCATGTCATAGCCGAGAAATTTTGCGCCGATACCGATCTCATCGGCCTCGTTGTCGAAGACCCAACCAAGCGGCCCGCCTCTTTCCCACCGACGTAGGCGCGCGGCGATCCCCTCCGGATCGGTATTGTTGAGAAAGGTGCGCAAAGCGCCGATCGTGCGTTGTTCTTTCGGCAGATCGGCAAGACCATCGATCGCCAGCGCGATATCGCTGACATCGCTGACCGAAAAATCACGCACCGCCGTACCGGCTAACTTGGCGATAAATCGTGCAAGGAAAATCTTGTTCTCCGGTGTCGGCTCTAAGGCTTTCAGCGGTGCACATCCGGTCGGAAGCCCATTCTTCAGCGGCAAATAGGTGCCGCCGGCAGCCCGGACGAAGAGGTCGGCGCCGCGATCCTTGTCGAAGAAGACCATGTGCGGGTCATGCTTTTCGAGTTGCGACAGCATGAAATTGAGAAGTACGGTCTTGCCGGCACCCGACGGACCGCAGACGAAGGTGTTGCCGAGATCGCCATAGTGGAAATTGAAATAGAACGGCGAGCCCGACGCCGTCTTCAGCATGGCGACGGCTGGTCCCCATTCGTTGCCGTCCTTCTTACCCATGGGGTAGGAATGAAACGGAGAAAGTGCTGCAAAATTCCGCGAGGTGATCGCGCCGGAACGAGCCCGATACCGAAAATTACCGGGCAATTGTGCCCACCATGCAGCTTCGAGCCCTAGATCCTCGCGCGCCACGACAGCGCCACCATTGGTCAGATGCGAGCGCGCCTTGGCGAGATTGTCAGCAAGATCTTTGACAGATGAAGCGAAGACCCCGAGGGTCAGATGGTGCTCGCCGAGCACGAAACGGTTCGATTCCAGCTCGTCCATTGCCGCATCAAGCTCTTCAATCTGGGAGGCCGCCTTGTCGACAGCACTCACCATTTGGTTCTGCTTGCGGCCCATGATGGCGCGGGCATCGGTTTTGGACCTGAACGCGAAGGACTGAGTGAGGATTAGTTCGAAAGGTGCCGTCAGAATGCCGTCCAGCATACCGCCGCGCGTTCGCGCCGGATATTCCTTGAACCCGAACATGCCGGCGTAACGGCTTGTCCCTTCATCGCGGATCTCGACGGTCTCGCGGCCGAAGATCACACGATCAGAATAGATCGCCGAGGAGATCCTGCCTTCCGTCAATGGTATGGGTTCTCGACGGCCGCCGATCAACTGATGCAGCACCTCGCTCGGTTCGGAAAACAAGATACCATTCTGATCGTAGAGCGACAGCACACGGGGGCCGAAGCGTCTCAGTCCCGCAATGACATCGGTTACCTTGTCCCGCAGATGCTTGAGACTGTCCTCATCGAGCTCGACTGCGGCTCGTTGGGCCTTGCGAAGCCGTGACAGCAGATTTGCGAGCCGTTCAGCCGGATCGCGTCCGGGATGCCAAAGCAGGGTGAGATAGAGATCGTTACGAAACAGGTCCTCGCTTATCATCCGCTCGCGATATTTGCCATTCAACGTTGCCGAGAAGGAATTGGCGAACTCGCCGTCGGGATAAGTGTTATCGCGGCGGCGGATGAGGTGGGTCCAGATTGCTAGACGCTCGTCCGCAATGTTGCGGTAGAGCGTGTTGAGATCGCGCTGCAGGCTGTTCAAATCGATAGGATCGATCGTCTCGAACGATACGCCCTCCACGGCGATCATCGTTAGCAACGCCCTGGAATCGAGTGCGATCACGGTCTCGTCCACGTGCCGGACATAGGGGATGAAGGTTTCCGGCTCGAGTTCACGGGATTTGAGACGGGACACATTAGGCATGGCCAAGGTCCCTTTCGTCATAGTGTCGCACTAGCCTCAACGGCGTCAGCGAAGCACCACGCCAATAGGCGCCGTTGCGCGAACGACCACGGGTTTCGATCCAGGCCAGCAGAATACGGAACATGTTGTGGTCATGCTTGACGAGCGAGCGAAAAATGAAATGAAAGACCACACCGACAAGCCCATAGGCAATCGAGCCAGCTACAATGTAGAGGATCGTCGTCAGTATAATGTTGACGCCCATGGCCTCCATCGTCACCCCGGCGATCATCGCCGGCCGGGTGCAGGCCAGGAACAAGGTATCTTCCTCAAGCGAAACCTTCCCCAGCATCATCTTCAGCCCCCGGAAATCGTGCTGACGATCTGCGAGGCGCCAAAGAGAATGCCGATACCAAGCACGACATAGGCGGCCTTGCGAAGATCGAGATAGCCGAACATCCAGGCAATCCCGACAATGATGACGGCGATCGTTGCCAAGAGCTTGGCGACGTTACCCGTGAGCAAGGTGACGATATTCTGCAGAACCGTCTCGATCCCGCCGGCGCTCTGCGCGAAGGCTGGCTCGATCATGGCGATCGAAAGGCCGGTTGCCATCGCAACGGTGATACCAAATGCACGAATATTGATCCTCGACATCATTCAGACTGCTCCGGGTGATCATTTTGGAAGACCAGCGCGGATGATTGCCGCGCCGCATGGAAGACGTCCCAAGACGGTGGTTTCGCCGACCGTTGGGGCAATGGCCCTTCCTCATGGTTCAAGGTCGGATCACCGGCGGGGGATTCGGGTACTGTCGGCCGCTCGATACTCGGCCCTATCGCTATGGCGGACAGCGTCTTCGAAAGCCGTTTGGCCTCGCCTTGGACAAGATCGTCATACTGGGCCATCTTTCCGACCGAAGGATCGGAGCGCCCGTAGTAGGATTGCAGCATCACGCGCTCAGCCTGCTGCGGTGTGGCGCCGGCGCGCACGGCCAGACGATAATAACCATCGAGCAGTGTCGCCGTTGCTTTGAGGTTGAGGCATGGGTCGAAGGCGTCCGCGATGCTCAGATCAAACTTGCGCAATTCGGCGATGCCAATGCCGCCAAGCCCTAGCTGGACATCTTTATGTTCCGCCATCAGCACCGTTGCGGTTTCGACCGCATCGGCCTTGCTCTTCGGCTGTTCATGAAGAGATGAACTTCCTCGCACGCGAATATCAAAAGGCTGGAACTGGCTTTCGAGACTAACAACCGCTGCAAGCGTTTCGATCGCAATCGCCGGCGCACAGGTCTGGGCAAGATCGATGAAGGAGACGGCCATGATCAGTACCACACCCGCTGGCTTCCAACGCCGTCGATGGTCACATCGACATAATGGGGCTCGGATCGCATATTCGGCCGCGCCGTCGGATAGCCCATGCACTGTATCTGCCGGCCGTCCCGCTGCCAGCGCGCCGATATCACCAACCCATCGTCTCTTGCGCCACTATTACGACCGGAGGCGCAATAGCCGCCGTCAACTTTGGAAAGGGTTCGCGAAACGCAGGTCTGCTGTTGACCGCGCTCGCCATAGCGTGTCGTCAGGCGATAGCTGTCACTGCAGAAATAGGGCTCGTAACCAGGACGCGATGCCCGGAAGCCGACACCGCTGCAGGTGGGAAAGGAATGCCCCTTGGCAAGCGCCTGCCAGAGCTTGCTGATCGGCGGACGGCAGGCGGCATATTGTGTGGGCCCACCCGGATTGGAAAGGCACAGGATAACCTGACATCCCCAATCATCGGCGCGCGCATGCCGCTCGGAAATGAGGTACAAAGGGATGCAGCCGGCAGTGGCGAAGATTGTTCCAACCAGAAGGCGTTTCATCAGCATGATCCTTCAATGTGGCGATATCAAACGATCCGTCCGGCGGCGAATCAGGCGCCGTTCGTAATTTATACTAATTTATATAATGCAGTTAAAAAGATGACAAGTACCCTAACCACGCAGTGGCACAGTCTTTCGTTTGCAGCCTTCATCCTGCATGAGATCATGGATCATCCGCAGGAGGGCGAGACACCGCAGTCCCGGTTGAAACAGGTTGGCATGATGAGTGTTCTTTACATCATGAACCAAGCTCACCAGGCACTAACTATCTCAAATATAGTCGAAATTACGAAGCTCACACGCATGGGCGTGACGGAGACAATTGAGCCGTTGGTGAAACGCGGGATCCTGACGGAGACCTTCGTGAAGAATTCCATGGGGCGCGGCAAGGCCCGTCAGTTTGAGATCGCGCCGGAGATTTTCGAGAAGCTTAGGAGCTTTCAGGCGCGGTAATGGTTCGTCATAACGGCCGAACCAGACTGAATTAAATTAAGCAATTAAAACCCGGAAACGTCCACAAAAGCGGCTATGCTTATGTGCTTGCCCCACTCTTTCGCAATCCCCGGGGCTTGAACACATAGCCCGCTGCATGGACGGTGCGAATGGCAGCATCACATCCGGGCAACTCTCCCAGCACCTTGCGCAAGCGGCCAATGTGAACGTCCACCGTTCGCGGCGAGACTTCGGCGGAAGCCGGCCAAGCCGAAGCAATCAGTTCGGAACGGCTGCAGAGCTGTCCCTCCCTCCTCATCAGATGATGTAGAATATTGAACTCGATTGGTGGCAGCGCAAAGTCGCGACCGTTGCAGTGTATTCGGCGACTGTCGACGTCGATTTCCAGGTCGGCAACAGCTAGCGACGCAACCATTTTTGAGTTGGCCGTCTCCATGGCCTGTCCCGCCACCTGCATGAGAGATGTCAGCAACTTCTCCGGTGAAAGCGGCCTGAACAGGCAGTCATCAACACCGGCTTGCAACAAGGCGAGATGAAGCGGCTGCGCTTCGCTTCGTATGAGCGCAATCACGCGGACCTCGTTGTCAGGTGTGGTGGATCGCCTGATTTCGCCACATATGGAAACGGCATCTTGGATTTCGTGGGTGCAATCGAAAAGGACTGCGCACGGCAGGCGCTTCGAGCATGAAGCTAAAACATCGTTGGCGGTGCAAGCCAAAGAGGGGATAAAGCCTTCCGCCTTCAGAATATAGCTAAACGGCAGGAACAGCTCTGCATCTGAGGTCCACATAATGACCTCGTTGCAGGTCGCCACCTCGAGCTTCGCTACCGCATCAGAGCGCTTGAAGCTGGACGCGCCGGACCGTGTGACGGCTCTAGGCTGGCGCATATTCGCCCCCGTTGATATCGAGGATAGCGCCATTAACGAAACCTGCCTCCTCCGACGCCAGGAAGGCAACGGCAGCAGCGATGTCCTCCGGCGTTCCCAATCTGGCGGAAGGAATGCGTGCAACCGCGTCCCGATTGGCTGGCGTATTGGGATCGCCAGTCAAGGGCGTCAAGATCCTGCCAGGCGCCACGAGGTTAACGGTTATGCCGAAAGGACCGCACGATCCGACAAGCGTGCGCATAAGACCAGCCAGCGCTGCCTTGCTGGCGGCGTAAGCGCCACCGGCGATGCGGGGGCGTGTGCGCCCAGCGAGCGATCCGATCAAGATGATGCGTCCGAATCCCGCCTGTCGCATACCCCTGACGACCGCCTGACAACATAGCATGGTGCCGGTCAGATTCACGGCCAGCACTTCGTTCCATTCTTCCAGCCCAATGTCCTCGAACCGCCGAGGACCAGCTAGGCCTTTGGGCGATATCCCGGCATTGCAGACGAGAATTTCGGCATCTCCCCAGGTCGATGAAAGCTCTTCGAAGAAATTGGCAACAGCGATAGGATCCGACAGGTCGACAACTCGGCCCAAGACCTGTCCAGATCCGAACTCCGCGGACAGCAGGGCAGTTGCGTCAGTCACAGTTTTAGCGCTGTGACTGAAGACGGCGACACGATGCCCCGCCGCCAATAGCTTTCGCGCCGTCGCCAATCCGATACCGCTCGTCCCTCCTGTCACGACGGCGATGCGAGACGGCTTAGGCATCATGCCGCCTCATTCAAGCCGGCAAACAAGGACAAGGCTGGATGAGCCTCAGGATCTGTCATGACCTCGATAAACAGCGGCCCCTTACCTGCCAGTCCATCCTGTAGATGAGCCGTGAGCTCGGCTGGATCCTCAACGCGCACTGCCGGGCACCCGCAAGCTTGAGCGATCCGCATGTGATCGACAGGCGCAAAATGGCACGCCGATGTGAAGCGCCCGAACTTTACGGTCTCGGCATCCCGCTGGAAACCGAGGATACCGTTGTTGAGAAGGATAATGGTGACGGGAAGATCGGAGCGAACCATGGTTTCCATCTCGGCCCAGCTATGGGCGAACCCGCCATCTCCAACAATGGCGACCACCGGATGCTCGGGTCTAGCTGCCTTTGCGCCAAGAGCCAGAGGCAGACCCCACCCCAGCCCCGCAAGACCGCGCGGCGTCAGGAACCGCATTCCAGAAGTAAGCGATCGCAACTGGCCGACGACCCACATCGATGAGTAGCTTGCATCGGCAACGACCGTCGTCTGCGGCGTCAATGACGCCTGCAGTTCTGCCATGATGCGTTCTGGGCGGATCGGCGACGCTGTAGCACGCACCAGCTGATGCCGATCCTCATCGAACTGCCGCCAGCACTCGGCTATGCGGCTGGTAACAGCAGCCCGTTGGTCGCGCCGTTGGGATAGATCTTGCGCGCTTAGGACATGAACAAGCTCTCTGAGTGTCTCACGCGCATCCCCGACCAGGCGCAGCGCCTGATAATTGCGGCCGATTTCCTGAGGGTCGACATCAATGTGGATCACCTGAGCACCGGCAGGAATTTGCCGCCAGCTATCCGTGCCATTCTGATTGGTTCGCGTTCCAATCAGAATGACAAGGTCTGCGTCACCGACCAGAGCAGCCGTATGGCGCCCGAGTGACCGCGGACCCACGAGTGATCCTAGGACGCCGGCCGAAAGCGGATGATATTCATTAGCCGCGCCCTTGCCCATGTTGGTTGTTAAGACTGGGAGTACAGCCAGATCCTGCAACGTGGCCAGTTCATGGCAGGCATCGCTGCCGAGGACACCGCCGCCCGCGATTACAATGGGATTGTGGGCATTCGCGATTAACTCCGCTGCTCTTTGCAAAGTCGTGCGATCAGGGGACGATCGATCAAGCGGCCAATAGCCGAGATTGAGAGAGCGGGATGGCGTTTTGACGGTAAGCTCCGAGCGCAGCAAATCGGCAGGCAACAGCAACGCGACTGGCCCGGGTCGACCAGAGGCAGCAGCAGTGAAGGCGGCATCAACATAGTCCTCGATTCGCTCCGGAACCATGACCCTGCGCGCCCATTTCGTGCAGGATTGGAAGAGCGCGATATGGTCGAGCTCCTGGAACGCGTTCCGATCCATCTGATCGCGCTCGACCTCCTGCACAAGTGCTACGATCGGAACGCTCGCCTTTAGCGCTTCGGCCATGGGAGGAACCAGCAGCGTGGCGGCCGGACCATTCTGGGCAGCCACCACACCGATCTTTCCGGATCGTCGAGCATAGCCATCGGCCATGGCGCCGCCCATATTCTCCTGCCGGTAAGCGACCTGGCGAATGCCTGCCGCTTCAGCGGCCAGGATGAGCGCTGATGGTAGGCTCTGGGCGAATATATGGGTGACGTCGTGGCGCACCAGCGAGCGAGCCAGGCATTCGGCGACAGTTTCTAAGGACTTCGTGGTCATGCGGTTGCTCCAGCAAAATCGGCTTCGTGGGTTTCGAGGAAATCGCCGAAGGCTTCGACGATCAAATCAAGATCGGTATTCGTCATTGCCGTGGAGAGGCAGGCGGCCGCCCCAAACGGCAAGAGGATATCGAGCTGACGGAAATGGCTTGTCAGATTGGTCATCCAACTGTTCTGTTCCGGTGTCGGGAAGGCCTGCCGATACTCACGGGGCGTTTGTCGTTTGGGGTGGATACGAAAAAGCGAAGCCGAACCGGTGACGATAAACGGTGCGTCATGACGCATGATCGCGGCAGAAAGGCCGTCGCGCACACGTGCACCCATTTCATCAAGACGCTCGAAGCTTGCCGAGGTCAGTGCCTCCATAGCCACCCTTCCTGCAACCATTGAAACCGGATTGGCCGAAAAGGTCCCGCCCTGTGGCAGCGCTGGCCTTGCGCCCAAGCTTGCGAAGACCCCCATCACCTCCTTGCGACCACCGACCGCGCCGACCGGAAAGCCGCCGCCGATGATCTTTCCGGCAGCAATAAGATCCGGCACGAGCCCGAAGCGCGCCGATGCGCCGCGATATCCCTGCCGCAGATTCAGCACCTCATCGGCTACGACGAGGACGCCATGTTGCCGGGCAAGATTGGAGACGGCTTCGATGAAGGCTGGCTCAGGGGCGAGCAAACCTGCCCTACTCGGCATGGGATCAATGAGGATGCAGGCAAGATCGCCGCCCGACATTGCCAATCTCCGTTCCAGGCCTTCGACATCATTGAAACGGATCACATCGACCTCTTCGGCAACACTTTGGGGCGCCCCGGCATAAGACGTCGTGGATGCAGGGGCGTCTGCCGGTCCCCAGGACGCCGGCGACGCGCCTTGGCTTACCTCGGCCCAATCATAGGCGCCGTGATAGGCGCCTTCGACCCGGGCAATGCGCGACCGCCCGGTAAAGGCGCGGGCTGCCTTGATAGCGAACATGACGGCCTCGGTGCCGCTATTGACGAAGCGAATGTGCTCGATCGCGGGAATGCGCTGCACGAGCAATTCCGCCAATCCCAGTTCGTGCTCCGTTGGATTGGAAAAGCAGGTTCCTTTGCGCAGGAGATCTGCAATCGCGTCGGCGACGGGGAGGTAACCGTGACCATGGATCAGCGTTGTGAAATTGTTATTGAGGTCGAGGAGCCGATTGCCGTCGACGTCGACCAGATAGGCACCCTCACCACGGGAAATGTAGGTCGGCAGAGGATCGCGCTCGACGGTGACGCGCGTGGTTCCATCGGGAAACACGATCTGCCCTCGCTCGAAGAAATATTGCGAGCGTGATCGAAGCGCCGCCCGTCGAAATGATGGAAAATCCTGATGAAGCATGCCTTGCCCTCTCCATGCAGAGATGCGCGTTCGCATCCCGTTCACATTTTTGTTGCAACAAAAAAACATGGAGAGAAAGAAAGTGCAACATAAATTATTCAGCGGTGGGAGAGATTCCTTTCATCGCCGTCTGCGCAGATTTTTCTCATCTGGCGAAATCCATCGCGAATGTCGTTCTCGATGGCGGCGCGGGCAGCGGCGACATCCTTGTCAACGAGCGCCTCTATCGCGGCACGATGATTGTGAGCACCGTAGCGCGTCTCGGAAAATTCCGGGTAGAGACCATTAAATGACGCCCCAACCCGTAACCACAGAGTCTCGATCACCTGCAAGAGATGGGGCATGCTGCTTAGACGGTAAATCGCGAAGTGGAACTCCTTGTTATGCCAGAGGGCGTCAAAATACCGCTTCTCATCCAATGCGGCGTCAATTTTCGCCTGAAGTAGCTCGAGCTCTTCGATCGTCGCCTCGCCTGCGGCCTTGACGGACAGCGCTGCCGCAAGACCCTCCAGGGCGAGGCGCATCTGCGTAATCTCCTCGAGATCCGACAATCTTAAATGAGGAACGATGACGGTTTTCGGCCCTGAGTAAATGAGCGCCCCATCGATCACCAGGCGGTTGATGGCATCACGAGCGGGCGTCGTGCTGACATCGAGCATTTCCGAAACCGCGCGAATTGTGAGCTTGTCTCCAGGCGAGAAAGCCCCTCGGATCAGTCGCTCCTTCATGTTGCGATACGCCATTTCGCCCAATCGATTGGGCTGATGCTGGTGGTGGCCTTCGTCTTCCGGCGCCATTTCCATTAAAAATTTCTCCAATTTCCTTTGACAAGTGTTCATTTTGTTGCAACAAAATTGAAAAGCGAAGTGCTTGCAAACATTATGTGACATTAAAGTTATAGCACTTTCGCAAATTTCCGTCTTCCCAAAGTTCGACTTGGGAATCGCATCAGAAGCCAAGCGATCGGTGAACGACTTGCTGCGCCGTCGCAAACGACCACGTTTCATAACGACAACAATAAGGAGAGGAACTTTGATTGGTGAAGCGCTTACGCTCCAAGGGCTTGAAAAGCGATATGATACATCGCTTGCTGTGGATGGGATTTCACTGACCATCCGGGCGGGTGAATTCCTGTCGATTCTCGGGCCTTCGGGCTCCGGCAAGACGACACTACTGACGATGATCGCCGGCTTCGAGAGCCCGTGCAACGGCCATATCATGATCGGCCGTCGCGACGTCACCTATATGGCGCCAAACAAGCGCAACATCGGGATGGTGTTCCAACGCTATGCCCTTTTTCCGCATCTGACGGTGGCGGCCAACATCGCTTTTCCGTTGCGCATGCGCCGAATGGACAAACATCTCATCAGCCGCAAGGTGGAGGCGGTACTCGCGCAAGTACATCTCGATGGCTATGGCGATCGATATCCCCATCAACTCTCAGGAGGCCAGCAGCAGCGCGTCGCAGTCGCTCGGGCAATCGTCTTCGAGCCGCCCGTTCTCCTGATGGACGAACCACTTGGGGCCCTCGACAAGAAACTGCGCGAGGCGCTGCAATTGGAAATCAAGAGCTTGCAGCAACGACTCGGCGCGACTGTCGTCTATGTAACGCATGACCAGGAGGAGGCACTCACCATGTCTGATCGTGTTGCAGTGGTGGCAGAAGGCCGGCTGGCCCAGGTGGGATCGCCGCTCGAGCTTTACCGTTCGCCTGTCTCAGCCTTTGTCGGAGACTTTATTGGTCGCATGAACTTTCTCGACGGCGAATATCTCGGTCAAGATAACGGGAAGTACATTGTAAGGCCAAAAGGCGGCAACGCCGTCGCTACGGCCGCTGGCGAAGACGGGGCGAGCCTCTTTGCCTCTCGCCAAGCCGTCAGCATCGCTGTTCGCCCCGAACGGTTGTCGCTAGCGCCTCATGGTCGCGACCGCGGCGCCATTCTGACGGGCACCATAGATGCGACCGTATTCGCCGGTTCGTTTTTCCTCTTCTTCGTGCGAACCCAGAACGGCGATGACCGCCTCCTCCAGATCCAGATGCCCGTCGGGCAAGAGGCCGCAAGCCTTCGTCAGGGCGACCTGGTTGACGTCATCCCAGAAGCGAATGCCTTGCGGCTGTTTGCAAAAGCAGAGGTCTAATCCATGGCGTCATCCTTCGCGAGACAATCGGCAGGCACTTACCTTCGCTGGATCCTCACAGGATCGAGCCGCCACTATTCGCCACTATTGGCCATGCTGCTGATCCTGCCCCTGCTCGTCCTCTTGGCGGGAGGCTTTATATATCCGGTGGCCAGACTTATCGGCATCAGCCTTTCCGGAGAACCTCCGCTTGCCCCCTACCAGCGTGTCTTCGACGGTCCACTTTATGTTCAGGTCCTGCTCAGAACCTTCCGCATCGCGGCAATCGTAACCGTTGCCTGTTTTGCGATCGGATATCCGACCGCCTATGCGATCGCGCGCATGCGGGGCAAATTGGTAAAGCTCGGAACGGCATGCTTATTCATTCCGCTATGGACCTCGGTGCTTGTGCGCTCCTATGCCTGGATCGTGCTGCTAGGCCGCAACGGCATCATCAACGACGGGTTGATCCAGCTCGGTGTTATTTCGACACCCTTGAAAATGCTGTATACGGAAGGCGCCGTCATTCTCGCGATGACGCATGTGCTGATGCCCTTCATGATCCTGCCGATCCATTCGGCCTTGCGTTCGGTGCCGAGCGCGTATGAGCAGGCGGCACGAAATCTCGGCGCCAGCCGGATCGTCGCCTTTTGGCGTGTGACCTTTCCACTCAGCCTATCCGGCGTCTTCGCCGGCTGTGTGATCTGCTTCATTCTCGCCATCGGATTTTACATCACCCCCGCCCTAGTCGGTGGACCCGGCGCGCTAATGATGGCGACCCTGATCGGTCAGCAGACAATTGTCCTTCTGGATTGGCCATTTGCGGCCGCCCTGTCAGTCATCCTGCTCACCGCGACATTGCTGCTGGTGCTGCTCTTTCGCCGCGCGCTCTCTTTCAGCAAAGGTTTGAACAGTGTCCATTGAATCTCAACCCGTGACGCAGCGATTAGCAACACCGTCATCCGACGCCAGCCGGTATCGCCCGGCCTGGTCACGGGCAGCACGACATGCATCCGGTCTAATGATTGCGGCGGTGCTGTTCTTTCTCGTCCTTCCGACGCTGCTGGTAATACCACTGGCACTCAGCGACGTCTCCTACATCACGTTCCCGCCGCAAGGACTGACCCTACGGTGGTTCGAGGCATATCTGTCCGATCCTGACTGGCTGCGCTCGACCATTTTCAGCCTACAGATCGCCGCAATAACCACTGTGGTAGCGACGACCATCGGGACGATGGCGTCAGTTGCTCTCGTACGTGGTAAACTACCGGGCAAGGCGTTGCTGCAGGCCCTCTGCCTAGGGCCGATGATCGTACCGGCAATCGTCTTCGGCGTGGCGCTCTATCTGGTCTTCTCACCTTTACAACTGACAGGAAATCTGACCGGGTTCGTCCTTGCCCATTCGGTGCTGGCGGTACCCTTTGTCGTCATCATCGTCTCCGCAGCGTTGGAGAGAATGGACCCGTTACTGGAACTGGCGGCCTTGAGCTGCGGAGCGGGGCGGCTCAGAGCCTTCTTTGCCGTGACACTCCCCAATCTTGCGCCGGCCGTGGCGACGGCTGCGGTCTTTGCTTTCCTGACCTCCTTCGACGAAGCAACCGTGGCATTCTTCATCTCTGATACCGGCGGGAAAACGATCAGCCGGAAAATGTTTGAGGACATCGATTTCAACCTGACACCTGTCATTGCCGCCGTCTCGGTCATCACTGTTGCCGTTTCGCTGATTTTGATGGGTTCCATACATCTCCTGAACAGCCGCCGGGAGCAGCAATAGCGGCAAAAACACCCGCTGCAGGCGGGACCATAAGAGGGAAACATTGATGACAATAAGAGCAGCCATCCGGCTGAGCGGCATTGCTATGTTTTGCGCAGCCATTCTTCTCGGAGAAACGCCCAATCCAGCACTCGCCAGCGAGCAGGTCGTGATCGCCACGACCGGCGGCGCCTATGATGCGGCGCTACGCAAATGGTGGTTCGAGCCGTTCACCGCCAAAACCGGTATTCAGGTCGTTTCCGTAGCGGCAACGAACGCGGAGATGCGCGCTAAAGCAAATGCGATGGTGAAAACCGGCAATGTCAGCTGGGACCTCTACCCCGATGGAGAAATCCAGGTGAGCTCAAAGGATCATCTCGCGATTTCCGAACCGCTTGACAGCTTTTGCGCGCAGTTTAAGGACCGTCAGGATCTCGTTCCCGACGCCTGCATCCCCGCCGGCGTGCGGCTGTTTTCGACAGCCACATTGATGGCCTACGATCCGCAAGCCTTCAAAGGCGACCAGCCCGTAGCCTGGGCGGATATGTGGGACACTTCAAAGTTTCCGGGCGGACGCTCGTTTCCGAATTTCGACGATCCGTGGCGTGTCATGGCGGCTGCCCTTTTGGCAGATGGGGTCAAACGCGAGAACCTGTTTCCGCTCGACGTCGATCGCGCCCTCAAGAAGCTTGACGCATTGCGACCGTCCATCTCGCTTTGGTGGAAAACCGGAGATCAGAGCGTTCAGGGGTTCCGTGAGAACGACTACAGCATTGGGCAGATCTGGTTAACGAGGGCAAGTGCCCTCAAGGCGGAAGGACGCTCGATCGCCTGGTCGAACAAGGCGGCATTTCTGGTGGGCGATCGTCTCACGGTTATCAAAGGGGCGCCCAATCGGGACAATGCACTGAAGCTCATCTCCTTCTGGTTGGACTCCCCAGAGATTCAGGCCAAGGTCTGCGAGGCATTGCTGTGCACGCCGCCTAGCAGCGCGGCGATTATGATGATGCCGCAGGCCGTTCGCGACCAGATGCCGAGCGCCGAAGACGTTCGCGACAGTATCATCATTCCAGATGCCAAATGGGTCAACGAGCATGCCGCAGAGTTGCTGGAGCGGTGGAACAATTGGGTTCGCTGAGGCAGGATGGCAACGTGAAAGCCATTTTGCATGATCATGCGGTGGCACGACGTTTAGAAGATAAGTGTTCAACGATCGTTCATTGAAAGAACGCTTGACGCCGACGCACCCCGATACACCTCCGCAGGAGGTCCGCTTGCGAGCAGAAATGCTCGAAGCTAGGCGGACCTCACTTGCCCAATGAAGCCTCGCAAAGATGCAGGAATTGCGCTTTGGCGTGCACCGCTATCGTCTCGTTTGGGATTTGCGTCTATCCAAGGGGCGCGGCTTACCATCGGGACGGCATCAGAACATGGCGAATAAAGATATTGAAGATCGGAATTTCGCCAATGGCTCCCTCGATCGCAGTGACGGCGCCCGCAATGCCGTTGAAGTCCTCAACTAAATGCATCGGACCGCAAAGCGTGGGGACAAAACCATCGATGGATGCCGAAAGACTCTGGCCAACGGACATTTCGCAAAGACATCGGCGCGGAGTCTCTGAGGGGAAAACGTCCGCAAGCTATCTGGTTTTTATCGGCGGCATTTAATGAGATGAACCATCACCTTAATGCTCAGAAGTCAAACTTGACTTCTCGTTTGCAATCTAAGAACATAAAGGGAACGCAGGGATTTTACCGTGATCTGCGCAGAGCAGATTATTGAGCAGGCACCCTCGAAATCCGAATTCGGTCGAAGGGCTGAAGGATCTCTTCTACTACCCTATCCGTCCGGCATAGAATCAACATCGGACTAGCGTTGTAGTCGGATCGTACCTACAACTAGAATCATCAGAAAGGGTCCCGCTCACCATGAAATTCAGCCTCGATCATCTGCCTGAACGCAAACGCTTGGAATTGTCGCGAATTGTCGAGATTGTGCATGAGGAATTCGAGGATGCGCTGAAGGAAGGCACGGCCGATTTCAAGAAGAAGGGGCGTATCCTCAAGATCATTCTTTTCGGCTCCTATGCTCGTGGCGATTGGGTCGATGAGGAGCATACCGGCAAAGGTTATAAGTCCGACTACGATCTGCTGGTGATCGTCAACAATCGCAAGCTGACCGACTTCGGTTCATACTGGCGCAAGGCGGCGGACCGCTTTCCCCGCATCGTCAAGCCGCCGGTGAGCCTCAACGTGCACTCGCTCCGCGAGGTCAACACAGCACTGAAACTCGGCAATTACTTCTTCAGCGAAATCCGTCGCGACGGCATCGTTCTCTATGAACTCGACGATGAGGAACTTGCCGAACCGAAGCCGCTAGCTCCAGCCCAAGAATACCAAATAGCCAAAAAACATTTTGATAATCGATATCCATCGGCGATAGGTTTTCACGATACCTCCAACTATGCCCGACGTAGGGGTCGAAATAATGAGGCCGCCTTCCTTCTTCACCAGGCTATCGAACACACTTATTCAACGGTGCTGCTGACATTGACAAACTATAGCCCGGCCTCGCACAACCTCAATCACCTGAAGATGCTTGCTGAAGGCCGCGACCAGCGGCTTGCAGAGATCTGGCCACAAGATCGGCAACGCTATACTGCCTGGTTCAACATCATCAACCAGGCCTATGTGAAAGCCCGCTATTCCGAGCATTTCAAGATCACCGAAGAAGCGCTGGTCTGGCTTGGCGAACGTACGGACGCACTGCAGCAACTGGCAAAAGCGATTTGCGAAGAGCATATCGAAAAGCTGCGGCAAAAGCTCTAAGCGCTGTTGGCAAGCGCTGGTCAACCTTCCTACCGCCGGCCGGCCATGCCGCCGTCTTTCTCAGGCAGTTGGCACTTATCGGGTCCCCATCCTACGCGGCTCCGCCATTTTCGGAAACTCCCCTCTATCTGCACTCTCATCGCTTAGCGGCTGATACCCACGCGGTGGGGCATTACCGAAAATTATGAAGATATATCGGTTTTTCCCCACCAGTTATGACCGCAGGAAACCTAGACTAATGCGGTTTTCCATCCGAGTTGATAGAGTCCGCGCCACTTGAAAAACCCGTCGCCGGCATTTCTCCGCCACGCAGCAGGCAAAAAACCTCGAACCAGAAATGGGCGTCGGTAGTGCGTCCGTCGACCTTCGCGCCTAAGGCGCACCAAGCGACAGCAAGCGTGGCTTCGGGACCATAGGCCGCCTTTGCGGCTAAGGCCGCGACTGCCGGATCCCCGCCAGACCAAATAGAGATGTCATCATCCGAGGACGGTGGCTGGCGATATTTTGATATATCCGCAAAAGTCATAGGAAGCTCTCCCGTGAACGTCCGGCACGGGACGAAGTTGGCCGGACTTTGTTCTCACAAGTGAGTCACGACCGCGAATGCCGCATATGTCGTGTGATCCCTGGCCGCTTCCCATTTTATCTCAACATACATCAACCTCGAATCCCGGGCGAGCTGACTGAACTCACTCGCAAAGCGTCTCCTTTTTGATGCAACAAAATTATGATTGAACAGATATCATTTTCCCTCTTTACGTGCAATATAAATTTATGACAATAAAATAACAGCGATTTCTTGTTCGATGAAGATAGATCGCGATTAATGCGAGTATTTTTGTTGCATCAAAATACTCGGAGGTTATGCGGAATCTCTGAGCCTCTCATCTGCCGCGTGCTGCCGCCCACTGAGCGAAAGGTTATCATCAATGAAGCCACTCATCCTCATTTGCTCCACGGATTACGAATTCTACCTTCTGCTCGCCCAGATTCTCACCATGCGAGGTCTCGAATCTTCGTTGGTGGAAGGAGCAGAGGAAACCCTAGCGAGCGTGAAATCAGACGATTTGGCGGCCGTGATAATAGACTATCATAGCGACGCCTTCCGGATCGGCGATCTTGTAAGCCAGATCAGGGAAACACTGGCCGATAGAGTGCCACCAATCGCGGTCTTCGTGGCAGCAGGCAATCAGCAACTTTATCTCGAAGTGCTCAAGACCGGCGTGAGCGAAATTTTTTTGCGCCCGTTTAACCCAGAGCGTTTCCTATCTTATCTGTCAGACTTATCGCCAGACGGAAACGCAAGATCTTGCACGGAAAGAGCCTCCGGCACTTCGCTCGTTTATGCGGAAATCACGATGCAACTCGACAGCAGGCGCGTCGAGTGCAACGGCATGGACGTCCAACTCAGTCCTATCGAATTTCGTCTCCTTCAGCACTTTCTGCAAAGACCAGGCTACGTCTTCAGCCGAGACGCTCTCATCGAGGCTGCATGGCCGCAAGGTACCTTTGTGGAGCCCCGCACCGTCGACGTTCATGTCGGGCGCCTTAGGCGGCGCATGAGAGGTGTGCTAGGTCGCGATATTATCCGCACGGTGCGGGCTACCGGTTATGCGCTCGATGAGCGCCAGAATGCAGTGCGGGCTTTGTAAGCACTGAGATCACGGAGAAACTCCGTTGAGCATCAATGTGACATTTCGCCTGCAGTGTTTATCAAGCCTTTCGCTTTCGAAATATCGGCGTCGCAAAACCTTCAAGCAATATTACCGAAACGATCGTTGTTCGCGGACCTATTCCACGGCAATAAAATAGCATCGCGTCACCAATGAGATGCGATGCGCCGCAGTAGATGTCCATTTTCTGCTGTGTCGCTGTTCCGCTACCAACAATTTGGATATTCCCATGAGCGATGATCGTCATTCGCGCACCGCTACAGCTGTGTCGCGATCCTACCGCAATACACTAAGCCTGATCGCTTCCGCCGATCGAAATCTTGCTGTTGCCGAGCAGGAGGGGGTCATGGCGCTTTGCGCGGACCCGGACGAGGATCGCTCCGTGCTGTTGCCCACGATGCGTCACAAGAAAAAAGTGATTGACTTCGTTCGCTGCTCTTATCTCGGCCTGGACAATCATCCGCTCATCCTTGAAGGCGCAATAGAGGCGGTGCAGCGATGCAAGGCACTCCATTGGTCCTGCGCAAGAACGAGGCTTAACTTCAGCCTACTAGGCGAACTGGAAGAAGCGCTCTCCGACTTATTTGCGGCACGGGTCATAACCTACACGACGGTCCTCGCCGCCAATATGGGAGCCCTACCGCTCCTCGCCTCTGGATACCTCACTGAAAACAAAAGACCGACGATCGTTTTCGACCGATTGGCGCATGCCACGCTTGCGTTTCACAAGCCGGTCGTCGCC
The DNA here is from genome assembly GCF_014193605.1 of Rhizobium sp. BK312. NCBI lineage: Bacteria > Pseudomonadati > Pseudomonadota > Alphaproteobacteria > Hyphomicrobiales > Rhizobiaceae > Rhizobium > Rhizobium sp. BK312. The sequence continues at coordinate 214,376 of NZ_JACHZP010000010.1, read as the reverse complement.
AATGAAACACCGGTTGAAACGATTGCTCATAACGATCTGAACGCACTCGAGGATATTTGCCGGCGTAACGATCGCGTAGCCTATGTATGCGATGGCGTCTATTCCATGGGCGGGAGCGCGCCGATTGCGGACCTCCTCGCACTCCAGGATCGGTACGGACTGTTTCTCTATATCGACGATGCCCATGGCATTTCCTTGTTCGGCAAGTCTGGGGAGGGCTTTGTACGATCCCAGGTCGGCGCAGCCCTTGGCGAGCGCACAATCATTGCTGCGTCGCTCGGCAAAGGCTTTGGAGCGTCGGGCGGCTTGCTGATGCTCGGCACTGCCCGACAGGAAGAATTGTTCCGGCGCTTCTCAATCGCCTATGCCTTTTCCGCGTCGCTTAATTTAGCAGCAATCGGCGCAGCCATGGCGTCGCAGGCGCTGCACCGCACCAATGAACTCAAGTTACGCCAGGATGCGCTTGCGGATCGGTTAGCTGTTTTCGACAGAATGGTTGCCAGCAAGCAAGCCGGGTCAAAGCTACCAATCCGCACCATAGAGATCGGCGACGAAAGACAGTCGATTCGTGCTGCGGCCTGCATTCTCAACAAAGGCTTCTACACCTCGGTGATCTTCTTTCCCACGGTTGCAAAGGGCAAGGCCGGCTTGCGGGTTTGCCCTACCGCCAGGCACGGCATTCCGGAGATTGAAGGGGTGGGACGTGCGATCAACGAGGCGCTCGCCGAAGGAGGAGCAGATCCATGATCGACCCAATCAGCATCATTCTAAATGAGGTCTGGGAAATTAGCCCCAACGTCAAAGCAAAGGCAGATGGGATCGAAATACTGAAATATATCGCCGAAACCTACGTTACGCTATCCAATTCCGGTATATGGCTTGAGCAGGTTTGCCGACACGCTGCCGAGCTATGCCCGCCGATGATCTCCAACGGGAAGGAAAAAAGATTCGAATGCGGGCGAGGGCATGCAATTATCGGCGCTGCGGATATGATTGCTGAGAGAGCGTGCACGCAAGTGCGGTATGGCAGCCGATCTGCACTCACCGACGGAGCCGACAGGTTTCTAAACTTTGGCGACGGTTGCGCCATCATACGGCCAACCAACGACGGTTTATTTGTTCGCGTTCTCGCCCGAGACCTAGTCGTTTTCTACGGAATTCGAACGCTTCTGGAAGGTAGCCTCTCGAAACTCGCGGCCATCTCCAATGACGCAATCGAGTGGTTTCCTGCAGGGCGTCAACCGCCTTACCTGCCTTCAAATAGTAGGGAGCACTAGGGCCGGAGATATCGGTTGCAGGTTGGTAATCGGATGGGTACCATAGCCGTGCTTGAGGCCGCCTGCGACCTCGCCGCCCTCGCATGGGCCTGAACCAGCAGTATCAACTCCGTCAACGCCGCCCGCCGCGGCGATGTTGCGCGCCTCGCCATCGACCAGAAGATCTGAACCACGCAGACGCCTGGGGCCAGTCCGGCGCAGTGAGCAGATTGTTGGCGGGTCAGCAGGACAACGCTCCAAGTGCCTTATCACGAATCGGAAACATCACAGCCCGAGGAGGTTTCTTAATGGCGCTGAGAGACAGAATACGTCCGAGCTTGCTGCTGACACAGGTGCCGATCGCAGTGACAACACTGACACTCTGCATCACCGGATGGCATTGGCAGGATTTGGCGGTCGGCGTGCCAGCACGGATCACCTATTGGTTCTTGCGAGCGGCTCCTCTTCCCAATCTGCTTTTCGGACCTATCGCCTCACTTCTGACGGTTTTGGCATTGCCGCTGCATCGCCGTCGGCCGATCGCTTTTGCGAGCCTTCTTTGCTTTTTGTGCGTGGCAAGCTTTTACGCCCTGCGGGAGTATGTCCGTCTGGTTCCGTGGGTAGAGAATGGCGTCGTCATGTGGAATGAGGCGCTCACTTATCTCGACGCCTTCGCGGTTGCCGGAATCATTCTTGGCTTTTGTATTGTCGCTATCTCCACGCGGAGCTCAATCGTTGTCTTCAATCCGATCAAGCGCGCCAAGCGCGGTATTTTCGGCGATGCCGATTGGCTGCCCATGCCGGAAGTGGCTAAGCTCTTCCCCTCGGACGGAGAGATCGTTATCGGCGAGCGCTACCGCGTCGACCGTGATCGCGTGCATGCGTTGCCTTTTGATCCGAATGATCACGCGACTTGGGGGCAAGGTGGCAAGGCGCCACTCATGACTTTCAATCAGAATTTTGATTCGACCCATATGTTATTCTTCGCGGGATCCGGCGGCTTCAAGACGACCAGCAATGTCATCCCCACGGCGCTGCGCTACAGGGGACCGCTGATCTGTCTCGATCCATCGACTGAGGTCGCACCGATGGTTCTCGAGCATCGCACCCATGCGCTCGGCCGCGAAGTCATGGTACTCGACCCCACCAATCCAGTCATGGGGTTCAACGTTCTTGATGGGATCGAGAGATCGATGCGTAAGGAAGAGGACATCGTTGGGATCGCCCATATGCTTTTGTCGGAAAGCCTACGCTTCGACACCTCGACTGCCTCCTATTTTCAGAACCAGGCGCACAATCTGTTAACTGGGCTACTAGCGCATGTGATACTATCGCCCGATTATGCTGGCCGCCGTAACTTGCGAAGCCTGCGTCTTATCGTTTCCGAGCCCGAACCATCGGTGCTTGCCATATTGCGCGACATCCAGGAAAACTCCGCGTCCGCCTTTATTCGCGAAACGCTCGGTGTCTTCACCAATATGACAGAGCAGACCTTCTCCGGGGTATATTCGACCGCATCCAAGGATACGCAATGGCTGTCGCTCGACAATTATGCCGCGCTCGTCTGCGGTAATGCATTCAAATCGAGCGACATCGCCTCCGGACGGAAGGACGTCTTCCTCAATATTCCTGCATCGATCCTGCGCTCCTATCCAGGCATTGGACGGGTGATCAGCGGCTCGCTGATCAATGCCATGGTCCGGGCCGACGGCGACTTCCGCCACCGGGCGCTCTTCATGCTCGATGAGGTCGATCTGCTGGGCTACATGCGTATTCTTGAAGAAGCGCGAGACCGCGGGCGCAAGTATGGCATCACACTGATGCTGATGTACCAATCCGTCGGTCAGCTCGAGCGTCATTTCGGAAGGGACGGAGCAACCTCCTGGATTGAAGGTTGCGCCTTCACGTCCTACGCCGCAATCAAGGCGCTCGAGACGGCGCGCAATGTCTCCGCCCAATGCGGAGAGATGACCGTTGAAGTCCAGGGACGTTCACGCAATGTCGGCTGGAGCAATTCCAACAGCAGCGCCCGCAAATCCGAAAGCATCAGTTTCCAGCGCCGGCCGCTTATCATGCCGCACGAAATTACACAGTCGATGCGCAAGGACGAACAGATCATCATTGTCCAAGGGCACAGCCCCATTCGCTGCGGACGAGCGATCTATTTCCGTCGCAAGGAGATGGACGAGGCGGCAAAGATCAATCGTTTTGCGAAGTTCTAGGCTTTGGCGACGAAACTGAAGCCCATGGCGCATTCTGCAAAGCGAAAAAAGTCGACAGCCGGCATTTGAGATTGACTAGCCAATCTGGCAGCGACTGATAGTCGCAAAATGCTAAGGTTGGCGACAACGATCAACGCCTTTGGGCCACCTGGCATGAGCTCGCTATCGGTGATAGGCACGTCGCCAAATGTAGTGTTGTGAATCCGGGAGAGCGGCTATCGCGACGATATCACAATCACCGTTTGGAGCGTTGGACCGCCGTTTCAGGACATGGCGTTGCCGAGATTGACGGAACGGAACACGCCCTCAGCTCGGGCACACAGTCGATACTCCGCTCAAGGCGACGCACCGTGTTTCGGGCACTGGAAATAAGCCATTGGTTTTCTTCGAAGGATAATACGCGAGCCGCTCGAAGAGAGCGATATTATTAAGCTGAGCGACGACTACAATCGCACCTGGCATTAGATCCGAGGGTTCGAAACCACTGACGGGCGCCGACCGCTTACTTCGTTACCCTGAGTTTTGCCCTTTCGACGCGATCGCTCGATATCGGGCATCTGTCGGCAAAGCCTTTGAGGATCGAAAGCCGCCGCACGTTGTTGTCTAATAAAAGAATACCTATCTGGATTATGGGATTGCCCGCCCTTCCGAGGACATTGAGTATGATGATGCGTCATTCAAGGAACAGGAGGCGATCCGTGACGATTTCAATTTGAGCATCGACATAGAAAAGAATGGCTGTAGCGTTGTCGGAGCAACTTGATATCCAGCCGCTGCAAAGGGTTCGACCCGGCCTCGTTGCTGAAAGAACGACGCTGATCAAGGGTGAGAGGCGTCGGAACGGACGTTGGCGTCATGTTCCTATCTCGTCTCGACCTGCACATTTACCAACACGACCAACCGTAAGCCCCGTGGAGTGACTTTTGCAGGTTGCTTCGGATTGAGGGGCTGGTCCGGATGATCGGTCAGCAATATTGTCCCTGGCATTACAGGCGTCATCCATACATACTTGGGGCAGCACCCGTACAGCCAGCTATTTCGAGGGGAACAGCATCTCGCCTTCACGCCGATGTCAGTACCATGGCGCGGCTTGCGGCGCTTAGCTTATATAAGCGTACCCCAATTTTCTTGCCACGTCGTCTTATCATCGAGAATAACCGCCACATAGCTAAAAGGCGTCTCCGGAAGTACATAAACAGCTGTTGATAACGCGTCCGCGACTGGAAGGCGACGCGAGGCGTTAGCGCGATAGATTTTCCCGCTACCATGTTGGAACGTTGGAAAGTCAACTGAAGCCACTAATTCGCCACCGACCATAGAAATGCGCACTGTGATGGCGTCATCAGCAAACGTTTCAACACGACGGAACATTTGGTTGAGCGTCACTGGTGTCCTCGTTGTTTTTGATCGATCTGATCGCCAACATGTGCATTTCAATGCAACTGAATGTTGCGTATAGTTAGCGCATGCCGGTACTGATATCGCCTAGAAACGAGAGGTTCGCTCCCAACTGGTGACAAGGCAAGCTCAAATCATGTGAATCCATTCCAAAGGAAAACGAAAAGCCGGTGGGAGGCTGTATGTCTGTTAGATGCAAGGGGCCTTTCCTGCGGGCCGTCGTCATAAAGCTCGTTAATAAACCTAAGCAGGCAAAGCTCAAAAACGATGCCAAAGATTTTAATTGTCACTGTCCAAATCAGCAGGGAAAAACTGGAGATCGATACCAGGAATACCCTGTAGATCACGAGCTCGTCGAGATGGGCAGGAAATTCCTCGGGTCCAGCTCGCGCGCAAAAAATAGCAGGCTGCACGCAGAGGCGCGCACCGCCTCCTCGCCTCGCCGTTTGCTTTCGTCATAGACGGACTGCGGATTGACCACATCCTCTTCCTGATAGGGATCGGCCTTCGTGCCGTCGAAGACATAGTCTGTGGAGTAATGGATGAGCAAGGCGCCATTGTCCGCCGCCCAGCGTGCCAGTATTTCCGGAGCGGTAGCATTGACCGCCATGGTCAGCTCTTTATCGCTCTCGGGCCGATCCACCGCCGTATAGGCGGCCAGATTGACGATGATACCAGCTTGTATTCGTTCAGAGCGGAAAGAATGCTTGCTTCGCTGGCCAGGTCCAGGGTAAGCGCGATTTTCCCCGCACCTTCTGCAATTGAGTGAGCTTTGGCATGAGGTGTCCACCAAAATAGGTGGACACCAAGTGATGAAAGACGGTCAAAAACTTGCCGTGCGGCTGGTCGGTCGGAATGGGAGACGCCGTTTCGATCAAAGTTCGAAAGACCGCCTTATTGCGGCCTGCCTTGAACCTGGCGCATCGGTATCGAAACTCGCGCGCGAACACGGGGTCAATGCGAACCTCGTTTGGAAATGGATAAGGAAGCACACCAGCCGCTTGCGTCGCCGCCGTCTTCGGCATCGTCTTTTATTCCGGTGCAAATCACCGCAGCCAGCGACGAGTTTGAGTTTGGTGAAGAGCTGCCTCGGAAAGCAGAGAGGAACCGGCCGCTGCCCTCTCCAGCGAAGGTGATCGCGTCACTGCCGAACGGCGTGAAGCTGACGTTGGAATGCGGTGACGCAGATGCATTGACGGCAATCATCGGAGCGCTGGGTCATGTTCAGACTTGGCGCTGATCTCAAGGTTTACCTGCATCGCGAGGCGATCGACTTTCGGGCCGGCATCAACAGCCTTGCTGTCCTGGTCCAGGAGACGATGGCGCTGGATCCCTTTGCTCCTGCGGTTTTTGCCTTTTGCAATCGCCGTCGTGACCGGGTGAAGCTTTTGTTCTTCGACCGGTCCGGCTTTGTGCTGATCCTGAAGTGGTCGACCGAGGACAAGTTCAGATGGCCCCGCCGCGAGGTGCCAGTCGTTGTGCTGACGACAGAACAGCTCCACTGGATTCTCGACGGCATCGATATCGATGCGATGATCCGCCATCCGGTGCGGCATTATCAGGTCGCCGGCTGAGGATGGCGAATAGCGATTGACGCGCAGGGGCGGTTCAGATTCAAGAATCTGATGACTCGCACCGGCGAACCGAGCATTTTGCAGCTCGAAACCGACCTGGCCGTTGGCGCCAGTGACCAGAATAGCACTCACAACTGAGCCTCGTACTGCTTGCCGAGCCATTCACGATAGGCACCACTGGTGACGTTACGGACCCAGCCTGGTTTTCGAGATACTATGCGGTCGTCTTGCGAATGCCGGTCTCGAAGGTTGCCGTGGGCTTCCAGCCGAGTTCACGCGAGAGCTGGGCCGATCCTTAACGAAGGCAATCTGATCGCTGTGGCGTCCGCCATCGGCCTTCGGTCTGAGCTCATCGAGGACGGCGCAGATCGTATGCACAACATCGAGATTCCGCTTGTCATTCCACCCGCCGACATTATAGGTCTCACAGCCTGCCGGCTTCCAGGACGCGGCGAATGGCGCTGTAATGATCCCGGACGCAAAGCCAGTCGCGGATCTGCTGATCACAAAGCTAAATTGTTGACACGAATCAGCGACAAATCAAATCTTACGACAAGAAGGCGTTTCTCTTCCGAAAAGATTTTAATCATCGGAAGATTGATATGCGCCTCGAGCACCGAGACGTATCAAAATACATATTTAAATCAGGAAACTTGAAATTGGCTGGGAAACCTGGATTCGAACCAAGATTAACGGAGTCAGAGTCCGCTGTTCTACCATTGAACTATTTCCCAACAGCCGCCGGGCTGTAAAGTGCCCCTGCGGGGAAAGCAGGGCCTCTATAATCGAATTTGCCGCGGATGCAAACACTTTAACGCAGGCAAATGCGATTTTTTAAAAGTCACCCCGGCCGCGATGATAGGTTACGAAACCGCCTACGCCAACAGATTTTCCAAGCCGCGCTGCCCAATGGCCCAGAGCTGCTGCCCGACGAGCGATCTCGCCAGATTTGCGGCCACGCCTTCCATCGCGTCACCAGCGCAACAGGCGCCTGCCGAGGAAATATCCAACAGCCGTCACGATGGCGATCGCGATAGGATACCAGAGCAGCACGAAAAGCGGGCTGTCGTCCGTGCAGTTGGAGGCGTAGAAGGTCGCCGCGATGCCGCTGGCGGCAAGGCCGGCAACGGCGCCGGCCGCACCCGGCTTTTCCGGCGCGCCATGGCGCAGGGCGAAAAGGAAGCAGGCGAGCGGCCCGATTGACAAAAGTGGAATGAACGTCAGGCAGAAGCGGGCATTGTGCCCGATCATCCGCGCACTCCAGCTGTCGGCCGGCATGACGGCCATTTCGACGGCGGCGGCGGCAAGCAGCAGGGCAGGCGCTAGGAACAGCGTCCAGCCCCACAGCCGCAGCGATGCACCTGGCCGCCCGATGCGGAAGACGACGGCGCACGCTGTTGTGGCAAGTGCGATCGTCACGACGAACTTGAACAGGAAGCGAACGGTCTCCATCGCCGTGCCGATATCGGCACGAAAGCCGATCGCGGCGAAGAAAAGCCCGCCGCTGATGAGGATGCCCGCGATAACCGCCATGGTCAGGGCCTTGCCGATCCGCGTGCGGACCGGCGCGTCCTGCGCCAAAAGATTGATGAGGTCATCGGTTTTCACTGGTCTCACTCCGATACAAGGCCGCAAGCGCCTTCAACGCGCGGTGCAGCGCCACGCGCACCGCTCCTTCCGTCATCTTCAGCCGGCCCGCCGTTTCCCGCACGCTGCTTCCCTCGACGGAAATCGAGCGCACGATCGTCTTCTGCGGGTCTTTCAGCAGCTCCAGCATACGATCGACATCGAACCGGTCCAAGGCGTCGGTATGCTCTTCCGCCTTCAGGAAATCGATCACGTCGTCGATCGGTACGCTCGTATGCCGCCCGCGCCGCCTCAGGCTGTCGATCAGCTTGTTGCGCACGATCGTCGACAGCCAAGGTCCGATCGGGCGGGATGAATCCCAGGTGCCGCGCTTCAGATGGATGGCCAGCAGCACTTCCTGCACCACATCCTCGGCCTCGCTTACCGGCGCGCCCAGCTGGTCGCAGCGCCGGCGTGCCATGGCGCGCAGATGCGGCGTCACGGCGGTGAGGAAACGGTGATAGGCCTGCGCATCGCCGCCGATAGCCGCGCGCATCCAGACTGCCCATTCCTCTTCGCGCGCCGAATGATTCATCCGACATCTCCTCTACGCGGAACCGCAAGCTTTCGTTACCGGCAACGGCAACTATTTTTCAAGCCCTTTCATCTCTGCGACAGATTCTCCGCCGGATGCGTCTGCTACCCATGCACATGCCAGCGTCCCGCCACACCTGCTCGGCTATTGCCCGCCGCAGCAGATAGCCGGCACAATATGAATGACGCCATCTCGAAAAAAAATTCCGATGCGGCTGTAACATCCGCTCCAGACGCTCCGTAGACCTCGATGCAAGCCAATGACGGCTCGCGTCCATCTAGGAGACAGATCCATGAAGAACAGCATCCTCACCCTGGCCATTGCTGGCTCGATCGCCTCGGCACTTGCATCCGTCGCCGCCCCGGCTTCGGCCGCCGATACCAAGGAAAAATGCTATGGCGTCGCCCTCAAGGGCCAGAACGATTGTGCCGCCGGTAAGCATGATTGCGCCGGCAAGTCGACCATGAGCTACGACAAGATGTCCTTCAAGCTCGTTCCCACAGGCACCTGCACCTCGATGAAGACCCCGAAGGGCCACGGCTCGCTGACCCCGGCCTGATCCGAAACCGGATTGATCGTCAATCATCTCTCGTAAGAGGTTTGTCATGAACAAGATGTCCGCACTCGCCCTGGCCGCATCGGTCGCAACGGCGGTGACGCTGGTTGCCGGGGTAACGACAGCATCTGCCGCCGATGCCAAGGAAAAATGCTACGGGGTCGCCCTTAAGGGCCAGAACGATTGCGCCGCCGGCGCCGGCACGACCTGCGCCGGCACGTCGAAGGTCGATTATCAGCGCAACTCGTGGAAGCTGGTTCCCGCCGGAACCTGCGAGACGATCAAGACGCCGAACGGCCACGGCACTCTGGCGCAGGGTCCAGCGCCGGTCTGACAAGACGGCGTAAACACGTGGGCGGCGCAGCCTTTCACAAGCGCCGCCCCCTTCCGAACGCAAACCGCTTCGTAACTTTGCTGGAAATACTCTCACCCGGAGGCCTGCAATGAAACCGTCAGAACTTCCCCGCCGCGCCGGGGTCGGCTTCAAGCCGGAGCATTTTACCGCGATCAATGGCGCCACGCAGCCGATCAGCTTCTTCGAAGTCCATGCGGAAAACTATATGGGCGACGGCGGTCCACCGCATGCGCAGCTTCGCAAGCTGCGCGAGGATTATGCCGTGTCCATCCACGGCGTCGGCCTTTCAATCGGCTCAATGCAGCCGCTGGACCAGGATCATCTTGTTCGCCTGAAGATCGTCTGCGATCGCTACGAGCCTGAAAGCTTTTCGGAGCACCTCGCCTGGTCTACACACGATACGACCTTTCTCAACGATCTTCTGCCCCTGCCCTATACCGAAGCGACGCTCGCGCAGGTCTGCGCCCATATCGATCAGGTGCAGACAATCCTCGGCCGCCAGATGCTGCTCGAGAATCCGGCTACCTATCTGCTCTTCGAAGAAAGCACGATCGAGGAAACGGAATTTCTGGCCGAAGTCGCCAGACGTACCGGCTGCGGCCTGCTGCTCGACGTAAACAATGTCTTCGTTGCCGCCACCAATCACCAGATGGATGCACGGGCTTATTTGGGGCGCTTTCCTGTGCAATGGGTGCGCGAGATCCATCTGAGCGGTCATTCGGAAACCATCGACGATGCCGGCGCGCCGCTTTTGATCGACAGCCACGATACACCGGTGAAGGATCCCGTCTGGGCACTTTATGAGGAACTCATCGGGCGTACCGGGCCGATCCCCAGCCTGGTCGAATGGGATAATGACGTGCCCGAATGGCCGGTCTTGAGGGCCGAGGCAGAAGCGGCCGACGCCATTCTGAAGCGTGCCGCCGCACGCCGGGCAGCCTGAGGAGGGATCGATGTCTCTCGCCACGCAAAGCGAATTCGCCGCGGCGCTCATCGATCCAGCTCTCGCGGTGCCTGATGGACTGACGGCCTGGAACGGCTCACGACCTGCACGACGTTTCGGCGTCTATCGCAGCAATGTCACCATCGGCCTGATCGGTGCGCTCTCCTCGCGCTTTCCGGCAGCGGAAAGGATCGTCGGTGAGGAATTCTTCGCCGCCATGGCGCGTGAGTTCATCCGCCTGCATCCGCCGCGATCGCCGCTACTGCTTGCCTATGGCGATGATTTCGCCGATTTCATCGAGAGTTTCGAACCGACACGGGAAATCCCCTATCTGCCCGATGTCATGCGATTGGAAGCGCTGCGGGGACGGGCCTATCACGCGGCCGACACTGTGCCGCTTGATGCGGCTCTCGTGGCGACCATCGAACCGGCCGGCCTGGCGGAGTTGACTTTGGTGCCGCATCCTTCCGCCTCGGTGGCGCGTTCCGCCTATCCGGCCATCACCATCTGGGCGATGAACACCGGCGAAATCGAGCTTGCCGATATCGACGATTGGACGGGCGAGGATGCTCTCGTCATCCGCCCGCAGATGATCGTCGAGGTGCACCGCTTACCGCCGGGTGGTGCGACCTTTCTGGAAGAGCTGTTCTCGGGCACCGCCCTTGGCGAGGCCTATGAGAGGGCTCTCGCCGAAGCCGCCTATTTCGATCTTTCTGCCAACCTCGCCGGTGCGTTCACGGCAGGCGCTTTCATGGCCATTCGCTGAACGCCAAGAGGGAACGACGATGCAAAACCAGTTGATGACGGCCGCCCCGGCCGAACGTGAAACCGTGCCTCAAAGGCTCCATGACGCCCTGAAGCTTCTCGGCCGCATTCCGCATGATCTGATCGCGCTCATTGCGCGTTTGTCGATCGCCGCGGTCTTCTGGCAATCCGGCCAGACGAAGGTGGATGGGTGGCATGTGACCGACAATGCCGTCTATCTCTTTCAGACGGAATATAAGCTGCCGCTGGTCGATCCCTGGATCGCCGCACATATTGCCGCCTTCAGCGAGCATTTCTTCCCGTTCCTGCTCGTCATCGGATTGGCAAGCCGGCTGTCGGCACTGGCGCTGCTCGGCATGACCCTGGTCATCGAGATTTTCGTCTATCCCGATGCCTGGCCGACGCATGGCACATGGGCAACCTGCTTTCTGGTAATCATCGCGGGCGGGCCGGGGCGCATCGCGCTCGACCACCTGATTACCAGACGGTTCAGCCGCTCGGCCTGAGATCGGTCAGACGGGAGCGCTAATTATAAATGGCGCTCCATGATGCCAGCTAAATGCGCATTTTGATTTTGCGCATAACGTTGTTGCAAAACCGCAGTGGACTTCGCGCGGCTTGCCCTAGCGCAGGACGGGTTCGCCATGAAAGCGGCGACGCGACGGCTTCGAAACGCCAAAGCCCACCTCCATCATCAGCCGCGGCTTCTGCGTCGGCACGGTGCCCATATGGAAACCGAAGGGATCTTCAACAAAGCCGGAGCCGGCCTTGCCGGTCAGCGTCAGCGCGCTCGCCTGCCCATAATAATCGAGCACCTCGTTGGCCGGATGCCCCACAAGCAATGTCAGCTGATGCCGGACACGCCGGCGCTTGTGGCTTCCCTTGACGAAGACATGCGGGCCAGTGCCCTCATCAACATCGACGAGATTGAAGAAGAACTTCAGCATCCGCCAATCATCGAGATCGAAGTGGTATTTGTCGAGCGAGGCGAGGCTTCTGTCGGCCTCGGAAGCCTGCGTCGGGAAGCTCCACCAGATGCGGGTGGTGATTACCTTGGCCTGCCCGCCGAGATATTGGCGGGCGACATCGATCAGCAGCGGATCGCGCTGGACCGCCATGACAGCCTCGCAATCGAGCGAGCGCTCGAAGAAGTGTCCGCTTAGAAGCGGCCGTCCGAAACGACCCTCCGCTTGCCTATGTTCGCTTGCGACAAATTCGAGCTTCCTGTTGAAATTGCCGAAGCAGGCGGTATTGGCGGCGAATTCGGCGATCTCCCGATGAATATGGTCCGGCAGCATCAGGCTCGGATAGATGCCATCACTCCGCAGGGCGTTGACGATGGCGCTGCGATCGGCGTCGGCAAACATCGAGGTGCCGGAAACCGGAAGCCTGACGGGCTGCTTGGTGGCCAGCCAATGGATGCGCCGAAACGGCAGGGTCCTGGCCAATAGGAACATAGGCAGCCAGGCTGGATTCTCTTTGAGATCGGTCAGGTAAGTCGGTATCCTGACAGCCATACGCTTGAAGCGGCCGCCCTGCCGGGCGATGGACTCCAAGTCTTCTGCCGGGGGATTGTGCATAGCGATCCTTTCCACGCATTTTAAAAAATCCGCGACAACAGGCCCCCAACCCGCTGCCGATAATTCATTGAAACCTTAACATTTATTCGCTGTCACGAATGTCTGCTGCACTGCGGCAAATAGAAGTCGGCCGGCCTTGGTCAAGGGGTGAAAAATCAAAACCTGATTGAATCGGTAGAAATTCCCGCAGAAACACGTAACGCTTTTGAAAACGTTTAAGAACTCGCGCGGAGCGGTTGTTTTTAGAGGTCCCGGCAAAATTCGGCGCAACGGATCGCAAGGACGGCGCGCGGTGTTTGCCGTTGCTTAGGATAATGACGCTAGAATTTTGCTAGGAGTAAATGGAAGAGTAAAGTTGCAGATGGGGGATAGCGGCCTGTATCGGTCGCTATATCCCCGTCTTCTAACAGTCATATTCCTGTTCGCATTATTGGCTAAATGAGCGAGAAAACGTCAAAGAAGGCCCCTTAGATGACAGAAACGAAGACCTTTGAGCCGGCGGAAGGTATCGTCGATTTCGACGCGGGCGAGGGCGAGAGCCCAACCGTTGTGGAGATGGACGATTATACCAAAAGTCTCGCGCAGGCGAAGGCCAAGTCCGTCAAGCTGATCGACGCCATCACCGGTCAGGTGCTCAAGAAAAAAGATGCCGTCCATGTCGATGACCTCCGCCCCTCGCTGGCGGATTTCATGCGACTGAAGCATCCCGAGCTTCGCGCCGACGACTATATCAGCCGCAAGGTCATGGACGACTATCGCGCCCAATATATCGCCGAGTTGCTGACGGTCGAGCGCGGCGAGCTTTCCACCCTCGAGGACGAGGTCGTGGAAAGCTTGAAGACGCATGATACGCTGGCCGAAAACATCGAAGAGGATTACGAAGACCACCGCTCGATCGGCGACCGTATGGCGGATGGCGTCGCGTCCTTCGGCGGCAGCTGGACCTTCATCATTTCCTTCTGTCTGTTTCTCGCCGTCTGGATGATGATCAATCTCATCATGGGCGACAAGCAGGCCTTTGACGCCTATCCGTTTATCCTGCTGAACCTGGTTCTTTCAACCATCGCCGCACTCCAGGCGCCGATCATCATGATGAGCCAGCGCCGCCAGGAAGAGAAAGATCGCCTGCGCGCCCTCAACGACTACAAGGTCAACCTGAAGGCCGAACTCGAAATCCGCCACCTGCATGAAAAGGTCGATCACCTCCTCAATCGCCAATGGGAGCGCCTGACCGAGATCCAGCAGATCCAGATCGAGATGATGCTGGAACAGGCCAAGGCCGCCACCCGGGCGATCAAGGCCAACAAGGCGGCGAAGGCGAAAACCAGCGCGCTGAAGAACCTCTTCACCAAAGTCAAGGACCCCGATCCGGACGATTCCGTCAACTGACCGTGGACAAGCGAGCGGCTCTTACCCGGCGCCCCGCATAGATAGCTGCTGCGCGCTTACATTCTTCGCACCGCCCCTTGGCTGCCGCTCACGAGCGCGCTCCTTGCCTGTGCGCTGCTCCTTCCCTCGGTCGATTCTGCCTCGCGCCCCCGCCCAAAGGACGACCAACGGCCGGCGCCGAATATTGGAAGGGAAATGACACGATGAGATCGGGCGGGGAGCGAGCTTCTCGGCCCTTCCGTGTCAAACAAACTGCTGGGCCATATGTTATGGTTGGTCCAGCGCCACTTCACGGAGCCAACATCCAGCCAGCCAAAGCTGCGTTACCGACCTTCTTATAAGTATTGAACTGCTTCAGGCACGCCTTTATGCTCGGGCGTACCGAGCCGCGATCACGATAGACGTCGCGATAAGCGAACGTGCGTCGCAGTAGTTCTTTCAATATGCGGTGCCTTGAGGTTCGCTTTCCACAATGGTGCTTGTGGAAATGAGGATGGAACGCCGCCAAGTTCCCTCTCAGCGCTAGCTTGGGCATCAGGAAACATGAAGCGGACATTACGCGAAGGCATCAACGATGGAACTAGATTTTGCTCTGGCCTCTCAATCAGAGGACGCTGACGATTTAGCAAGAGAATGCCAGCGTCGCTTGCAGCCCATCATCAGCGAAGTCGTTCGAACTGCGGTTGCAACTGGATGGAGCGAAAGCGATATTCTTCTGGGGACGGTTGATGTTGCCTGGGCAGTGTATGAAGCACGCCGAAGCGAATCCGGTAGCCATTGATAGCGGAGCGACGATTGCGGATTCCGACGTGAAGCCGGCCGGCATTCCGATCAAAGACCGGCCGGTTTTCGACACTGAAGATTACCTCCTGGGTCAGCAACTTTTGGCATCGATACCTCGTGATGAGCGAGGGGATTTTGATGCCGGCAAAGAGAAGGCTAACCATGAGACATTTGCGACAAATGCTGCGGCTTGTGATCAGGCTCGGAACACTGACCCTGTTGAAAGTCCCGACAACGATTTGAAATTAATGGCAAAAGCAGGTGTCTTGCGGGGTCATGACCGACGTCGATCGTAACCCGGTAATATTACGGAAAGTCAAATCGATTTCAACAGCTTAAGCGCTTTCTCGACGGGGTGATTCTTCAATGCTTATGCACACGGTGAATCCACCATTCGCACGAGAAGAAGCGAGCCCGTCTTCTTCTGCTTTGCGAAAATCTCGGCTGACCCTTCATGCTGCTCGGCAGCGACCTTGGCCGGGTCCGGCGTCCCGGCGCAGCCAGCCAAATGTCTCTGCAAGGGTAAGCATGACGGCCCAATGACGATTGGTTAACTTGATCGTCTCGCCTCCGTCGTTACGAAGATCCACACCCATAGAAAGTCCTTTAAAGTCGAGATCACATTAAATAAAGTTCGGACGCGGTACGTTTGGCATGTTGTCGTAGGCCTTCAGTATGGTCTCCAACGGAGATAGGGCCTGGTCACGGTCCCAATAGACAATCTTCAGCCAGGTGGCCGCACATAGATATTGGCCGCTGCCTAACCAAGTCTGCTCAAGATTGCTCTGAAGCATCCGGCGCCCAGCCTCGAACAGTTCATCTGCGTCAAACTGGCCGCGGGCACGATGCAGGCAGAGAGCATAGCCGAATTCTCGCGGTTTCAGGATCTTTTTGAGAGAGAGCGGCTTTTCTCCCACCCAATGCTCATACATATCAATTCCGGCTTCAAAACCGTCATTATGCTCACCGCCCTGATAAGCGAAAGCCATATAGTCGTCCAATCCCGATTTGATGATTTCGTTGCGCGGCCAGGGACGACCTTCGAAGCGCCAAGCCGCTTCTTCGTAAACCCGGGCTTGATCCCAATGACCCTCATCATTCGCTGCGTCTTCCAGCCAGGTTCCTATTGCACGAGCCCAATGTAAAAGCGTGCGATGAAAATCATGATTTCCTCCAAATTTTTCGTCGCTCAGAATCGCTTTATCAAGCCACAGATTCGAACGGTGGATTATCGGTTTAATTTCGGCATGAAGGCCGGCTAGCCAATAACTTATCACATCGCTCAGATGATACTGGGCGATGTTACCCATTGGTTTATTCTGGTCATATTGTTGCTCTAGCAAGTACCGCAGAAGCGATCCATCTTCCTTCAGTTTATTTTGTCTGTTTCGAGTGGGATCGAATTTCATCATTACCTCAACAAGGTTGACCGCCGCAGAAACGTACCGGACGGAATTTCGAACACTACCTGAGCCCACGGTATTAGCGGTGAAGTTTCCGTTATCCAGGTTGAGCCAAGGCAAAGTAGGCCGCAGAATCCTCATCTCTTCCTTCGACCTTTGCGTCAAAGTATCTCTCATCCATCTCGCCGCTTAGCGCGCCGAAATCGAAACCTGAGACTGTTCACCGGCTGTTAACCGCTTAGCAAGCTGGTCATTCTCTGACAATATTAGCGGGGTCTCAATTCTACGAACACAGGCCCGCAATATCTCTTCGAATAGTCGTCGGGCATTATTCGCATCAGGGGCTTGTCGGAAGCGCTGGGCGAGATCTTCATTAACTGTAGATGGGCGCATCGAAGCTACTTTGTCATAAACGCCCTATTTTTTATTGTTCGATGACTTAAAATCCGAAATCATGTTCTCCAATAAAATCGAGGACATGCCAGGTATACCCTTGACGAGATCGGCAATGGCTGGCGTCAGCGGCGCAGATGTTGCGGCACTAGCAGCGCCCTTGAGCGCGCCCTCCCAGCTACTGACGCCACCGAGAATGCCCGCGCCGATCGTTTTCAGCAGTGCACATCCAGCGCCATCCGCGTTCCAATAGTCCATTCCAGCCTGATAAGGCACCTCGCCAGCGGTCGGCGCGCGGAATGATCGTGGATGCCCTGATCACACAACCAACAGAGACTGAAATTAAACTGCGGTTCGGTGCTCACGAAGCATGTTTACTGCTCTTCATACCTCGGATCCACTTCGAGCAAATCAAATAGCGGTTTCCAAAGCTGGCCATAGCTTGAAAATGAATCCTCGTCGCGCGCCTTGTCACGTGCTCGCCTCGCGGCCTTTACGAAGGCGTTGAAGCCCGATTTGCCTTGTTTATCGAGAACGATGAAATTCATCCCCTGCTCGTCTAGAGTTTCGTAGATTTCAGTCCTGAAGAGCTCGTCATCCGCATCGAATTCTTTGCGAATTCTCTCAACAAGGTAATATAGTCCGAATGTACTTAGAGGTAGCAGTACTTTTTTTGATATAATTATCGATCCCGCCATCTTTCACCTCATCAGAACAATTTTGCTTTTTTGGGCTGCAGATAAACCCCCTATCATATCCATTAACGTGCTACGATTCTTCTCGGTTAGAAAGCGTGTATCCAAAGGTACAATATCCGCCGCATCAATATGTTGCTTCAGATTTTCCGCGAAGCGCGAGAGGTTATTTTCGAAGAATTGGTTCGTCATCTCTGCTTGTCGGGCATTATTTGGCGTAAGCATAAAGTCGACAGTTTTCCCCTGATAGGGACCAGATTGAATAACGAAGTCGGCATTGCTTCCGCCTTCTGCTCTAGCAAGAGTACCACCTAAATAACTTTCCAGTTCAGCAGCTGCACTCGCTTCGCCGGGTTGTATTTTTCCAACGTCGGAGTCTATTACATTTAGACGTTTGAATGTTTCCAGATCAACTACGTCACGCAAGACAATTGATGTCGGGGCGTCATTCGATAGCACAATCGTATGAGCAGTCGAATTCGATGTTGAAGGCAGCCCCGAGAGTAACGCTTTCATGCCGTCATCTATAATCTGGATAGATCGACCCGTAGCTTGATCGATCACACCAATGATCTCATCGCCCTTGCGCAGAATGAGTTTGCCGGAAACCGCGGCGAGACCTATTCCATAACTGGCTCCGCCGATGGCGTCGCCGAAGGCAGCATCAGCCACCATAAGACCCATTTCGGAGAAGCAAACACTACTGCGCGCACAAGCGACGGCCGCCGAGATTGCGCCGGGCGCCACATAAAGTGTTGCTGTGCCGAGGCCTACCGCAGAACCAATACCTAAACCATTCAAGGTTATCTGCATTTCCTGTGCATCGCGCTGGTCAATCCCTTTGCTAACAGTATTGCGAAGAGCGACAATTTCCAAGTATTCGTCGTTCATCGCCTTGGGATCAATGCCCTGAGCAAGCAGCGAAGCTATGTAATCTGCTTGGCTCATCTTGTTTCGCTGTGCGTAGTAGCTCATTTCCGCATTGTAGGCGTGTTGCATCAAACGCATACAGATTATAGGACTGCCGTAATTGCAGGTAGAGACCAACTCGGCGCTTCTGAGCACATCAAGGGCATTCAGGCGATCAATGTCGCCTTGCAACTGAGACATTCTCGCAGTGTCGCACGTGTCTTGCTTGGCTTTACATGCCTCAAGGTCACTTTCAGCTTTTAGCTTCGCAGCTTTTTCGTCGTGATAGAGATAATTATACTGATACTGCGCAGCCCCATAGGAGGCACCTTCGCCACCGCCAACAGCGCCAGCGGCGAGAGCAGACAGGCTCTCACCGAGCAGAGAAGCAAGCGTCTGCTTGTCCTGATCGGATAAGGTGCTGTCCTTCAGCATACCCTTCACGAGATCGGCTATGGCCGGTGTCAGCAAGACTGAGGTTGCCGCACCGGCAGCCCCCTTGAGCGCGCCCTCCCAACCATTGACGCCGCCGAGAATGCCGGCGCCGACGGCGTGTAATAGTGCACGACCGGCTCCGCCCTCATCCCAGAAGGCGTGTTCTTCCGCAGTTTTGTCATTGTCTCGAAGATTACCTGCAATATCGCCCACCAACTCAGCCATGGTGGCTTGCGCCGCCTGAAAATCGGCCTGGTTCTTATACTGTTGGCGAAGGATATTCTGCAGGTCCGGCAGGCCGGGCAGCGAGGTATTGGTGTTCTCGGTATCGCGGCGGATCGTCCCGATGTCCTGCACCTGATGCGCTGGATCGGTGATCGTGATGCCGATATTGCCGCCGATGGCCGAATAGGCCTTGCCGGTCTCGTTTTCGCCGGCCTTGACGGGCGGAGCGATGGTGAGCCCGCTGGTGCCGATCCCGCCGCCATAGGTTTCGGCCTTCCAGGTCGAATGTGTATCGATATCGGCAACCGTCAGGGTGCCGGTGGAAAAGGAGTTCTTGTCCGTAGTTGGCTGGCTGGTAATCAGCCCGCCGACAAGCGAGGTTTGACCGCTGACATCGATGTTGAGTCCGCCGGTGCCCGTATGAATGCCCGACTGTTCGGACACGAGTACTGCATCGCCCTTGGCCTTCTGCACGGTGCCGGAGACGCCGGTGTTGCCAAAGCCGATCTGGCCGGAGATATTGAACTGGTCGGCCTTGGCCTTCTGCGTATCCAGCTGGCTTTCGATTGTCAGGTTCTTGACATCGACCGCAACCGAATTGCCGACGACCGTTGCCCCCTTCAGCGCGAGATCTTTGGTGACAATGGTGACATCGCCGGTGGGCTCTGCTCAAGCAGCCGACCGGAAAGTGTTTTATGTTCCTGTCTGTCAGGTCCGACATCGGCGGAGCTAAATAGCGCCCCCCTGAGTAGATTGACAGGAGGACAGCAGGCACCAGTTAATGCTTACTATATGGAAGCGGAGAATATGTTTCTCCGCCCTTCCGAAGCAAGTAAGCCGGTAGCCGAATGCTGAGAGACTGGAATCCTTCTCCGATTGTTTCGCTGTACAGCGGCCTCGGTGACAGCGGCCCGCCGACCTAACTGATTAAGCGCTCATAAGCCGAACTTCGTAAAGGTGATCGAGGAATAGACATCCGGCATCACGCCCTTCTATCTACAAATCACACGGTTGGCTGGCAGCCGGGGTTATCCGCAAACTGCTCATCGTCGGAGCCATGAGCCTGATCCGCTGGATCGTGCGCAAGGGCGCGTTGCCGGACAACTGGCTAGGAGACATTCTGGGCCGAAAGCCTCGAATGGTCGCGGCTGTCGCGCTCGCCAACAAGATGGCTCGCGTGATATGGGCAATGATGACGAGGGAGCAGAATTACAGAATGGCGTGATCCGCTGCCTTTCTCGAAAGGCAATGCGGCGATGCCTGGGGCTAACAGCCTCGGTGAGAAGATCGACTGATGGAAAGATGCCGAAAGGACTTCAATGTTCAGAATGGGGTAAACCAGTCCCGGTGCTCGAGCACAAAGCTCTCTGAACCGATGTGGCCCTGTTCTTCGAACTGCATCCCGGCCCGCGGCTACTCAGGCCACATAGAGAGGCCTGACACACGACCGATAGAATTCCTCGTTCGCGGAAAGCCGTTAAAAAAATCTTCTTGCCGGGGGCATCTACACACGCCCCGCCGCGATCCGTTGCACAGACCTGGAAGCTCCGCTTTGCAAGGTCGATCGCAAGGATATGTATTGCTGTCATCTGCCTCTCCTTCGTGAGCGCCACAACGACGCTGAGCGGGCATCATACGCCGATGCCGGACGGAGGGGGCATCCACCCCATCAGTTCAGGTGACGTAATATCTAATCCGTTGAAAAATAACGCTCATAGTAGATTATTGTAGTCATAGTTGTATTCCAAAACCTCCTGATAGCTCCAAATTCTGCCATCAATTCTATCAATATAAATTTGCTTTGATCCGGAACGTTCCTCGACGTCGGGATTAAAAGCTCTCTTGCTAATCCGAAATGCCCAGAAGACAGGGGGACACAATTCCATGGCCGCACTGCCAGCGAGCTGTTCATCGCTATCTTTCAGGAAGTCATCGGCAATCGCTCTTGCCTTCTCCTGCGGAATGTTCTCGTTGTCTCGGTACTCAATTGGAACGCTGAAGGAAACGACGTCACTCTGACGCAAACACGTTACGGCTGAAACGGCCTGCAGTCGTTGCAGGTCGACGCGCAGATATTCACGATAAACCTTCTGCCGGTCGATAAGCCCCGCAGTTGTAAACAAATTCAATCCTTGAAGACAGCCATGATCTCCGCCGACAGAAGACGTGAGATATATATCACAGATTTGTTTCAGCTTCTGGATCATGACTACTCTTGTTAAACTTTATTTGACCCAAGTTAGTCTGTCGATTTTATAAAAACTGCCCTACCGGTCATTTCTTTCTCCAGCGCACTTTTGGGTACAGAGTAACTAGACCCTGCGCCGAGAGGCCAAGGATCACGTATATAGGCCGTATTGTTCGAAATGGAATCGACTATTATCGCATGCGGTTGAACGCTTCCCGGCACCTTCACGGTAACTATTACTCCATTGCCTTTGGCCAGGGCATCTGAGATAGCGCTGGCCGTTGTCTCGCTTGCAAAAGTCGCATTTCCCCGGAATCCAAGCTGTTCGAGCGCTTGAGGTACACTGGATAGGAAGGCACCATCGCCAGAATCCCCAAGAGCTTGTCGAATGTATGCTTCCGGCAATTCGATGTTACTACCCATGCTAACGCAGGCAGAAACGCACGAAGATAAGCATGACGGCCCAATGACGATTGGTTAACTTGATCGTCTCGCCTGCGTCGTTACGAAGATCCACACCCATAGAAAGTCCCTTAAGGCCGAGGTCACATTAAATAAAATCAGGACGGGGTACGTTTGGCATGTTGTCGTAGGCTTTGAGTATGGTTTCCAGCGGAGTGAGTACCTGGTTGCGGTCCCAATAGACGATCTTAAGCCATGTGGCCGCGCGCATATATTGGCCGTTTCCCAACCAGGTTCCCTCAAGATTGGCCTGCAACATTCGGCGACCCGCCTCGAACAACTCCTCTTCCTCGAACTGCTGGCGGGCATAGTGCAAACAAACGGCATAGCCGAGGTCGCGGGGCTTCAGCAGCTTTTTCAGCGACAACGGCTTATCGCCGAGCCAGTGCTCATACATCTCGATACCGGCCTCGACAGTTTCCGGCTCTTCAAAGTTCTGGCAGGTAAAAGCCATGTAGTCGTCAAGGCCGTAGTAGACGATTTCGTTTCGCGGCCATGGCCGGCCTGGAAACCGCCACGTGGCTTCTTCAAAGATCCGGGCATTCTCCCAATGAGCTTCGTCGCCGCACCCGTCCTCAAGCCATGTGCCGATGGCTCTGGCCCAATTTAGTTTTGTGAGGTGGGCATTGGGATCGGGGCCAAATTTCTCGCCCCCAGCGTCGAGCACCTGGTCGAGCCAGCGGTTCGCTCGATGGATTGCCGGCTCAATTTCCTTGTTACGAAGCACCAACCAGGCTGAAATAACATCATAGAGATCATACACAGCAAAATTGCCCATAGGCTTCGTGGGATCGAATTCGGTCCGAAGTACCCGAGCAATAGTGCCGTCAATTGTCTCACGCCCTCGAATAGGGTTAAAGATTTTCAAAACCGCCTCCTTCAGCAGGGATTGAAGCCACAAAACTTGACGGGGACCGAATTTTTAGCGCTCGCCGTTCCGACTGTATTGGCAGTGAAGTCACCGGTACCTAAGTTCGCCAAAGCTTTGTCTTTGATGGATTGGGGCATATTCGAATTTGTTGTTTCATCGCGAGCCTGCTCAAGCGCGTAGTTCAAAGGCCTGGATCCCGGCGTAAACGTTGACGACTCGGTTGATAGCGCAGCGCTTCTGAACTTGTCCCACAAGAAAATGTCACCGGTATTGAAATCAACGGAGATGAAACCACACCGTGCGTTCCAATGGCGTCTCCATATCGGAGAGCCTGTTATTCAGAGAAGTCGGCGCTTTGATACTCCGCCTCGCTCCTACGGAATGTAGGAATTACTTCATAGACGCAGGACATTACATGGATTGAACTGCACGACATTCTTCGGATAAGCATCATTGACATATAGTCAATAGGTTTCATGTCTTACACCCAAGTATAGATATTTTCATCGAGAGCTGGTTCAATCTCATAACTATTTCGGGGACCCTCCTGAAAACTTCGGTCTCTTCCGTGGGTAATCAATATTCATTAATATGACCAAAGTCAGGTCCACTCCTCAGAACCATCATCTCTTATCCACACGACTCCAGCGGGGCACTCTTCGCGAAAGAACCATAAACTTTCTTCAGCAATTTTTTCCTCTTCTGCCATTTGATCGAAATCTTCGATCCGCATCGGCAGAGATGAGCTAGCCGCAGGTCCGAGTATCATTTCGCGGCGATCAACGGGTAAAGCATTCGTCAAAAGGGAAATCTGCTCATTTACTGAATTTTCCAGTAATACTCCGCTCTTCCCAAGCTTTATTCGACCGCTATAAAGAAGATCTTCAACTATACCCAAAAAAACCTTACGAGCCTCAGAGAAGTTTTTGTACTCATCGCGAATAAACATCCATAGTCCGTTGAAAGCCCAGAATTCTGATAGTTCGACAATTTGTTCCCATTGTTTCTTCATCGTTCGATAGCCTCTCTCAGCGGAATTTGAGCTCAACACGGGGAAGTTTAGGATTTACCCCCTGAATTTTATCGCTCCCAGCGATATCGATGGTCCAGCGAGCGCCTGTACTACCCGCCGAGCTCGAGATTGATCGCAATGTAATCCGAGTTCCATCTGATGAGGTAGCCGTGAAAATTCCGGAAACGCTTGGGTGAGGAGTTAACGCCCCACCGGCAAGTTTTTCAGCATAAGTTAATATCTGAGCATCAGTCAAAGTTTGACTGTCAAGAACTATGGTTGTTCCGCTGGTATTTCCGCCAGAGCCAACGTTAACCTGCACTCCTTCGATGTCGAGTGATTTCAGGGGATGATTTTTATTGTACAAATTCGCCAGGTCATCAAAGCAATTATTGTGTACCCAAACGGCCTGGACGTCCTCATTGGTGGCTTGCTTGACAAAATAGGTATGGAAGTCCGCAATCGTCAAATTGTAGGCGTCAAACGACTTGTCTTCGATGCGGACATTGACGACCGAGTTCCAGCTTCCATCGGCATCGAGCAATTTTTCGCCCGACAGAAGGTCGCCTGCAGCAATCCAGGCGCCATTTTTGATCGGCCCCTTATAACGATACCCTTCGGGCAGCGCTGTCGGGATTGTTCTTTTTTTCAAGAGAACCGCGAAGAAGGGATGGTTCATCGTCGTTGTGATAGTCTGCTGACGACCGTTCGTATCGGATTTGACGGTCAAATAAAGAGTTCTCGCGTGCTCCTCCTGAATCTTAGCAAGTGCAAGCTTGTAGCCTTCGCGCCCTTTCTCATCACGCGACCACACTAATGTTTTGCCAGGGCGAATCTGGCTGATCGCCGTAAAGCCGTCGATGGTCTTGACCAGCGTCGCACCGTCAAACGAACAAGCCGCCCCAAAGACATTATCGACGGTCTCATTCGTTTTTGGGTTGAAGCTTTTGTTGTTGAGGGCGGCCAAGCCTTCATCGCCGGCTGCAAGTGCAGCCTTGTTTACGCGCAACTGATAGATCATCTCGCCGCCCACATAGGCGACGCTGACGACCAGAACGCCAGTTTCAACGTAATTCTGCCATTTCTCGGCCTCTTGCTTGTCGACCCCCATGCCTGTCAAAGCTAGTACAGCGGCTGTTTGAGCTTTCCTGCCTGTCAGTGCCTGCGGCACGGCCGAGACAAGATGATTGGCTGAAACCGCCGCATTGAGCGCGCCTATCGCGCAGGTAATGCCAAACGATCCCGCGCAAGAGCCGATCCCATAGGCAACACCCATCGCATCGAGGAAAGTTTTGATGCCACCATTGCGCTGGCTGATGTCGAGCAAAGCCTCTTGGATGGCCACATCAGCGGATTTGCCATTGGCCACCTCGGCCAAATGCTGCGCCAAGATGACATCATACGGGATAAACCCATCCATGCCGGCGAGCGCCTGCGTTGCTGCCGTTGAATCATCATCGGTGCCGTTGACGATGTCGACTGCCGTGGGAATGTTCAAGTTGTTATACGCGTTCACGAACGATTGCAGATCGCTGATCATTGATCGGCAGGCCGACGAAGATGGATCGCTGGTGCAGACACTGATCAGGGTCGCTGTGTTCGCCTGCGACATCGCCAGATAGAACGCCAGGCGGGCGTTCTCGACCGTGCAATTATCGGTAGCTTTACACTCTTTTGCAGCGCGATAGGCGGCAATGCCGTTCTTCCGTTGTTTGTCGTTTAGATAGTTGTATTGATAGTTGGCGGCACCATAGGCCGCACCTTCTCCGCCGCCGACAGCTCCGCCAACAACGGCGCTTAGGCTCTCACCAAGCAGAGCAGCAAGCTGCTCACGATCGGCGGCTGACAGGTTGCTGTCTCTCACCATACCGTTGATCAGCCGCTCAATCGCTGGTGCCAGCAACGTGGTTGCCGCACCGCCGAGCGCGCCTTTCAGCGCTCCCTCCCAGCCGTTAACACCACCGAGCAAACCACCGCCGATAGCGTGTAGGACCGCGCGGCCTGCGCCCCCCTCGTCCCACAAGGTATATTCTTCCGGTGTGCTAGCATGGTCTCGCAGTTCGCTGGCGATCTCACCTACGAGCGTCGCCATTGTCCTTTGCGCCGCCTGCAGATCGGCCTGGGTCTTGTACTGCTGGCGCAAGATATTCTGCAGGTCCGGCAAGCCAGGCAGCGACGTATTGGTGTTCTCGGTATCGCGGCGGATCGTGCCGATGTCCTGCACCTGGTGCGCCGGATCGGTGATCATGATGCCGATATTGCCGCCGATGGCGGAATAGGCCTTGCCGGTCTCGTTTTCGCCGGCCTTGACGGGTGGAGCGATGCTCAGTCCGCCAGTCCCGATCCCGCCGCCATAGGTTTCGGCCTTCCAGGTCGAATGTGTATCGATATCGGCAACCGTCAGCGTACCGGTGGAGAAGGAGTTCTTATCCGCCGTCGCCTGGCTGGTAATCAGCCCGCCTACAAGCGACGTCTGGCCGCTGACATCAATGTTGAGGCCGCCGGTGCCTGCATGAATGCCCGACTGTTCGGAGACGAGAACCGCATCGCCCTTGGCGTTCTGCACGGTGCCGGAGACGCCGGTGTTTCCAAAGCCGATCTGACCAGAGACATTGAACTGATCGGCCTTGGCCTTTTGCGTATCCAGCTGGCTTTCGATCGTCAGGTTCTTGACGTCGATCGAAACCGAATTGCCGGCGACCGTCGCCCCCTTCAGCCCGAGATCGTTGGTGACGATGGTGACATCGCCGGTACCGTTCACATGTGTATTCGTGTGGTTGGTGCCGGAAGTTTCCGAACCGCCCTTGCCATAGGATGCGTTGACCCCGACCCCGGTCTCCTGGCAACCACCCTTTGTACTGCAGCCGAAGTTGACGCCGACGCCGGCGCTCCAGGAGTTGTTCGAGCTGGTCGAATCCGAGGTGCCCGTGGCAGCATTGAGGTTGATGTCGCCATTCCCCGCCGACAGGAAGATATCGCCGGTCCGCGGATCTCCTGGAATCGTGGGGATGCCGTACTTGTCATAGCCGGCCAGGATCTGCGCGCCATCGCTGGTGATGGAGCCCATCTCGGCCTCCATTGTGATCGAGCGCCCGGCACGGATATCCGTGACCACCGGGGTCGAGGACGACGACGACCAGCTGCTTTCCTGATGATTGACGCCAGCATTGATGCCAATACTGAAAGAAAGACCCTTGCCTGCATCAAAATTTTCCGAAGCGGCCTTAAGGTCCTCATAGGCCTGATAGAAGCCGAGGCCGGCAATGGCCGTGTTGGTCACCGCATTGACGCCGCCGCTGTCGGAAAGGCGCTCGGCCGAGTTCATGATGCTCTCAGCCGCTTTACCGACCTGGCTCGTCACCGAGATGGTCACGCCGGCGAAGGTCTTTTCATGCACCTCCTGGTAATTGGTGACGTCGTTGGCTGACAGCAGATTGATATCGTTCTTGGCAAAGAGATTGACGTCGCGCTCGGCCGAGGCGCTGGTCGCCTGCAGGTTCACATTGTTGCCCGCCGAGATGTTGAGATCGCGGCCCGCCGCCAATGTCGATACCGCATTGGTATCGGACTGCTGCGCCTTGCTGTCCTTGGTCGACTGCGCGCCGATACCGATCGAGAAACCACCATTGCCGGCGGAGAGGGCCAGGCCGAAGCCGGATTTCTTCTGCTGTTCGGATTGCGAGGAGCTTTCGGCGCCGGGTGTGACATTGACGTCACGTGCAGCCGACAGATTGATGTCGCGATCGGCATTGACCGACGATCCCATGATGTTGAGATCGGTGGCCCTCGCCGTCAAATTGACATCTTTCCCGGCCGTAAGCTCTGAGCCGACGTTATCCGTGGAAGATTGCTGGCCCTGCTTTTCGTTCTTGCCGTAGAGCGAGATGAAGCCTCCGCCGGAGCCGACGAAGAGGCCAGAATCCTTGCGCTTGCTATCGGACTCGTGGTTTTCCTGTGCCCCAATGATGCTGACGCTCTCGCCGGAGATATTCAGCGAGCCATCGGCATTGACCTTTGAGCCGACAATGGCGGCCGCCTTGCCAGCATCGAGATTAACATCACCAGATGCCGAGAGCTGTGAGCCGACTGTCGTCTCGTTATAGCCATCGTAGCTCGAGCTGCCGCTGCGCAGGAAACCCTTGCGCTTGGCGCTATCATGTTCAGTCTCCGTGTCCTTACCGGCGGTGACGATCAGATTGCCATCGGTCTGGACTTTGAGATCGGCGGTATGAGTGTCATCACCTGCCGTCACCTTGGAGGCGGAGACCGTGGTGTCGCCGCCGGATATGATCGTCACACCGTCCTTGCCGGAAAGTGACGAGCCAGCCGCTGTCGTGGTCTCCAGGTGACCGGAAGCATTCTCCTTCGTCGAACCGAAGAATCCACTCTTCTTGCTGGAGCTCTTGACGTCGAGGGTGGCGCTATCGGTCGCTTCAGCAATCGTGACGTTCTTAGCGGCCTGCAAGCCAAGCTTTCCGTCGGCATCCATCGTTGAGCCGATAACGTTGATGTCGCTGTTAGACTTCGCGACCAGATCGCCGCCCGCCGTAATGGTCGAACCATTATGCGTCAGCTCGGACGAGGAGTTTTTGCCGAAAGTCGAGTTCGACTGGTTCTGCGACGTGGTGACATTGATGTCGCCGTTCGAGGTCAGACCGACATCGCCCTTTGCCGTCAGGTCGGAACCAGAGATCAGGACACCTGTATTGGCATTGACCTGAAGGTTGCCGCCGGCGGTGAGCTGCGAGGCCTGCTGATCGGTACCCGTCGTCTTGGTGTAGCCATCGTTCGTCTTGCGAGCGAGATCGGTCGAAACGATATTGACCGCTCCATTCGTGGCCTTAAGTTTGAGATCGCCGGCGGCCTTGGCAGAGGAACCTATGACATTGATGTCGTTGTTGGCTGCAATGGTGAGATTACCACCGGCGTTGACACGGGCGCCCGTCGCATTCTGCTGACCGCCGTTGTCGACCTTGACGGTGGTAAGATTGACATTGGCGCCGGAAAGCTGGGCTGCGCCACCCGCGGCAATCTTGGTGCCCTCTAAGCTCAGCGTACCGCCCGCGGCGATCTGCAGGTTGCCGCCAGCCGACACACCGGCATTGGTGTTGACGACATTCTGACCACCGATGGTCATCGTCTGTGCGGCAAGCGTAATGCCATTTGTGGCGTTGAGGTTCATGTTGCCACCGGCCAGGAAGGTGCCGCCATTGGCCTTGATCTCGGTCGCATTGATGGTCATGCCATCCGCTGCGGCAATCGCACCGGAATTGTTGACGGAGCCAGCGTCGATGCTGACGCTGTTGCCGGCGATGACGGCGCCGCCTGCGTTGACCTTTGCCTTATCAGCGGCAGAGAGATAGACGACCGGCACCAACACCTGCGCGCCGTCGACGATCTGCGTCTGGTAGATCACCATCGACTGAGTGAGCGACGCGGCCTGCTCCGGCGTCAGTGCTTGCCCGAGAGCAAGCCCGTTCGCCTCCGCATAAGCGACGCCATTGTCGAGCAGCGTCTTCATCTGGTCGGTAGCATTGTTGCCGGGGATAAAGGATCCCGCGCCAAGGCCATCGCCCACCAGCTGCCGCATCTGTTCGTCTACGAGCTGATTGTCGAAATAGGCGTCGCCGAGGAAGGGCACCTTGGTCTCCGGCGTATAGCCAACTCTGTCGATGAAATAGCTCGAGCCATAGAACTTCGACACGTCAAGGAAGGCTGCCCGCGTTTCGAACAGGAAGACCTGACCTGGAACCGTGCCACCGACCCCGCCGGACTGGGGCTTCGCAAGCGAGGCGAGTTTCGCGCCGTTGACCTCGAGGACCTGAGCGAGGTTGCCGCTGTTGCCGAGAGCAGCGGTGAGCTTGCCCATCAAGCTGTTGGGATTGATCGCAGCACCACTAGCTGTCAGGGTGCCCGAGCTGATCGATGGGCCGCTCACGAGCGTCACGCCGTTGCTGCCCACCGACGCACCGACGACTGCCGTCAGGTTACCGCCATTGACGGTCGGCCCGCCGGCGATCGTTGTACCGGTACCCGTTAGTGATGGACCACTACCGACGTTGGCGCCGCCATTCGAGGTGAAACTGCCTAGCGCGGCGTTGACATTGAACAAGGCGCCGCCGGCCGTCATGCCATTCAGGGCGGACAGAGGATCGCTCGACGTCGAAGGCGCACTGACGGCCGCGCTGCCGCCCGTCGAACCGAGCGACGTATTGTTGACCGTACCGAAATTAAGGCTCAAGGCCCTCGCCGCCTTGAGCGTACCAGCCGCGCCGCCGATAACCTGCGATCCTGACATGATCGACGTGCCGTTGGCGATACTACGGGAAGGATCGGCGGAACCGTCGCTGTTGTAGGCTGTGCATGCACTCTGGGCATTGCAGGTCAGTGTCGTGGTGCGATTGAGAACGACGCCTTCGTTGGTGAGCGTCGATCCTTTGAGCGTCGCATCACCGCCGGCCTCAATCCGGCTGTAGGAATTGGTGAGGTTGGTGGCATCGACGGTGAGATTGCCGCCAGCGCGGATCACGGCCTCGGGGCTGAGCGCACTGGTGAAGCGGTCTTCATAAACCGACTGCGATATGTTGGACGTTGGATCCCAGGTGTAGGTCGTGCTGGTATCCGAACCGCTACGGACGACTTCATCGACAATGAAATAGCGCGACGGATTGTTGGGATCGAGGATCGGATTGCCGTTGGCATCCTTGGGAACGCGAGCCTTAATCCAGTCGAAGATAGGCCGAACTTCCGTCGGACCACTGCCGCTGACCCAGGTCCAGGCGTGATAGGAGGTGCCGTCGGCAAGGGTTGCGACCGAATATAACAGCGGCTGGTAGTCAGAAAACTGCCCCGGATCGACCCCCGCATAAAGCTGAAACATATTCTGGTCGGTCGATTCCAGATAGGCGAAGGGTTGGCCTGCGACTGCTGGATTGAGCACGAAGGTACCGACAACGCCACCGGAGGAGACCAGCTGACCCGTCACCCAGGTCGGCGTCGTCGATCGCCTATTTGTGAGGTTGCTGGTGAGTATCGACATGTCGCCACCGGACTGAATGAGACCGGACACATTGGTGACTGCCGCATTGCGCTGACCTTCGGTCGTTCCCCGGATGGTCAACCCGCCATCTGCGAGGATAGCGCCCTGGTCGTTGGTGAGCGTGCCGCCGACGAAGAGGTTGGCGTTGTTGCCCGCAAAGACGAGGCCTGACGGGCTGTTGTAGAAGTCGCCAGCGACGTTGAACGTCAGATTGTTGCCGGCAGCAAGCTGACCGATGTTGCCCAACGATGGCAGGTTCAGCGTCAGGTCATGCGCGGCGAGCAGGGAGGTCCCAGCGGTGGTGGCAAGGCCTGCAGCGGAGATGGTGATGTCACCTGAACCGCCAGCGTTGGTGACGGTGCTGACTTGCGCATTGGAAAGATCGGCACTACCGGAGAGATTGAGGGTCAGGCCGCCGAAGACGAGATTGCTTCCCGAGAGATTGGCGGATGAAGCGTTGACGATCAGCGTGCCGCCGGCGGCAATCCGGCTGCCCCTGCTGCCGGAGAGATCCAGTGCGCCGGTATTGAGAGTTAGGTTGCCTCCAACGCGGGTGGTGCTGGTATAAGCAATGGCGCCAGGGCCTGTAAGCGCAGCGTCGCCTAAGCTCTGCAAGCTGTTGTAACCGATGTTCTGCGTCGCCGTAGCGGCAAGATTGCCGCCCGAAAGTAGCGAATTGGCGCTGATACTACCGCTCGAAGCTGACAGCGTCATTACACCAGTACGCTGCAGCATCAGACTGCCGCCGGCCGCAGCATTGGTGGCGGCGAAATCGACGCCTGAGACCAGTGTGTCGATCGTCATCGATCGAGCGGACAGATTGGCGTTGCGGCTTGCAAGCGATTGGCCGTTGAGCGTGATGGCGTTGCCCGCTGTGAGCGACAGATCGCCATGGGCGACGGCATTAGCGCTGATATTGTTCGCAGCATTGGCCGCAATCGTCCCGGCAGCAAGCAGGCTGTTGAAAGAGATGTCGCCTGCCGTGCTCGCGAGCGTGAGATTGCCGCCCGGGCCTAGAATGACGTTACCGGCGCCCGATTGGTCCATCGCCGCAAAATCGACCCCGGCCGCGATGACGTTGCCGCTGACGCCAGATCCGGTCACCGAGACGTTGCTGGCGCCCAAGAGCTGGCCGTTAATCCTGACCGCGCCGGGACTGGTGGATGAGCCGATCGCGACGGCACCGTGGCCCGTGATGTTGCCGCCCGTAAAGGCGCTTGCCGCCACGTTGAGGTTGCCTGCGACGATCAGCGTGCCGGCCGATGCACTTCCGGCGTTAATGGTCAGATCGCCGCTTTGTCCGAGAGCGATGGCGCCGTTTGACGATCGCGCGGTGGCAGCGAAATCAACACCAGTAACTGCCTGGCCCAGTTGGACGGTCGAACCGGAGAGCAAGACGTCGCCGGCGCCGAGGAGCTGGCCCGAGACATTGACATTGTTGCTGGCGGCGAGGGTGATGTCGCCATGCCCGGTCACAGCATTGGCCGTAATCGCAGACCCACTGGCATTGACTGCGCCAGCCGATAACATGGTCTGGGCGGTGATGCCCGCAGACGCGGTCAAATTCATATCGCCGGCAGTTCCGAGCACTATACCGCCGCCGCGGGCGTTGGTGGCAGCAAAGTCGATGCCGGAGATCAGCGTCGGTGCGTTGATGTGACCACCGCTAACCGTGAGATTGCCGGCAGCAATGATCTGGTTGCTGATATCGACACTGCCGACAATGTCTGCGTTGCCATGAGCGGTGATGCTGTCGGCGATGAGATCAGCCGCTTTCGCCGTGACGTCACCGGCGGAAAGGATCGTGCCAGCCGTGATATTGCCGGAGGCCGTCAGATTCATGGCTCCCGACGACGCCAGCACGATGTTGCCGCCGGCGGCGTTGGTGGCGGCAAAGTCGATGCCGGAGATCAAGGTCGGTGCGCTGATACTGCCGCCATTGATCGCAAGCTCGCCTGCGGCCAGTATTTGGTTGCTGACATCGACGTTACCGATGATGCCGACATTGCCGTGGCTTGTGACGCTACCCGCCTGTAGGTTGGCCGTCTTTGCCGTGATATCGCCCGACGACAGGATCGTGCCGGCCGCGGCATTGCCGGACACGGTGAGGTCCGTCTTACCGGCCCCTCCAAGCACGATGTTGCCGCCGTTGGCCGCGGTCGCGGTAAAATCCACGCCGGAGACCAGAAGTCCGGCGTTGAGGCTGGCGCCATCGATCGAGAGATTGACGGCCGATAATACCTGGCCACTGACGTTGACAAGACCGTTGGCCGCCAGATCGGTCGTACCATGGCTTGTGATGCTATTCGCGCTCAGATCGCTCGCTTGCGCGGTTAAATTGCCTGCCGACGACAGCGTGCCGATTGTGAGATTACCGCTCGAAGCCAGGGTCATATCGCCACTTGATGTCTGGACGATATTGCCGTTGGCGGCAGTGGTGCCAGTAAAGTCGACACCGGAGACGATCGCGCCTGCAGCGATGCTCGGGCCTGAGATGATGATGTTGCCGCCACTAAGGACTTGGCCATGGACGGTGGTCGCACCGGCAAGCGCGACATCCTTATGGCCGGTGACGGTATCGGCCGTCACTGTAGCGGCATTGACGTTGATGGTGCCGGCGGCCTGCATCGTCGATGCAGAGAACCCGCTACTCAACTGAGCCTTCAGGTCCCCGAACTGTCCAACAACGATATTGCCGCCGGCGGCGTTGGTTGCACCGAAGTCTATACCGGCGACGACAGATTGGGCCGACAGGCTCTGGCCAGTGATCAGGATGTTGCCGGCGCCGAGAACCTGGCCGGTAACGCTGGTGGCGCCATTAAGCGTGATGTCGCCATGCGCTGTGACTGCGTCCGCAGTCACAGCGGTGCCGCTGGCGGAAAAATTACCGGCCGACAGCAATGTCCCGGTATTGATCGCACCGGTCGAAGCGAGCGTCAGATTGCCGCTTGTCGTCTGGACGATGTTCCCATTAGCGGCTGCCGTCGCGGCGAAATCGACGCCCGAAACGATAGCGCCAGCCTTGACGCTCGAGCCGGAGATGCCGATGTTGCCGCCGCCCAAGATCTGCTGATTGACGGTCGTCGCCCCGGAAAGGGTAATGTCGTGATGACCGATGATGGTATCGGCGGTCATAGTCGCGGCATTGACGTTGATGGCACCGGCGGCTTGCATCGTCGATGCCGAGAACCCACCACTCAACTGAACCGTCAAGTCCCCGAGCTGTCCAACAACGATATTGCCGCCCGCGGCATTGGTTGCACCGAAGTCGATGCCCGCAATGACAGTCTGCGCTGCCAGACTTTGGCCAGTGATCAGCACGTTTCCGGCGCTCAGGATCTGGCCGGTAACACTAGTGGCGCCCCTAAGCGTCATATCGCCATGCGCCGTGACGGTCCCGGCCGTGATAGTCGAGCCGGTAGCATTGAGTTTGCCGGCCGAGAGCAGCGTGCCAGTGTCGATGCTGCCGGCTGCGGCAAGCGTCAGATCGCCGCTTGTCGTTTGGACGATGTTCCCATTGGCGGCTGCCGTTGCAGCGAAATCGATACCCGAGACGATAGTCCCTGCCTTGATGCTTGGGCCGGAGATGCCAACGTTACCCCCGCCAAGCACTTGATTGGCAACATTCACACCTCCTGCTGCCGTACCGGAAAGGCTGATATCCTTATGACCGGTGATGGAGGCAGCTGCGACGGACGTGCCGCTGATGTCGATGGCACCCGCAGCCTGTATCGTCGATGCCGCAACGGCGCCATTGACGTTTACTGTCAAATCGCCGGTCTGACCAAGGACGATATTGCCGCCGGCGGCATTGGTGGCATTGAAGTCAATGCCGGCGACAAGTGTCTGTGCCGACAGACCCAGGCCGGTGATCGATACGTTGCCGGCACCCAGGATCTGGCCACTGACGCTGATCACGCCGCCGAGCGTCATGTCGTGATGCACGGAAATATTGCCTGACGTTATCGATGCGCCGTTCGCGATGAGATCGCCCGCAGACAAGAGCGTTCCAGCGCTGATGGCACCTGCGCTCGTCAACGACAGATTTCCGGCTCCCGTGATCGTCGGGCCGAGGGTGATGCGCCCGCCCGCCGCATTGGTGGCGGCGATATCGACGCCTGAGACAATGGCATCGGCCGCGATGCTGGAACCGGTTATGCCGACATTGCCGCCGCCAAGCACCTGGCCACTGATCTTCACGCTGCCGCTTCCGGCGGTCGGACTGGTCGCACCGGTCAGCGTGATGTTCTTACCGCCGGTGATCGCATCAGCAGTGATGGTCTGACCGGTGACGTTGATCGCGCCTGCCGCCATCACGGTTCCTGCCTGGATGGCGCCAGCACTGTCGTTGATCGTCAGATCACCGCTACCTGCCAGCACGATATTGCCGCCGGCAGCCTTGGTCGCCGCAAAATTGACCCCAGACGCAAGCAGACCAGCGCTTACACCATTGGCGTTGCCATTGATGGTGATATCGCTAGCTCCGAGCAATTGGTTGGTGAGGCGCATGCCGCCGTCGATACCGACGTTGCCGTGACTGGTGAGATTGTTAGACTGCAGCAACGAAGCCTGGGCGGTCAGATTGCCGGCCGACAGCAACGTGCCGACCGTGATGGTGCCGGCGGCAGCTTTTAGATCGAGTGCGCCGGCCGAACCTAGGACGATATTGCCACCAGCGGCGTTGGTTAAGGCAAAGTCGACGCCGGACGCGATGGCGGTCGCCTGAATGCCAGCCCCGGAGATCAGGACATCGCCCGCTCCAAGAATCTGACCGCTCGCGTTCATCGCAGCATTAACGGTGAGCCCGCCATGCGAGGTAACATTAGCGGCCGCGAGCGAGGTCGCGGTTACGGTAAGATTGCCGGCTGATTGAATATTCCCTGCCGTGATGTTGCCGGTCGCACTGGTGTTGAGACTTCCAGCCGACTGCAGATTGCCGGTGGCTATCGTGCCGCCGGTTGCCGTTAGGCTCAAGTTGCCTGCCGAGCCAAGAACAACATTCCCATCAGGAGCGGCACTTGTGCCGGCAATATTAATGCCGGAAACAACCATGCCGGTGGAGATTGACTGGGCAGTGGCGCTGACATTGCCCTGCGCCAGGACATTTCCGGAAACGGTAAGACTATTACCAGCGGTAAGAGCGAGATTGTTGTAGCTCAACAGCGAGGCGGCCGAGATCGAGCCCGCCGTGGCGGTCAGAGTAAGGTCGCTGGTGCTGCTGGCAGTCCCTGCAATCGCTATATCGCCGGAGCTGGCGACAAGCGTCACTGCACCATTGCCAGCGGTGACGGTGCCGGCAGCAATCCCGCCGCCCGAGCTCATCTGCACCGTCGTGCCGCTGTTGACGTCGCCGGAGACGCTGAGCAGGCCAGTTCCACTGGCAAACACGATATCGCTATCCGCTGCAACCGATAGCAGGGTAATGCCTTGGTCGGCCCGGACCGCAACCTTCTGCCTCGAGGTCACCTTGGCAGCAGTGACCTTCTGTTTCGAGGTGATGGTCACACCATCGCGCGCGGAAGCATTGCCGATCGAGATTTTGCCATCAGCCGACAGCGACAGTTCACCAGCATTGGCGGCCATATCGCCGCTCATCTTGACGCCGGCGCCCTTTTCCGTGACGACGACCTTGATGCGGTCGGCCTGCATGGCGCCGAGCGCTGAACCGTCGATCGCATATTCTGGCGTGCCCGAGGTGGCGGTCAGCGCCGTCGCCTCTCCGGTGGCATAGTTGTATTGGCTGGCGCCCCCAGTCAGGCGCACGGACTTGCCATAGATCGGCGCGTTGACATGGATCTGGCGGGAAACGACGTCGAACAGATCGACAGCGCCAGGAGCAGCGGCAAAGTTCCCGCCTGTCCCTTCGAAGGTGACATCGCCGCCATTGACGGTGAAACCGGTTAGGCTTCCGTCGGAGCCGATATTCGGCACGCCGGTCGTCAGCGTCGCTCTCGGCGTATTGATGAAGCCGCAGCCCGCGCAGGTGATTCCGTTCGGATTCGCGATGATGACGTCAGCTCTGCCGCCATAGACTTCGGTCGGTCCATTCAGGGCCGAGCGATTGCCTGATGTAACTTCGTTGAGAATGACGGAAGCCGGGTTCGAGGCATTAAGGTTTGGATTGCCTGGCGTCACCCCGCCGAGGTTCGAAGTGCCTTGCTCGCCTTTGAAATTATTGAGGATCAGACCCTGGGTACCAACATTGAAATTGTCGTACTTGTTGTGCGAGAGGCCGGCGGCGTTTGGTGTGACGATATCGATCAGCGGCACGCCGTTGGGCGCTGCTCCAACGCCCGCCTGATTGGCAACGGGTGCCGATCCTGCCGCGGAAACGGATTGCGCGTTAGCAATCGCTGGCTGCAGGAACAGAAGACCGCTCAGAGTGACGGCAAGCGACTGCCGCCCAAGGCGCAGAAGCTGGCTTCGCAGAGCAAATGCGACCTCCCTGTCCTTGGCTGCAACTCGTGATCCAACCAATGCGATCTTCTTGCTCATCACACGCCTTCACTGTGACTGCGCGGCAAGCTGAACTTGCCGCAATTGAAACTAAGCTTGCTGATCGATCGCGACATCCATAGCCGCGTGATCAAAGCGATTTCGGCCTCTGGCTCACCCGGTCTTTATGACCGGCATAGGCCGTTCACTCTGAACCCTATCGGAAAGCCGACTTGACAGCCGGCATCCCGCTATTTCTTCGTCTGCAACCACTGCTTGACCTGCTGAGTGAAGGCGTTCGACAGCCGTTGCGCCAGAATATCGTCAGGCCCTGCGGCCGAAGCTGCGTTGACGGCCATGGCCACAAATATGCCGAGCCCCTCCCCGCGCATGCCACTGTTAGCCGCCGCAATGGACTGCTCGGCAATGAGGTGCCCTGTCTTGGCGTCTTCCAGCCTAACCATCCCCGCAATCCGGCTGTCGCTGTGAATAAGAACACGTCCAGCCTTCGTGGCCAGATCGACCACATGGAGGCTGACGACCAACCGCGCTCGCGTTGGACCACCGGGTAATCCGATCAGCCCCTTCTCCATGGTCCCTTTCAACACACGGACAACCGTGGCCAATTGCGGATCGGGTTTACCTTCCGTGAAAAGGCCTGTCATTTTGACATCAGGTGCTGTCTCGATGCGGATTTCGCGCACGGACGTCTTTTGAAGAGCGGCCACAAGCCGTGGATCCGTTGTGACGCAGGATGCGAGCAACATCACGAGAACAAAGGCGATACCGCCGGAGAGATATCGCATCAACTGAGCCCCCAGGGCGCCGGTTGCAGATAGCAAGCGCAGATCCATCGTCATCTCCTCAGCCCCCTCTTGCCGCCGGCGCGGTCTTCACGCCGCCGTCGAGCTTCTTGTAGAGTTCGCCTAATTGGGATTTCGGCGTCGCGCACCCTCTCGAACGAGCAATATCCGTCAGTACCTGGTTGCGATTGCGCAAGGCGTCGATCTCGATCTTCTCCGGCGATTTAGGATCCATGAAAAACAGGGCCGGCCAGAACAGAAGAACACCCGTGGCGCCTAGGATGACATTCTTGCCCTGGGCCTGCGAACGCTCCTTGACGGTCGAGAGTATCTGACGTTCGTTCGCCGCAAATTCGCGATTGATGCCGCTGCACTGCAGTCCGGTATCACCCGCAGTGGTCGATGCGATCGGATGCGCCTCTCGGCCACCACAACCCGACAGTATGATTGAACAGCTCAAAAGCACTGCGGTGGATAGCGCGAGAGATTTTCGGTCTTTCATCATTGCGAAATTCATGATCTTGCCCTGTTACACTTTTACCAACGTATTGAAGTACTTACGAAAAGAAGCCCGGAGTCGCGGCGGTCGACCGTGCCACCAAAGACATCCGAATAACCCATATCGAAATTGACATTGCCGCCGGCGAGCTTGGCGCCGACCGTCCAGCCGAGCATGTCGCCGCCTGCAATCTGGTCGCGGGCCTGGCGGGCGATCCGCCCGTAGTCGAGACCGACATAGGGCCGGAACTCTCCGAGGATCTTCGCAAGTGCGGCATTGTCGGCAAATGGCTGCGTCCGCCAGACAAGATCGTTGCGAACGAAGAAGCCGTTATTGCCGTAAAGCATGGTCTCGCGCGTGCCGCGCACCGAGGAATAGCCGCCGGCCGAGATCTGCTCCGCCCCGAACAGATTGTCGGGCGAGTATTGTCCGGTGACGATCGAATTGATCTCGAAGTGCTGCTCCGCCACTTCGAACGGCTTCGTCATGGTGATGGTGCCCGTGAACTTCGAAAAGCGGGGATCGGCGTTGCCTGCCCCGGCATCTCCGGGAGCGACGGCGTCAAACAGGTTGAGCCCTTGGCTGTAGGAGAGGTCGAACACCCAGAGGCTGCCAAGCATGCGGCGCGAATGCGAGATGCCGAGATCGCCGACCGTGTATTTGCGGCTGCCGACCTCGATTTTGTTACCAAGCAGGAAATTGTTGGTTTCCTTGTAGGTCAGGCCGCTGTTGAAGGTTGTGATCGAATCCTTGTCGCGGAAGATCACGCGATCGGCGCCGATGCCGACCTGCTTGCTATCGCCCGACGTATTGAGCGGCCCGAAATTACCCGGAACGGAACTGTCATATTCATACCAGGAGCCATTGGCGGAAAAGGTCCAATAGCCGTAGGGCACACTGACATTGCCGGAGTAGCTGTTGCTCTTGCCATGGCCATCGTCGCGCCAGGGATAATCCGGGCCGGAATGCTCATAGCCGAAATTCCACTGGTCGCTGAGGCCGAAAAGATTGTCGTAGCCTAGCGAGGCTGAGGACTTGGAATATCCCGTCTGCTCCTGGCCGAGATTGCTGTTACCGAATGACAGATGCCAGAGATGGCTGGGCTTGTTCTCGACATTGAGGATCGAGGTGCCGTCGGTCTTGCCGGGCAGCATCGCCGTCTTGGCATTGTTGGAGGTGAGACGATTGATCTGGTCGAGGCCCTGCTCGATATCGCGAAGATTGGTGATCTCGCCCTTCATGCCGGGAAAGGCCGTGGCGATCACACCGGAATCTGGCGCCGGCTTGCCGTTGATATAGATGTCGGAAAGCCTGCCTTCGACGGCAACTAGGCGCAGCACCTTGGTCTTGGCGATATCCTGCGCCGGCACATAGACACGGGAGCTGACAAATCCCTTGTCGAGATAGAGATGCGTCAGGTCGCGCAGCAGTGCATTAATCTCGCCGACGCCCATACAGCGGTTCGTGTAAGGAGCCGTGACCTTGTCGATCGCGCCGACCGAAAACTGCTTGACGCCTTCGACCTCGATATGGGTGATGGCAAAGCACGGGCCAGCTTTCTGATCACCGGCCTTCTCTGGCTGCTGACCTTCGAGCGGAGAAGGCTTCGGCGTCATCTGACCCAAGCTCTGCAGCCGCTGCTGCTCGGCTTCCTGCGCCTGACGGCGCGCGAAGTCGTCATTCGGCGATTGCTGTGCCGCAGCCTGGGCCGAAACCAGGATCACCGACAGCAACACGGTGGCAAACGGCACCATGAATGACGACTTCGAAAAGCACCGGCCGCTCCGCGCAGGAGGCGACCCTAAAGCCAGTGTCATGAGCTATTCCCGCCGTCCGCTTACTTCGAGGCGGGCTTCTGCAGCGCATCGAGCGCCGCCGACAATCCCTTCAGCGAGAACTTGATGTTGACCTTCTGGCCATTCATCATCTGGACATGACCGGTGCCATCCGAGGCCTTGGAAAGGGCCGACACCATCTTGGCATCCAGCTTCTGCTGCGCCCAGCAGCCGGCCTGGTTACAGTTGCGGTAGACCAACTGCACAACGGGCTTGTCGCTTACATCGATGCTAAGCCCGGCGGGAATGTACATATTGAGTGGCACGAGCGTGGTTAGCACCAGTTCACTGGCGGGCTGCTTTGCCGCCTTCTTGTCTGTTGCGGCAGGAGCCGGCACCTTTGCTACCGCCAGTGTCAATATGTTCACATCCTGATCGCCCTGCTTGACCGTGGCGATCTGCGCAACTTCGCAGTTCGTCAATGCCGAACCATCCGCTGCCTTGCCGTCGATGCAGCGATAGTACCAATCGTCGAACTTCTGCACCCGCGCCTGAGGTGCTGGCTTTTGTTCTTCTGTTTGAGGCGTAGCGGCCTGAGTCGAGCTGGCGCCGGACGACGTATTCGCGGCCGCCGGAGCGGGCTGCTCCTGCGCGGCAGCGGAAAATGCGACCAGCGCCGAAGAAAGGAACGCGACAGAGGTGAAGGTCTTGAAGGAGAAAGACTTAATGGGGAGGGACATACAAACTACCAAGTCAAAGCCATCCACTTGCGCAAGGCGGACCTTGCTCAATGGGCATATCGGTCAAAATTCAGGAAGATTCACCACAGGGTGGCGTAGCCGATCATGGGCTTAATCCGCTCAATAGCAGATTTCTAAAAAAATACAGCAAAAAGTAGCAATAGCACGGGTGACTCACACGCTCGTTTTCAGATATGCGTGTAAAATCTGCAACACCGACGCTCAACAATTGAATAAAATGCCTCGCTCATGATGGGGCGGCACCGCGACCTTGTCGGCTTCAGCGTAAAGCCGAGCTAACTCCACTCCGGCCGAAGACCAACGCTCTTTCCTTCTGATCGCAATTCGACTGACAAAATGTACGTTCTTTTTACATCTGTCCGCTATCTGGCGTTGATCTCTTATTGAACATTTCTATTCGCATACGAGGCATTGATGGCAATTGTGGGCATTGATCTCGGCACGTCCAATTCGCTGGCTGCCGTCTGGTCCGAAAACAATTCAAAACTCATCACTAACGCACTGGGAGAAACCCTGACGCCATCGGCGATCAGCATCGCCGATGACGGTATGGTCCTGGTGGGGCGCGCGGCCGCCGATCGGCTGATTACACATCCTGACCGCTCCGTGGCTTCCTTTAAGCGCTGGATGGGCAGCTCCAAGGGTGTTCAGTTGGCGGGAAAGACTTGGCGCGCTGAGGAACTGTCTGCGCTCGTGCTAAAGTCACTCAAGGATGATGTTGAGAGCAAGCTCGACGAAGAGATCGTCGAAGCCGTGATTTCCGTTCCGGCCTATTTCAACGATCCACAACGCAAGGCGACACTCCACGCTGCACAACTGGCCGGCTTGAAGGTGGAGCGGTTGATTAACGAGCCCACCGCCGCCGCGCTGGCACATGGGCTGGAATCCGACAGCGATGGACGTTTCCTCATCCTCGATCTTGGCGGTGGAACATTCGACGTATCGCTTCTGCATAAATACGAGAACATTATGGAAATCCGAGCTTCGGCGGGAGATTCCATGCTCGGAGGCAACGACTTCCGCGACCTTATTGTGGGACTACTGATCAAACGGCATGACCTCGACGAGACGAAGCTTGCGCCGTCGGAGCGTGCCCGACTGTTGCGCGAGGCAGAAAACCTCAAGTTTGCCATGACTGACAAACCGGAGGGAACTTATGATTTCTCGCTCGGTGAGACTCAATGCTCGGGCACGCTGACGCGTACTGCATTTGAGGAAGCGGCGGCTCCCCTCATCAGACGGATGCGTACACCAATCGAAAGCGCCATCCGTGACGCTCGCGTCGATCCAACCAGGATAGATCAGATTGTGTTGGTGGGAGGCGCTACCAGAATGCCGCTAGTCCGAGGCCTGGTTACGAAGCTGTTTGGCCGTTTTCCGCTGATTCATGCTCGACCCGATCATGCAATAGCGCTTGGGGCGGCCGTGCAGGCGGGCTTAAAACATCGCCGAGGTGCCCTCGACGAAATTATCATGACGGATGTCTGCCCTTTTACCCTGGGCACCGCCATCGTGGATCATCGGGCGCCGGATGGTGCGATCCTGTCACCAATCATTGAACGTAATGCCATGGTCCCAATCAGCAGGGAAAATAGCTACCGCACGGTCGTGAACGGGCAAACGCGCGTCGATATCGACGTGCTGCAGGGCGAACACATGCGTCCCTCGCAAAACGTTCTGATAGGGACAGTCACGGTTCCGGTTCCAGCCGGACCGGCTGGCAAGGAGTCCATCGGCGTGCGTTTCACCTATGACATCAATGGCGCACTCGAAGTTGAAGTGAAAGTCACGTCGACCGGCCTGCTGGAGCGGAAAGTCTTCCGCAATCAGGCAAATCTAAGCGACGAGGAACTCGACAGGAGCTTCGCGGCACTTGCCTCCATCAAATTGGCACCACGTGATCAGCAGGAAAATCGTTCCTTGATAGCCAGGGCAGAACGGCTTTACGCCGAATCCCTCGGATCTGCGAGAGAGCACATTGCCCAGCTTCTCCTTCAGTTCGAGACGGCATTGAATGACCAAGCGAACCATGATCTGAGCGGCTTGCGACGTAGCTTTGCCGAAACACTGAATCAATTCGAACACACAATCCTGTAATCCGATGCTCGAGACATTCTGGACCCTTCTGCAAATTGCTCCGACGCAGGACGAAGATGAGATTCGACGTGCCTACGCACGGCGCCTTCGCGATTTTCGCCCGGATGAAGATCCGCAGGGATTTCAGCGCCTAGTAGGCGCTCGGGACGCTGCTTTGGCTTGGGCGAGCGCACGGGCCTTGCAGCCGATTATGCTGCATGCTTTCGATGCTCACAATGAGCTGCTTGAAGCGGTCGACCTTCTGTCAGATCGCAACGATTTGGTCGAACGGTCGATGGTAGAGCCAACTGACGTGACAGCGGCGCCCACGGACTTACCGCCTTCCGATGAAGATCCTGTATCCGCTTCCAATAATAGGCCTTCAGAAGAGGCCCCGCGCGAGCAGTCGATTGATATGGCGCCCGAGCTCCGGATTAGCAAACCCGACCTTGATAAGCTTGTCTTCGACCGTTTGAGCGAAATCATCGCACAAGGAGAGCAACGGCCGTGGAGCGTTGATCCGAGTGCTCAAGAGACGCAGCGGTGGGAGGAATTGTTTAATTTGGCATCTGCAAACTTGAGCTTGCAGCGCCACGAAGAATTCTTGGAAGCCGTGGGGCGCCACGTCGCTTCGATGCTTCCACGCAGTACGCTTCAGAGCCCCGATACCGTTAGCGAGTTCGGTCAAGGGCATAGCTTCGCTGCCGTTGTCGAGACGGTTGAGCAACAATGCCGATTTGCCGAACGTCCCGCCACGCTCGTACGTCTTTGCGGTCAAAACGACGCGATGGTTTATTTCTCATGGCTGGCACATGCCCAGGTCGCACGCGGAATTCTGCGACGGCGCGAAGCGGGCCATACAGCTTATTTTGACGAAAAAACCGGCCTTCCGATTTTCCCAACCGAAGATCGCGAAATTGCTTTGCAGACCGTCGAGCTCGCAAAATTCTTTAATAGGGCAGTCGAGCGCAAACGCTGGCCGTTTCACCTCGAATGGAAGAGCTTGATGCTACCGGCGACGCAATTAGCGTCCGCCGGACTGATCTGGCAAAGCGGTATCTTCTTTGGACTTTTGATCTTAAGCACGGCAGGCGGCTTCTCACCAACCAGCAATATCGTCCAATGGATCGGTTTGGTATGTGTTCTAGTCTTGCTGGCAGCGCGTATCGTGTTGCCGGTTTACATGCAGCGCCTAGCCGTGGACGCCGCAGTGCAGCGGGTCATCGACGCGGACCGCCGCGGATTGTGGAACAAAGTCACACGATCAAACTCCTTGCGGAACTTTTGGCGCGATTATGAAAAAGTCACAAGCACGATCGAAGTCCTCCTCTCCGTAATGGCGCTGATTTCCGTATTAAATACGCTCACATTTATGGCCCAAACAAAAGATGATCCGGGCAAACCGGTCGAGGCAGTGGTTTCGGAAATCGTGGGTTCTGCTATCGATGCCGTCGCAAGCGACGATAAATTGGCAGACGGCCAGCTCTTCGACCTGATGAAATTCCTCATTACAGTGGAGCAGACAGGCTTTCGTGATCGGAAAAATGACACCGGCCGGTTACTGGCTGATCTCGAAGATGGGCAATGGCTAAGAGATTTGCATAGTCGGGCCGACCAGCTCATTAGCCCGCGCTGGTTCAAGGAATCGAACCAACCCCTCGTACGTCCGCTTATGGCAACGCCAGCGGCAGCACGTGAAAGCAAACTTCGCACCCTTGCCGCGGCATACCGATCGGGAACGCCCCAACAGCGTATGGAGATTGAGCGGTCACTTCTTGCCTGGGCGCCGCTGCTGCAAGATGCGAATGATCCGCAAGCTATTGCGGCGATCTGGGCCGCAATTCCTCCGCAGACCAGTGGTCCAAATCTGGATGCGTTCCCAGATACAATGCGTGGGCTACTGCTCGACAGTTTTCTGAAACATTCAGTAACCGATTCGCGGTTCAACGACCTCCAACTGATCGTTG
This sequence comes from Rhizobium sp. BK312, assembly GCF_014193605.1. Lineage (NCBI taxonomy): Bacteria > Pseudomonadati > Pseudomonadota > Alphaproteobacteria > Hyphomicrobiales > Rhizobiaceae > Rhizobium > Rhizobium sp. BK312. The sequence goes on along the minus strand of NZ_JACHZP010000010.1, from coordinate 169,446 downwards.
AGTTCAATCGGCTGCTTACGGTTCCGGACGAAAAGCTTCGTGACATGAGCCCCGTCGTAGAAGCCGACACTTCTGGCGGTGCGGTGAGCGGAGACGATCCTAGCCGGATTGAGATTAAGACGGATGGCGCCTCCTCCAATGCGATCGAACAGAGCATCACAGACGATGGCGCCGTCGCTCGGTACTTGAGGCAGAACCTTTATCGCTCTCCCACGACGGCCCCCCGGCTATATGAGGCATCTCGGACAGAAGTTGCGATTGCGCGAATGGCGTATTTTAACATTGCTCGCACCTGCCTTGACTTTAATAGCGCTGCGCTCCGCTCGAATATGCGGCGGTTTCTAGCACACTCCTTGGCAGACACCCTCGCTCCAGAACCGTCCACGAACGCCGAACTGTGGCGGACATTGGGGCAACGGGCGCTCGCAGAGCCGATGTGTTACCGAAAGGTATTCGCAAATGGACCGGGGGAAAAACAAATCGATGATCTTTTTAACGCCCCGAACAAACAGCTTGAGGGTTTTTTCAAGGCGGATCTCAGCACCGGCGAACGCGAATATTTGGAGGATTTCCTCGAGTTCATGCCCAAAGACAACAGCATTTATGGCTTTACCAGAAATAAACTAGCTTCGCTTGCTCATGGTCTTCTTGGTAACTGGTACTACCACAACGGGGATAACCGCAACGCGATCTTGGAATTCGATCAGGCGCTCGCCGGCGGAACGCAATGTGGTGAATTTCATATGCGCCGCGGCCAGGCCCTCGAAGCATTGGGAGATCACAAACGAGGTAGAGCGGACCTGCAGCTTGCAGCGCAGCCATCGACCAGGTGGTGCGTAACCGATCCCATGTCGATTGTGGAGTTGCAACTTGCAATCAAGCCTCTCCTTGAAAAGTAGGGAAATTCAGCTTCTGCTCTTGATAGGAGCTGAACCGTCCGACCCACCGTCTAAGCACCTATTAATTTGATAGTGGGCCGAACAGATCTTCTATGGTCTCTCGCGCCACATTTTCTCCAGCGGTATGCAACCCATGGGAATTTTCAATGCTCAACCTAAAGTTCGCATTCATGGGCGCCTGTGCCCTGTTCCTATGCACTGTCGCCGCGCATGCCGAACGTGGCAGTCTCCCAGCGCCGCTGATATGTGCGACCGTTTCCGAGTGCACGAAGCTGATCGATACGATTAAGGATCCGACGAGACTTGCTCAGGCGCTCACCGATCGTTGCCGGGCCTTATTCCTCGCTAATCCGCTCCAGGAGACTACAGAGGATTGCGACAGCGCGATCGGGTTGAATCCAGGCCAAACTTCCGCCTACGAAATACGTGCGCAAATCAAAAAATTTGCCTTCGTTTCAGCTCGTGATCCGCTCAAAAAGCAGCAACTCGCGAATGAAGCAAAAGCTGATTTTGATAAGCTTGTAGAGATCGGATCCGATCAGGCAGGTTCCCACCTGTTGCGCGGCGAGTTCTTTGTCTTCACCAGCCAATATGCGTTGGCACTGCCAGATTTTGATAAAGTCGCTACCCTCGATCCCAAAGAGCCTCTCGTCTATTTGTTCAGAAGCCGAGCATACCACGAACTGGGCAATGATGATCTTGCCCTCAATGACGGCGCTGCATATCTGAATATGGCGCCTCCACACGCCGAGATTCTGACCATGATGGCCGAGATCCATCTCAGCCGAAAGGACCTAAGCCAGGCACTCAGTCTCGCGAGCCGGGCCTTGGACGCTTCCGGCAAAAACGATGGGCTGAATTGGGAGCGAAACAAGGTGCTGAACCTGCGTGGTCGCATCTATCTTGAAATTGGCGACAAGGAGAAAGCAAAACAGGATTATGTGGCGGCGCTATCCAGTTGGCCGAACGACAAGGATGCTCGGGCCGCACTCGAATTGCTTCTCCATAAGCCGATTTACACGGAAGAGGACTGCACACGTGCAGCCATGGTAGAGGGTCAGCGAGGTAATCTGAATGCTATCGAGATTTGTTCGGAGGTTTTGGATAGAACCGAGAGTGGGGTTGCTTTGGAGCAGCGTGCGTCGCTCTATTTCTCAACCGGGCAATACGATCGTGCGGCGACAGACTATAGCAAGCTGATCGAGGCAGAGCCGAACTACATGGGCTATTACGGCCACAGGGCCCTCGTGTATCGCGCCGCCGGAAAGCCGGATTTGGCTTTGGCGGATCTTAATCGGCTCTTATCTGGCCGTCCCCACTCCAAGATTTCCGACCAAATGAATTTGCTCTTGCGGGCGGAAATCAACATTACTTTGCGCAAGGATGACGATGCTCTGCAGGATATCTCCGATATCTTAACAACGAACACCCGAAATCCGAGAGCACTGATGCTCCGAGCCTGGATCGAAACGCGCCGAAACCAATTCGATAAAGCGCAGGGCGATGTGGATGCTGCGCTTGCGATAAATTCTAAACTCTATGAGAAACAAATCGCCAAGATACAAGATGTTGTAGCCCGGCGTGCGCGGGAGGAGGCAGATGTTGCTTTTGCGGAATTGTTTCGCGCAACTTAGCGGTTGCTGGGTGGCTTCGGCACCGGCGGTAATCTGACCGTAACTAACTCCGCCAATTTTCGCAGGAAGGTAAGGGCTCAGGTAATTCATGGAGCTTGGAAGGAACGAATGCCTTCCTGCAAGATCTGAAATGTTCCATACGCACTATGTGTTGGTGTGGACAGCTCAGAGCGTCTCAGGATCTTTGGAGCCTTGCCTGAAAGCTCGTAACCGGATTTTCCGCCTGCGGATGGACTGAGACCCACACCGTCATCCATTTTCACTCTCCCAATTGTTAGCTACGGTTCTAACGGCGATTAAGCTGCACCAATTCACCCTGAGCGCCCTCATACTCCATGAATGTTTTTGGGCATGAGAAGAGGGCTGCATTGAACTTCGCAGTGGCCTCTGTGGTCTGCCCGCGCAATAGGTGCCATTCGCCAACGTAGAATATGGCCTCGCAAAGACTGTCGTTGTTTATGGCTCTCGCCGTGACCTCTGGCGGCGTCAACTCTCCAAGGAACATTTGGTAGACCGGATAGGGCCACTTGCTTTGATCCAGCTTGCCGGCCGCTATTCGCAGATTCGATGCGGCTTGGCTATCGTTGCCTCGTGTTTGCGCGAGGAAGCGCCAGAGATGGTAATACGGTGCAGCATCTGGGTTCAAAGCGGCCCTTGCTTCGAAGTCATCCGCGGCGCGTTGATACTGCCCCTGAAAATATTGAATAAATGGGTCCGCCAGATAGCCAGCGCGTAGCTGGCTGACAGGCCAGATCGATCCTACGGCAATTATTGCAAAGCCCATACTGCCGATGAACGCAGCCACACCGAAGCGCGGATGTGGCTGCTTACTTGGCCAGGCTTTCAGCAAACAGAAAGAGACGATCCCTCCGGCAACCGCTCCGCCAAGATGAGCGGCATAGTCGATGTTCATGCCACCGGCGGTTTGACCGACGAGCGGCAGGATGGAAGGTACGAGGATCTGTATCGCGCCCATCCTTAAAATCTCTGGTAACGGGCCGGAGGGAAAATGAAAGCTGGCCACCATGACGGCCGCGAACAGGCCGATGATCCCGCCGGATGCTCCAACGCCGACGATGTTGTCGGGGTTAATCAGAAGCGAAGCCGCGGAGCCGCCGACCGCGCTCACGCAAAATAGAGCGGCAAACCAGCGCCAGCCGATCAGGCGCTCAAGGAGGATCCCGGCCCGCCACAAGGCAAAACAATTGAAGGCAAGATGGATCAAACTACCGTGCAACAGAGCAGCCGTCACCAACCGCCACCATTCGCCATAGTGCAGGATTCGCAGACGAAAGGTGCCCCCAAACACCAATAAAGTCTGGGTGTCGGGCGTATCGCCCTTTGCTGGAATGACGCCAAATTTAAGCTCTACGATGTAGATGCCGACCAGAATGGCGATCAGAGCATAGGTGAAGACGGGCGGCCCCTTCAGAGTGAAGACCGGTTCTGCGTTATCATCCGTCTGAGAAGCGACAGCGAGGCCTCCACCTGCCAAGGCCTGCTGCTCACGATCCTTTGCAAGAAACTCAACGCTTCGATCGTGTATCCAATCCGGATCGGCTCGCAGCAGCTTCAGCGAAATGACAGCCGGAGTGGCTCGCCCTTGCAAAAATTTGGGCAGCCAGCGAACGAGCCCGCGTCTCGTCAGGGCTCGTGCCGCCGCGGGATCCAGATCGATATAGAGCTGATCGGTACGCTTGCGCTGATACCTGCGGATATTGCGAACAGACTGCCAAGGTATCGTCTCGTCGGAGTGGGATTCGATATAGATGCCGTCCTTTGATAGGACGAGACCGGGCTCGCGCCGTATGGCTCTTGCGAGCAATAGGACTGCGCAAGCGCCGAAAAGGGCAGCACCTGACCAGCAGAAGATTGCGCTCAGGTGTGGACGTCCAGGCCTGTCTGGTAGAAATGATATTTCGGCAATGGCAACGGCCATCCCGAAGGCAATGAGCGATAACCAGAAGACCCTGCCTTTGTCGTAGGCAATTTCCATTGTCCGCGGCAGTTGTGGATCCACGGCGAAGCCGTCCAGCGAGATCAGATCGTGGTCATGCATCATCGATAATATACCCCCTCAAGAGCTCTCCATCGCCACTGCATCGCCTACTAGATCACCCCTACAGCGCGCCGGCAGCAGATATTCGCAGATCCAATCGCTGAGCGACCTCGATCTCGACGGCCGCCCCTCGGACATGACGGCTTTCCATTCGGCTACGACCTTTCGACCGCCTATTCTCCCGCAAGCTTGTGGACGGCTTCGATGATCTCGGGGTCCAGCCCAACGGCAAAATTATAGCAACGCCTGCGATCGAACTTCCGGCATGAACCCGTGCCTGATGTGGTGATGCCAATAGCCTCCAGGCCCTCCGGCCCTTCTCTCAATATCGGGCTGCCGGAGGCTCCTATGTCGGAGGAGCAGTCCGTGCGAAGACCGCTTGCCGGGATCTTCTCAATATTTTCGACCGATCGGATACGGCAGTCTCCAAGAACACGCTCGTTCCAATCGTCGGGAAGGAAGTGCGCCTGACGGATGGAGGCACTTATGATCTTGTCGCCGACAGAAACAGGTTTTGAAGGCAGGCGGTATGGTTCGAACTCTGTCACGGGTTCGGACAGCCGCATCACGACCCAATCATAGGGATCGTCCCAGGATTTAAGACCTTTGCTCGGATGAACGAACGATGCGACATCAACCTTATGCCACGTGGATCCTTTGCCGTCGCTCACTTCGAACCCACAGCGCATGATCGACATTGGCCCTGCATAGATTACCTTGGCGTTTTTGGGATAGAGGGCATGCCGTGCCGTGACAACGATATCGGGCTTATAGAGCAGGAAGGCGCTGGCCTCATTGAAGGGACACATGATCCTGCCGCTTGCGCCAAACTTCTTTCGAGCAGCGTCCGGTGTCATGCCATGCGATGCAGCATAGTCATTGATGGCTTTCCGGTTGTCAGCTCCGATTGTCCCTGCCTCAGCGCTGGCTACTCCTATCGCCAGCGACGCAAGAATGATCAGGACATACGTCAGCAGTCGCTCCAGTTGCGCCACAAATCGCCAGGCTCCAGTCATTCGCATAGTTCCTCCACTATCTCTCCTGCATCGCTTGCGAAGTCACCTCCACAATCGGCGAGAACAGGTATTCGAGAATGCGACGTTTGCCCGTCTTGATCTCGGCAGTGGCGGCCATGCCCGGTGAGAGCGGCACGACATGGCCGTCGATGCTCATGGTGCCGGCGTCCAATTCCACGGTGACGGGAAAGACGAGGTTCTGTACGCGCTGGACATTGGTCGTCGGCACGGTCGCCTGCAATTGCTTCGTCGGGTCGCCTTCCACCTGGTTGGCGTCAGGTTCCGGGATCGCATCTTTTGCAACGGCCGTGACATGACCGCGGATCACGCCATAGCGCGTGAATGGAAATGCCTCGACCTTGACCACGGCCGTCTGCCCGACGGACACGAAACCGATATCGCTATTGGGAAGGTAGGCTTCCACTTCCAGCGTCGAATTGTCGGGTATAATGCGCATGAGTTCGACGCCGGTCGTGACCACCTGCCCCACGGTATTGATCGACGACGACTGGACGGTACCGTCGATCGGGCTTGCGATCGTCATGGATTCCCGCCGCTCGCGCGCCTTGACGAGCTGGCGCTCAAGTTCGTCGGCCTGTCGCGAAGCCTCTCCAGCTTTCTCCACATTGTCGGCAATGAAGGTGCGAAGCGTCTTTTCGCCATCGCTTGATGTCACGGCAAGCGATGCCTTGGCTTCCTCGAGCTGGCCAGTCTCTTCGGCGAGCGTCGCCTCCTCCTTCTGGCTGGTCTCCTTCGCATCAATCACTCCTGCCTTGGAGCCGGCATCCTGACCCACCAGTGTCGCGCGGATCGCGACCCGTTCGTTGAGCGTATCGACCAGCCGTTGCTGTGCCGCCATTGTCTGTTGTAGCCGGGCGACGGTCGCTTGAGCCTGCTGATGCTGGGCGGCGATATTGGTAAGGCTCGCGGCAAGCTGGGAGAGATCGGCCTTGAAGCTCGATTGCTCGCGCTCACGAATGCTTGGCGGGATATCGGACGCAAGATCAAGCGGGACATCCGGGATCGGCTTTTCGCTCGTCCAGATACCCCGCTCCTGCCACTGTTCAACCGTTGCAAGCACGGCCCTGCGCCGGACCATCTCAGCCCGATAGGCCTGCAGATTGACCGCAATCGCCTCTTCGTCTGACCTGAGCTCGGTATCGTCGAGCTGAACGACGATGTCGCCGACCTTCACCTTTGAACCATTGATGACCGGGATGGACCTGACCTTGCCGACCTCGATCGACTGGATGACCTTGACACGGCCGGTCGGCTGGATCTTGCCCTGCGCGGTCGAGACGATGTCGAAGGTGCCCAGATAGCTCCACAGAAGTGTAGATGCGACGACCACGGCGATGAACCAGATGAAGGCGGTGCGGATCGGCGAGGCCGGTGTCTCGAGGATCTCGAGGGCTGCCGGCAGGAATTCGTTTTCGATCCTGCCGCGACGCAGCGGCTTTCCCGGTCGTTTCGGAGGGCGGATGACAGGGTTCATGGCTGGTTCAGCCCTGTCTGCAACTGCCAGAGATGAGCATAAAGTCCGTTCGGCCGGACGATCAGGCTGTCGTGCGTGCCCTCCTCGACAATGCGGCCATCCTTCATGCCGATGATGCGGTCGCAGTGGCGGACGGTCGCCAGGCGATGGGCGATGATGATGACCGTCCTGCCCTTGACGATCTCGCGCATGTTGCCGAGGATGATGCGCTCGCTCTCATAGTCGAGTGCGCTTGTGGCTTCATCGAGGATCAGCATTGGCGGGTTGGTGGCCAGCGCCCGGGCAATCGCCAGGCGCTGCCTCTGGCCGCCGGAAAGGTTGGCGCCGCGTTCCTCGATCAGGGTATCATACCCTTTCGGCAGCTTGGCGATGAACTCGTCGGCACCCGACAGCCGTGCCATCTGCATGGCGGCAGCCCGCGACATCGACGGATTGACCAGGCAGATATTGTCGTGGATCGTCCGGTTGAACAGCATGTTCTCCTGCAGGACGACACCGATATTGGAGCGCAGCCAGGCCGGATCGACCTGGGCGATATCCTGGCCGTCGACGAAGACCTGGCCGCGGGTTGGGATATAGAAGCGCTGCACCAGCTTCGTCAGCGTCGACTTGCCCGATCCGGACGGCCCGACGATGCCGATGACTTCGCCAGGCCTGACGGAGAACGAGATATCCCGCAGCACCTCCGGGCCATCGGGGGTGTAGCGGAAGTTGACTTGCCTGAAGGAGATGGCGCCTCTCGGCTTCGGCAGGCTGACGGAGACTTCCGGCCTTGGCTCCGGCGGTGCGTTGAGGATATCGGCTAGACGTGCCACGGACACTTGCACCTGCTGGAAATCCTGCCAGAGCTGCGACAGGCGCAGGATCGGCTGCGAGACCTGGCCGGCGATCATGTTGAAGGCGACGAGCGCGCCGACCGTCAGCTCGCCATTGATAACGGCCTGGGCACCGAACAGCAGCAGTGCGGCCGAGGTGATCTTGTTGACATACTGAATAGCATTCTGGCCCTTGGCGGCCAGCATGGTGGTGCCAAACGACGACTGCACGTAGCCTGCCAACCGCTCTTCCCACTGGGCAGCCACAACCGGTTCGACGGCCGAGGCCTTCAGCGTCTGGACGCCGACGACTGTCTCAACAAGCAGCTGCTGGCTATAGGCGCCGCGCTCGAACTTCTCGTCGATCTTCTCTTTCAGGAACGGCCGCACCAGGAAGCCGATCGCCAGATAGAAGGGGATCGAGGCAACGACGATCCAGGCGAGCTTCGACGAATAGGAAAACAGCACGAAGATGAAGACGATGGTGAAGATGAGATCGAGGCCGGAGAACAGCCCCTGCCCTGTCAGGAAATTGCGGATCGTCTCCAGCTCGCGCACGCGGGCGATCGTCTGGCCGGTCGCCCGCGTCTCGAAATAGGAAAGCGGCAGGTTGAGCATATGCCGGAACAGCCGTCGTCCGAGTTCGACATCGATGCGGTTGGTCGTATGCGACAGCGCATAGGTGCGAAGATATTGCAGGACCACGTCGAACAGGCCGACGGCCGCGAGGCCGATCACCAGCACGATCAGCGTCGAATAGCTGCGATGGGCCAACACCTTGTCGACCACGACCTGGAAGAACAGCGGCGTCACCAGCGCGAAGATCTGGACAATCAGCGAGGCAAGCAAGACATGAGCGAAGGCATGGCGATAGCGCCAGATCGATGGCAGGAACCAGCGGAAGCCGAAATTGCCGCGCGAGGCTCCTGGCCCGGCCAATCGTCGCTGCAGTAGGATGAAATGCCCCGACGTTTCTGCAAGCAACTCATGGGCGCCGAGATTGCGGCTGGAGAAATCCGTGGGATCGATGACGCGCCAGGTGCCATCAGGCCCAGCTCCCCCAAAGACCGCAAAGCGGCCGTCGGTCAGGCAGGCGATCGCCGGCGTCGGCAAGGTCGCAAGCCGTGCATCGGAATGGATCTCCAGATGTTTGGCTTTCAGTCCCACAAGCTTGGCCGCACGCAGCAGGTCACTGCGTCCTGCGGGCTTCGACAGAGCCAGGTCACGCGCCAGAACGTCCGGGTTGGAGGCGATACGGAAATAGCCGGCAATAGCCGCGATCGCCGCGAGACCGCTGTCAGGGCGTCTCACCTCGTCCACTGGTGTGGCTGAGGGTAAAGGCGGCTCAATGGTGACTGTTTGGTCCATCTTGGTTGGGATCTCGCGGACGTTTCCTTGCAATCAATGTGGCGGATGCCAAAGCGTTCGCTCGTCTACTGTTGGCAGTGGTGGATTTGGGCCGTAGCTGAAATTGTACTTCGTCTTGTGATCGGGAAACGGTCCGAACACGATTTCCGTCTGCAGAAATTTTCCGTCTGCTGCGTCAATCAATGCCCTTACATCCATCGTATGATCGGGGATGAAACGCCTATAGGTATAGGCCATAACGGTAGCTGACCCGATGTGGTCGGTTCCGACGAAACGGCAGTCGTAAATGGCAGGTCTGCCATCAACAATCACAGGCACGATCCTGCGCATCCCGACCTCCCAAGGACCATTACGATTACGTGAGTAGACTTTGCTGCCGGAATACAAAGTATCGTAGTAGTAAGACCTGCCGCTATCGATGTAGGTAACCGCAGCACTCACTTGCATCTGCTGGGCCTCGTTTTGTTGGTCGATAGCATTTCGGATTGGTTGGCAGGCGTCAGTAGAAGCATGCGCGTTACCACAGACCAGTGCCGTCAATGCGATCGCGGGCAGGAAAATGCTTGAAATCTTCATCGCGAGCACATGGCGTTTTGCTCTATTAGTCGCATCCTCGCGTTTCACATCAGCACCATCTATTAGAAACCCGACGATTTATGATGCTGCCGATGGGATTCTACCAGGCGGGAACCAGAAATCCTTAACGCTCTCGCAATGCTCGCGGTCAAAACGCGGCTTCGGGTGAACTGAACATAGTCGTCGTAGGGTATGGCACCCTTGGCGTAGGCGGTGAGGATGCGACGGCAATATTCAAAACGGACGTTGGCGGGAGTCACGTTCATCAGCTTGGAAAGCTTCTCCTGAACCTCCGGCGTAATGCCGGAGTGGCTGCAGTGCTCGATATTCCAGTTGAGAGCCGCGGGATTGCTCAGCATGTTCTTGTCGTATTCATAACCACCCTTGGTCGTTACAGGGTCAGCGTTTGCCGAAACAGAACAAGCGGCCATGGAAATTGCAGCAAGAATCACAAGGTATTTTTTCATTCCGATCTCTTTGGCTTGACGCCGACATGCCGCACCGGCGCTGGATCGGCCTATCGGCATTGATTGCATTCACGGTAGGTTGATCTGGAAACACGCCTGCCGGTTAGGGGCGGCAGGCGTGCTCACATTTGCCGACTATCACGCTGCATTCTGCTTCGGGATCGCCGGCTGATAGGCGAGCGTGGCGTCTCCCACCAGATAATGCGATGTGCCATCGCTCGTCTGGTAGGAGCTCGTGCCAGTGATCGCCGATCCATCTGAGAAGGACTGGCTGCCGTCTGTCGTCGAAAGAAGGTTGATGAGCTTGATCCCAGCTTCCGACATGGTCTGCAGTTCGCCATCGTCGACGACACCATTCTGGTTGGCATCGCGCCAGACGCGGAACTCGCTCCAGCGATCATCGCTGGCATCGAGCACATTGTCGTGGTTGCTATCGAAGGCTAGACGCAGACCATCCAGATCTGAGACAGAACCACCATTGGCCGCGACCTGATCGGGCGTTGCCCATTCCGAGAAAGCAAGCTCCTTCGACTGATCGATCTTGCCGTCCGGACCCGCCTGGCCGTCTTCACCGAGATCGATCGCCAGGAAGCCGTCCTGAGGCCCGACCCAGGCTGTCCCGTCCCGTGCACCGTCACCATTCCAATCGAAGGTGACAGACGAGCCGGTGGCGAGCGCATTGGTGTCGAGAGGCCGCAGGTCGATATGGCCGTCGCCGTTCAGATCCAGCAGAACCGGACCATGTCCATAATGCGGTGCCGGCCATTGATCGACCATCTCATAGCCCGAGCCACCGCCTCCATTCGGGCTTCCGCCGCCGCCAGTGATAGCATAGCGCTGCCATGCAATGTTCTTGCCTGAGCTGTCGTATTGATAATTCGTGTAGCTGCCGTCGTCGTTATAAGACGTCGCGGTGTTGATGACATTGTTGACGAAATTCTGAACGAAACGCGTCCAAGGAACGGTATTGTTGACGTCGTAATCCGTCCTGACGAACTTTCCGGCCGTGTCACTATAGACATTATCCTCGATCAGCTTTCCTTGCGGATTGTAGGAGTCGACGATCTGTGACCAGCTTTGGGTGTTACCCGGATCATATGCATAGAGAATTTTGCTTCCGTCATCATAAATGACGTTCTGATTGGTCATCTGACCCGCAGTGTTGAATGATTGGTCAATCTCCGACCAGGATTGAGCGTTGGTCGGATCCCACATCCAGATACCCTTCGTACCATCGTCGTAGTAGGCGATTTGCGAGACCCGCTGACCGCCGGCATTGTAATATTGCTCAAGCCGGCTCAAGTTGTTGGCATTGGTGACATCGTAGTTGGTTTCAACCCTTGTTCCGTCGTCGTTCTGAACGCGCTGAAATGTCATCTGGCCCGCGATGTTGAACAACTGGTCGATCTCCGACCAGGATTGGGCGTTAGTCGGATCCCAGAGCCAGACGCCCTTTGTACCGTCGTCATAATAGGCCGTCTGAGACGTTCGTTGACCATTTGTGTTAAAACTCTGATCAAGCCGGCTCCAGCCTTGCGCATTGGCAACGTCGAAGTCGACCGTACCGGTTCGCTGGCCCGCCGCATTAAAAAAATCGACATGCTGCTGCGTGCCGGTCGGCGTGTAGAAGGTGATCTCCGTTCGGGTGCCGTCGTCGTTGAACTGCTTCTCTAAGGTCTTCTTGCCGGATACATCGAAGGATTGCTCGACGCGGGTCCACGGATCGCCGTTCAGTGGATCATAATAGACCGCAAACGTTGGTATGCCCGATTTGTTGGCGTTGATGACACTGAGGATCTGCCCACCGGCGGCATTATAGTTTGTCGTCACCGAGCTGCCGTCCGCGGCGATCGCCACCTGCGAGGTTTTCTGACCCTGCCCATTGCTGGTCACGCGCAACGTCAGGCTGCCCATCGCCGAAACTGTGTCGACAACGGTCTGCGTCACCGCGCTGTTGGCGTTGAAATCGACCTGCGTCAGCGTGATCGAGCCGTCATTGTGGATGACGGAGGTTTCCTTGTGATCGATGACACCATCGTTGTTGGAGTCCTTGAGTAGGACGGTGATCAGGCCGTCTGAGCTGGTGCCGCTCTGGCCGGTAGCAACGACCGCGCCGGTGGCATTGGTCTCGGTCTCTGTTGCGACCGTCGAACCGTCAGCTCGAAGCCGCGACTGCATGACCACCTCGAAGGTGCCATTGCCGTCATAGTCATACTTCACCGTCTTCGTGCGGCCATCGGCGGAGCTGTCGGTCTCGACCTTGGCGGCAATCGCCTGCTTCCAGTAGACCTTGCCGGCCTGAAGATAATTCGTCTTCTGCGCGGTGGCGTTGTTGGTGACGATCGAGACGGCCGCACCAGTGGTGTCGGCGGTGAGCGTCTCCACCTGATCGACGGTGCCGTCGCCATCAACGTCCTTGGAGGTCGTGCGCACCATGCCGTCGGACGATTGCTGGATGGTCGTCTTCGAAGCGAGCTTGCCGGTTGTCAAATCCGTATCGGAGATGACGCTCACCTTGCTGCCATCGGCATTGTTGGTATTGACGACAACGCGGCGGCGATCAACCGTACCGTTGCCGTCAAGATCCCACTCGGTGTTGGTCTGCAGGCCATCGGCTGTGGTAATGGTCGTCGAGTTATCGGCCTTGACACCGGCCGCGTTGTAGTCAGTGACCGTCGATGTCACGACACCGGAATCTGCGGTCACCGTCTGCTGGTGCTGGTCGACGACGCCGTCGCCGTTATTATCGCGGTCGATCGTCACTGTGCGCTTGTCGACACTGGTCAGCGTGATGCTCTTGTCGAGCAGTTTCCCGGAGGCATCGGTCGTCATGACGGTCTCGTGGGTGGAGCCGTCGGCAAGGTTTTTGATAGTATCGCTAACCGTCTGAGTCGCCACTCCGGTGCGCTGTTCATTGGTCGAGGCCACCAGGCCATCGGCATTCGTTGTGGTGGTGAGCTTCGAGATCAACGAACCATCGGCGTTGGTGCTCGTCACCGTGCGGGTGCGGGTGCCGTCGGCATTGACGGCCGTCACGTCTGTCGAGGTCTGGGCATAGGTACCGGCGCCCGTTATGTCATACTGGGTCGTAATCGACAGGCCATTGGCGCTGGTCGTGGTCAGATACCGGCTGGTTAGCGTCGTCCCTGTGAAATAGCTGACGGTCTCGGTGTGCGAACCGTCGGCATTCAGCACCGTCGCGTCGGTGCGGCTCTTGGTGAAGGTACCGGAGCCGGTCTGGTCCCATTTCGTCGTCACCGTCAGCCCATCGGCAGAGGTGTCGGTCTGGGTGACGGCGGTCAGCACCAGCGAACCGCTGCCATTGACGGTATAGGTCTTTTCCACCGTCGTCTTGCTTCCATTGGCATTCAGCGTCGTCAGATCCGTGACGGTCTTGTTGGCGGCGCCGTTTCCGTCGGTGTCGTAGCTCACCAATGTGTTGAAGCCGCCGGCACCGGTCGTAATCGTCTTCGAATGCGACACGGCACCCGTGGACGTCAGGTCGGACAGGGCCCGCGTCACGCTGCCATCGGCGTTCTTCGTCGTGACGGACTTCTGGTCGACGACACCATTGCCGTCGATGTCATAAGTCACCGTGACCGTCTTGCCGTCACCGCTGGTCGTGGTCGTCGTCTTATTGGCGATCACACCGGTGCCGGTAACGACTTCCGTTGTCGAACCATCCGCACCGAGCGTGGTCACGTCGGTCGTAGTTCTGACTGTGGAGAGAACAATTAAAGGATTAGCAAGTGCCCATGCTTGCGCGCCCGCGGCAGTGTGGGCCTGCCCCTCGGGCGAATCCGCGCATTGTTGGGCCAAGGACGCGCGAGTGGTTCCGGCGGCGATCGCGCTCGCCCAACCTTCGGCCGCTCCCGGTTCAGGCGCGCGACCAAGAGCGTTTTGGTAAAGTAAGGTGGCAAACTGAATATCCGTAAGTGTGCCGTATTTTTGCGCAAACTCGGTGGACCCGATCATAACAGCAGCGATCTGAACCGCAGTCGTGCCGGTACTTAATGCCTTGGCGAAATCGGCGAAGCCGCCGGCGTCCGGATCACGGCCTAAAATCGCGCGATAAAGACGATAGAGCTCATTTCTGGTTGTCGCGCCGATCAGATCGTCGGATATGACGGTCGTCTTGCTCAACCCACTGGCGGACGTCGTAACCTTCGTCAGTTCTACCGGGGCCGTATTGGTCGAGCGGGTAAAAGCCTCCGTGCGTGAGCCATCGGGGTTCAACGTCGTGACATCGCCGAGCACCTGCTCGTAAGTCCCATCGCCATCCAGATCGGATTTTGTCGTAACCGAGAGGCCGTTGGCGGCCATCGTCGTGACGGCGCGGCTGCGGAGCGTCGTGGTGCCGGCCTTGTAGGTCTCGACCGTCTTCGTGGTCTGGCCCGTGGCATCAATGACGGATGTCGTTTTCACATCCAGCATACCGTCGCCGTCAAGATCCATCTGGCTCGTGAGGGTCTTGCCGTCTGAGGTCGCGGTGTTGGTCGTCTTCGACAGAAGCGTCCCGCTGGCCGTGGTGACAGGATCGACCAGCGACGTCGAACCGTCGGCATTCAACGTCTTCGTGGCAGTTTCCGTCCGATCGACCGTGCCGTTGCCGTCATAATCGTAGGAGATCGTCGTCACCAAGCCATTGGCGCTGGCCGTTACCTTCGTCTGGTCGGTGAGAGAGGTCCCGGCGTAATCCGATGTCGTGGTCGTCTTCGATCCGTCATTGTTAAGGACAGTCGCCTTCACCGTCTTGGCGTCGACTACGCCATCGCCGTTGATATCCTTCTGGACGGTGATAGTCAGGCCATTGCCCGAGGTGATGGTCGTGACTTTGTCAAGCAGAACGCCGGTGTTGCTCTTGTCCGCCACCGTTTCGATGCGGCTGCCATCGGCATTGATGACGGTCTGGTCGACGGTGGTCACATCGACTGTGCCATCGCCATTCAGATCATCGGCGGTGGTCGTCGTCAGCTTGTCGGCACTGATCGTCAGTACAGTCTTGCGATGGAGCGAACCATCGGCACTGCTCTGTACAGTGGTCGTCCTCTGGCTGCCGTCCGCGGCGATGATTTGTGCCGAGGCGGTGTCGATATGACCGTCGCCATCGACGTCCTTGGTCACCGAAGTCGTCTTGCGGTCGGCGCTGATCGTCGTTACCGTCTGGCTCAGCAACGCGCCGTTGCCACTCTTCGCCGTTACCGTTTCCGTGCGCGCGCCAGCATTCAGGACAATTACGTCGCTGACCGTCTGATCGAACGCGCCGTCGCCGTTGAGATCGGACTGTACCGTCTGCGTCAGGCTGTCGGCCGAAGCCGTCGTCAGCGTCTGGCCGATCAAGGTGCCGTTGCCGCTTTTCTTCGTCACGGTTTCGACCCGTGCCCCGCCCGTGCCGGCCGCGATGACGTCCGCAGTCACGGCGTCAAAGGCGCCATCACCATTGGCATCGGTGCTGACGGTCTTGGAGAGACCATCGGCACTGGTCGTCGTCAGCATCTTGGCGATAAGCGACCCGTTGGGGTTGAGACTGCTGTCAGTCTCGGTGATCGTTCCGTCGCCCGCAGCCGCAATCACGGTCTGGCTATCGACCGAGCCGTCGCCATTGGCGTCGACGGAAATGTTCTTGCTCTTACCGTCGGCGCTGGTGACCGTGACGCTCTTCGACAAAAGCACGCCACTAGCGCTGGTGTCCTGAACCGTCTCTGTTCGCGAGCCGTCGGCAGCGACCGTCGTCACGTCGGAATGGGCGAGATCGGCAACGCCGTCGCCCGTCACGTCAGACGAAGTCGTCGTAGACAGGCCATTCGCAGCTGCAACCGTCGTCACCTTGCTTCTGGCCGAATTATCGCCATTCGTGACGGTCACTACCGTCGTCACGTCGCCGTTGGCGGCAATCGTCGTCTGGGTCAGATCGCGCTCGTCGATCGTGCCATTGCCGTCGAGATCGCTGGTGACGGTCTTCGTATGGCGGTCGGCGCTGGTCGCGGTCGTAACGCTCGACAGCAAGGTGCCGTTCGAACTGCTGTCCGTCACCGTGCGAGTGCGCGAGCCGTCGCCAGCAACAACCGTAGCGTCGGAAACAACCTCCTCATAGACACCGTCGCCGTTGATATCGGTCTTCGTCGTCTTGGTCAGGCCGTCGGCGCTGGACAGAACCTGGACTTGGCTCAACACTGCTCCGGAGGCGCTCAGCGTCCTGGTCGTCGTGCTCGTCGAGCCATCGGCATTGGTGACGAAGGTCTGGCTCTGATCGGCCTTACCATCGCCGTCCTGATCGACGGACGTGGTAATCGTGCTGTTGTCGGCGCTGGTGACCGTCGTCGTGCTGTTGAGAACGGAACCATCGGCATTGAAGTTCGTGACAACCCGCGTGCGGACGCCGGAGACAACCGTGGTGATATCCGTCTGCGAACGGTCATAGGTGCCGTTGCCATCGTCGTCGAATTTGGTCGACACGCTGTTGCCGTCGGCGCTGGTGGTCACCAGATCCTGGAACGCCAGGCTGCCGTCGGCATTGTAGGCCTGGATCGTGTTCGTCTTCGATTGATCGGCATTGGTGACTAGGTTCGACTTGACGATATAGCCGTTGGAATCGCTGGCGAGAACGGCGTCACCCACCGCTCCGGTCGAACCGTCGGACTTCGTATAGGTCGTCGTTCCAGTAATGGCCGAGCCGTCGCTAAAACTCTGGCCGCTGCCCTTTGGCGTCAAATCGATCGAGGTGATCCCGAGCGAATCCAGCGACACCAGTTGGCCGTCAACCATGACCTTGAATTTTGACCATTGCGCATCGCCGGCATCGAGCTTGCCATTACCGTTGGTGTCGAAGACGTCCTTGAGCGCCTCGAGATCGCCGGTGGCCGTCGGGTCCCACTGCGTAAATTCGAATTCCTTCGAGTTGCTGATCTTGCCGTCGCCATCGGCGTCAAACACCAGAACGCCAGTACCGTTGCCCGCCCATGCCATGCGGTGCTGGTAGCCGTCGCCATTAATGTTCACAAACTGCGATGACGTCCCAAGCGTATTGAGGTTCAGGCCATTGCCCGAAAGGTCAAGCAATACAGGTTCATCATCATCGCCACCCGGCCCCGGGCCATGTTCAGAGGGGGAGTCATCGCTCCCGTCACCGTAGTATCCACCCGTGGCTCTACCGCCTGGCCCCACGCCATTGTGTTCGGACGGAGCGTCCTGTCCCCAGTCATTGCGAGCATAGCTTCCGCCATTGCTCGCTCCACCATAAGCACCGCCGCCTGGCCCCACGCCATTGTGCTCGGATGGCGCATCCTGTCCCCAGTCGTTGCGGGCGTAGCTTCCCCCATTGCCCGCCCCACCATAAGCACCGCCGCCCGGTCCCACGCCATTGTGTTCGGATGGCGCATCCTGTCCCCAATCGTTGCGGGCGTAGCCTCCCTTTGGTGTACCGTCATATCCGAGATCACCAAGAAGCCCGCCCCAATAAGGCTCAAAGTTCATCGATGGCGGCGTCGGAGCTACCGGAGCATCCGGCGTGTTGGGCGTGAAACCGAAGTTCCACGACGGATTGTCTACAGGCGTGACCGGCGTCGGCGCCACCGGATCAATAGGTGTATAGGCTGGGGTTGCATACGGCAGCGAACCAATCTCGTCAGGTGTCAGTGGATGAAGTGCTAAGTCGACTCTTAAGCTCTGCCCAGCAGCGGCATTTTGTTCCGATGGAGCATCAAAAAAACTATTCGGACCTGTATATCCAGTCCAATCTCTACCCTGAATCCCATTGAAGGGATCGGGTCGAGAGTACGGATTCTTATCGTTTGAATCTATTGGTTGCCCAGCCTGATAGTCCGGGGCCGACCATCGCCCGGTGTCAGGGTCAAACGTCTCGGGATCATAAATCGGCGCGTTTTTCGCGGAATCGAAGATTGCCCCGCTGATTTTGATCCCTGCATATGTGCCCGCGGCCGTTCCAGCTCCTATACCAAGGGGTCCGCCCGGCGTTCCTATCATCCCGCCGAGGGTACCGCCAATATATCCTCCAGAAACTTCAAAAGCCTGTTTAGCTGCCTCATCAATTGCGGCGGACTGCTCGTCACTGGTTGCGTCCATATACGCATCCGCTATCGCGCCAATTGCAGTCAATCCGGTAACGAGCATATTAGTATGATCTAGCGTGTCCGCTATTTCTAATGCGCCTTGAACCTCGACGTTTTTTGTCAGACCACTCAAGAGGGAACCTGGAGCATCCCAGAACGACTCCCAGTCGCGGCTAATTTTCTGGTTACTTTCACTATTATTACTGCCCATTGCCGACCCCCATTTACTTCCTTAAAAATTGCGGAAACCGTTCCAAATAAATAGGACCAACTCGAATGCCCAGAAAAATCGTTTGTTTTTTGAAGATTTATACTCATCTTGCCGACCAAAATAGATTATATACTTTGCAAACGCTCCAGGGAGGCAAAGTATAATAAGGATTTCAGCGATAAAGTGAGACTTATCGAAATAAATATACACTACAACCAATAGTATAGAAATAATAAATCTATACAGGTATAGATAGGCGTTCGCTTTTACTTGTGCCATCAGATTGAACATATCACTTTCCTGCAGCGCAGATTCCCACCACCCACACCCTAGGCACAAATGCCCGCTGGGTTTCGCTATCGACAGTGCACCTCACTTCTTGTCGCTCTGCACCAGCCGCATATATTTGCAGGGAGCTGGGACAAAAAGGCTTCACTGCGTTGCAACCTCCCTATGATGCGCGCTATATCGCTATGTATACGCGCATTTATCATATTTACAACACGGACTTCAGGAATGACGAGCGAAATAAGCGAAAATGACCACGATCTATCCGAATTACGCTCAGATCATCCAGAAGGCGAACCGGCCCTTGCGGCACGATGCATCGCGGCGCTACTGACACGGCACGATATTCCCAAGTACCGTTTTGCCGTCACCGTCTCCGAAATCCTCGGCCTTTCTTACTCGGCTGGAAACCGTCGCCTGACGACCAATGCCTCCTGGTCGCTTGAGGAATTGAAGCGTGTCGCCGAGCATTTTGGCGAGACGTTGCAGGAACTCGTCACTTCAGAAAATGCAGATGCCCTTGTCGACGCCTCCATCGTCATCAACAACCACATCGTGCCCTGCCGCATCCGCCTGGGTACTATCGTTGGTCAGGTGTCGCCGGGCACGCTGATAGCCGCCGAGATCGATGGATCGTGGCGGGTCATGCCGGCAGACGCCAGATCGATCATACCGGCCCATATCGTTACCCGTCTGCTGATCGAACCGACTGCCTCACGGCGCCGGGTTGCCATTCTGGACGATCACGCCGATACCGCCAAGACAATCGTACAGTATATGGAGACGGCGGGGTTTGAGGCGGTTGCCTTTAGCGACCCTCAAGCTCTTCACGATCAGACCGATTTCGACGCTTATGTGTTGGACTGGATCATCGAGCGCGATGCACGGCGCCAGACCGCGCTGGAGCTGGTCGAGAATATCCGCGCGCGCAACGCGCTTTGCCCAATCATCATCCTCACTGGGCAGATCAGAACCGGTAATGTCGACGAGGAGAACATTGCCGCGGCATTGGCACAACACAATCTGAAGTTCTTTACCAAGCCGGCGAGCATGCCGATCCTGATTGCCGCATTAAACGCCAGTTTCAAAACTGCATGATCGTCCGCAATTGCTGCTGCCGTATCGGCTTGCCCAGCATGGCATCGAAGAGTGACAGGTCCTGCCTGGAGCTAGCATTGGCGGCTGAAATGGCAACGAGCTTAGGCTTGTAGCCCAAATTCGTTTTCCGGATCTGGGCGGCAAGCTCGGGTCCGGTCATGACCGGCATGTCGAGATCGATGAAGATCACCGAATAGGCGTGCGCGGCGGCATAGTTCAGCGCCGCCATGCCGGAGGGTGCGACGTCGGTTGCAAAACCAAGCTCTTCGAGCACCGCCGAAAAGCCTTTCAGGAGGTCAGGATGGTCGTCAACGACCAGCACCCGTTTCTGATCGCCATTCGCCCCCTGCGACCGTCCCTCCGCGAGGACTGCGGGAATTGACAGGTCAAACAGGCTGCCGCCCTCGGGCGGGCGGCTGACCGTCATTCGCGCCCCAAGCTGGCGCAACAGGGTTTGGACCACCGATAGACCGATGCCGCGGCCGGCGCCGAGGCTGAAAGGTCCCCTCGCATCCACGTCGCTCTCAAGCATCCTCGACGGCAGGCCTGGTCCGCTATCGGTAACGCGCAAGGAAAGTTCGCCGGCTTTCTCATCAAATGGTGCAAGATCGACCTGGATGAAACCGGATGATGTATATTTCACTGCATTCGAAACGAGATTGTGTAACAGCTGCGCAATGCGCTCACTGTCCGCCACCACGAAAATCGGTTCATTCGGACTTATCTGCCGCAGCTGCAAATGCTTTGCCTGCGCCATCTCCCGGTAATTTTCCAGCACCTCGCGGACGAGCTCTCCAGCTTCGAATACGCCGGGCTGCAGTTCTATATATCCCGTTTGCGCTCGAGCCAGCGTCAGCATGTCGCGAAGCTGGACCGCCAGGCTATTTGCCGCCCGGCGAATTCGCGCCGTCAATTCGCTCCGCGCCTTTATATCCTGAGGACGCTCCAGGATATCCAGCGCCGAAACGATGACCTGAAGCGGCGTTCTGAGTTCATGGCTGACCATGGCGAGGAATGAGATCTTGTCTTCGACAGCCGCCTCGGCAGCCGCTATTGCACGTGTCCTTGCGGCAATCGCCAGCCAATAAAAGATTGAAATGATAATGAAGGACAGGATTGCACAAAACAGCAGGCCGGCAATTACCAGGATGATGACATGCCCTGCCTGAATCGTCTGGAAAGCCTTTTCCTTCAACTGGCTATCTCGATCCATGGCCGCCTTGGAGACTCTGTCCACGACAAAGGCCATTTCCTCCAGCTTCGGCAACAATGCCTGGGCATCGCTTGACGAAATATCGGGCTTAATTGCGGGCAGGACCTCTGTCGCGAATTTTTCCAACGCGGCTCCATCCTCGGAAAAGCCGGGAAGCGTCTTAAAACTATCATTCAGCTGCGAAGGCCGGACGATAATATTGATGCCGGAAATCAGGACATCGATGTGAAACGAGAGCACGTCCGATTCGACGGCAGATCCATCGGCAATTGCTTTCAGATCCAATCTGACGTCTTCGAGCTCCCTGAGCACCTGCGCCGTCGGCCAATAAGAGAAAGACGGATTTCTGCTGCTCGCGGAATCCCAGAGATCATAGGCAGCTCGAATGGCAGCCCAGTTGTAGCCGATTACTCCAAGGCATAGGACTACGATTAATGCGGGAATGCTAAACCATGCAACATGGAAAAACTTCATTCCACTTCGATCCCGCAGAGTTGCCACACCAGATATGATGCCGCGGCCGGCGTATCCAATTGCTCCTTGAAACTGTCACGGGGGAACATGACGAAGACCGGTCCAAAATCTCTGATAGTCAACCGGGTGCCGTTCTTGCTCACGGCAAGGATGGTGCCGTACCTCTCCAGATAATCGGCATCCACTTCCACGCTGAAATTATCAAGCGCAATGAGCCGCAGCTTCGTCCCTTTCGCATCAACCTCGCTCAGCACTTTACTGAGTAAGGGCCCCGCGAAATCGCTTTTGGGGGTCCACGCCGTTGACGTTGTCACCGTCGATTGCGGTAGACCGAGGAATTCGCGTTCCGACATCTCATAGGCATTACCCGCGGCGCCCGTTGTCTTTCCAATCTTGCCGGAGATCGTCAGGAAAACGTTCTGCGTGCATCCCTCCGGAATATGCGGACCTGCATTCGCCAATCCGGTACCCAACCAAAGCCCAATTACAATCAATGCGAATGCGCGAAACATCTTCCCAGACCTACCCAACCATTCCTGCAACCCCCACGCAGTCTGGCACAACTCCGGTCAATTTCGAAGGGTACCTCATCGCGATTGCGGTAGAATCTCATAAACACAAGCGCTCGCGAGCACTGTGCTTTTCCCGGCCCCAACACCAAAAATTTGCGGGGCGCCCCATGACAGTTGGAGCACCGGCCCATATGCTATCGCGGATTCTACATCTTAAAGACGATATTTGCAGTGAGGCGCACTTAACGTGATCTCAGTTTATTGTGTTCTACGGTCGGGCGGCGAGTATAGGGCCGAGCACGTGGTGCGCCTGCAGGCGCAGGTGATGAAACATCTTCCGGGCGCCGATTTTCGCTGTCTCTGCGATATCGAAGTCGGCGGCGTCAAAACAATTCCGCTGGCATATGATTGGCCCGGCTGGTGGTCGAAGATGGAGCTGTTTCGGCAGGAGATATCTGGTGACATTCTCTTCATGGATCTCGACACCTCGATTGTCGGAGATCTTGCCGAGATAGCTTCAATCGGTCGGCTTGCCCTGATGCGCGATATTTATCGCCCGGAAGGTTTGCAGTCATCGATCATGTATCTGCCGGAGGCGGAACGCGTACCGATTTGGACCGAATGGGCCGATCGACCAAAGCATTGGATGGACCTTTATCGACAGGGCGGCGACCAGGCCTTTCTCGAGCGCTTCTGGCTCGATCACGCCGATAGATGGCAGGATGTGCTGCCCGGCCAGATCGTCTCGTGGAAATCGCATGTGCGCAAAGCGCACTACGATGACGAAAGCGGGGATGGCTCAATCCCAACCAACGCGCGCGTGGTGATTTTTCATGGCAAACCCCGCCCCTGGGATATTGGATGGTAGGTGGCTACTACCCGCTGTGGCGGGCCAAGCCCATTTATTGCAAACACAATAAATGCTTTTGAAGGAAAACGAACCGGCTACCGGGCGTTTTAAACGGCTCGTAATCCCCTAAGCCTCCGAGAATATTATATTTTATATCAAGCTGACCTATAAAGCTCGCCTATCGGCATTGCGGAGGGAAAACATCGCCGAGCCTGCCGCCGGTCATCGCTGTTTGACGTCCTCAAATTTGATGCCAAAGCGCGTGAGGTATTTCGTCAAACGATCTGCGTCATTGCTGCTTTTCTTTTCCAATCGCGAGATCGCGAATAAGGCTCTGCCGGCAGAGCTTGCTGTCGTATGCTCCCGGCAAGCTTGAAGAACGGTTGCAAGCTGCACCGCATCAAAACGATCGAGGCGGGCGGCAGCCTCTGCGCCCAGCACATCTTCAATGATCGCATCCGTCCTATCCTTATCGGTCGCGCGTCGCCAAAACGCATTGAGGCGCTTGATTTCGTCGTCGACGACCTCGATCGTGATACGCCCATGTGGCGCGAGTGTCGCCATGCGTGTCACGGAGGCCGACAGGTCGCGGAAATTGGCACTCCAGACAGCTTGCGGGCTGGTTGCGAACGTCAGATAGCGTTCCCGCGCCTCTTTGTTGAAGGTCACGTTTTCGCCTTCGCGCTCCAGATAGCGCCTGAGCTCGAAGTCGAGATTTGGTTCTATATCCTCCTTGCGCTCGCGAAGAGCCGGCAACTGAAAAGTCCAGAGATTGAGCCGGGCATAAAGATCTTCACGAAACCTTCCCCTACGGACATCCTCGCCGAGATCGCGATTGGTTCCAGCGAGCAGTTGGAAATCCGCCGATACCTCGCGATCGGCACCCACCGGCAAGAATCTCTTTTCCTCGATCGCGCGCAGGCACATAGCCTGCTCGTCGAGGCCGAGCTCGCCAATCTCATCGAGGAACAGGACGCCCTTGTCGGCAGACTTGAGCAGACCGGCGCGCTCGCCGGCGGCACCTGTAAAGGCACCCTTCACATGGCCGAACAGGGTGGACATGGCCTGGTCACCACGCAGTGTCGCGCAGTTGACCTCGATGAACGAGCCGCTGATTTTCCGCTGGCTCTTCTTAAGCTCGTAAATCCGACGGGCAAGTTGCGACTTGCCGGCACCAGTCGGCCCTGTCAGGAGGACCGGTGCTGTGGAGCGGATGACCACTTTCTCGATCTCATCGATCATCCTGTTAAAGTTTGCATTACGCGTCGATATGCCGGACTTGAGGAAGGAAGCGGCATCCTCCCGCTCAGAGGCGAAACGTTTGGCGATCTCGTCATAACGGGAAAGGTCCAGATCGATAATCCGGTGGGTGCCAACGACATCCTGTTCCCCCTCCCGATCGCGCGGCGGCGAAAGCTGCAATAACCGGGCGGGAATGATGCGAGCCTCGGTCAGCAGGAACCAGCAGATCTGCGCCACATGCGTACCTGTGGTTATGTTGACGAGATAGTCTTCCGTGTCGGGGTCGAAGCTGTAGCCGCGGGCAAAGTCCCTGAGGCTGGTATAGACCTCGGAAAAATCCCAGGGATCGCGGAAGTTGATGACATTGCTGCGCACCTCAGTCGCCGGCGAAACCGTCCCTATATCGCCGATGATCCGCTGGCTGAGAGCATGCGCGTGATTGTCGTGGATCAGTTCCAACCGATCGACGAAGAGGCCTGGCTGTTGACAAAGCGCGATGGTGGGGCGCCAGCGGCTCCAGCGATTGTCCCATTTCCCCGCATCCAGGGTGGTTCCCAATATGCTGATGGCAACGCGCCGCTTCATGGCTTATCCAAAATTATAAATCCCTATATAAATGGATATTATCTTTCAGGCCGCAGATTTGGCAACCGCCGACTTCTCAAATGAAGTCAAAAGATTTTATTCCATCAAAACAGATAGATATCGGAAATATTCTCGTTGCCCCCGCTCGTTTCTCCAAACTGGCACGCTACTTGAAATGTATCTGGCACGAACGAAACAAGAGGTGCCATCATGGTGAACAAGGCAATCTTCAAAACCTATCTCGGGAAACTGCTCCCGGGAACGGATACAACAAATCATGAAGCCGCGCCGGCCTATCGCCTGACGCCGCGCGAGGCGCTGGCGCAATATGCCGTCACCGGCACCTTCAACAGCACTTTCTATGCGGATGGAGCCGAGCAGCTCGAGGCTGTGAAGGCGCTTGCCCTCGAGGTGGAGCCGGAGTTCCTCGCCAAGGTGGCTGTCTATGCGGCCGAAAAAGGTCACATGAAGGATATGCCGGTGACGCTGCTCGCAATGCTCTCCAGCCTTCAGAGCGATGCTTTTGCGCGTGCATTCCCGCGGGTGGTGAAGAACGGCAAGATGCTGCGCGGCTTTGTGCAGGTCATGCGCTCCGGGGCTACGGGCCGGAAGTCGCTTGGCACACGGCCGAAGAAGGCGGTGCAGGCGTGGCTCGAACGGGCCAGCACGGAACAAATCCTGCGTGCAATGGTCGGCAACGACCCTTCGCTCGCGGATGTCATCCGCATGGTGCATCCGAAGCCGGCGACGGAGGAACGCAAGGCGCTCTATGCCTGGGCGATCGGCAAGCCGCATGACTATGCGGCGTTGCCGGAGATCGTCAGGGCATTGGAGACTTTCCGACGGGATCAGACCGGCACAGTTCCGGATGTCCCGTTCCAGATGCTGACTTCGCTGCCGCTGACACAGAAGCATTGGATCGAGATCGCCCGTAAGGGCGGCTGGCAGATGGTGCGGCAGAGCCTCAATACCTTTGCGCGCAACGGCGTGTTCGAGGTCAAGGGTTTTGCCGAGGCGCTGGCGGCGCGGCTTGCCGATCCGGATGAAATCCGAAAGGCCAAAGTCTTCCCCTATCAGCTCATGATGGCGTGGAAGATGGTCGATGGCCAGGTTCCGGAGGTCGTGCGGGATGCGCTGCAGGATGCGATGGATATCGCCATCTCCAACGTTCCGCCGCTGATGGGCCATGTCGTGCTCTGCCCCGACGTTTCCGGCTCCATGGGTTCGCCCGTGACCGGTTACCGGAAGGGCGCTACATCTTCGGTCCGCTGCATCGACGTCGCCGGCTTGATGACTGCGGCGTTCCTGCAGCGCAACCCGAAAGCAAGGGTGCTGCCGTTCGAGAACGACGTGGTGCATGTCAGCCTCAACAAGCGGGATTCGGTCATGGCCAATGCCGACAAACTCGCGAAGATCGGCGGCGGCGGGACCAACTGCTCCGCACCGCTGCGGAAGCTGGCAAACGATAAGGCCAAGGTCGACCTCGTCGTGTTCATGTCGGACAACGAATCCTGGGTGGATGCGCGTGGGAACGGTCGGCCCACCACCGTGATGACGGAATGGGCAAGGATCAAGCGAAACAACCCGGCCGCAAAGCTGGTTTGCCTCGACATCCAGCCCCATGCCACGACGCAGGCGCCGACCCGGGACGATGTGCTCAACATCGGCGGCTTCTCCGATGCCGTCTATGGCGTGATCGCCGCTTTTGCGGCCGACGGCCAAGGAGCGGATGGCTGGGTGAAAGCCATTGAGGCGATCGAGCTCTGACGAGCTCGCCAATAGCAATACCTTCGCGTCGCAAATGGCGCGAAGACCGTGACGAATGCCGGATGAAACTACAGATCGTTAATCTCCATGTCGCGGGTTCGAATCCCGTCGGGTCCTCCAAAGTTCATGTGGGCTCGTAGCTCAGCGGTAGAGCAGGACGTTTCACCACACCTCGTCGTCGCGGACGAATGAAATGACATGGCGAATGCAAAAGGGAACTACATGGCCGCGGCAGGTTCGAACCCTGCAAGGGGATCGCGAATCCTCACTGGTAGCGGGAAGTTTCCTTGTCCACTGGTCGCCATGACCGAATGCAGCGGCGAATGCCGGACGGAACTACAGCCGCCAACACTGGATGGTCTGGCAGGTTCGACTCCTCCTGGGCATACGCTCTCTGGCACGAGCGGGGCCATCCGGTTTCGTCCACCCTCGTCGCCGCTGCATCGATCGCATACACATCCTCGCTCTGCGGGGGGCAAAGAAACACAACTGAACAGAAGGACTGCAGACGCAGAAAAGACAATGACAACGGTAATGAGCGGACAGGATTTGATCGATGCCGGCATGAGCCAGGGAAAATGGTTCCGCCCAGCCCTCGACGCCGCCAATGCGGTTTTGAGCAATGGCGGCTCGATGGCGGATGCAATGGAAGCGGCAAAGGCTTTCGAGCCCGGGCCGACGCTCGCCTTGCGGGCCGATAACGATATGGAGATCTATTCGAATATCCGCGCAGAGAATGCTTTTGAGCAAGACAATGTCGAGAAGGTCAACGCGACGATGCGCGCATTGGTGCGTACGCCTGTCGTCCGGTCCGCGGCTATCATGCCGGACGCGTGCCCCGCAGGTCCGGTCGGCACGATCCCGGTCGGCGGCGTGGTGGCTTCCGAAGCAATCCATCCCGGCATGCACTCGTCAGACATCTGCTGCTCGATGGCGGTATCGATCTTTCCAGGCGTCGATCCGAAGTCGTTGCTGGACGCCGTGCATGCCGTGACGCATTTCGGTCCGGGCGGACGTCCGCGCGCCGCCCAGCTCAAGCCTTCCGAAGCGACGCTATCGGCTTTCGATCAGAACCCGTATCTGCAGAGTGCCACGCTTAATATCGGCATCGAACACTTCGCGACCCAGGGCGACGGCAATCATTTCGCCTATGTCGGAACCATGAAGTCGACCGGCGAAACCGCGCTCGTTACCCATCATGGATCGCGAGCTCCGGGCGCACGTCTCTACGAGAAGGGCATGAAGATCGCCAACCGGTTTCGCGAGCAGATCTCACCCGAGACCCACCGCGAGAATGCCTGGATCCCGGCGGATACCGAGGAAGGCGACCTCTACTGGTCCGCCTTGCAGACGATCCGCCAGTGGACGAAGGAAAACCACTATGTTCTTCACGACATGGCGGCAGAAAAACTCTCGGCCAAGGTCGCCGATCGCTTCTGGAACGAGCATAACTTCGTCTTCCGGAAGTCTGATGGGCTGTTCTACCATGGAAAGGGCGCGACGCCTGCGTTTGACAACTGGGCACATGATGCGACCGATCTGACCATCATTCCGCTCAACATGGCGGAACCGGTGCTAATCGTTCGCGGAACGAATGCCGCCCATGGTCTCGGCTTCTCGCCACATGGCGCCGGCCGCAACATCTCGCGCAGCGCCCATATGCGGCAGTTGTCGGCGGAGTACGGAGCGGATTCACGTGGGCTCAGCCCGAACAACATTGCGGCAATCCTGGAGAAGGAGACCAGTGGTCTCGACGTTCGCTTCTTCTCGGGCTTTGCCGACGTCTCGGAGCTGCCAAGTGCCTACAAGAGCGCCGCCAATGTGCGGGCACAGATCGAGCATTACGGCCTAGCCGAAGTGGTCGACGAGGTGATCCCATACGGCAGCATCATGGCGGGTGATTGGCAGAAGAATGCGCCTTGGCGCAAAAAACGGCGGTAAACATCGGAAAAGGCGGCGAGTTCGCCTTTCCCGCATACAGCACGATTATAATAACGCGGCGGGGCGGACCTCGATCAAACGCAGGACGTCCAATGACGGCGAAGGGCAATGTTCCGCAATGCGTCTGGCAATTATGAGAAAGTTTACATGACAACCGAATACGTGATCGACGGTTCTCAGATAACATCGCTGGAGTCGTTTTACGACGAGATCAGCCGAGTGCTGATGCCTGACGCTTACTGGGGAAGAAATCTTGATGCCTTTAACGACATTCTACGAGGTGGCTTTGGAACGCCTGATGAAGGTTTCACGATCAGATGGTCTCGCTCAGATGTATCGAAGGAAAGACTGGGTTATCCCGAGACCGTGAGGCAACTCGAGCGCCGTCTGCAACGATGCCATCCCGATAATCGAGACCATATTCGCCGGGAACTCGCTGACGCCCGTGCCGGCATCGGTCCGACAGTGTTTGATTGGCTTCTCTGGATCATTCAAATCCATGGCCCTGGTGGTGAGGAGGAGGCCGACAATGTTCGGCTGGTGTTGGAATAGTTGGATTGAGTGGGAAAGTGTCGCTTGGTAGGTCAATTGATCACGGATTGGCATGCCGCTGGAGACGAGCCGGTGACACCAGGGAAACCTCCAGGGCACCCACTCCCTAATTCTGGCCACTTACCAACACAACAATGAGGCAGATATTGCTTTTGGCATGCAAAAGTATCGACTTCTTATTAGGCGCGCGCCTGCGCAAGAGAAGTAAAACACTCTTCGACATCATCCCGAGCGACGCACCTATAGCCAAGGCGTTTCCCTAGTTGCTATTTTCTGCACGCTAAGCGACACTGTTATTCCAATTGCGGCGCAGCAATGTTTTCTGAGCAGTTATTTTTCGAAGCGAGAAGAACGTGACGGACATAGAAAAGCGAAAGCTTGCGCAGCTCATCATGACGAAACTGCTGCTGATTTTTGCAGGATTAACGGCCTTCGCGGCAGTCGCTCTTTCGTCAATCAACTGAGAGTCAAAGAAAGCGTGTTTTTGCGGAGAGCTGGATCGCTCATTGCCTATGCAAGGCATCGATCTTCATTGACTATCCCCCATTCGCTGAAGGTTTGATGCCGTCGCCGGTCAGCGTCTTCGGCGCTTTCAGGAAAATTGCGCTCGCGGGGTTGTGGTGGGACGCCCAGAAGGCGGCACACGACCCGCAAAGGTTGGCTGAATTTCAGACGCTACGTGCGTGGAAATCGAGGGCGTTGTGTACACGCCCGCTCTGTGAGGCGCGGACCGAACGACATGAATGACTCGCGCGGTTGCAGACAGCTTCAAGCGCGACCTGCAATGTCTCATATAGGCGTCGTCTGAAATTGCATGCATCATCTCTCGGCCTTGAAAGTGCGGCCGAGATCCGGCCCGGTGCTGAAATAATGTCGAAACACGTAAAACAGCGGGCTCCATCTGCCGGTATCGATGTGATTGGTGTCGCCGATGACAATGTTCTTGTGTGCGTGGACGCGAAGTACCTTTGCTTCGATGATGGAGAAGGCTTCGGCCCGCTCCGGAGGCCATTCCGCACCGGGAGGGTGCGCCGCCACCACCTCCGCCTCGAACTGGATCGGACATTCGGCAATACGCAGAGGCCGCACGAGATCGGCCGGCTGCGGCGTGAAGCCGGCCACATCGAATTTATCGGCCTCGAAACGATAGCCGATTTTTTGCTTATGCGGTGGAACGGGATCGCGACCCGTCGTCGGTGCGATCGCCTCGACCTTCGGCCATAGCTCCGGCGACGGGAAATTCAGCACCAGCTGACGCTCGCGCAGGAGATTTTCCCGGCCCTTGCTGGTCGACGTCAGACCCAGAACGACTCGCTCATATAAAGCCCAAAACGAGGACATCGGCGAGATATTCGTCGTGCCGTCAGGATTGAGGCTTGTAATCAGCACGACGGGAGTGCCGACATAAAGCACGCTGGGCTTGATTTCGATATGTTCGCGATCGCTCTCGGCTGCGTTGAATTCGGCTGTGTTCGTCAACATTGCAAACTCTCCTTTGAGAGTTCCAGTGTAGCCGATGCGGCGCTTGAAATAGTTCGGTCGCGACCGAACTGTTGCCTCAAGGCCGGTACGCCGGCCCGCATTCACTCAGGTAATCACCTGACGGCGCCAATCCGCTTTTCTTTCCGTCGTTTCTGCGCCGAACGCCTGGCCGCCGAGTAAACTCTCCTCAAGGGCAAGCAAAAATTTTGACGGCCAACTTATTCGCGCTCACCCTCAGCTGGCGGCAACACGATCACGGTATCCTCTGCCATAAGCATCCGCCCATCCTGTGCTCGCAATTCCAGCCGCCGCACCGGCAACTTTGTCGCTCTGTCGACCAGCGTCACATGTCGCTCATTGGGCTCGAAGAAGAAATCCTCGCCCCATTGGCGAAGCGCAACCAGCAGCGGAAACAGACCCTGCCCCTTCTGCGTCAGCACATATTCCTGATAGGGGCCGCCATCGGAGGCGGGTATGGTGTCGAGAATACCGTGGGCAACGAGATTGCGCAGGCGGGCCGAGAGGATGTTCTTAGCAAGCCCGAGGCTCTTCTGAAACTCGCCGAACCGGCGAAGCCCGTCAAAAGCGTCGCGGACGATCAGCAGCGACCACCAGTCACCGATCGCATCGAGCGGCCGCGCCACTCCGCACATGGAATCCTTGTGGCTTATTCTCTTGGCCATCCGAGCCTTCCTTCGTTGCTTCCGCTTCGAGAGCGCAAATGCGCGCCTTGAACCTCAGCTCAATATATCGGTTGCAAACTAAAACCACAAGAGATATTGGAATCATGGTTTCAAACTAAAACCACGCTAGGAGAACAACCGTGATTCCTGCCAATGAAACATTTGCCGGCACATTCCCCTTCGCTCCGCGCTTCACCGATGCTGCGGGTTTCCGGATGCATTACGTCGACGAAGGACCGCGTGATGGAGAGGTTATCCTCTGCCTGCACGGGGAGCCGACCTGGGGCTATCTGTTTCGCCATCTGATCTCGACGCTGAGCCACACCCACCGTGTCGTCGTTCCCGACCACATGGGTTTTGGCAAGAGCGAGACGCCGGCCGGCCGTAGTTACTGGCTGCAGGATCATATTGCCAATTTGGAGGCCTTCGTGCTCGCCCTCGGCCTCACAGATATCACCCTCGTCATGCATGATTTCGGCGGCCCCGTGGGCATGGGCCTTGCCGCCCGTCATCCTGAGCGTATCCACCGCATCATCTCGACAAACGGCCCGACGCCCTTTGGCCAGCCTGATAGCGTGGAGCGAGGTGTGGCAAATGCTGCCGTCTCCCCGTGGTTTCAATGGATCATGAAGGCCGAGGCCGACGGCACGCTGGAGCCGGTGCTCAACAATCTCGGCTACAATATTCTCAGCACGCTCAAGCTCAACGGCTTCGAAAACAACGCGATCATCGACGACGTATGGCTCGATGCATATGGCGCTCCTTTTGCCACCGCAGCCGAATGCCTCGGCGCGCTCGGCTGGGCCAAAGGTTTTGCGACCGGCGCCCATCAATTCGAGGTACCCGATGCGGCCGCCGAGCGCATCATCAGTGGCAAGCCGGCGCTCGCCATTTGGGGCGAGGCGGACAGGACGCTGTATGCGGAGCATTTCCTGCCGCTCTTTTCCGCCCGCTTCCCGTCGGCGCCCATCGTGCGCCTCCCAGGCGTCGGCCATTATTGCTTCGAAGATGCGCCGAAGACGATCTCAGGCCTGATCGCGGATTTCCTGCAACGGAGTTAGGCGGCATGATCCAAAAACCAAAGTAAATCGAAACGAAGGAGCGGGAAGGCCTCCCGCTCCGGCGGCCGGCGATATCGCACCGGCGCCGTCTCTTTCATCATAACAGATCTCGCCAAACCACAAGCCGGCCGACACGAAACCAGCAGCTGGCCGATTGACATTCGTTATCGTTGTGACACCGTTCCACCTGGTCGCTTACCCAGCGTTTTGAGGCGAAATGACAGAACAATCGCAAGCCGTTATCACCACAGCCGAAGAGCGCCCGCGCGACGGATGGAACGATCCCGTTCATGGCTCGATCTCCTGGCACACACTGCTCAGCAGCAATATCACCCCCACCGACAGCATGAGCGCCGGCATCGCCGAACTGGCACCCGGCGGCGAATTGAAGCCGCATCGCCACGACCCATCGGAAATCTACTTCATTTTTGAAGGAACCGGCATCGTTCGGATCGACGGCCAGGAAACCACGGTCAAACCAGGCACCGCAATCTTCATCCCCGGCAACGCCGAACACGGCATCCGCAACGAATCATCCGCCAACCTTAAATTCTTCTACGTGTTCCCGACAGGATCTTTCACGGATGTGGTCTATCAGTTTCCGGAGGGTTGAGGCTTTTTTGAGCTGATTGCCAGCGAATCGGCTTGCCGCACCGCGGCCTGTAATAGGGGGAAAAATGGCGGACGGGGGTCAGATCGTACGGTTCTTCTATCTCTGGAAGCGGAAGGCGGATGCGGGTGAGGAATCGCTGTGAACTAGCTTCGCTATTCGGAAACCTTCATAAACAGAGCAACGAGCGGTTCGTTGATGTAGTAATTGTTTCTGCCGCTCTGGTGTTTTGTCAGAAAGTCATGCTCAGCGAGCGTGTCGAGATATTTGGCGGCCGTCTGTCTCGTGATACCGAGCTCATTCTGAACATAATCGATTCGCGTGTATGGGTGCCGAAACAGGTTGTTCAGCAAGTCCTGTGAGTAAAACTTGGGAAGTTCGCCCCTCAGCCTTTTCTTCATCAGGGCCATTTGCACACGAATATTTTCCACAAGATCAAGCGTCGTTCTGGCTGTCTCATCAACCGCCTTGAGCATGTAGATAAGCCAGCCTTCCCATTCACTGGTATCGCGAACATGCTGCAAAAGCCGGTAGTATTCACTCTTTGAATTGTTGATGGCTCTACTGAGATAAAGAATTGGGATCTCGAGCAAGTCCACACGGGTGAGATAAAGCACATTGAGAATTCGCCCTATTCGCCCATTCCCGTCCGGAAACGGATGGATGCTTTCGAACTGATGATGGATCAATGCCATTTTAATCAGCGGATCGAGCGTTGAGAGTTGATCGTCGTTTATGAAACGCTCAAGCCCGCTCATTGCTGAATTGATATCGTGTTGGTCCTGAGGAGGCACGTAAACGATTTCACCCGAGCGGTCATTTCTGAGCGCCGTCCCTGGCGTCTGGCGGAATCCATCTGTGCGTCGCTTGAGGAGCTGGAACATGCCGACAATGGTTGCATTCGTAATCAGGCCATCGGTCCGACGGAGCTTGTCGAAGCCGAATTTTAGGGCATCGCGATATAGCGCGACTTCTTTTGCCGTCGGAGACTCCAGCCCCTCTGGAAACAGATCGGCTTGAAACAACTCGTCCTGGGTGGTGACGATGTTTTCGATCTCCGAGCTCGCTTTTGCCTCTTGCAATGCAAGCGTGTCGATCAGAATTCCCTGATTGGGTATTGCTGCAGCTCGCCCCTTCAATTCAGCGAGGGATCTGCTAGCGGCAGCGAGCGCCTTGAAAACTTCGATGGTCTCCAAGCCATGAAGCGGTGTCAGATCGGGAAGCTATAGGACGGATTTAACATGAGCGACTCGATAAGTTAAAAAAACTCGATTTCTTTAACATGTCCGTCGCAACATGTTAAATCCACGTCCATGGTTGTCAGTGCGGGGTAATCCAAAATTTGAGTTGAATTCCAAGAAAGAGATTCGCCGGACAGCGCCTTCAGCGTGGCCCTGCGATCAATTGTGATCGCAGCCAGCCAAAATAGGCGACGTCTGTCGCAGGCATCAACGTCGTAACTTTATGATAATAAACATGTTTATGGCGGAGAGGGTGGGATTTGAACCCACGATACCCTTGCAGGTATGCCGCATTTCGAGTGCGGTGCATTCGACCACTCTGCCACCTCTCCGGTTATGCTGGTCGGCGCTTGTTCGGCGCGGGCTGTCTCATAGCGACAGACGAGGGGGATGGCAAGGGCGAATATGAAAGCTTTTCATCCTTTTGCCTTGACAGATCAGGGACGCTTATATATCCCGTGCGACGCAATAGGTGTGGATAAGTCCGCGCCTTGCCCGCCCTGCTTCCCGCAGGGTTTCACCGGCAGAACTTTTTGAAGGCTCAAGCCTTTGGAATCCCTGCTAAGTTTCGACTGATAAAAAGACGGCCGCTCGCCCCCATGGCGAGAGAGCCGGAACGAACATGAAAGGATAAAAAATGTTCGCAGTCATCAAGACCGGCGGTAAGCAGTACCGTGTGGCAGCCAACGACGTGCTGACCATCGAGAAGCTCGAAGTCACCGCCGGCGGCACTGTAGAATTCACCGAAGTCCTCGTTATCGGCGAAGGCGCCGACGCTGCGATTGGTGCTCCCTTCGTCAAGGGCGCTTCCGTCAAGGCCGAAGTGGTCGAGCACAACCGCGGCAAGAAGGTCATCGCCTTCAAGAAGCGCCGTCGTCAGAACTCGAAGCGTTCGCGCGGCCATCGCCAGCATCACACGGTCGTCCGCATCACGGACATCGTGGCTGCCAAGTAAGTAACGGGATCAAGGTTTAAAGGAGAACTCCAATGGCACACAAAAAAGCTGGCGGTTCCTCGCGCAACGGTCGCGATTCCGAATCCAAGCGCCTTGGCGTGAAGAAGTTCGGCGGCGAAGCCGTCATCGCAGGCAACATTATCGTGCGTCAGCGCGGCACGCAGTGGCACCCGGGTTCCAACGTTGGCCTCGGCAAGGATCACACGATTTTTGCGCTTACGGCGGGCAACGTGAATTACCGTACGAAGGCCAATGGCCGCGTGTACGTGTCTGTAATGCCGAAAGCGGAAGCAGCGGAATAAGCCGGTAGCGCTCTAAAACAGCCGGCGTCTCATCGACCCGGCTGAGCGCATCAGGTTCAGTCCAGAAAACAGGGGAGATGGGGCGCCATCTCCCCTTTTTCTTTACCCTCAACCAAGGAGGACTGAACCATGCAAGGCGAATTGTTAAGGGAAGACCAATCAAGGTCTCCCGAAGAACGGCTGAGGCCGGACAGGTTAAGGACCGATTGCCCCGTCTTATTGTCGGAAAGGCTCGTTCTGCGCGCCCCCCACGAAGAAGACATCGACGCCCTTGCCCATCTCGCCAACAACGCCAACGTCGCCACTATGGTATCGCGTATGCCGCACCCGTATACGACCAATGATGCCGCCGATTTCGTGCGACGCACGAAGCTTGGCGAGATTGGCAAGTGCGTCTATGCGATTACCAAAGCCGACAACGGCGCCTTTCTCGGTTGCTGCGGGGTGGAACCCACGGGCGATCCGAACACGGTCGAGATCGGTTACTGGCTGGGCGAGCCCCACTGGAACCAGGGCTATACCACGGAAGCGGCCCATGCCCTCATCGACATGGTCTTCCGCACGCGTGAGAACGTGGCGCAGATCGACGCCCGTTGCCGGGTGACGAACGTCGCATCGAGGCGGGTCGTCCAGAAGTGCGGCTTCCAGTTCCAAGGATCAGGCCTTGCCGCATCTCTGGCACTCGGCAGCACAGTTCCGGTCGAATGGTACAGGCTTGACCGCAAGACCTGGATCTCGCTGCGCAGCTGGGGAGGTATGAGATGAACGCTCTCGCCCTCACCCGCCGCGATGCCCGCATCCTGATGCCGGGACCGACGCCGGTCATCCAGACCGGCCGACTGACGCTGCGCCCGCACCGGCTCAGCGATGCCGATATGATTGCGGAATCGCTTTCGGATTTCGCCGTCACCCGCATGCTGGCCCGCGTCCCCGCGCCCTATGACCGGCAGGATGCGCTCGACTGGTTGATCGAGCACACCTCCGGCCTCGGTGTCGATTGGGAGCTCGCCATCACCGAGCAGGATGATGCCCATATCGGCTGCCTCGGCATCGAGCTTCGCCACGGCCGCTGGCACCTCGGTTATTGGCTGAACCGCTTCTACTGGCGGCAAGGCATCATGACCGAAGCGGTCAAGGCTGCGCTCGAACGTTTTGCCCGCCGCATGCCCGAAGTCGCCGTTTATTCCGGCGCCTTCGCCGACAACCCGGCATCCTTGAAGCTGCAGCAGAAGCTCGGCTTCGAGATCACCGGTTGCTCGGAGATCTACAGCTTCGCCCGCAACACCATGGTTCCGCATATCGAAACCGTGCTGAAGCCGGGCGCGCTGCGGCTCTCGCAGGCGGCTTAAGACCCCGAAATTGGCCATCGCCGGCCCGTTCGGCGATGGCCGTCATACCAATCATGCGGTTCCGCCTCTTTATGGCACTGGAACCGCACGATATTCTTTGACCTCAGCCCGAAGCGCCTATATCGAAGGCGACATGACGGGCAAACGCCGCCGGACGTGTCTTTTGGATGCAGAAGGAGCGGCAGACATTGAAAAGAGCGCATAGGCTTTTGTGAATCCCATTCGATCCAAAGGGATGTGCGCCGACACCGGGTGACGGACGTAAGATGAAATTTCTCGACGAAGCAAAGGTCTATATCAAGTCAGGCGACGGCGGCGCGGGGAGCGTCTCCTTCCGCCGCGAGAAATTCATCGAATTCGGCGGCCCGGATGGCGGCGACGGCGGTCGCGGCGGCGATGTCTGGGTCGAGGCCGTCAACGGCCTCAATACGCTGATCGACTTCCGCTACCAGCAGCATTTCAAAGCCACCATCGGCACGCACGGCATGGGCAAGAACCGCGCCGGCGCGAAGGGCGAAGACGTGACGCTGAGGGTGCCTGTCGGCACGCAGATCTTCGAGGAAGATGGCGAAACCCTGATCTGCGACATCACGCAGGAAGGCCAGCGTTTCCGCCTTGCCGCTGGCGGCAATGGCGGCTTCGGCAACGCCTATTTCAAATCCTCGGTCAATCAGGCGCCCGATTGGGCCAATCCCGGCCTGCCGGGCGAAGAAAAGACCATCTGGTTGCGGCTGAAGCTAATCGCCGACGCCGGTCTCGTCGGCCTGCCGAATGCAGGTAAGTCGACCTTTCTTGCAGCCGTCAGCCGCGCCCGGCCGAAGATCGCCAACTATCCGTTCACGACGCTGCACCCCAATCTCGGCGTCGCCACCATCGATGGGCAGGAATTCATTCTCGCCGACATTCCCGGCCTGATCGAGGGCGCCCATGAAGGCGTCGGCATCGGCGACCGCTTCCTCGGCCATGTCGAGCGCACCCGCGTGCTGCTGCATCTGGTTTCCGCACAGGAAGAGAAAGTCGGCAAGGCCTACAAGACCGTGAAGCACGAGCTCGAAGCTTACGGCAACAGCATCCCCGACAAGCCTGAAATCGTCGCTCTCTCGCAGATCGACGTGGTGGACGAAGAAACGCTGAAGAAGAAGACGCGCGAACTGGCGCGGGCCTGTGGCAGAACACCCTTCCAGATTTCCGCCGTCACCGGCCGCGGCATGACGGAAGTGCTGCGCGCGCTGCGCGACGTGATCGTCGAAGCCAATGCCGGCGAAGCGGACAAGCCGGCAAAGACCCCCAAAGTGCGGCATCGCGACATGCAGCTTTCCGACGATGAGGACGCCGACGAGCGTAGCGAAGACGGGGATCATCAGGGATGACTGCCCGCAAGCCGCTCGACCGCTACCGCCGCATCGTCATCAAGATCGGCTCCGCTCTCCTGGTCGATCGCAAGACCGGCTTGAAGAAATCCTGGCTCGACGGCATGTGCGCCGATATCGCCGCACTGAAGGCCAAGGGCATCGATATCCTGGTCGTCTCCTCGGGCGCAATCGCGCTTGGGCGCTCCGTGCTCGACCTGCCCTCCGGTGCGCTGAAGCTGGAAGAAAGCCAGGCGGCGGCGGCCGTCGGCCAGATCTCGCTGGCCCGCGCCTGGTCGGAAAGCCTGTCGCATGACAATATCGTCGCCGGCCAGATCCTGCTGACGCTCGGCGATACCGAAGAGCGCCGCCGTTACCTCAACGCCCGCGCCACCATCAACCAGCTCCTGAAGATCGGCGCTGTGCCGATCATCAACGAGAACGATACGGTCGCGACCAGCGAAATCCGCTATGGCGACAATGACCGCCTCGCGGCCCGCGTCGCAACCATGACCGGCGCCGATCTGCTGGTGCTGCTGTCGGATATCGACGGGCTCTATACAGCCCCGCCGCATCTCGACCCCCAAGCGAAATTCCTCGATACGATCGCCGAAATCACGCCCGAGATCGAAGCCATGGCCGGCGGTGCCGCTTCCGAGCTGTCGCGTGGCGGCATGCGCACCAAGATCGATGCCGGCAAGATCGCAACCGGCGCCGGCTGCGCCATGATTATTGCATCGGGTAAGACGGACCGGCCGCTGAAATCAATCGAAAGCGGCGCCCGCTCCTCCTGGTTTGCGCCATCGGGTACGCCCGTTACCGCCCGCAAGACCTGGATTGCCGGGCAGCTGCAGCCGGCCGGCGAATTGCATGTCGACGATGGCGCCGTGACCGCCCTTGGCGCCGGCAAGAGCCTGCTGCCCGCCGGTGTGCGCCGCGTCGTCGGCCATTTCGGCCGCGGTGACACAGTCGCTGTCATCGGCCCCTCCGGCCGGGAGATCGCCCGCGGCCTTGTCAGCTACGATGCCGAAGAGGCCCGCCAGATCACCGGTCGCAAATCGGCTGAGATCGAGGCGATCCTCGGCTATGCCGGCCGCGCCGCCATGGTGCATCGCGACGACCTTGTCATGACGTCATCCGTCAAGACGAAGGCCGAGAAATCGAAGAAGGATGAAGCTCATGCTTGATACAGTCGCACAAAGCCCCGACATCGACGCGCTGATGAACGATATCGGCCGCAAGGCTCGGGCTGCGTCGCGACCTCTGGCCTTTGCTTCGACCGAGAGCAAGAACAAGGCGTTGAATGCCATGGCGGATGCCATTCTGGCCCGCAAGGATCATATCCTCGCTGAAAACGCCAAAGACCTGAAAGACGTCGAAGGCACCGATATGCTTGCCTCCTTCGTCGATCGCCTGACGCTGAACGACAAGCGCGTCGCCGAGATGGCCGAAGGCATTCGCGCCATCGCTGCCCTCGCCGATCCCGTCGGCGAAGTCATCGCTGCCTGGGACCGCCCGAACGGCCTGAAGATCGAGCGCGTCCGCACGCCGCTTGGCGTCATCGGCGTTATCTTCGAAAGCAGACCGAACGTGACGGCCGACGCCGGCGCGCTGTGCCTCAAGGCCGGCAATGCCGTGATCCTGCGTTGCGGCAGTGATTCGCGCCGCTCCTCG
Organism: Rhizobium sp. BK312; assembly: GCF_014193605.1. Classification (NCBI taxonomy): domain Bacteria; kingdom Pseudomonadati; phylum Pseudomonadota; class Alphaproteobacteria; order Hyphomicrobiales; family Rhizobiaceae; genus Rhizobium; species Rhizobium sp. BK312. The sequence goes on along the minus strand of NZ_JACHZP010000010.1, from coordinate 129,609 downwards.
CAGGCGATTCATGAATGCCTGGTCGAAGGGTTGAAGGCGGCAGGCCTGCCGGAACATGCCATCCAGCTCGTGCCTGTCAGCGATCGCGCCGCCGTCGGCGCCATGCTGCGCGGCCTCGAAGGCAATATCGACGTTATCGTGCCGCGCGGCGGCAAGAGCCTCGTTGCCCGCGTCCAGACCGAAGCGCGCGTGCCGGTCTTTGCCCATCTTGAAGGCCTTTGCCACATCTATATCGATGCCTCGGCCGATCTGGACATGGCGGAATCCATCGTCGTCAATGCCAAAATGCGCCGCACGGGCATCTGTGGCGCTGCCGAAACGCTGCTCGTCGACAAGAAGGTCGCCTCCACCCATCTGAAGCCACTGCTCGACGGACTTGCCGCGGCAGGCTGCGAAATTCGCGCTTCGGCCGATGTGCTGAAGCTCGCACCCGGCCTAAAGGCAGCAACGGAAGAAGACTGGACAACGGAATATCTGGCCGCGATCATCTCGGTGGCCTTGGTCGATGGGATTTCCGGCGCAATCGAGCATATCGGTAAATATTCGTCGAACCACACCGAAGCCGTGATTGCCGAGGACCCCGCTATCGTCGAGCGCTTCTTCACGGAGATCGACTCGGCGATCCTGCTGCACAATGCCTCGACGCAATTTGCCGATGGCGGCGAATTCGGCATGGGCGCGGAAATCGGCATCGCTACCGGCAAGATGCATGCGCGCGGGCCTGTTGGCGTCGAGCAGCTCACCTCCTTCAAATATCGCGTTCGCGGCACCGGACAGATACGGCCCTGACGTGCTGAAAGAAGAGGTTGATCAACGCTATCTGCGCATGCCCCATGCCGAGCGCGGCATGGTGGTCGGTCTTTTCGGCGGCTCATTCAACCCGCCGCATGAAGGCCATGCACTCGTCGCCGAGATCGCCATCCGCCGGCTGGGCCTTGATCAGCTCTGGTGGATGGTAACGCCGGGCAACCCGTTGAAGAGCCGCAATCATCTGGCGCCGCTTGCCGAGCGCATCGCGCTTAGCGAGCAGATCCTCCACAATCCGCGTATCAAGGTGACAGCCTTCGAACAGACGCTGGGCATGAGCTACACGGCCAATACGCTGGCGCATGTGAAGGCGCGCAACCGCCATGTTCACTTCATCTGGATCATGGGCGCCGACAGCCTGAATACGTTCCATCGCTGGCAGAAGTGGCAGGAAATCGCGCAAACCTTCCCGATCGCCGTTATCGACCGGCCGGGATCGACGCTCTCCTACCTCTCGGCCAAGATGGCAAAGACTTTCCACTACGCACGCGTCGACGAAGATGATGCTCGCGTACTCTGGAAGAAGCGGGCGCCGGCCTGGACCTTCATCCACGGACCACGCTCAACGCTCAGCTCGACAGCGTTGCGAGCCGCACAATAATCCCATCGATCTTCTGGAATGGTCTGGAAAATAAAAAGCCCGACGCGGGAGGAGGTGCGTCGGGCTTTTGAACCTGATCAGCAACTGGGAGGAGGAGAGTTGCTGATCCATATCGGACGGCATTGGGAGGAGGAGATCGCCGTCTCGATGATTATGTTTTACCAGATTTCGCCGATTGATAAATGGGCGATTGCGCAATGCAGCAATGCATATAACGCATGGCTACGGAAATTTTCTGCCCAAAAAACGCTTCTTTTACAAATTGAGCGCCGCTTGTTTTTCAGTGTCCGGACTGAATTCGGCGAAAGAATGACGCGAGACCCCACGGTTCGTAACGTTATGTCTCGCTTCGTGAGCGTTCGCCAATCCACTGGGCAAAGTCAGTCATGCATTTTTGTAATGCCCAAAGCCGTTCACATGCGCCGCGCCACGGAAAATCCATAGAATTCGTAGGGTTACGCGGCCTTATCGCGATATATTTTTGCGAACACATCCCTAGCCAAGCTTCGTCCGTCGTTATATCTCTCGAAATATGTCGACATCTTTGGGGAGAATTGAAATGACCACCAGCCGACGCCAATGGATCAAGCTTGCAACCGCCGCAGCATCAGCTGCATGGCTCGGCCTTTCGGTCATTCCAACACCGGTGTTCGCCGCCGACAAAATCGTCGTCTTTGCCGCCGCCAGCATGAAGAACGCGCTCGACAACGCCGATGCCGCCTTCACGAAGGAAACCGGCAAAGAGGTTACCGTCTCCTATGCTGCGAGCGGTCCGCTTGCAAAACAGCTTGAAAACGGCGCGCCGGCCGATGTTTTCATCTCCGCCGACACCAACTGGATGGATTATGTCGCTGGCAAGAAGCTGATCAAGGACGACAGCCGCGTCAACCTGCTGGGTAACAAGCTCGTTCTCGTCGCCGCCAAGGACAAGGCGAAGCCGGTCGAGATCAAGCAGGGCTTCGATCTGGCTAGCCTGCTCGGCGACGGTCGCCTGGCGATGGGCCAGCCGGAATCGGTTCCGGCGGGCAAATACGGCAAAACGGCGCTGGAAAAGCTCGGCGTCTGGTCGTCGGTTGAAAAGAAGGTCGCTGGCGCCGAAAGCGTGCGCGCGGCCCTTGCCTTGGTTTCGCGTGGCGAAGCGCCCTATGGTATCGTCTATCAGACCGATGTCTCCGCCGATCCGGGCGTTGCCGTCGTCGGCACCTTCCCCGCCGACAGCCATTCACCGATCGTCTACCCGATCGCCATCACCAGCGGCAGCAAGAACCCGGATGTACAAGCCTATTTCAATTTTCTGAAATCGGCTAAGGCTGTTCCCTTCTTCGAGCATGAGGGCTTCACCATCCTGAAGCCATGAGCGTCATTGCCGCTGATCGGGCAAGGAAGGTTCAATCATCAGGCTCGCCGGTCGTGGCGGGCCCGAGATGTTTAAGGGACGGGATTTGGACGCGTTGGGTTTAAGCAGCGACGAATGGACGGCCATAGAGCTGAGCCTGCGCGTTTCCATTGTCGCCATGCTGGTCAGTCTGCCCTTCGGCATCGGCGCAGCACTTCTGCTTGCGCGTGGCCGCTTTTGGGGCAAGTCAATCCTCAATGGCCTCATTCACCTGCCGCTGATCCTGCCGCCCGTCGTCACCGGCTTCATCCTTCTCATTCTCTTCGGCCGCAAAGGGCCGATCGGATCTTTGCTCGAGCAATATCTCGGCCTCGTCTTCTCCTTTCGCTGGACGGGTGCCGCACTTGCCTGCGGCGTCATGGGCTTTCCGCTGATGGTCCGAAGCATTCGCCTGTCGGTCGAAGCCGTCGACCGCAAGCTGGAGGAAGCCGCCGGCACATTGGGCGCCAGCCCCATCTGGACCTTCGTGACCGTGACGCTGCCGCTGATCCTGCCCGGCGTCATCGCCGGCATGATCCTCTCCTTCGCCAAGGCCATGGGTGAATTCGGCGCCACCATCACCTTCGTCTCCAACATTCCCGGCGAGACACAAACGCTGTCTTCGGCGATCTACACCTTCACGCAGGTTCCAGGCGGCGATGCCGGCGCCATGCGCCTCACCATCGTCGCCATCGTCATTTCCATGGCGGCGCTGCTTGCCTCGGAATTCCTTGCCTATCTCGCCGGCCGCAGGGTGGATTTCGAATGACGCTCTCGGTCGATATCCGCCACCGCCTCGACACCTTTTCGCTGGAGGCTGCATTCACCTCCGATGGCGGCGTGACAGCTCTTTTCGGCCGCTCCGGCTCGGGCAAGACGTCGATCGTCCGCATCATTGCCGGCCTGACGCGCCCTGATCACGGCCATGTCAGCCTTGACGATACCGTGCTCGCCGATACGACCAAGCAGATCTTCGTGCCGCGTCACCGCCGCCGCTTCGGCTATGTCTTTCAAGAGGCACGCCTGTTCCCGCATCTATCCGTGCGGCAGAACCTGAATTACAGCCGCTGGTTCGCACCCAAGAGCGAGCGCGGTGAAAGCTTTGACCGGGTCGTCGATCTGCTCGGCATCGGCGCGTTGCTCGATCGCAGGCCGACCAAACTTTCCGGCGGCGAGAAACAGCGCGTCGCGATCGGCCGTGCCCTGCTCTCTTCGCCGCGGCTCCTGCTGATGGACGAGCCGCTTGCGGCGCTCGATGAAGCCCGCAAGGCGGAAATCCTTCCCTATCTCGAACGGCTGCGCGACGAGACGAAGATCCCGATCATCTATGTCAGCCACTCCATCGCCGAGGTGGCACGCCTTGCCAACCGCGTCGTCGTCATGCGCGACGGCAAGGTCGAGACGATCGGCGCTGCCGTCGACGTCTTTAGCCAGCTCTCCGGCCCGCTTGCGGCGGACCGCCGCGAAGCCGGTGTGCTGCTGGAAGGCCGCGTCGAGGCGATCGACGATCGCCATCATCTGACAGTGGTTGCTCTGAAGACTGCAAAGCTCTTTGTGCCGGGCCAGGCGGCGGCTGTCGGCAAGACCGTGCGCGTCCATATTCCTGCCCGTGACGTCATGCTGGCAACGACGCGGCCGGAGGGCCTGAGCGCCTTGAATATTCTCGATGGCAAAGTGCTGGGAATCGGCACGGCGGCTGACGGGGCGACTGAGATCAAGGTCGATTGCGGCGGCGACATCGTCACTGCCCGCATCACGCAATTCTCGGCCGAAAGACTGGGGCTGCGGATCGGGCTGCCGATCCATGCGGTCATCAAAACCGTGGCGCTCGAACATTAGTCAGGATTTTTTCGCAGAAGCGTCCGCCGAGCTCCGATTGGCTTCGAGCCAGTTCAGGTCGTCGGCTATTGCCGCTCGCAGCGTCATTTCCATACCGCGAAAGCGCCTCAACAACTCCTCGCCGAAGGGCGTCAGGGCAGCGCCGCCACCCTTTTGACCACCACGCTGCGATTCCACGACCGGTTCGCGGAACATGTGATTGAGTTCGCTGATGAGCAGCCAGGCTCGGCGGTAGGACATATCCATGGCACGGCCGGCGGCCGAGATCGAGCCGGTCTCCTGAATATGCTCGAGAAGCTCCATCTTGCCGCGCCCAAGCCGATCCTGCCCCGAAAAGCTGATGCGGAGAATGGGCTTCAACGGTGGCTGCGGAGCATCTGTCATGGTGTCTGTAAGCAGTTGATATCTGCATAATCTATACGTGGCCTTCGTCCGGCTGTACATGCCGACGGAAATGGACAAGCGGTTGAACCGGCCTATCTAATCTTCAAGAAAAACGCATTGGCGCGCGAGTACGGACCGCGCCAGCCTTGAGGTTTGAGAGGAGGAAACCGATGCCGGCCTATATCATTTCCGATGTCACCGTCAGGGATAGCGAAGCCTTCCAGACCTACCGGACGCGCGCGGCTGCCTCTATCGCCCGGTATGGCGGCCACTATCTGGTCCGTGGCGGCCCGATCGAACGACTGGAGGGCGATTGGTCGCCGAATGCGATCGTGATCGTGGAATTTCCGGATGTGGAACGAGCAAGAGCCTGGTACGGGTCGTCGGAATATGCGCATGCTCTCGAGGTCCGCGACCAAGCCCTCAGCCGCAACCTTATTCTTGTCGACGGAGTGCACCAGGCGGGCTGATTTTCGTCTTCGGCATGAATATTCGCCCATATCTGGTGCGAAAGCGCACTATTCAGACACAAATCCTTGTCCCGAATGGCCGAAGTTGCCGGCCTGCGTCTTGAAACCTTAATGCTTTGATGCCTATCTTTGTAACGTGATCGACTCAGATCATTCACGTGCATGTTCTGTTACTCAAGGAAGGAAGAGCACTGACAACAGTACACGCCAAGGGAAGAACGCCTCTCGTTATCCCGAAGAGCTCGGAACGTGGCGCCGATGCCGCTGCCCGCGCCCTGCAAGCCGTCCTCGCAAGCCTCGAGGACTCCAAGGCCGAAAATATCGTCACCATCGACATTGCTGGCAAGTCTGCGCTTGGAGACTACATGGTCGTCGTCTCCGGCCGATCGAGCCGCCATGTCCTGGCGATTGCCGACCATCTCATGACCGATCTCAAGGACGAGGGCTTCGGCAATGCCCGCGTCGAGGGTCTTGATGGCGGCGACTGGGTGTTGATCGACACCGGCGACATCATCGTTCATGTCTTCAGACCCGAGATCCGCGAGTTCTACAACATCGAAAAGATGTGGGCAGCACCCGATCTCGACGAAGGCACGCTGCACTAACGACGCCAGGAACGCTTTCCCGGCTCGGTACGCAGCCTTACATCGCCGGAGATGAGCCTCCGGCAAGAGTTTCGTTTTGTGCCGCCATGACGGCGGATGTGCGTGGGAGCGGGAATGCGGATAGGTCTTTTTGCGGTGGGACGGCTGAAAGCCGGCCCTGAAAAGGATCTTGCGGCCCGCTATCTCGACCGTTTCGCCAAGGCCGGGCCCGCCATCGGCCTGGAAATGGCGCGCATGACCGAGGTTGCAGAAAGCCGCGCCTCCAATAGCGAGACCCGCAAGCGCGAAGAGGCGGGCCTGCTGCAGAAGGCACATCCCGAAGGCGGCGTCCTCATCCTTCTCGACGAACGCGGCAAGGCGCTCGACAGCGGAGCCTTCGCCGCCATGCTCGGGGCATACCGCGATCAGGGCAAGCGCGACCTGACGATCGCCATCGGCGGCGCCGACGGCCTTGACCCCGCCCTCTACGACAAGGCCGACCTGACCATTTGCCTGGGCAAGCTGACTTGGCCGCACCAGCTTGTGCGCATCCTGATTGCCGAACAGCTCTACCGCGCCGTGACAATCCTTTCCGGGCACCCCTACCACCGGGTATGATTGCTCCATCCGTTTTGAAAACAGTTTGGCTTTCGCCGTTTTTGCGTTAACGAAACGCTCACACAGGCGTGTTTTGATTCCCGCCCTAAAAATGACGATGCTTCCTGGATGATCGCGGCAAATCAGCTTATTTTTGCGCGATCCGAAGGGACCAGGCCGAACCGACTGGATGAGAAAAGCCCCGCCCATGCTTTCGCGTATCGTGCTGCCAGCTTTGGCGGCAACGCTCGGCATGGGCGTCTATATGGCAGGCCCTTTTTCCCAAGAAAACGTCGCCCTCGCCCAGGAAGCCGATGCCATCGCGGCGCAAGCACCCGACGATCGCTCTTCTACACCGCCGTCCGCGCAGGAGGCACCTGACCCGGCGGCGGACCTTGCCCGTAAGCGTGACGAAACCCGCGCGCAGCTCGATGCGCTTTCTAAGACGATCGGTCTTTCGTCCGGCAAGACGAAGGAATTGGAAGACGGCATCGCCTCTCTCGACAAGAGCACTGCCAGCCTGCGCCAGGCGCTGATCGACAGCGCCGCCCGCCGCAAGGAGCTGGATCGCAAGATCCAGCAGAGTGAGAAGACGCTGACGAATCTTGCCGTCAAGGAGGATAAGATCCGCGCTTCCCTGCATGATCGACGCGCCCTGCTGGCCGAAGTGCTGGGTGCTCTCGAGCGCATGGGACGCAACCCACCGCCGGCATTGCTGGTAACGCCCGACGATGCGCTCGCCTCGGTGCGCAGCGCCATTCTTCTCGGCGCCGTCGTACCCGGAATGCGTAAGGAGACGGACAAGCTCATCGCCGATCTGACCGATCTCAGCAAGTTGCAGGCCGATACCGCCGCCGAAAAGGCCAGCTTCACCGCCACCGTGACCAACAGTCTGGAGGAGGAGCGGCGCATGGATCTGCTGATTGCGGAGAACGACAAGCACAGCAAGGAAAATACGGCCCAGCTCGAGGCGGAGCGCAAGCGCGCGGAAGAGCTGGCGGGCCAGGCAACCAGCCTGGAAGGGCTCGTCGCCTCGTTAGAAAGCCAGATCGGCTCCGTACGCGACGCTGCCGCTGCTGCCCGCGCGGAAGAGGCGCGCCGGGCACAGATGAGCGAACAGCAGCGCGAACAGGCGAAGGCCCTTGCCGAGAACGGCGTGCCCGATAAAAACCGCATTACGCCCGCATATCCCTTCTCAGACCTGAAGAAAAAGTTGGAGTTGCCCGTGGCGGGCGATATTCTCCGCCAATTCGGCGACGACGATGGAACCGGCCACACCGCGATGGGACTGACCGTTGCGACCGGCCCGGAAGCACTCGTCACGGCTCCCGCCGACGGCACGGTCGTCTATGCCGGCGCGTTTCGCAGCTACGGACAGATGATCATCCTGGATACGGGCGACGGCTATCACATGGTGCTGTCCGGCATGGACGCGATCAAGACGCGCCCGGGCAGATTCGTCTTCGCTGGCGAGCCGCTTGCCACCATGGGCCAAAAAAGAGTCGCGAGCGCGACCGCATTGGCGCTGGAAACGGATCGGCCAACGCTTTACATTGAATTCCGAAAAGATGGAAAACCAGTCGATTCTCGGCCCTGGTGGACCTCCAAAGACACTGGAAAGGCACGCAATGATACGTAGGGCTTCTCTTGTTCTCGTCGGCGCATTGATGGGTGCGACCGCGATGGGCGTTATCTACTCGGCGGTAGCGCCGGCGGAAGCCGCTGGCACTTCCACTTACAAGGAGTTGTCGATTTTCGGCGACGTCTTTGAGCGCGTCCGCGCGCAGTATGTGACTCCTCCCCAGGAAGACAAGCTCGTCGAAGCCGCCATCAACGGCATGCTGTCTTCGCTGGACCCGCATTCGAGCTACATGAACGCCAAGGATGCGGAAGACATGCGCACCCAGACCAAGGGTGAGTTCGGCGGTCTCGGCATCGAAGTGACGATGGACAACGATCTCGTCAAGGTCATCACCCCGATCGACGATACGCCTGCCGCCAAGGCCGGCGTCCTTGCCGGCGACTATATCACCGCCATCGACGGCCAGTCCGTCCGCGGCCTGAAGCTGGAAGACGCCGTCGAAAAGATGCGCGGCCCGGTCAAGACGCCGATCAAGCTGACGCTGCTGCGTAAGGGCGCCGACAAGCCGATCGAGCTCACCGTCATCCGTGACGTGATTGCCGTTGCCGCCGTCAAGTCGCGCGAGGAAGGCGGCGATGTCGGCTATATCCGCATCATCTCCTTCACCGAAAAGACGACCCCGGATCTCGAAGCCGCGATCGCCAAGATCAAGAAGGATATCCCGGCCGACAAGCTGAAGGGCTACGTCCTCGACCTACGTCTCAACCCGGGCGGCCTGCTCGATCAGGCGATCAACGTTGCCGACGACGTGCTCGAGCGCGGCGAGATCGTTTCGACACGCGGCCGCAACCCGGATGAAACCCGGCGCTTCAACGCCACCCCAGGCGACCTGACCGACGGCAAGCCGATCATCGTGCTCACCAACGGCGGCTCGGCCTCGGCTTCGGAAATCGTCGCAGGCGCCTTGCAGGATCTGCGGCGCGCCACCGTGCTCGGCACACAGTCGTTCGGCAAGGGCTCTGTCCAGACGATCATCCCGCTCGGCGACGGCAACGGCGCGCTGCGCCTGACGACGGCCCTCTACTACACGCCGTCGGGCCGCTCGATCCAGGGCACCGGCATCACGCCTGACATCAAGGTCGACCAGCCGCTTCCCGACGATCTGAAGGGCAAGCTGACGACGGAAGGCGAATCCAGCCTGCCGGGCCACATCAAGGGCCAGAGCGAGACCGACAAGGGCTCCGGCTCTTCGGCCTATGTGCCGCCGGATCCGAAGGACGATATCCAGCTCAACTACGCGCTCGACCTGCTGCGTGGCGCAAAGACGGATCCAGCCTTCCCGCCGAACCCCGAAAAGGCGGTTTCCTCCAAGTAAGGATTGGCGCCGGGCTGGAAACAGACCCGGCGCTTTCATGATGAGGAAGCGGGGCGAGGGGTATTGTCCCGCTCTTCTCGGTCAGCCTTCGAATCCGACGTCGCTCGGAACAGTCTTGTTCATGTTTTAGCACTTTGAGTGCCGCGGGCATTTTTCCGCTTCGCCGTGAGCGATATGCTCGAGGCCAATAGAGTTTTCCGCTTGGGGTGGATTGAAGCTTGGGAACGGATTTGCATGCACCGTTGGGACAAAATCGCGGCCCCGGCCGCCAACGGCGCTCCATCCCCTTTGGACGCATTCTCGGCGGCTTCTGTCTGATCGCGATCGCCGGCTTTTCACTCTATTCGGCGCTGATGCGCGATCCCCTGCAAAAGACTCAGCCTGTCGAAACGGCAAAGAAGGAAAATCCGGCACCTGCAGCCGAAACCAAGCCGGGGAGCACCGAACAAACCGGTCAAGCTGGATTGACCCAAGTCGACCCGCAATCCGGCGCCAATACCACGCGCGTGGTGACCGGCGACGGTTCGGTCGTCACCATGTTCAGCCCCAGCAATCGCGATGGCAGCGGCCCGGTCTTGATTAACGCCAATCAGGTGGGGCAGGATCCGCGCATGGCGGCAACGCCGAATGACAGCCTGCTCGAAGATTCGCCCTACGGCAAGCTGCCAATCACCTCGCCAAGCGGTCTGCGGCCGCTGGAGCAATATGCGCGACCCTGGTCCGGCGCGCGGGGCACCCGTATCGCTATCGTCGTCAGCGGCCTTGGGCTGAGCCAGACCGGCACGCAACGCGCCATCGAGAAGCTGCCGGAGGAAATCACCCTTGCCTTTGCCGCCAGCGGCAACAGTCTGCAGCGCTGGATGCAGGAGGCAAGGCGCGGCGGCCACGAGATCCTCATCCAGGTGCCGTTCGAGCCCTTCGACTATCCCGGCAACAATCCCGGACCGGATACTCTGCTGACCTCGCTGTCATCAGCCAAGAATATTGAAAATTTGCATAAAGCGATGGGCAAGATCACCAATTATACCGGCGTCATGAACTATCTCGGCGGCCGCTTCCTTGCCAATCCCAGCGCCATGGAACCCGTGCTGCGCGACATCGGCAAGCGCGGCCTGCTATTCCTAGACGACGGCTCATCCGCTCAATCGAAGTCCGGAATGCTTTCGAAAACGCTGGAAGTGCCGCACGCTTCTGCCGATATCCAGCTGGATGGAGAGCTGCAGCAGGACGCGATCCTCAGGAAACTCGACGAACTCGAGCGCATCGCCCGCCGTAACGGCTCTGCGATCGGCGTCGCTTCCGCCTTCGATGAAAGCGTCGACGCCATCAGCAAATGGAGCGAGGAGGCCGCCATGCGCGGTATCGAAGTCGTCGCGGTCTCGGCGCTTGCCGAGGATCCCAAACACCCCTGACCTGGAGAAAAAGATGAGCACGCCACACGCCTCCGTGAGAGCCGAAGACCTGCCCTACCGGCCCTGTGTCGGCATCATGATCCTGAACCGGGAAGGCCTGGTCTGGGCCGGACACCGCATTCCGGTCGGCAATTCCGAATATGACGGCTCGCCGCAGCTGTGGCAGATGCCGCAGGGCGGCATAGACGAGGGCGAAGACCCGCTGAAAGCGGCCTATCGCGAATTATACGAAGAAACGGGCATGAAAACCGTGACCTTGCTCGCGGAAGCCAGGGACTGGATCAATTACGATCTTCCGCCGCAACTGATCGGTATCGGCCTCAAGGGGAAATTCCGCGGCCAGACGCAGCGCTGGTTCGCCTTCCGCTTCGACGGCGATGAGGGCGAGATCGCCATCAATCCGCCACCGGGCGGCCACGAACCGGAATTCGATGCATGGGAATGGAAGCCCATGGCGGTACTTCCCGACCTGATCGTTCCCTTCAAACGCTCGGTCTACGAGCAGGTGGTTTCGGAATTCAGTGACCTGGCCAATCTGAAAGCCGAAGACTGAAAAGAAGGCCAGCCGCGGAAGGGCCGATTCATAAAGCAATTCCAGGAAAAGCTTTCGCGCTCTTCCTGGAATTGGGTGAAAACAAAGAAATGGAGCGGTTCAGAGATTTCCTGAAAAACTGAACCGCTGCAGCATGTCGCTTATTCCGCGGAATCGGCGGAGTCGGCATTAAGCTGGCCGTATTTGGCTTCGCCGATCTTGTCGAGCAGTTCGAGCTGGGTTTCGAGGAAGTCGATATGGCCTTCCTCATCCGCCAGAAGCTCTTCGAACAGCTTCATGGACACATAGTCGCCGGCATCGTGACAGATGTCGCGGGATTTTTTGTAGGCCGTGCGTGCGTCGTATTCGCCGGCGAGATCGGCTTCCAGCACTTCCTTGACGTTCTGACCGATGCGCAGCGGCGCGAGCGTCTGCAGGTTCGGATGACCTTCGAGGAAGATGATGCGGGCAACGAGGCGATCGGCGTGCTGCATCTCCTCGATGGATTCTGCGCGCTCTTTCTTGGCAAGCTTGGTGTAGCCCCAGTCTTCGAGGAGTCTGTAGTGAACCCAATATTGGTTGACTGCGCCAAGCTCGAGGAAGAGTGCCTCGTTAAGCCGCTCGATGACCTTTTTGTCGCCTTTCAATGTCCGCTCTCCTGTTGTCTTCATGGAATTTTTTCAGGCGGGACATGAAATCAAATATTTCCGCTTCCGTCGAGTGGCGACGGGCATGATAATCCTGGGTTGTCTGTATAATGATATCAACGACATTCGGGAAGCAGCCGCAGCAACGACCGCGCTTTTCCATCGCGTGATAAACCTTGGCGGGAACAATGAGCTGCCAACAGTCCTGATCAAGGAACTCGTTGATAACGTCCCGGATTTCTTTGTCGGTGATGTAATTACAACTGCAAACCAGCATTCTTCGCTCAGCCCGTCAAACATGACATCCGCTGTCTTGTTATCTGCTAAAGAAGACGCTCTTTGTCAAGAAAGAAACGATTCGAATCTCGTCCGCGGGCCGAGTTCCGAAGCTTTTGCCCGATACGAAGGTCGCAATCTCAATGGAAATTGCGGCCTCGCGGCATAACTTTCGCCGTTTCGGCGCCATGGCTGCGACCCTCCGCCGCTGCCCCCTCACCGGAAGAGGGCGCCGGAAAGACAGACTTCCGCTTCTCCCTGTGATCCATGGTCGGCCGCAAGGTCTCATCCGCCCGATCGCTGACGCCGAAACGCCTCGCCTCCCGCTGCAGGATCCCGAGCGCCGGTGTCATATCCTCAATATGATCGACCACCACATGGATAACGCCGCTTTCGCTCTGCAGCCGGCCGCGGATCTTAACCAGCCGCGCGCCCATGACGATGGCCCGGTACTTCTCGAACTTCTTCGGCCAGACGATTGCATTGGCGACACCGGTTTCGTCCTCCAGCGTCATGAAGATCACCCCCTTGGCCGAACCCGGCCGCTGGCGCACCAGCACCAGCCCGGCGATCGTCACCATGCGGCCGCTGGCGATACCGGGCAAATCCCGGCTTTGCACGATCCCTTGCCGGGCGAAATCGGTACGCAGGAAGGAAACCGGATGCGCCTTCAGGGATAGCGACAGATAGCGATAATCCTCGATGACCTGCTCGCCAGGCAGCATTTCCGGCAGCGTAACCGCCGGCTCGACCTGCAGCTCCGCATGGTCGCCGAGATCGAAGAGGGGAAGCGTTTCGGCGGCACTGCCGGCATCGAGCGCCCGCACAGCCCAAAGCGCCTCACGACGGCTGAGGCCGATGGAACCGAACGCATCCGCATCCGCCAGGCGCTCGATCTGCGCCTTGGCAAGCCGGGAACGCAGCCAGAGATCGCGCACGGATCGATAGCCATCGCCCCGGCGCTCGACGAGCTGGTTCATCTCCTCCTCGGACAGACCCTTGACTTGCCGGAAGCCGAGACGGACGGCACATTGCGTCTTGATATCATCGCGCATCGACGCATGGCGCCGCTCGATCGCGCCCGGATCGAAACGCGCCTTCTCCAGCAGGCAATCCCAGCTGGAGCGATTGATATCCACCGGCCGCACCTTGACGCCATGCTCGCGCGCATCGCGCACCAGCTGCGCCGGCGCATAGAAGCCCATCGGCTGGGCATTGAGGATCGCCGCACAGAAGACATCCGGATAGTAGGTCTTGAGCCAGGACGAGGCATAGACGAGCAGAGCGAAGGACGCCGCATGGCTTTCAGGGAAACCATATTCGCCGAAGCCCTCGATCTGGCTGAAACAGCGTTCGGCAAAGTCCTGAGGATAGCCATTCGCGACCATGCCCGAAACCAGATCCTTTTTGAATTCATCGACCCTCCCCGTTCGCTTGAACGTCGCCATGGATCGGCGCAGCCGATCGGCCTTGGCGGGCGAAAATCCGGCCGCGGTAATGGCGATCTGCATCGCCTGTTCCTGAAACAGCGGAACCCCCAAAGTTCGCTCCAAAACAGCCTTCAACTCCGGACGATGATATTCGATCGGCCGCTTGTGAAGATCGTCATCCCGCCGCTTAAGGTAAGGGTGAACCATGTCTCCTTGAATGGGGCCGGGGCGAACGATCGCCACCTCAATGACCAGATCATAGAACTTGCGGGGCCGAAGACGCGGCAGCATGCTCATCTGCGCCCGGCTTTCGATCTGAAAGACGCCGATCGTATCGGCACGGCAGATCATGTCATAAACCGGCTTGCCGTCCGGATATTCCTTGCTCCCAAGATCGGCGAGCGCCTTCTTCACATCGTAATGCAGCAGCAGGAGGTCGAAAGCCTTGGCGAGACAGGTCAACATGCCGAGCGCAAGCACGTCGATCTTCAATATGTTGAGATTGTCGAGATCGTCCTTGTTCCACTCGATCATGTAGCGATCGTCCATCGCCGTATGCATGATCGGCACGACCTCATCCAGCCGATCCCGGGTGATGACGAAGCCGCCGACATGCTGGGTCAGGTGCCGCGGAAACCCCATCAGCGTCGAGGCATAGGAAAGGACGTTGCGTGTCGTCTTGTTCGTGAGATCGAGGCCGGCAATCTTCGCCTCACGCTCGGACAGCTCCTCCGTCGACCAGCCCCAGACACCGCTTGCAAGGGCCGACTGCACATCCTCCGACAAACCGAAGGCTTTCGCCACTTCGCGGCCGGCCGAGCGCGCCCGATAGCTGGTGACCGCCGCGGTCAGCCCGGCATGCTCCTTTTTGTAATGCCTGTAGATGAACTGAATGACTTCTTCGCGTTTCTCATGCTCGAAATCAACGTCGATATCAGGCGGCTCCTCGCGCTCCGTCGAGATGAAGCGCTCGAAAAGCAGGCTTGTTAATTCGGGATTGACCTCGGTAATCCGGAGGCAATAACAGACCGTCGAATTGGCGGCCGATCCGCGCCCCTGGCATAGGATATTCGCACTGCGGGCAAACTCCATGATGCGGTGCACCGTCAGGAAATAAGGCTCATATTGCCGTTCCCGAATGAGCTTGAGCTCATGCTCGATCTGCGCCGAAACCTTTGGCGGGATCCCTCCGGGAAAGCGCCACTCGGCGCCCTCCCATGTCAGCCGCTTCAGCGTCTCCGCAACGGTCTCTCCAGGAACGCTTTCGTCGGGATAATTGTGTTTTAGCTCGTCCAGTGAAAAAGAAAGCCGGCTAAAAAACTTCTGCGTATTGGCGATAGCCTTCGGATAATCCCGCAACAGACGTGCCATCTCGGCAGCGTCCTTCATGTAGCGCTCGGCGTTCGCTGCCAGTTTGAAACCAGCCTCGGCGATCGGTACATGTTCGCGGATCGAAACGACGATATCAGCAAGCGGCTTGCGCTCGGTCGCATGATAGAGCGGCTGATTGCTGGCGATCAGCCGCACGCCATTGCGCTGCGCCAGGATGGAAAGCGTGGCGAAGACCATCCGGTCCCGCCCGTCATAGGCCGGCGACAGGACCATGTGGAACTTCCGGCCGAAGCGCATCCATAACCGCTTGAGGCATTGCTCTAGCTTTTCCTGCCCTTCTTGCGTCTCGACGCTTTCAGCATCGGGAACCAGCGCCAGCATCATCTCGTCACCCCATTCCACGAGGTCGCTTTCATTCAGGATGCAGACGCCTTTTTCGCCGCGCAGATTACCGGCGCTCAGCAGCCGGCAGAGATGCGCCCAGCCCTTTCGGTTTTCCGGATAGGCAAGAATGTCAGGTGTACCGTCCGAAAACACGAGGCGCGCACCAGGCTGGAAAGGGACCGGCTTCAGAAGCGGCTTTTCTGGCTTGCCCTTCGCTTGAAGCTCCAGGTTTTTCTCAATGCCCTCCTTGTACTTCTCCCGGAGAAGCTTGGTATGCGCATGCGCCTTGACCACGCCGGCAACCGAATTGCGGTCGGCAATCCCAAATCCGGAAAGTTTCAGAATGGCGGCCTGCGCCACGATTTCCTCCGGATGCGAGGCACCTTCGAGAAAGGAGAAATTCGTTCTCACCCCGATCTCAAAGAAGGGTACGGGTTCGTGGAAACTCGGGCGCGCGTTCATGCGAAGACCCCGTGCATGTACCAATCCGGCGTTGTGCCGCCTCGGCCATAGAGCCCCTTGCGGAACAGCCAGAAACGATGGCCCTCCTCATCCTCGACCTGGAAATAATCGCGGGCAGGCTCTTCCTTTTCCTCGACCCACCACTCCGCCGAAAGCCGCTCCGGCCCTTCGGCCCGGCTGACCCGATGCATAACCCGCCGCCAGCGGAACTGCCGGGGCGGGCCGTCGGGCACTTCGGCAGCAATGGTTTCGACCAGCTCCGGCATGCGAAACAGCCGCAGCGGCCGTTCGCCGCGGAAGAAACCATGGCCGGCATCCTTCTCACCTGTGCGCCGCTTCGAGGCGAGGATAGCCATGGCCGGCAGCGACCGCACGG
This sequence comes from Rhizobium sp. BK312, assembly GCF_014193605.1. Taxonomy (NCBI): domain Bacteria; kingdom Pseudomonadati; phylum Pseudomonadota; class Alphaproteobacteria; order Hyphomicrobiales; family Rhizobiaceae; genus Rhizobium; species Rhizobium sp. BK312. The sequence continues at coordinate 113,144 of NZ_JACHZP010000010.1, read as the reverse complement.
CCCGCTCAGGGATGTGGCTCTGCCGCAACTCGAACCCTTGCAGACAGTCCGGCCCCAGCCGGGCGGCCACACGATCCACAAAGGCGGCAAGAGATCCTTCCTGGCGGTCTTCTCCGACAAAATCGCCTTGCATGGCATCGAAGGACGCATGCTGAAGCACATTGAGGCGGATGATTTCGAAACCGTAGCCGACATCGAGATCGTTATGAATGGCGCCGAAGCGCTCCGTGAACAGGCTGGCGATCCGGTTCGGCTCCCGCAGCGGCTGCGATGCGCCAGCCGCGATGCGGAAAACCGCCCCATCCACCCGGAAAAGCAGAAGCTCGAAGGAACGGCCGCCGACGCCGCGCGCTTCCAGCCCCGGCTTCAGGGTTTCGGCAAGCTGGCGAGCAAGCTGAAGAATATCCTCTTCCGCCTGCACCGGCTCGGCAAGCCGACGCTCGGCTGACAATTGCGCGACCGGGCGACGCGGCGAAATCGGTTCCTCGACGAGGCCGACGGCCTGATCGAGCCGCAACATTAGCTGCGCACCGAAACGGCGGGCAAGCGGCGCACGCGGTGCTGCCAGAAGGTCGCCGACCTGCTTCAGGCCCATCTTCTGCAAGGCGGCGACAATCTCCTCGCCAAGCCGAAGACATGCAACCGGCAGCGGTGCCAGTGCCTCTTCCATGGCTTCGGGCGGAACGATGCGGCTCTCGTCAAAGCGGGCGACGGCCCAGGAGAGGCCGGGCGCAGAGGAAATGGCGCCGCGCACATCGAAGCCCAGTCGGGAAATCCGGATCAAGATATCCTCGAGCAGCGCCTCTTCGCCGCCGAAAAGATGGGCGCAGCCGGTAATATCGAGAAAAAGGCCATCCTTGCCGTCGATCGCCACCAGCGGCGTATAGCGGTCGCACCAGTCGGCGATCGCTTCCAGAAGCTTGCGATCCGCGACCGGATCCTCCTCGACGACATCAAGATCAGGACAGATCGCCTTTGCTTCAGCCACGCCCTGACCCTGCTTCAGGCCGATCATTTCGGCGCGCTCGTTGATGGCGGTCAGCCGCATGGCATTGTTCAGCTTACCGGCACAGGCGAGCGGCGGCGCTTCAAGCCTGCCTGCCGAACGCCAGGACAGACCCCAGCGCTTTCGCGCGATCCGGTCGGTCGGCAGATGCGGGAAGGTCAGCGCCAGAATGCGCTGTGTGTTCGCCGGGAAAGGCAGGGTAATGAACATCGGAGACAGGGGCAAAGCGGCGGTCATGGGCATTCCACTCCAGGGTTATGGAAAGGGGCGCCGGGTTTCGGCTCTTTTCCAAGGTCAGACGAAAAGCCGGGTGACCAATGCTGCCGCCAAGCACCGATCCGTCCGGCAGGGGCCGCGCCTGTGCCGGCGCGGGTTCGACGGAAAAGCGGAAGAGGGCGCTGCTTGCTTCCTCCTCGCCTCCCTGTCGCAACAGAAACAAGGGCCGTCCCGCCGCCTTGGCCCTCAGCGCCAGCCGCCGGCTTTCGGTCAGACCGAAACGGGCGGGATTGCCGCGCACTTCCAGAATGACGACGGCAAAGGCAGCACTGCCAAGGGCTGCTTCCGCCACCCAGAGCGCATCGTCGAGCTTGCGCGGCGACGCCTGCAGGAGAGCCTGAGGCTCCAGCCCGAAATCGCCGATGCCGATGGCATAGGGCAGGCCTGCCTCCATCGTTGCCACCGTATCGCCGATCCATAGGACCGGCGACTTGGCCGCGGTCTTATCCGATGCTCGCGCATGCAGTCTCGCCGCAAGCGCCAGGGCAAAGCCGCTCGCCGCCCCGGCATCGCGCAGGCCGAGCGAGCGGATTTCCGTCAGCGCATCGAGCGGCAGACCGCCTTGCAGAGCCGCATCGAGCTCATCGATGCCGATCGGAAGGAGCGACTGTTCAAGCGTAGGCTCAGTAGGCAGGGATTTCGCACTACCCATCGCCTCTCTCACCGGCTTGTCTGCCAAAGCCTCATGCGCTGCGGCTGCCAGCGCCGGGATCGGCCTGCCTTCCAGTCGGGCAATGGTTTCACGCAGGGCAAAAAGCGTTTCCCGCGCCACGGCAGCCTCGGCCATGACGTTCACTCCAGATCGATAATGTTCCTGTTATGTTCTTATGGATTCCAGAGCTTGGAGAAAGAGTCAACACCATTTCATAAGAAAATATTCCTGTGAACCGAGCCAGATGATGTCGGTCTGTCACCCGAAAATCCGAATCCGCTCTAGAATCAAAAAAATAGAGCATGACGTCGATCGAAAACCGCTCAAACACTTTTCGGTATCACGCCCTATTCCGCTCTCGTAAAAGCAGCGCAAAGTCTCTATATGACCAGCCAAGGAAGGAATATTCATGGCTCGCGTTGACCAGAGCGAAGATTGGCGGGATCGCCATTCTCCCTCCATCAGCACATTCGAATCTCTGGCAATGGAGGCTTACAGCCACCTGCCGGAGGAATTCCGCTCGCTCACCGGCAACCTCGTCATTCTCATCGAGGATTTCCCGGATGACGAAGTGTTCGAGGATATGGCGCTGGAAACACCCTTCGACCTGCTCGGCCTTTTCGAAGGTCGCGGCATCTCGGAGCGCTTTACCGCCCAGACCGGCGACATGCCGAACAAGATCCGCCTCTATCGCCGGCCGATCATCGACTATTGGGCTGAAAACGACGAAACTCTCGGCGACATCATTACCCATGTCCTGATCCACGAGATCGGCCACCATTTCGGCCTGAGCGACGAGGACATGGAGCGCATTGAGGAAAGTGCTGAGGAAGCGACGGATCGGTAATACCAACCCCGATCGTAAGCCAACCTGGGCGAAGAACTTCGGTTACGGCTTACTGCTCCGAAAGCTTCATATCCGGATCGTAATCCTTGCCGGCAACTTCCTTGACGACGGCCTGACCGCACTCCATACGCCCGCTTGCAGAATTGAAGCCATAGGTCGGCGAGCCGTATAGCTCCCAGCCCTTGTTCAGCGCCGCACTGACCTTGTGGCAGAAGGAAGCGTCATCGGGGCCGGTGAGGAAGCGGTAGAGTTTCATTAGGGTATCTTTCGTATTTGGCCGGGCAATTCGACGGTCAGACCTCGGTGCGGGACGCCGCTGCCGTGCCCGAAGAGCGCTGTTCGATCAGGCGAGCTTTATGAATGAGTCTTTCCGCCTGGACAAGGTGCAGCCGCTCCACCATGCGCCCGCCAAGGTTCACGACATTGAGAGTGGCGGCGCTCGTTTCGGCAAAAGCCGCAATGATGGCTTCGGCCTCGGCAATGGCAGCCTCAGCCGGGCCGAAATGCCGGTTGGCCGCCTCGATCTGGTTTGGGTGGATCAGCATCTTGCCGGCAAAACCCATGGCGACACCCTGGCCACATTCGGCCTCAAATGCTTCAGCATCCCTGAAATCGTTGAAGACGCTGTCGATCGCCTCAAGGCCGTAAGCGCTGACGGCCAATATCACCTGCATCAGCCAGGGCACGAGATAGGGGCGACCGGGCTGCGGCAGAACGCCCGTTTCCTTTCTGAGGTCGTTGAGACCGACGACGAAACAATCGAGCCGGCTTCCTGCCGTGCGCCCAGCTTCGGCGATCGCCGCCGCATTCAGGATGCCGCGCGGCGTCTCGATCATGGCCCAGATACGCAAGTCTTCCGGTGCATCGGCTTCCGCAAGCCGGTCACTGACATCGCTTACGTCCTGCGGCTCGCCCACCTTCGGCAGCAACACCGCATCCGGCTCCAACTCCGTAACCAGCGCCAGGTCATCGGCGCCGAAATTGGAGGAGAGCGCATTGATACGGATGATCCGCTCCTTGCCGGGAAGCTGCGAGACCGCAAAGAAGGCCCGGAGATTCTCCCGCGCCTCGGCCTTTTTCTCCGGCGAAACCGAATCCTCAAGATCGAAAATGACCGCGTCGCATTCGAGGCTCGAAAGCTTGTCCAGCGCGCGTCGGTTGATCGCGGGAACGCTCAAGACCGAGCGGCGCAGACGGGCGGGACGGGACGAGGGGTTTTGGCTCGCAGATTGGCTCATTGTGCCGTTTTGCCGCGCTTTTAATCGGCAGGCAAGTCAACAAAAAGCCATGCTCCTCTTGCAGATGACAATCATGAGGGCCACATTGCTTGATGTAGAGAGGTCTCGACCATGCAGAATATTCGTTCCCTGTTCATCGCACTTGCCGGTATCACCGTGTTTGCAGCCATGGCGCTGTTTACCGTTTCGGTCACGCTCGCCGTCGGCGCTATCCTTACCGTGCTGATGGCAGCCCGCGCGATTTCGCTGCGCATGAAGCCGGCCCCGGTGCACGCCAAGGCGAAGACGAACGGCCAGCGCGAAATGCGCATCTGGAACGACGGTCGCGGCACGATCATCGACCTCTAGGATTGAAAGCAGGGCAGGGTGGTCTATCCGGCGGGCCTATGTGTGCGATCAGGCCTCGTCCTGAAGGGCACCACGACCCAAAGCGCCGCGTTTTAGAGCATTTCCAAGATTTCCCTTCATTTCGAGCCGGATTTGCTCTATTGGCAGGATAATTCGTGCTTAGACGAGAATGAAGGCAGGACCCCATGGACAAGTTCGTGAAATTGACCGGTGTCGCAGCACCCCTCCCGGTCGTCAATGTCGATACCGACATGATCATCCCGAAGGATTACCTGAAGACCATCAAGCGCACGGGTCTCGGCAAGGGCCTCTTCGCTGAAGCCCGCTACAATGAAGACGGAACGCCGAACGAAGATTTCGTGCTGAACAAGCCGGCCTATCAGAATGCCAAGATCCTTGTCGCCGGCGACAATTTCGGCTGCGGCTCCTCGCGTGAGCATGCTCCCTGGGCACTTCTCGATTTCGGCATCCGCTGCGTTATTTCGACCAGCTTCGCTGACATCTTCTACAACAACTGCTTCAAGAACGGCATCCTGCCGATCAAGGTCAGCCAGGAAGAGCTCGACAAACTGATGGACGACGCCTCGCGCGGCTCCAACGCCATTCTGACGGTCGATCTGGAAAACCTCGAGATCACTGGCCCGGACGGCGGCTCGCTGAAGTTCGAACTCGACGAATTCAAGCGCCACTGCCTGCTGAACGGCCTCGACGATATCGGCCTGACGCTGGAAAAATCCTCCGCGATCAGCGATTTCGAAAAGACGAACGCCGCATCGCGCCCCTGGGCTGCCTGATCGGTCTTTCGTTTATCGCATGTTTCGAAGCCGGGCCTTGCGCCCGGCTTTTTTCATGCCGGGCATATTAGACTCCCTCTCCCCGCCTGCGGGGAGAGGGGACTATCCCGCAATTATCACAGCCCAGGAGTGGAGACCGCAAATCCCGCGAAAACAGCTCAGACGCCGTCTTTCCCGCCCGCTGTAATATGATCGACAAGAAGGAGGTCCATACAGACCGCCGAGATCCTTCGGGCCGTCTCTCTCACCCTTAAATTTTCTCCACGCAATGGAGCCCCTTCATGACCTCCCTTCCCATTGTCGGCGCCGCCATGACGCTCGACGACGTCGAAATCCATCGCAACTGGCTGCTCGAAAAGCCGCGCGATCTGGAGCTGCAGAGCTTTGTCGAAGCCGAAATCCTCAACGGCGATTGGGCTCCGCTGGCCGAGCGCGCCCGCAAGCTGCTCGACGGCCATCAGGGTCGCCTCGGTATCCACGGCCCGTTCTGGGGTTTTGTCGTCGCCTCGCAGGACCCGGACGTCCGCGCCGTCGTCACCAAGCGCCTGCTGCAGGCGCTCGACGTCTGCGCCAATATCGGCGCCACGCAGATGGTCATCCATAGCCCCTATACGTCGTGGTCCTACAACAACCTCGACAACAACAAGGGCGAGCGCGAAAAGATCATCGAATACACGCATCTGACGCTGAAAGAAGCCGTCAAGCGCGCCGAAGACATCGGGCTCACCATGGTCATCGAGAACATCGAGGACAAGGATCCTCATATCCGCGTCGGCCTCGCCGACAGCTTCAATTCACCCGCCGTCGCCGTTTCGATCGACACCGGTCATGCCCATTACGCCCATGGCTATACGGGCGCTCCTCCTGTTGACTACTACGTCCATGCCGCCGGCAACCGCCTGCAGCATGTCCACCTGCAGGACGCCGACGGCTATGCCGACCGCCACTGGAGCCTCGGCGAAGGCAACATCCACTGGCGCGCGGTCTTTGCCGCCCTTGCCAAGCTAAATAGCAATCCGCGTCTGATCATCGAGATCAAGGACAAGTCGAAGATCCCGGCATCGGCCGCCTATCTCGCTTCGCTCGGTCTGGCTGAGTAAGGGTAAGCGACGCAAACCACCCGCCCTCGTGGTTCAAGGGCGGGTGCCCAGTCTCAAAAGCCCGAAAACCGTACCGTTTCGGCCTCTTCCTCGCTTGAAAAGCCGCATTTGGAAGTCTAAAAACCCCGCAACTTTTTCTTTCGCGGAGGCTTCCTCATGACAGTGCGCAATCTTTTCCTCCTGCCGGGTGACGGCATCGGCCCAGAGGCCATGGGTGAAGTTCGCAAGATCATCGCTTACATGAACGAGGCCAAGAACGCCGGCTTCGTCACCGACGAGGGCCTTGTCGGCGGCAGCGCCTATGATGCGCATGGCGCGGCGATCTCCGATGCCGACATGGCAAAGGCAATGGCGGCTGACGCCGTGCTCTTCGGCGCTGTTGGCGGCCCGAAGTGGGATAGCGTGCCTTACGAAGTACGTCCGGAAGCAGGCCTGCTGCGCCTGCGCAAGGATCTACAGCTCTTCGCCAACCTGCGCCCGGCCATCTGCTATCCGGCACTGGCATCCGCTTCTTCGCTGAAGCCGGAGCTGGTCGAAGGTCTCGACATCCTCATCGTGCGTGAGCTCACCGGCGGCGTGTATTTCGGCGAGCCGAAGGAAATCATCGACCTCGGCAACGGCCAGAAGCGCGGTATCGACACCCAGGTCTACGACACCTACGAGATCGAGCGCATTGCCGGCGTCGCCTTTGAACTGGCACGCACCCGCAACAACCGTGTCTGCTCGATGGAAAAGCGTAACGTCATGAAATCGGGCGTGCTCTGGAACCAGGTCGTTACCGCGACGCATAAGGAAAAATATTCCGACGTGCAGCTCGAGCATATGCTGGCCGATGCCGGCGGCATGCAGCTCGTGCGCCAGCCGAAGCAGTTCGACGTCATCGTGACGGACAACCTCTTCGGCGACATGCTGTCCGACGTTGCCGCCATGCTCACCGGCTCCCTCGGCATGCTGCCGTCCGCCTCACTCGGCGCCCCCGATGCAAAGACCGGCAAGCGCAAGGCTCTCTATGAACCCGTGCATGGCTCGGCCCCCGATATCGCCGGCAAGGGCATTGCCAATCCGATTGCCATGATCGCCTCCTTCGCCATGTGCCTGCGCTATTCCTTCGCCATGGTTGCCGAAGCCGATGCGCTGGAAAAGGCGATCGCCAACGTGCTCGACAGCGGCATCCGTACCGGCGACATCATGTCGCCAGGCAGCCGCCAGGTCGGCACCACCGAAATGGGTGACGCCATTCTTGCCGAATTCAAGGCTCTCTCCGCATAATCTCCGGCAGAAATAGCCTGATATATTTCACGTGAAACACGAAGCCCCATTCTGCGAGGAACGGGGCTTTTTCTTGTGAACGGGATGGGCGCGTCTCAGCTCGAGACCGCGGCGCCGGCCCCCGTCATCGATTTTTAGAAAAACTGTAACAACAACCTGCTATCTATCGGATCGATTGGAAATCGACATAGGCACTGATTATGCAGGCGATCTTGACGTCTCTCGACAGGCGTTGGCGGCGAAGCGATGCAGCTTTTGCACCATCCCATTGGAAACTCTGCCTTTTTGTGACAGCCAATATTGTCCTTCTTTCCGCTCTCCTGTTCGATGGGCCTGTCGGCGCCACCCTTAAAGACCTATCGCCCTCCATTCGCTTCGTCGGTGGAATGCTGACCGATTTCGGCGATTCCGGATGGATCCTTCTCATCAGCGCCTTCCTGTTTTTCGAAGGTTGGGCAGGCAGCAAGCTGCTGCATTCGCAACGCTGTCGCTGCCAAGCACTGCGCATCTGTCAGATCGGCGGCTATCTCCTGACAACCGTGGCGCTTTCAGGCATCCTCGCCAATTTGCTGAAGCGTGCCATCGGCCGCGCCCGCCCGACGCATTTTGCCGATTGGGGGCCTTTTGGCTTCTCGCCTTTTAATGGCCGTGCCAGCTTCGAAAGCTTCCCCTCCGGCCATGCGACCACCATCGGCGCCCTGTTCGTGGCGCTTGCCTTCCTGTTTCCGCGCTATCGCTATATCTTCGCTGCTTGCGCCCTATGGCTGGCGATCACCCGCGTCATGGTCGGCGCGCATTATCCGAGCGACGTCATGGCCGGCCTGGCGCTCGGCGGCTGGTTTTCCTTCATGATAGCCATCGTCTATTCACGCTACGGCCTGCTCTTCCGCATCGACGCGGCCGGTTGGCCGACGCCGCGCTTGCCGTTCTTCAAAAGCAGCAGGCTGCGTCAGACCGATTCCTGAGCCCGCCGCGGCTGCATCGCAAAGGTTGCCAAGGCTCTCGCGCATTCATATATCTGGCAGGATGGGGATGATCGAAGCCAGTCAACCCGATTTTGTTTCCGTTTGCGATGAACACCATGGATGCCGGGCCAATACGTTTGAGCGAAAGGCAGATGGGATTGATCTCCCGGGCACTTGCCGAGCCGCGACGCGTGCAGATCCTGAAGGAGATCGGCACACGGAGCGAACCCATGCCCTGCAGCCTCCTGAACGAATGCCACGCTGTCAGCGCCGCGACAATGTCGCATCATATCAAGGAGCTGGAGAATGCGGGCCTCATCGAGATCCAGCGCGAAGGTAAATTCGCCAATCTCGTGCTGCGCCGCGATACGCTGAACGCCTATATGGCGGAACTTTCCAAGATCTGACGATTCCATTCACGCCATCAGCATTTCTTCTCACCGCCCTTGTATCAATTAGATGATTATCTAAATATCAAAGTGACGGTGCGATCGGTTTTCGGGTCGCACGCGCCAAATGATTCGATGATTGTAAAACTGTCTAAGTTTTTCGAAGGAAAATGACATGAGCAAACTGGCAGGCAAGGTCGCGATCGTGACCGGAGCATCCAAGGGCATCGGTGCCGGCATCGCCAAGGCAATGGGCGAAGCGGGCGCGGCCGTTGTCGTCAACTACGCCTCGAGCCGCGAAGGCGCCGACAGGGTGGTTGCGGAAATCGCAGCCAAGGGCGGCAAGGCGCTCGCCGTCCATGGCGACGTTTCCAAATCAGAAGACGTCAAGCGCCTCTTTGCAGAAACGAAACAAGCCTTCGGCCGCGTCGATATCCTCGTTAACAATGCCGGCGTCTATCAATTCGCCCCGATCGAGGAATTCACCGAGCAGGAGTTCCATCGCCAGTTCAATATCAACGTACTTGGCACGTTGCTGGCCACGCAGGAAGCCGTGAAGCACTTTGGCGCCGAGGGTGGCAATGTGATCAATATCGGCTCCAACGCCGTCAGCATGAACCTGGCGACGGCCTCCGTCTATACGGCGACCAAGGCCGCTGTTGATTCCATCACCAAGATCCTCGCCAAGGAACTCGGTCCACGCAATATCCGCGTCAACAATCTGGCACCCGGTGGCGTCGAGACGGAGGGCGTCGTTGCCGCAGGCATCATTGGCAGCGATTTTGAGAAGCATCTCGTCTCCCAGACACCGCTTGGCCGTCTCGGCCAGCCGACGGATATCGCGCCGGTCGCCGTCTTCCTCGCCTCCCAGGATGCGGGCTGGGTGACCGGCGAAACCATCTATGTCGGCGGTGGCCTGAAGTAACCGCATGATCCCGATGCCGCCTCCGAGAAGAGACGGTATCGGCGGCGCGGCGGGACGGCACGCCGCGCCAATCCATAGCCAAGCAATTGCCAAACCATTCCATTTTCCTATTTAGTAGAGACGTTCGGGTTTTTCCGCCTAAGCATCGCAGTTGGCCATGCCGCGAAGCGACATTTCGACTGTGAAATTTCAAAACAATCCTGTCTTCAATGCGATCCCGCGCAGCAGCTGATGTCATCGAACTCCCCTAAGATCCGCCGGCGATCGCTGTCGTGAACAACAAACGGAGGACGCCTTTATGAATACCGCCAACACCAAATCGAAATTGGGTACGCGCACCAATCTCAGCGAGGAGGCGACGCGCGATATTTCCGCGGCCTTGAGCGCCCTGCTGGCGGATGTCTTCGCCCTCTATCTGAAAACCAAGAATTTTCACTGGCATATGAGTGGGCCGCATTTCCGCGATTATCACCTGCTTCTCGACGAACAGGGCGAACAGATTTTCGCGATGACCGACCCGATGGCAGAGCGTGCCAGGAAGATCGGCGGAACGACCCTGCGGTCGATCGGGCAGATCGCCAAGCTGCAGCGCATCCCGGACAATGATGCCGAATATGTCGATCCGCAGGACATGCTCGCCGAGCTGGCGGACGATAATCTGAAGCTTTCCGCCGAAATGCGTGCCGTTCACGACGTTTGCGACGAATATGGCGATGTCGCCACAGCCAGCCTTCTCGAAAACTGGATTGACGAGACCGAGCGCCGCACTTGGTTCCTGTTTGAAACCACCCGCCAGTCCAACCGCTGACATCGAAGTGACACGCCTTCGAACACGATAGGTCGAAGGCCGGTTTCGACGCCTCCGATTTCCTCGCTCCGGCAACGATGCAAGCGAGGAAATCCTTGACTCCTGTGGAAAACATCTTAGAACCGGCGACGGAAAAGGAAGACTTCCATGGTTCGCTTCGAACAGCTCGATAGCTTCAGTCACCTGGCGCAACGTGCCGGGCGGGATGTCTATTTTCCGGTTTCTTCCAAAACCAAGGCCAAAACGACGACGAAAACCGTCTGACGTCTCTGGCCTGCCGCTCTCTCCCCGGCCCGGCCGGGGACAGGACCCGTCGCCGATGGATGGCCGCGGTTCCCCCCTCGCCCAAGAGGAGAGAAGAGAAAGAGAGCTTGAGAAATGGGTTTCAAAGTTGCAGTAGCGGGCGCGACCGGGAATGTCGGCCGTGAAATGCTCAATATCCTCGCCGAACGCGGCTTTCCTGCCGATGAGGTCGTGGCACTCGCATCGGCCCGCTCGCAGGGAACCGAAGTCTCCTTCGGCGATCGGACGCTGAAGGTTTCCAACCTGGAGAATTACGACTTCTCCGACACCGACATCTGCCTGATGTCGGCCGGCGGCGACGTTTCCAAGAGGGTATCGCCGAAGATCGGCGCCCAGGGCTGCGTCGTCATCGACAACTCCTCCGCCTGGCGCTACGACGCCGACGTGCCGCTCATCGTTCCGGAAGTAAACCCGGATGCCATCACGCAGTTCACCAAGCGCAACATCATCGCCAATCCGAATTGCTCCACCGCGCAGCTCGTTGTTGCGCTAAAGCCGCTGCATGACTTCGCCAAGATTAAGCGCGTCGTCGTTTCCACCTACCAGTCGGTTTCCGGCGCCGGCAAGGACGGCATGGACGAGCTCTTCAACCAGACCCGCGCCGTCTTCGTCGCCGATCCGATCGAGAACAAGAAGTTCACCAAGCGCATCGCCTTCAACGTCATCCCGCACATCGATGTGTTCATGGAAGACGGCTATACCAAGGAAGAGTGGAAGGTACTGGCCGAAACCAAGAAGATGCTCGACCCAAAGATCAAGGTCACCTGCACGGCTGTGCGCGTGCCTGTCTTCATCGGCCATTCGGAATCGGTCAACATCGAATTCGAGAACGAGATCACTGCCGATCAGGCCCGTGACATCCTTCGCGAAGCTCCGGGCTGCCTCGTCATCGACAAGCATGAGAACGGCGGATACATCACGCCGTACGAATCCGCCGGCGAAGATGCGACCTATATTTCGCGCATCCGTGAAGACGCGACCGTCGAAAACGGCCTCAACCTGTGGGTCGTCTCCGACAACCTGCGTAAGGGCGCCGCGCTCAACGCCATTCAGATCGCCGAATTGCTCGTCAACCGTGGGCTGATCAAGCCGCGCAAGCAGGCTGCATAAGGATCTGTAAACCAATTTACGGTTTATCAACCCTCATTGGGTAAGCAGGACAGAACGGAAGCCTCGCCATTTCGATAAACGGCGGGGCTTTTTTGAATGATTTTGGCGGCGATGTTTCAAATGCAACGAAAACATCACGCGCTAAAATATGATGACATGATGGCCGGATGCTGGCATGGTCCGGTGACGACTAAACGCACGTGATCCCTTGGCTTCCAAGGGTTTGCGCGCCATTGAAAACGGTTACCGCGTTCGCATCGCGGTAAGAATTCGGGGACACTGAATGCGCTTCACAAAATCTGGAATGGCAGCTCTCGTGGCGGGCGGGTTGCTGCTGGGAATGCCGCTTGCGGCGAATGCCGCCTCTTGTGGTAACACTTCCGCCGGATTCGAGAACTGGGTGCAGGAATTCAAGCGGGAAGCGCAGGGACAGGGTGTCAGCCCATCCACCCTCGACAGGGCCTTCGCCGACGTTCATTACAACCAACCCACCATCCGCGCCGACCGCGGCCAGAAGAGCTTCAAGCTTTCCTTCGAGGAATTCATGAAGAAGCGCGGCGGCCAGACGATCATCAATCGTGGCAAGAGCATGAAGCAGGCCAATGCTGCACTGTTTGCCAAGATCGAGAAGCGTTTCGGCGTTCCCCCAGGCCCGATCATCGCGATCTGGGGCATGGAAACCGGCTTCGGCAGCTATATGGGCGACCAGCATACGCTTTCGGCGGTCTCAACCCTTGCTTATGATTGCCGTCGTTCCGCATTCTTTACCGAGCAGCTCTACGCCGCCCTGAAGCTCGTCGGCGAAGGCTATCTCAGCCCATCAGCCAGAGGCGCCGCCCACGGCGAAATCGGCCAGACGCAGTTCATGCCGAAGAACGTGGTCCTCTACGGCGTTGATGAAGATGGCAACGGCAGGGTCGATCTTGTGGGATCGCGCGCGGATGCGCTCGCTTCGACGGCCAACTTCCTGCGCGGCCATGGCTGGCAGCCGGGCGCTGGCTATCAGCCCGGCGAGCCGAATTTCTCCGCTATCGCCGGCTGGAACGACGCAAAGGTCTATCAGCAGGCAATCGCCTATATCGGCCAACAGATCGACGGCAAGTAAGTCTGATCTCATGAATCAAAAAAGGCGCTGCGACCAGATGGTCCGCAGCGCCTTTTTCGTTTGATCCACCTGCCGCCCCATCAGGCGGCCAGTCCTTTAAACCTCGAGCCCCTTAAATCTCAGGACGGATGAAATCGCGCGTCGCCGGGTCCATGACCCAGAGTTCGCCGGTCGAAATATCAAACCAGGCACCGTGCAGATTAAGCTTGCCTTCTTCCTCGCGCGCCCTGATCTCCGGAAAACTGCGGAGATTGTCGAGCGAATTGCGGATCGAGATGCGCTCCAGAGCCGTCTGACGCTCGGTCTGCGTCATGATGTCGTTGCTCTGGATCTGTTCGGCCGCCGGCTTCAGCAATCCCATCCATCGGCCGATAAAATCACCCGGCGACAGTGGTTCGGCGTTGGGGTCAAGCGCAGCGCGGATACCCCCGCAGCGGCCGTGACCCATGACGACGATATCCGACACTTTCAGCGATAAAACCGCGAATTCGAGCGCTGCCGAAGTCGCATGGAAATTGCTGTCCGGCTCGTAGGGCGGCACCATATTGGCGACGTTACGGATGACGAAGAGCTCGCCAGGCCCCGCATCGAAGATGATCTCCGGCGCCGAGCGGGAGTCACTACAGGCAACCACGAGGGTCGATGGGTTTTGGCCGAGCTCGGCGAGAGTGCGGTAGCGTTCGCGCTCATCGACGTAACGCCCGCTCATGAAGTTGCGATAACCGTTCAGAAGGGTGTCGGGAAAGCTGCTCATGATATTGGATTACAGCGCGCTTTTACCAATGGCAACCGTTGCGCTGCAAAAAGCCCCGGTCGAAAACCGGGGCTTTGCGAAAATCCGATCGTCCGATTTCAGAACTGGTCGTCGTCTTCGTCGTCGCGGCTGGTCGACTTCAGCGACTTCAGCTTGGCGAAAACGGCGTCGGCGTCGATTTCCTTTTCCTTCTCTTCTTCACGCTCATAGCTGAAGCCGAGCTTTTCGGTTTCCTGAGCCGGCTGCAGGGTTGCGCCGAGCTCGGCGGCGGTCGGCAGCGGACGGCCCTTGGAGGCCTTTTCGACTTCCATGTCGAGGTCGATCTGGCTGCAGAGGCCGAGCGTGACCGGGTCCATCGGTGTCAGATTGGCCGCGTTCCAGTGCGTGCGATCGCGGATCTGCTCGATGGTCGACTTGGTGGTGCCGACCAGGCGGGAAATCTGCGCATCCTTCAGTTCCGGATGGTTGCGCACCAGCCACAGGATGGCGTTCGGGCGATCCTGGCGCTTGGAGACCGGCGTGTAACGCGGGCCGCGGCGCTTGGATTCCGGCACGCGGACCTTCGGCTCGGAAAGCTTCAGCTTGTGGTTCGGGTTGGCTTCGGCGCGGGCGATTTCATCGCGGGTTAGCTGACCGGTCGAGATCGGGTCGAGGCCCTTGATGCCCTGCGCTGCTTCGCCGTCGGCAATAGCCTTCACTTCGAGCGGATGCAGCTTGCAGAACTGCGCGATCTGGTCGAATGACAAGGCCGTATTGTCGACAAGCCAGATGGCAGTTGCCTTCGGCATGAGCAATTGTTGAGCCATGGATATAGTCCTTCTGTCAGTCCGCGCCGGTGTCGCGGTCCGGGGTGTAACACCACATTGTCCGGGAAATACGGCCCTATATAGCGATAGTGTCGCGGAATTGCAATTCTTTGCGCATGAAATGCACTTTGTCCAATTGCTGTCGTAGTTTGACCTGCTATTTATTGCGCGGAAAGAGCACTCACAACGACAAATAGGAGTGCGAGGGAGTTGAGGAGGAAGTGATGTCGGAGAAGGTTCATCCTGTGACGAAGGCAGCCAAGGCGCATGCTTTGATCGACAAGGCGAAGTACCAGAAATGGTATGAGCAGAGTGTTCAGGATCCCGACAAGTTCTGGGGCAAGCACGGCAAGCGGATCGACTGGTTCAAACCCTTCACCAAGGTGAAGAACACGTCGTTCACCGGCAAGGTCTCGATCAAATGGTTCGAGGATGGCGTCACCAACGTCTCTTATAATTGCATCGACCGCCATCTGAAGAAGCATGGCGATCGCGTCGCATTCATCTGGGAAGGCGACAATCCCTATATCGACAAGAAGATCACCTATAACGAGCTTTACGACCGAGTCTGCCGGCTGGCGAATGTGCTCAAAAAACACGGCGTCAAAAAGGGCGACCGCGTCACCATCTACATGCCGATGATCCCGGAAGCGGCCTATGCGATGCTCGCCTGCGCCCGCATTGGCGCGGTGCATTCAGTTGTCTTCGGCGGCTTCTCGCCGGAAGCGCTTGCCGGCCGCATCGTCGACTGCGCCTCGAGCGTCGTCATCACCTGCGATGAAGGTGTGCGTGGCGGAAAATCGATCCCGCTCAAGGAAAACACCGATAAGGCCGTTCAGATCGCCGCGAAGCATGAGGTCGCGGTCAAGACCGTGATCGCCGTGCGCCGCACCGGCGGCAAGGTCGGCTGGGAGCCCGGCCGCGATGTCTGGTATCACGAGGAAATCGCTAAGGTGAAGGGGGATTGCCCGCCGGCGAAGATGAAGGCGGAAGACCCGCTGTTCATTCTCTACACCTCTGGCTCGACCGGTAAGCCGAAGGGCGTGCTGCACACGACGGCCGGCTATCTCGTCTATGCCGCAATGACGCATGAATATGTGTTCGACTATCATCCCGGCGATATCTACTGGTGCACGGCCGATGTCGGCTGGGTGACCGGCCACTCCTATATCGTCTATGGGCCCCTTGCGAACGCCGCGACCTCGCTGATGTTCGAAGGCGTGCCGAACTACCCGGACCAGGGCCGCTTCTGGGACGTCATCGACAAGCACAAGGTCAATATCTTCTACACGGCGCCGACGGCGATCCGCTCGCTGATGGGCGCCGGCGATCATTTCGTCAAGCGCGCCTCGCGCTCCAGCCTGCGCATCCTTGGCACGGTTGGCGAACCCATCAATCCGGAAGCCTGGGAATGGTATTACAATGTGGTCGGCGACAGCCGCTGCCCGATCGTCGATACCTGGTGGCAGACGGAAACCGGCGGCCACATGATCACGCCGCTTCCGGGCGCAACCGATCTCAAGGCGGGTTCGGCGACGCTGCCCTTCTTCGGCGTGCAGCCTGAGCTGGTCGACAATGAGGGCAATGTGCTGGAAGGGGCGGCCGACGGCAATCTCGTCATCGCCGATAGCTGGCCCGGCCAGATGCGCACCGTCTATGGCGACCATGAGCGCTTCATCCAGACCTACTTCTCCACCTACAAGGGCAAGTATTTCACCGGCGACGGCTGTCGCCGCGACGAGGACGGCTACTATTGGATCACTGGCCGCGTCGACGACGTGCTCAACGTCTCTGGCCACCGCCTCGGCACGGCCGAAGTGGAATCGGCGCTTGTGTCGCACAAACATGTCTCGGAAGCCGCCGTCGTCGGCTATCCGCATTCCATCAAAGGCCAGGGCATTTATTGCTATGTGACACTGATGGTCGGGATGGAAGGCACCGAAGCGCTGCGGCAGGAGCTGGTAAAGCATGTGCGCGCCGAAATCGGCCCAATCGCCTCGCCGGACAAGATCCAGTTTACCCCCGGCCTCCCGAAAACCCGCTCCGGCAAGATCATGCGCCGCATCCTGCGCAAGATCGCCGAGGACGATTTCGGCGCGCTTGGCGATACCTCGACGCTCGCCGATCCGGCTGTCGTCGATGATCTGATTGCCAACAGGCAGAACAAGCCGGACGCGGCGTAAGTCGAGCCTTCGCTCTATCCCGCCCCCAGCGGGCGGGATAGCAAAATCAGCATTTAGCCGGAAGGCTAAGTGCTAGATTTTGCAAGGGAGGGTAGGCAGGGACGCTCTGACTTTAGTAGTACTATCTCAGCCAGAAAAGACCCACGCTCTTGCAATCGCCGGCCCACTTCAGCACGGTAATTACCCAAGCGAGATCTCAAAAATCGATCGCCCGGCCGTTGATCTCCCAATCGCCGAAGCGGGCGGGGTCGGCACCGCCGCGGCCGCCGATTTCGGGGGGAAGTTCGGCCTGTGCTTGAGCTTCCTGCGCCTTGCGGCGTTCCTCAGCTTCGGCGAGCGCTCGCTTGGCAGCGGGCGAGAGCGGCTTGCGCGTGATTTCACCGGTTTCGGTGTCGAGTTTATTGTCGTTATCGGCTGTCTGCATGATCTGATCGGTCCGGAACCGTTGAATTAGGCGGAGGAATAGCCAAATCATAGTGCGTCCGGCCGCAAAGAAAAAGGTTCGGACGCCAGATGTGTTGGAGACCTTTCGATGAATCTCATGCGTACCGCGATGCTGCTCGCCTTCATGACCGCCCTGTTCATGGGCGTCGGCTATCTGATCGGCGGTCAATCGGGCATGCTGATCGCATTGGTCGCCGCCGCTGGCATGAATTTCTTTTCCTACTGGAATTCGGACCGGATGGTGCTCTCCACCTACGGAGCGCAGGAGGTAGACGAGCGCAGCGCGCCGGAATTCTACCGTATCGTCCGAGATCTCGCCCGCAATGCCGGCCTGCCGATGCCGAAGGTCTATCTCTATGACAGTCCGCAGCCGAATGCTTTCGCGACAGGCCGCAATCCGGAAAACGCCGCCGTTGCCGCTTCCACCGGCCTGCTGCACGCGCTGACGCCGGAGGAAGTGGCCGGCGTGATGGCCCACGAGCTCGCCCACGTCCAGAACCGCGACACGCTGACCATGACGATCACCGCGACCCTTGCCGGCGCCATCTCGATGCTTGGCAACTTTGCTTTCTTCTTCGGCGGCCGTCGCGACAACAACAATCCGCTCGGCATGGTCGGTGTTCTCGTCGCCATGATCGTCGCCCCTCTGGCTGCCATGCTGGTGCAGATGGCGATCAGCCGGACGCGCGAATATTCGGCCGACCGCCGCGGCGCTGAAATCTGCGGCAATCCGCTCTGGCTCGCCTCCGCCCTCGGCAAGATCGCCCGCGGTGCGGCGCATATTCCGAACGAAGAGGCCGAAGGCCATCCGGCGACCGCGCATATGTTCATCATCAATCCGCTCTCCGGCGAGCGCATGGACAACCTGTTTTCCACCCACCCGAACACGGAAAACCGCATCGCCGCGCTGCATGAACTGGCCCGTTACGGCGGCGGTGGCGCCTCGCCAATGAAGCCGTCTTCTGGCCCATCTTCCGACTTTGCCTCGACGGGACGGTCCTTCGCTGCTAATCCGGGGCGCAAATCGCGCTCCGTGCCGAATACGGGTCGCGGTGGTTCGCAACCGCCGAAGGGTCCCTGGTCTTGAGTTCTGACACGAAAAACAACGCTTCCAACAGAGACGGAAAACGCTCGGGCAAGCCGCCGCAGCCAACGCGACAGCCTGATACGTCTCCGCCGAAGCCGGGCCTTGCGGCCCGCGCGGCTGCGTCGAAGATCCTGGGAGCCGTGCTTGACCGCAAAACCTCGCTCGACGGCATGCTGGATGTCGAAGGCGGCAGCGCCGCCTATACGACGCTCAGTGATGGCGACCGTGCGCTGGTGCGGGCGATCTTGAACAGCGCGCTGCGCCACCTGCCGCGCATCGAGGCGGCGATCTCCTCGCTGCTGGATTCGCCCCTGCCGGAAGGCGCCCGCGCGCTGCATCATGTGCTCGTCGTCGGCGCGACGCAGATCCTCTATCTCGACGTGCCGGATCATTCCGCCGTCGATCTTGCCGTTGAGCAGGCCAACCGCGATCCCCGCAACCGCCGCTTCGCCAAACTGGTCAACGCGATCCTCCGCCGCATTGGCCGCGAGAAGCAGAAGATTCTCGAGCACGTTGCGAAGGTACCGGCTATGCCGGCCTGGTTCCTTTCCCGCCTGGAAGCTGCCTATGGCGGCCCTGCGGCGCTCAGGATCTCCGACACGCAGCTCGAGCCGGCGGCGATCGACCTCACGGTCAAATCCGATCCTGAGGGCTGGGCAAAACGCCTGAATGGCGTAGTGCTGCCGACCGGGGGGGTAAGGCTTGCCGCGTTCGAAGGGTCCATTCCCTCGCTGCAGGGTTTCGATGGCGGCGAGTGGTGGGTTCAGGATGCTGCCGCCAGCATTCCGGCAAAGCTCTTCGGTTCGCTGGTCGGCAAGCGCGTGGTGGATCTCTGCGCAGCGCCCGGCGGCAAGACTGCGCAGCTCATTCTCGCCGGCGCCAAGGTGACGGCTCTCGATCAATCCGCCAATCGCCTGAAGAGACTGTCCGGCAATCTGACGCGCCTAGGCTTCGAGGCCGAAACCGTCGTTGCCGATATGAGCAAATACCAGCCCGAAGAGCTTTTCGACGCCGCTCTGCTCGACGCTCCCTGCTCCTCGACAGGAACGACGCGCCGCCATCCGGACGTGCTCTGGACCAAGGGGCCGGAGGATATCGCCAAGCTCGCCGCGCTGCAGGAGCGCCTGCTTCGCCATGCCCTGACATTGGTCAAGCCAGGCGGCGTGGTGGTGTTTTCCAACTGCTCTCTCGATCCCGAAGAGGGTGAGGATCTGGTCGCGCGTCTGCTGGCAGACACGCAGAATGTCGAACGAGTCCCGGTCACAGCGGGCGATTGGCCGGGTCTGGAAGCGGCGATATCGCCGCTTGGCGCTTTCCGCACCACGCCGGACATGCTCCCGCTTTCCGATGGCTTTGCTTCCGGTCTCGATGGCTTCTTTGCCGTCGTGCTTCGCCGCACTTATTGACCTCCACCTCGAATCATTTTTACCGGGCGGTTAAAAAACGGGCGAATATGTCCCTAATTGATATATTTGTAACCTCTTTTTAACCACGGCCAATGAGAGTAAGCAGAAGCACATATGCAGTTCTGCGGCAGGGTTTTGTGAGTTCATATATGCGGGAAGCATGGCGGCGGATGTCCCGCCGCGCGGCGTTGACGCGATTGCGTCTCACCCGCCACACGATGCGTGTGCCGGAACGCCTGATCGTGGCACCCACCGATCTGCGCAGCGTCGATCCCTTTTTCGTCGAAGAACTTCTGAACGGCCGCATCCTGCTGGCTGGACGGGTCTTGGAAACACAGGGCGAATCGCCTTTTTCGCTCGAATTGCCATCGCTGGCCTTTGCCGCCCGACTGCACAATTTTCGCTGGCTGCGGCATTTGCGAGCGGAAAAGAGCGATCAGGCCTCAGCCGCGGCGCGATCGATCCTCACCGATTGGATTGCCGTTCACGGTCGCCGGCTGCATGGCCTTGCCTGGTCACCCGATATAGCGGCGCAGCGGCTGATCGCGCTTCTGTCGCATTCGCCCGTGCTCTTGCAAGGCACGGATAGCGGTTTTTACCGCCGTTTCATGCGCATGCTGGTTTTCCACGTGCGCTTTCTGCGCCGGACCGTTGCGTCGTCACCGGATGGCATCACCCGGTTTCGTGTGCGCATCGCGCTTGCCATGGCCTCGGTCGCCATGCCGAGCAGTTCGTTGACGCTGAAGCGGGCGGGGCAGGCGCTCGACCGGGAGATAGACCGGCAGATCCTGCAGGATGGGGGCCACATCTCCCGCAATCCGCGCGCATCGCTGGAGCTGCTGCTCGATCTGCTGCCGCTGCGCCAGACCTATGTCAATCTCGGCCACGACGTGCCGGTGCGGCTGATCCCTGGCATCGATCGCATGTATCCGGCACTGCGCTTCTTCCGCCACCAGGATGGCGATCTGGCCCTGTTCAACGGCGCGACATCGACTCTCGCCAATGAGTTAATGTCGGTGCTGCGTTATGACGAGACGGCCGGTCAGGCCTTCAAGGCGCTACCGCATACCAAGTATCACCGGCTGGCGGCCGGGTCGGCCGTTGTCATCATCGATGTCGGGGCTGCAGCTTCGACCGATCTCAGCCGCACTGCGCATGCCGGCTGTCTCTCCTTCGAGATGTCGTCGGGCAAGACGCGCTTCATCATCAATTCCGGCGCGCCCGAATTCGCAGGCGATCGCTTCATGCAGGCGGCGCGGGCGACCGCGGCGCATTCCACCGTCACGCTCAATGACACCTCCTCCTGCCAGTTTTCCAAATCGAAATCGCTTGGGCCAATCATGGTCAGCGGCATCAAGAAGGTCATCGTCGAGCGGGCCGAGACCGAAGACGGGCGCGACTATGTGCGCGCCGCGCATGATGGCTATCTCTCCACCTTCGGCTATGTCCATGAGCGGGAAATCAGCCTCAATGCCAGCGGCACGATCGTCGCCGGCCGCGATCGCTTCTTCGTGCCTGAGGGCAAGAAGAACAAGCCGAAGGGTGAGGGCATTGCTTCGGCCCGCTTCCATATCCACCCTTCCATCAGCCTTTTGCAGACGGAAACGGATTCCGCGCTGCTGATCGCGCCGGACGGAGAGACCTGGGTCTTCTCCTCGCCCGGCAACGAGGTGCTTGTGGCTGAGGATATCTTCTTTGCCGATCCCTCGGGTATGCGCTCTTCCGATCAGCTCGAGATCGTCTTCCGGGTCACGGAAAAGCCGGAAATCCGGTGGTTTTTATCGCATCGGCCATAGGCTAAGCGCGTGAGCTATGCTAACGGGGCGGCATTATCCGTCCCGCACCCTTTTTGCCGGACGCCACATCTCCTCATTCCAGAGCGTTTCCGCTCTGTTTTTTGTTATCGCAACTCCGGACGGAAAACCGCCATACACTTTTCCTGGAGTTGCTCTAGACCGGAGAAAGCCCATGGCCGTCGTTTCCAAGAAAATTCCCGCTCCCGACAAGGTGAAGGTGAAAACCGCACTTCTGTCCGTTTTCGACAAGACTGGCATCGTCGAGTTGGCGCGTGCGCTCAGCGAACAGGGCGTGCGCCTACTGTCGACCGGCGGCACACACAAGGCGATTGCTGCGGCTGGCCTTGCTGTGACCGACGTGTCGGAAGTGACGAATTTTCCGGAGATCATGGACGGCCGCGTCAAGACGCTGCATCCGAAGGTACATGGCGGCCTGCTGGCCATCCGTGACGATACCGAGCATCAGGCTGCGATGAAGGAGCACGGTATCGAGGGCATCGATCTTGCCGTCATCAACCTCTATCCCTTCGAGGACGTGCGCAAGGCGGGCGGCGACTATCCGACGACGGTGGAGAATATCGACATTGGCGGCCCGGCGATGATCCGTGCTTCGGCCAAGAACCATGCCTATGTGACGACGCTCACCGATCCCGCCGATTATACCGAGCTGCTGGCACAGCTTTCCGCCGATGCAGGCCAGACGACCTATGATTTCCGCAAGCGCATGGCCGCCAAGGCCTTTGCCCGCACCGCTGCCTATGACGCGATGATCTCCAACTGGTTTGCCGAAGCGCTCGATATTGCCACGCCACGCCATCGCGTCATCGGCGGGGTTCTGCGCGAGGAAATGCGCTATGGCGAAAACCCGCACCAGAAGGCGGCGTTCTACCTGACCGGCGAAAACCGCCCCGGCGTTTCCACGGCGACGCTCATCCAGGGCAAGCAGCTTTCCTACAACAATATCAACGATACAGACGCCGCCTATGAACTCGTCGCCGAGTTCCTGCCGGAAAATGGTCCGGCCTGCGCGATCATCAAGCATGCTAACCCTTGCGGCGTTGCCACCGGCCCGAGCCTTGTCGAAGCCTATAAGCGCGCGCTCGCCTGCGATTCCACCTCTGCCTTCGGCGGCATCATCGCACTGAACACCCTGCTCGACTCCGCAACGGCGGAAGAGATCGTCAAGCTTTTCACCGAGGTCATCATTGCGCCTGACGTCACCGAGGAAGCCAAGGCGATCATCGCCCGCAAGCCGAATCTCCGCCTCCTCTCGGTCGGCGCCCTGCCCGATCCGCGCGCAGCTGGCCTTACCGCCAAGACCGTCTCGGGCGGCCTGCTCGTGCAGAACCGCGACAACGCGCTGGTCGAGGATATGGAGCTCAAGGTTGTCACCAAGCGCGCGCCGACGGCGCAGGAGCTGGAAGACATGAAGTTCGCCTTCCGCGTCGCCAAGCACGTGAAGTCGAACGCCGTTGTTTACGCCAAGGACGGCCAGACGGCCGGCATCGGCGCGGGGCAGATGAGCCGTGTCGATTCCGCCCGGATCGCCGCCATCAAGGCCGAGGAAGCCGCCAAGGCCATGGGGCTCGCCGAGCCGCTGACGCGCGGCTCCGCCGTCGCTTCCGAAGCCTTCCTGCCCTTTGCCGACGGCCTGCTCTCGGCGATCGCGGCGGGTGCTACGGCCGTCATCCAGCCCGGCGGCTCGATGCGCGACCAGGAAGTGATCGACGCGGCCAACGAGCACAATGTCGCAATGGTCTTCACCGGCGTGCGCCATTTCCGCCATTGATCGGCGGATATACCACATTGAAAAATTGTATATCCCGGCTGGTTCACCAGCCGGGATTCTCTTTGACTACTTCGCCTTATCAGCCGGATAGGGCGTTGGCAGCAGAAGCAGCAATCCGCCGGCAAGGAAGATGACGAGCGTCGCCATGCCGAGGCGGGCCGAACCGCTCCAATAAGTCACCAGCGAGAAGAACAAGGTCGCCATGAAGCTGGTGGCGCGGCCTGACAGCGCGTAGATGCCAAAATAGCGGCCGGCCTCCGAGAGGCTGACACTGCGGGCGAGATAGGAACGCGAGGAGGCCTGCACGGGACCGAAGGCGATGCCGATCAGCAGGCCGTAGCCGATATAGGCTTTTTCCGCCGCGGTGCCGAACAGGCCGCCGGAGCTGACGGTCGAGAGAGGCACGAGGCCGAAGAGCGTGAAGCCGGGTCCTGTAGAGATGATGCCGAAGGTGGCGACCAGCAGCAGCGTCAGACTGATGACAACTGTCGTCTTCGAGCCCAGCCAGCGATCGACATAGCCGGCGGCAAAGCAGCCGAATATGGCGATGATATTGAGGATGATGCCGTAGATACCGATCTCGATCGTCGCCCAGCCGAACATGCCGGCCGCAAAGGTGCCGCCGAGGATCAGCAGGCCGTTGACGCCATCCTGATAGATCATGCGGGCGATGAGGAAGAGGCTGATGCCGCGCCGGCGCTTCAGCTCGCCGAGGGTCGCCGATAGCTCGCGCAGGCCCGAGCGAACGGCAGCGCGAAGCGGCAGGCCACGGGCGGCGTCGGGCGTGAAGAAGAACATCGGCAGAATGAAGATGAAATACCACACGGCCGAGATCGGCCCGGTGATGCGGGCATCCTCGCCGAGCGTGGCATCAAGCCCGAAGAGCGGCGTCAGGCCGAGAATGGTCTTCCCGGTCTGCGGATTACCGGCGAGCAGGGTCACGACGGTGATCAGCACGATCATGCCGCCGAGATAGCCGAGCCCCCAGGCGGCGTTCGACAGCCTGCCGACATCGTCCTTGCCCACCAGCCGTGGCATCATCGAATCGTTGAAGACAATGGAGAATTCGGCCGAGATCGAAGCGAGGATCATGAAGATCACGGGATAGATGACGGGCGACCCGGGGGCTGCGCCCCAGAGGCAGAAGAGACTTGCGATCTTGATGATGGCGAAGAAGGCGATCCAGGGCTTGCGGGCGCCGGATTGATCGGCAATCGAGCCGAGAACCGGCGAGAGGATGGCAATGATCACCGAGGAGATCGTCGCCATATTGCTCCATGTCGTCTGGGCGGAAACGGGATCAGCGGTCAGTCGCGCGACGAAATAGGGGCCAAAGATGAAGGTGGTGACGACGGTGAAGAAGGGCTGGGCCGCCCAGTCGAAGAACATCCAGCCCCAGATGCCACGTGCCGGCACTTTTGCCGGCACGTCATTGCTAACTTCGGTTGCCACCAGATCCTGCCCCTGATTCCGTTACCGCATCAAGCGGTTGGGGCGGACTGTGTCACCTTGCCCGGCCGTTCGCAAGATCGCTAAGCAGGCCGGCGGCGACGGTGATGCGGGCGAGGTTTGGATCGCCGCTTTCGCTGAGGCCGCCGAGCTCCTCGGCGATGCGATTGATGCGGATACGGTCTTCCGCATGCCATGCCTGAACCGGCTGCTTGTCCTTCGGATGGTTGGACAATGCGGAGATGACGATATCGCGGCGGGCGCCGGCGATCTGATCGAGGCTGCGTGCCAAGGCGAGGCTCTCATAGTGATCGCCTGTCACGATCCGGCTGCCGGCGAGCAGCAGGCGGCCGACGCGGAAGGTTTGAGAGACGGTGAAGTAGCTTTCCGCTGCCCGGTTCAGCGTATCGCCAGTGCGCTCGGCGATCTGCATGATCTCAGGCACGAGGACGAGCGCGTAGATCGTCGCGATCTCCGAAGCGAGCTTCTCCGGCAGGCCGGCAGCCTGATATTCCGCTTCGCGCGCGGCGATCTCCGCGGCAAAATCCGCCGGAATATGCGTCAGGAAGACAGGTCGCAGTTTCTTCAAAGCTGCGCGAAGCCGGCTAACGGTTTCTTCGATTTCGCCCTTGGCGGCCCCGGTCTTCAACAGGAGCCGCGTCAGCACGGTATAGACCTCGGTGATCTCACCGTAGACGCGGTTCTGCATCTGGCCGCCGACCTTACCATCAAGCGCATCCGTCTCGTTCCAGAGCCGGTCGAGGTCGAAGCCGTCGCGAGCGATGACGGCGGCTTTCACCACCTCGGCAGCCGATGCCGCCGTCGCATCCATCATGCTGACCGCAAAGCCCGGTCCGCCGCGATTGATCGCTTCGTTGGCAAGCGCCGTGCCGATGATTTCGCGGCGCAGGCGATGGCTTTCGATATCGACGGCGTTCGAGCGTTGCATCTTGGCTGGGAAATAGCGGCTGAGCGTGGCAGCGAAATACGGGTCGTCAGGCAGGTTGCTGGCGACAATCGCGTCGAAGAGAACGATCTTGGCATAGGAAAGCAGCACGCCGATTTCGGCACGGGTCAACGGACGTCCGTTGGCATAACGCTCCGCGAAGGTCTGGTCGTCGGGCAGGGTCTCGACCTTGCGGTTGAGCTGCTTGGCCGCTTCCAGCACGCTCATGAAGCGGCTGAGTTCCAGGCCGTTGCCAGTACCCTTGCGCTCTGTCAGTGAGATCGCCAGGGATTGCAGATAGTTGTTGCGCAGGACGAGCGAAGCCACCTCATCGGTCATGGAGGCAAGCAGCGTATCGCGCTTGGCGCGGGTCAGCCGGCCGTCGTGCATGGCGTTGGCAAGCGCGATCTTGATGTTGACCTCGACGTCGGAAGTGTTGACGCCGGCGGAGTTGTCGATGGCGTCGGAGTTGCAGCGCCCGCCCTTCAGGCCATAGGCAATGCGGCCCTTCTGCGTAACGCCAAGATTGGCGCCTTCGCCGATGACCCTGGCACGGACTTCATCGGCCGTGATGCGGATCGGATCGTTGGCACGGTCGCCGACCTCCGAATCGGTTTCGGACGGCGCCTTGACGTAAGTGCCGATGCCGCCGAACCACAGGAGGTCGACAGGTGCCTTGAGGATCGCCGTCATGATTTCGAAAGGCGTTGCGACCGACTTGTCGATGCCAATGGCTGCGACTGCCTCCGGCGTCAGCGTGACCGATTTTGCCGATCGGGAAATGATCATCGCGCCCTTCGACAGAACGGACTTGTCGAAGTCCTGCCAGCTCGAGCGCGGCAGATCGAATAGGCGTTGCCGCTCGGCGAGCGTCTTGTCCATGTCCGGATCAGGATCGATGAAGATGTCGCGGTGATCGAAAGCGGCAAGCAGGCGGATCTTCGGAGAGAGCAGCATGCCGTTGCCGAAGACATCACCGGACATGTCGCCGACGCCGACGACGTTGAAAGGCGTCGTCTGGATGTCGATATCCATTTCGCGGAAGTGGCGCTTCACGGTTTCCCAGGCGCCGCGGGCGGTGATGCCCATCTTCTTGTGGTCGTAGCCGGCCGAGCCGCCTGACGCAAAGGCATCGTCGAGCCAGAAGCCGGCTTCCTGCGCCAGCGCATTGGCGGTGTCGGAGAAGGTGGCGGTGCCCTTGTCGGCGGCGACGACGAAATAGGGGTCGTCGCCATCGAGCCGCACGGTGTCGGCAGGCGGGATGATATCGGCGCCGGAGATATTGTCGGTAATCGACAGCAGCGTGCGGATATAGGTCTTATAGGCCTCGCGGCCGGCATTGAAGATTTCGTCGCGGCTGCCGCCGACCGGGAGCTTTTTCGGATAGAAGCCGCCCTTGGCGCCAACAGGCACGATGACGGCGTTCTTGACCTGCTGCGCCTTCACGAGGCCCAGCACTTCAGTGCGATAGTCTTCAGCGCGATCCGACCAGCGCAGGCCGCCGCGCGCTACCTTGCCGAAGCGCAGATGGACACCTTCCACCTCGACGCCGTAGACGAAGATTTCACGGAAGGGCCGGGGTTCGGGCAGGCCGTCGAGCAGCTTCGGATCGAGCTTGAAGGCAAGCATGGCCTTAGGCGTGCCGTCCGCATTTTTCTGGAAGTAATTGGTGCGCAGTGTCGCGTCGATGGCGTTGACGTAACGGCGCAGGATGCGGTCGTCATCGAGACTCGGTACGTCGGCAAGCTTGGTTTCGATGGCAGCATGCAGTTCCGGGAGCTTCTTCGTGCGGCTCTTGTCGCTGAGCTTCGGATCGAGCGTGTCGTGAAACAGGCGGAAGAGCGAGGCGGCGATCCCGGGATATTTATCCAGGGTAGAGGCGATATAATCCTGCGAATAGGCAATACCGGCCTGGCGCAGATAGCGAGAATAGGCGCGCAACACGTTAGTTTCGCGAGCGGAGAGATCGGCGGAGACGATCAGCCGATTGAAAGCGTCATTGTCGATCGTGCCGCCGAAGGCGGCGAGGAAGGCTTCTTCAAGGGCAGCGCCGTGGCGAGCGAGATCGATCGTCATGCCGCTGCGGGTTTCGAGCTCCATGTCGTGGAGGACGACATGGCCGGTCGAGCCGTCTTTGGCCGTGACATAGATATCGAAGGTGCGCTCGCTGATAACGTTGAAACCGAGATTTTCGAGCAGCGGCACGCGGCGCGACAGCGCCAGGTTGCCGTCACCATGGAAGATCTTCAGCGAGAGAATGTCACCCGCTTCATCCTTGCGGATATAGAAGGCGATGCGGATCGGCTCGGTGCCGGCCGTGGCAATAATATCAGGCAGATCGGCAAAGGCGTCTTCCGGCGAGAAGGCTTCCTGGAAGGCCTGGCTAACGGAAATGTTCGGCGCCTTTGGACCTGCCAGCATGGCAAAGCGTTCGTCCCAGCGGGCTGTTATGGCGCGTATCGCTTCTTCGAGCTTGGCTTGCGGAACATGCGGCGTCTTTCCGGCGCTGCGGCCGATAATGAAATGCACGCGCGCCACTCCGCCTTCCGGGAAGGCGGGATAATAGGCGGAGACGCGGCCGTCATAGACGGTCTTCAGATAATTGCCGATCTTTTCACGAACGACGGAATCATACTCTTCGCGCGGGACATAGACGATGACGGAGACGAAGCGGTCGAAATGGTCGATGCGCGGCAAAACGCGTACGCGCGGCCGATCGGTCAGGTCGTTGATCTGCTCGGCGAAATTTGCCAGCAATGAGGTGTCGATCTGGAAGAGATCGTCGCGGGGATAGGATTCCAGCGTGTTTTCGAGCGTGCGACCCGAGTGGCTTGTCGGATCGAAGCCGAAGTGATCCTTGACCTTCTGCAGCTTCGAACGCAGCAACGGCACTTCGGTGGCAGCACTCGTATAGGCCGTCGATGTGAAGAGGCCGACGATGCGCAGTTCGCCCGTAACATTGCCATCAGCATCGAAACGCTTGACGCCGACATAATCCATATAGGCACGGCGGTGGACGATCGACTTGACGTTGGCCTTGGTGACGATCAGGAAATCCGGGCCGTCGAGGAAGGCGAGGATTTCCGGCGTCGTGGTGACGGCGTCTTTGCCCTGCCGGAGAACGCGAACATCCGGATTGGAGAGAATGCCGAGGCCGGTACCGCGATCCCGCTCGACCTTGGCGTTGACGCCCTTGCCGGAATAGACATATTCGCGCATGCCGAGGAAGGTGAAATTGCCGTCGCGTAGCCAGGCAAGGAAGGCAAGCGCCTCATCGCGGTCATTCTTGCGGCGGCCGGCAGCCTCATAGGTTGATAGTTCCGATATCACGGTATCGAGGCGCGACAGCATCGGCTTCCAGTCGGAAACGGCAAGATGCGTCTGATCGAGCACGGTCTGGATCCGCTTGGTCAGATCGGTCGCCTGCGCTGTCGTCAGAGGCGAGAGATGAAGCTGGATATGGCTGACCCGATGGGCTGGATCGCTCGGGCGATCGGCGGAATAAAGGCTCGGCTCCTTACCCTTCTCGATGACCAGGATCGGATGCACCGCCATATAGAGATCGCGATAGCTGCTGGTCACTTCGCCCATGATCGATTCATAAAGGAAGGGCATATTGTGGTCGGTGATCGAAAGGATCGAGACGGCAACGCCATCGGGTTCGATACCGCCGACCTGCTCGATGCTGACGCGGGGGGACGTGGCGCTCCAGGCTGCGAGTTCCTTGGCCGCATGCGCCGCGGCAAGTGCCAGCATCTCCGGGCTGTAAAGCTCCATGTCGTCATTGCTAGCCCGGCCAAACAGGATTTCGGGATCGAGATGTGCCTCGCCTGTCGCAGCCGCAATCTTGCGTGCCGCCTCGATCTGTTTTTCCCGTTTCGGATTAGTCTTGGGCGCCATGAAATTCCTCCCGATTTTCGAACTTTGACGACAGTAGCAGAAGGTTTAGCGAAAAAACTGGCAAAAAGAATGCGAATTTGGTTCGTTTCGGACTGATTTTGGTCGGTTTTTTTGAAAAAACTTGCCGAAAACGGCGATGTTGACGAAAAACAGGCTTAATCGGCGAGAAATTGGCGGAATCAACTCGTCAACAGAGGTTTTCATGACTCCGTGAAGGGCGGTTGACAGAGTGCCGCGAAAGGGATCATCAACTTGCGCCATTGCAGTTTGAAGCCCTGAACTGAAAGCACAATCATGTCGCAAGTGTCGGCCGGCGCCGTTATCGTCATTTCCAGTCATGTCGTTCGAGGGTCCGTTGGCAATCGCGCTGCAGTCTTTGCTCTGGAAACACTCGGCCATCCGGTCTGGGCGCTGCCGACCATCGTTCTGCCATGGCACCCTGGCCATGGCCGCTCGACGCGGCTAACCTTCAACGAAGCCGATTTCGACCATGCGATTGACGATCTTATCGCCGCACCCTGGCTTTCCGAGGTCAAGGCGGTGCTATCGGGCTACTTCGGCAACGCCGCCCAGGCGTATGCCGTCGCCCGGCTGGTGACGGCTCTGCGGGAGAAAAACCCGGATATTCTCTATGCCTGTGATCCCGTCATCGGCGATGCCGGCGGGCTGTATGTGCCGCAGGCGACAGCGGAAGCGATCCGCGACTGCCTGATCCCGCTGGCGTCACTCGCAACGCCGAACCGCTATGAGCTTGCCTGGCTGGCGGGAGCGCCGCTCGAGGATAACAACGCCATCATGGAGGCGGCGCTCGCGCTTGGACCGTCGCGCATGCTGGTGACGTCCGCCGTTCCGATGATGGCCGGTGGTATCGGGAACCTCTATCTCAGCGGCCGAAACGCACTGCTTGCCGAGCATCGCAGCGTCGAAGGCGCACCAAATGGGCTCGGCGATCTCCTGTCTGCCGTCTTCCTGTCGCGCCTGCTTTCGGGGATGGATGAGGAGCGGGCATTGCAGCTGACGACGGCCAGCGTCTTCGAGGTGCTGGCACGAGCCGTCAAGCGCGGCAGCAACGAGCTGACGCTGGCCGTAGATTCCGCAAGCCTGTCGACACCGATGGCGATGGTGCAGCTGCGCCACCTTGTCCATCCAGCACAACGCAGGAAAAAGTAACGGCCAGAGCTTTTTAGCCTATCGCGCGCCGAAGATCGCCGAGCCGACGCGAACACTGGTCGCGCCGAAGGCAACTGCGATTTCATAATCGCTCGACATGCCCATCGAGAGCTTTTCGACGCCGGCCTGCTTGGCGAGCTTTGCAAGCAGGGCAAAATGCGGCCCCGGATTTTCGTCGGCGGGCGGGATGCACATCAGGCCCTCTATGGAAAGCCCGAGCTCCTTACGGCAGAGATCGACGAAACTGGCCGTATCGTCGGGCGCGATACCCGCCTTTTGCGGCTCTAACCCGGTATTGACCTGTACGTAGAGCCGAATGGCCTTGCCCTGTCGCTTGATTTCATCGGCAATGGCCCGCGCGATCTTTTCCCGGTCAACGGTTTCGATCACGTCGAACAGCGCCACGGCGTCTGCGGTCTTGTTCGATTGCAGCGGCCCGATTAGATGCAATTCAATCCCGGGCGTTTCGGTCTTGAGCTCTGGCCACTTGCCCTGGCTCTCCTGCACGCGGTTTTCGCCAAACACCCGCTGGCCGGCCGAAATCGCCGGGCGGATCTGACCGGCATCGAAGGTCTTGGAAACGGCAACGAGCTGCACAGAGCCGGCAGCTCGGCCGGCCTGACGCTCGGCAGCCGCGATATGGGAACGGACTTCGTCCAAGCGCTCTTGAAGTTCCATCTTCTCGCCTCGATATTTGGCTTGCTTCTCAAACTTTGCAGTAATGAGGCTCGCAGGCTTTGCCAAGGGCGAATGCGACCGAATCCGGCTTTGCATTGCAAGATAAGGCACTTGCTGCGGCTGCTAAACTTGACGCTTGGGTGGTTTCGTGGTGAAGGTCACGCCTTACTCCCCATGATTTTCCGGAATACAAGAACAGATGACTAGCGAACGTTATAATCCGCGCGATGCCGAGCCCCGCTGGCAGGAAAAATGGAACGAAGAGAAGGTCTTCGTGACAGATAATGCCGATCCGCGTGAGAAATATTACGTCCTAGAGATGTTTCCCTATCCGTCCGGCCGCATCCATATGGGTCATGTGCGTAACTACGCCATGGGCGATGTCGTTGCCCGCTACAAGCGCGCCCGCGGCTATAACGTGCTGCATCCGATGGGCTGGGACGCCTTCGGCATGCCGGCGGAAAACGCCGCACGCGACAATAAAGTGCATCCGAAGGAATGGACCTACCAGAACATCGCCTCCATGCGCACCCAGCTGAAGGCCATGGGGCTGTCGCTCGACTGGAGCCGCGAGTTCGCGACCTGCGACGTCGATTATTATCACCGTCAGCAGATGCTCTTCATCGACATGATGGAGAAGGGCCTGGTCTACCGCAAGAAGTCCAAGGTCAACTGGGACCCGGTTGACAATACCGTTCTCGCCAATGAGCAGGTCATCGACGGCCGCGGCTGGCGCTCGGGCGCTCTGGTCGAGCAGCGAGAGCTGACGCAGTGGTTCTTCAAGATCACAGAGTTCAGCCAGGAACTGCTGGATGCTCTGGATACGCTCGACCATTGGCCGGAAAAAGTGCGGCTGATGCAGAAGAACTGGATCGGCCGCTCCGAGGGCCTGACGGTTCGCTGGGAAATCGTGGCCGAAACAGCTCCCAACAGCGATCGCGAGATCACCGTTTACACCACCCGTCCCGATACACTGTTCGGCGCCTCCTTCCTGGCGATCTCGGCCGACCATCCGCTCGCCAAGGAAGCGGCTGCCAAGGATCCGGCCATCGAGGCTTTCTGCGAGGAATGCCGCCGTGCCGGCACCTCGCTGGCAGCACTCGAAACCGCCGAGAAGAAGGGCATGGACACCGGCATCCGCGTCCACCATCCCTTTGACGCATCCTGGGAGCTGCCCGTCTATATCGCCAATTTCGTGCTAATGGATTATGGCACGGGCGCTATCTTCGGCTGCCCGTCCGGCGATCAGCGCGACCTGGATTTCGCCCGCAAGTATGGCCTGCCGGTCGTTCCCGTCGTCATGCCCGCTGGTGGCGATGCGGCGAGCTTTGTCGTCGGCGACGTCGCCTATGACGGCGATGGCGTGATGATCAATTCGCGCTTCCTTGACGGCATGAGCACCGAGGAAGCCTTCCAGACGGTGGCGACGAAGCTCTCTGAGACGAGCCTCGGCAACACGCCGCAGGCTGAGCGCAAGGTGAATTTCCGCCTGCGCGACTGGGGCATCTCCCGTCAGCGTTACTGGGGCTGCCCGATCCCGGTCATCCATTGCGATGACTGCGGCGTGCTGCCGGTGCCGAAGAAGGATCTGCCCGTCAAGCTGCCCGACGACGTGACTTTCGACCAGCCGGGCAATCCGCTCGATCGGCACGCCAGCTGGCGGCATGTCGCCTGCCCGCAATGCGGCAAGGATGCCCGCCGTGAAACCGATACGATGGATACTTTCGTCGATTCGAGCTGGTATTACGCCCGCTTCACCGCTCCCTGGGAAAATCAGCCGACGGATCCGAAGGCCGCCAATCACTGGCTGCCTGTCGACCAGTATATCGGCGGTATCGAACACGCGATCCTGCACCTGCTCTATTCGCGCTTCTTTACCCGCGCCATGCGCGAAACCGGCCATCTTGACGTGAAGGAGCCTTTCAAGGGCTTGTTCACGCAAGGCATGGTCGTGCACGAAACCTATAGCCGCGGCAGCGGCCTGACGCGCGAATGGGTGTCGCCGGCCGATATCAGGATCGAGGAAGTCGACGGCCAGCGCCGCGCCACACTGCTGTCATCAGGCGAAGACATCGCCATCGGTTCGATCGAGAAGATGTCGAAATCGAAGAAGAACGTCGTCGACCCCGACGATATCATCGCCTCCTATGGCGCCGATACGGCACGCTTCTTCGTGCTCTCCGATTCGCCGCCCGATCGCGATGTCATCTGGTCGGAAGCCGGCGTCGAGGGCGCACATCGTTTCACCCAGCGCATGTGGCGCCTGATCTCCGAAGCCGCCGATGTCCTGAAGGCGGTCGAACCTGCGGCGGCTAAGGAAGGCGAAGCCCTGGCGATTTCGCAGATCGCCCACCGCACGCTGAAGGCGGTTCAGGGCGATTACGACAAGCTCGCCTTCAACAAGGCCGTGGCGCGCATTTATGAATTCGTCAATGCGCTGGCGGCAC
Source organism: Rhizobium sp. BK312 (assembly GCF_014193605.1). Lineage (NCBI taxonomy): Bacteria > Pseudomonadati > Pseudomonadota > Alphaproteobacteria > Hyphomicrobiales > Rhizobiaceae > Rhizobium > Rhizobium sp. BK312. The sequence continues at coordinate 79,154 of NZ_JACHZP010000010.1, read as the reverse complement.
CGCTCGGCAAGGTCGCGGCCGGTCAGGCCGATAGCGCCTATCGCTCTGCCGTTCGCGAAGCCGTGGAAATTTTGGTTGCGCTGGTCGCGCCGATCACGCCGCATCTGGCCGAGGAATGCTCCGCTGCGCTTGGCAACGTCGACATGGTCGCGACCAGCCCATGGCCCGTTTATGACGAGGCGCTCGTGATCGAGAATGAGATCGTTTATCCCATTCAGATCAACGGCAAGAAGCGCGCTGAATTGACAATCGCGCGCGATGCAGATCAGAATGCCGTGCAACAGGCCGTGCTCGCCCTGGACGCCGTTACAAGCGCATTGAATGGTCAGGCGCCAAAGAAGATCATCGTCGTTCCACAGAGGATCGTAAACATTGTCGTCTGATAGACTTTTTAAATTCGCCCGCATGGCTGGCGTTGCGTCTCTGGTGGCCGTTGTCGGCCTCCTGTCTGCATGTCAGGTTCGACCGCTCTATGCCGTCAGCACGGGCGTGACGCAGAAGCTGTCGGAAGTTTCCTTCTCTGACGTCAACACGCGCGTGGGCCTCCAGGTGCGCAACCAGCTGATCTTCATCGCCGGGCGCGGTGCAGGGGAGACCAAGACGCCGAAATACAGTGTCGACCTGAGCGTCAGCTCCGGCACCGGCGGCGTGCTTTATCTGCCGTCTTCGAGTACGTCGGCCGCAGGCCGCACGACTGTGACCGCCTCCTTCACATTGAAGGAGATCAGCACCGGCAAGATCATCAAGTCCGGTAGCCGCGCGGTAACTTCACTGGTCGACTTCCCGACGCAGGAATTTGCCAAGCAGCGCGCAATCCGTGATTCGGAAGACCGTGCCGCCCGTGAAGTCGCCGAGATAGTAGCAGCCGACATCGGCGCCGCGCTCAGCCGCTGATAGAGAGCGCGGCATGGCAGAAATCAAGTCTCATGAATTTGACGGATTCCTGCAGAATGCCGCGCGCAATTACCGGATCTTCGTGATCTACGGTCCGGATCGCGGTCTCGTTTCCGAACGCGCCGCGCAGATTGCCGGCAAGACGGGCGTTGATCTCAAAGACGCATTTTCCCTCATAAAGCTCGACGTCGGCGACCTGCAGAATGACGCTGGCCGCCTGCTTGACGAAGTCAACGCGATCGGCCTGTTCGGCGGCGAAAAGCTCGTCTGGATTCGCGGCGCCGCCAATGAGAAGGCGCTGGTCGATGCGCTGCAGATCATCGCGGACAATCCGCCCGATGCCAGTTTTGTCATCGTCGAAGCCGGCGATCTCAAGAAGGGATCGGGATTGCGCAAGGTGGCAGAGCCGGCTCGAACTGTCGCGACCATTCCCTGCTATGCCGATGACGCAAGAGCCCTCAACAATCTGATCGATACCGAATTGGCGAATGAAGGCCTGCGCATCTCATCTGCTGCCCGCCAGGCGCTGCTCGAACTTCTCGGTGGCGACCGCATCGCCTCGCGCAACGAAGTGCGCAAGCTCGCGCTTTACTGCCGCGGGCAGGGGACGATCGAAGAAGAGCACGTGATCGAAATTATTGGCGATGCCAGCGCCATTTCCACCGACGATGCCGTTGATGCGATTCTTAAAGGGGATTCCAGCGCCTTTCTACATGCCATGCAGAAAATCGCCTCGTCCAAAACGCCGATGTTTCTCGTTTTGCAAGGCTGTCTGAGGCAGTTTCAGATGCTTGACACGATGCGGGCCGAGATGGATGAAAAGCGCCTCGCACCCGCTCAGGTCATGCAGACGCATGGGCGCCATCTCCATTTCAGACGAAAGCCCGTGATCGAGCAGGCGCTGAAAAGCTGGAACGCTCCCGCCATTGCCCGCGAGATGAACAGGCTGCAAATGGCCATTCTGCAGACACGTCAGCGCGCCAGCCTCGAAGATACGATCGCAACGCAAACGCTGCTTGCGACCACTCTCCAATCAGCCCGCAAGGGCTGATGTTTCACGGGAATCAAGCGCGCGCAAATCTCGGAAAAGCCAGAGCTCTCCGCTAATATATTGTTCTTATTGCATTTTCTCTGTGTTACCGGCGCTCCAGCAGCCGGCATATCTCTTCAAGCTGCTCCAGCGTCTTATAGCTGATTTTCACCTGGCCGCCATTGCCGCGGTGATTGATCGAGACATCCAGCCCGAGCGTGTCCGACAGTGTGCGCTCGAGCGCCAGCGTATCGGAATCCTTTTCATCCCTGCGCGCGCCGGCGGGGCGGGGGTCATTCTGAGCCTTAATGTCGTTCTGCGCGAGACGCTCGGCATCGCGAACCGACATGCCCTTTGAAACAACGGTTCTCGCAAGCCCTGTCGGATCGGAGGTTGAAACCAGGGCGCGGGCATGGCCGGCGGAAAGCGAACCCGCGGCAAGCATATCACGCACCGGGTCGGGGAGCTTCAACAAACGCAGAGAGTTGGCGACATGGCTGCGGCTCTTGCCGATGATTTCACCGAGATCGTTTTGCGTATAGCCGTGTTCGGCAATCAGCTGCTCGTAACCCAGCGCCTCTTCCAGGGGATTGAGATCCGCTCGCTGCACATTCTCGACAATGGCGATCTCAAGCGCTGTCTTGTCATCGACATCGCGAACGATCACTGGAATTTCGATCAGACCGGCAAGCTGCGCCGCCCGCCAGCGCCGTTCACCGGCAATGATCTCATAGCGATCGACCGAGGTGGTGCGAACGACGACCGGCTGTACGATGCCATGTTGGCGAATGGAGCTGGCAAGATCATGCAACTCGGTCTCGTCGAAATAGCGGCGAGGATTGCGCGGGTTGCGGCTGATGAATTCGATCGGGACCAAGCGATCGGGATTGACCGCCGGTCGGCTTGCATCCACGGGCGTCGGCTGGTCCATCTCCCCGATGAGAGCCGCCAGTCCGCGCCCAAGGCGCCGCTTCGAAAGATCATCATTCATTGCCGATACTCACCCTGAAACAAATACTAGATATCAGGCGGCAGCTTTCCGCTGCCGCTCTCTTTGAATGACTTCGGAAGCCAGTTGGAGATAGGCTTGGCTGCCGGCGCACTTCAGATCGTAAAGAATGGCTGGTTTGCCATAGGAAGGCGCCTCGGACACGCGCACGTTGCGTGGAATCAACGTGTGGTAGACCTTTTCGCCCAGATGGGTCCGTACGTCGCTCACCACTTGCTGCGCTAGATTATTACGGGAATCGAACATGGTTAGGACGATCCCCTGGATGTCCAGGGATGGATTGACCGTGCGCCGAACCTGATCGACCGTCTCCAGCAATTGACTGAGGCCTTCCAGGGCGAAAAATTCGCATTGTAACGGCACCAAAACGGAATGCGCCGCAGCCATCGCGTTCATCGTCAGGAGATTGAACGAGGGTGGGCAATCAACGAGAATATAGGAAAAGGAGAGAGCGTCCGGCGTATTCAACGCACGGCGCAGCTTGAAGACGCGATCGGATTGCTGCGCAATCTCCATCTCAATCCCGAGCAGATCCATCGTCGACGGCACAATAAAGAGATTCGGTACGGCCGTTTCCTGCACCGTGTCCATGATACCGTGGCTACCGACGAGCAGATCATAGGAAGACAATTTGCGATCGCGCCGTTCAATACCCAAACCCGTGCTAGCATTGCCCTGCGGATCGAGATCGACGATGAGGACACGCTCGCCAATGGCGGCAAGGGCCGTCGCGAGGTTGATTGCCGTCGTCGTCTTGCCGACGCCGCCCTTTTGATTTGCGATGGTAATAATCCGGTTTCGCTCGCCGATCATCTGCCGCATATCCAATTATGGTTAAATCAGGCGTCGAAGGTGGCTGAATTCCAAAATAACCGAATCTCGCTCAACGACACTCTGATGTTTTACCAGATCGAATTGCCAACGACCACGGGCTTTCTGAAGCTCCCGCTCGTAATCCCGGCCTTTGTGCAGCAGAAGGCGGAGATTTTCATTGCGCATGAGCCAAGGCTCCGCGTAGTCCAGCAATGTCTCAAGCTCCGCAAGGGCGCGAGCGGAGATCATATCGCAGTTTTGGATGGCTGCGGGTGCCTCTTCGATACGAATGGCATGAACCGCGCCGCGGGCATCGCATTCACGCAGACAGACGCGCAGAAAAGCAGCTTTCTTCTGATTGCTCTCGACCAGATCGACATGACCTGCGCCTTTTTCTGCAAGCAGGATCGCAGTTATCACGCCCGGAAATCCGCCACCGCTTCCCAAATCAACCCAATGATCGGTTACGGGATGCAATTGAAAAATCTGCGCACTGTCCGAGATATGGCGACGCCAGAGATCATCGATTGTGGACGGCGCGACAAGATTGATGGTCTTTGCCCATTTTTGAAAGAGTTGTGCAAAATGCTGCAGCCGCTCCTGTGTTTCACGTGAAACACGTACGCCGTTCAATTCCATATTATGGACTCTCTAACCTTGTATTGTCAGGAAACGAGTTTCTGCTCTTCGGCTGTACCCAACTTCCTTAGATAAGCCAACAGCAAAGAGATTGCAGCCGGCGTCATTCCGTCAAGGCGTGATGCTTGCGCGATATTCTTGGGGCGGGCGGCCGTGAGCTTCTGCTTCAGCTCGTTGGATAATCCCGAAATAACGGAGAAGTCGAATTCTGCCGGTATGGCACGCTCTTCCTCTCTCCGAGCCTGAACGATATCGGCGGTCTGGCGATCCATATAAACGGCGTAGGCCGCCTCGATTTCTATCGCCTCGCCAATCCTTCGCTGCATTGAATGCAGTTCCGGCCAAATGTGCGAGAGACTTTCAATGGACTGGCCCGGATGCGAAAGAAGCTCATAAGCCGAGCGGCGTTGGCCATCCTTGTTAAGATGCATTCCGGCGCGTTCTGCTTCATTCGGCGTAACCGTCAAGCTCTTCAAGCGATCGCGGGCCTGGTCAAGAGTCTTTATATACTGCTCGAAGCGCATGGCCCGATCAGAACCGACGCAGCCTACGGCAATACCCATCGGCGTCAGACGAACGTCTGCGTTGTCTGCCCGCAGCGATAGGCGATACTCCGCCCGCGATGTAAACATGCGATAAGGTTCCGCGACACCGCGCGAGGTCAAATCGTCAATCATCACCCCAATATAGGATTCCGTACGACTGAACTCGATTGATTTGCCGCCCGCCGCTAGACGCGCAGCATTCAGTCCCGCAACGAGCCCCTGAGCGCCAGCTTCTTCATATCCCGTTGTACCATTGATCTGGCCTGCCAGAAAAAGGCCGGGAATCTTCTCCACTTCCAGGGACAGCTTCAATTCGCGCGGATCGACATGGTCGTATTCGATCGCGTACGCATGTTGAAGAATGCGAACTCGTTCCAGACCCGGAATGGTCCTGACGAATTCCTCTTGAACGTCCTCCGGCAGGGACGTGGATATGCCGTTCGGGTAGACCGTAGTGTCGTCCAAACCTTCTGGCTCCAGAAAGATCTGGTGGCCATCACGCTCGCCGAACTTGACGATCTTGTCCTCTATGGAAGGACAATAGCGTGGCCCGACACCTTCAATCTGCCCTGAATACATCGCCGACCGCTTCAGGTTTTCAGCAATAATTCTATGCGTTTCCGGCGTCGTGCGGGTAACACCGCATTCGATCTGCGGATTCACGATAGCATCCGTCATGAAGGAAAAAGGCGTCGGATCTTCATCCGCACCCTGACGCCCGACCGAGTCCCAATCGATCGTTGCACCATCAAGCCGGGCAGGTGTCCCGGTCTTCAACCGACCCAATGCCAGTCCATGCCGGAGCAACGTATTCGAGAGTCCAATAGAGGGTTCTTCTCCGACGCGGCCCGCCGGTATCTTTCTATCGCCGATGTGGATAAGGCCGCGAAGAAAAGTCCCTGTTGTCAGGACGACGGCCCCACAGGGAATATGACGCCCGTCCTTCAAGATCACGGCGGACACGCGGCCGTGCTCAAAGGCAAGATCGAAAGCGTCACCCTCTATAACATCGAGATTATCGATGGCGGCGATCTCTGCTTGCATGGCCAGGCGATACAGCTTCCGATCCGCCTGCGTGCGGGGGCCTCGCACCGCCGGGCCTTTCTTGCGATTGAGCATGCGAAATTGAATGCCCGCCGCATCCGCGACGCGGCCCATCAAGCCGTCAAGAGCGTCAATTTCGCGAACCAAGTGACCCTTGCCAAGTCCGCCAATCGCGGGATTGCAGGACATGACACCGATCGTCTCGCGCCTATGCGTCACGAGCGCCGTGCGCGCGCCCAAGCGCGCCGATGCAGCGGCAGCTTCGCTCCCTGCATGACCACCGCCCACAACAATCACATCATACGCTTTATCGAACATCATCAAGTCCTCGGCCGTGCCGTTTGTTTGGCACACCAATTTCAGGAGTCAAGAAGGTTTCACGTGAAACGTTCAGCTAGGGTATGCCGCTCTCTGTTTCACGTGAATCATTTGCCGATGCAGAATTCCGAGAAGATCACATCCAGTAGATCTTCGACATCGACGCGTCCGGTTATGCGCCCCAAGCTCGTGGCCGCCTGCCGCAAGTACTCCGCTCTAATATCCAGACCTCGATCCTCGAACGCGAGCGCCGCCGCCACCGCACCAAGGCTATCGGTCAGCAATGTGCGATGACGCAAGCGGCTAGGAAGAGCCAGGGACAGCATTCCCGAACGTGCCTGCAAATCCCGCCGAAGAAGCTCATGCAACTCATTCAATCCGGCGACGTCCACGGCTGAAATCATTACATCATAGCGATTGTGAATGCCGGGGTGAATATCAGATTTTGTTCCGACAGTCAGCACCTTGCCGGCAAAGCCTGGAAAGGCGCGTTGCGGTTCCTCGCCGATTTCGGCCAGAGATAAAACCAGATCTGCGTCTGCCACTGTGCGTAACGCACGGCGAATGCCTTCACGCTCGACGATCTCGTTAGTCTCCCGAAGCCCCGCCGTATCGTAGAGCTTGACTGCATATCCCTCGATATTCAGATCGACGTGCAGCACGTCACGGGTGGTTCCGGCAATGTCTGTGACAATCGCCACTTCGCGCTTCGCTAGCGCGTTCATCAGGCTGGATTTGCCGGCATTGGGTGGGCCCGCGATCACCACCTTTAGCCCGTCGCGAATAATCTCGCCGAGATCGGCGCCTGCAAGATGGTCAGACAGCTCGCGGTGCAATTGCTTCATATCCGCCCAGACCATATCCGATACGGAGCCGGGGACATCATCCTCATCGGCAAAGTCCAGCTCCGCTTCGATCAGAGCACGCGCGCGCGTTAAACGATCTGCCCAGCTGTTATAGAGGTCCGATAGCCCCCCGGCGGCATGCTCCATTGCGAGCCGCCGCTGCATCTCGGTTTCGGCGCTGATAAGATCGGCAAGGCCTTCTACCTCCACCAGATCCATCTTTCCATTTTCCAGCGCTCGTCGGGAGAACTCCCCATGTTCCGCTAGGCGAAAGTTTTCGAACCTCGAGAGCTCGTCGAGGAGCGCGTTCACCACCGCCTTGCCGCCGTGAACGTGAATTTCCACGCAATCCTCACCCGTGAAGGAGGCAGGACCGGGAAAAGTCAGGACAAGAGCTCGGTCGATAATTAGATCGTTACGAGTCCGAATCGTTTTAAGAGTCGCTTGTCGTGGCATCGGCAACGCGCCAGCAAGCGACTTGGCCGCGCGAAAGGCTCCATTTCCGCTGATACGCACCACAGCAACTCCAGCGGGCAAGCCGCCGCTGGATAGTGCATAGATTGTCTCGCTTGTCGCCAACATCAGATTGAACCGCATCCGAATCGATTGCCGAAGAATTTCTGACTTCGACGTTCGATACATCAAAAACAAAATCGGGCCGCATAACGCAGCCCGATCATAGCACTATTCAACACCGATAATCCTTCGACAGGAGCAATCCCGTAGCAGGTTAGGTGTTCATCGAATCGAAGAAATCCGGGTTGTTCTTCGTCTGCTTGAGCTTGTCGATCAGGAATTCGATCGCATCGGTCGTGCCCATGGGCGCGAGGATACGGCGAAGAACGAAGATCTTTTGCAGATCCTGGCGCGGAACGAGAAGGTCTTCCTTGCGCGTACCGGACTTGAGGATATCCATCGCCGGGAAGATGCGCTTGTCGGCCACCTTACGGTCAAGAACGATTTCCGAGTTACCGGTACCCTTGAACTCTTCAAAGATCACTTCATCCATGCGGCTGCCGGTATCGATCAGGGCCGTCGCGATGATCGTCAGCGAACCACCTTCTTCGATATTACGCGCGGCACCGAAGAAGCGCTTCGGGCGCTGCAGGGCGTTGGCGTCGACACCACCGGTCAAGACCTTGCCGGAAGAGGGGACGACGGTGTTGTAGGCGCGGCCGAGGCGGGTGATGGAATCGAGCAGGATGACGACGTCGCGGCCGTGCTCGACGAGGCGCTTGGCCTTTTCGATGACCATTTCGGCGACCTGAACATGGCGCACGGCCGGCTCGTCGAAGGTCGACGAGATGACTTCGCCGCGGACGGAGCGCTGCATATCAGTCACTTCTTCCGGACGCTCGTCGATCAAGAGAACGATCAGGTAGCAATCCGGATGATTGGCGGTGATCGAATGGGCGATGTTCTGCAGCAGGACGGTCTTACCCGTGCGCGGCGGAGCGACGATCAGGCCGCGCTGGCCCTTGCCGAGCGGTGCAACAAGATCGATCACGCGGGGCGAAAGATCCTTCGACGTGGGTACGTCGAGTTCCATGCGGAAGCGCTCATTGGGATAGAGCGGCGTCAGATTATCGAAGTGAACCTTGTGACGGATCTTTTCCGGATCGTCGAAATTGATGGTGTTGACTTTAAGGAGCGCGAAATAACGTTCGCCTTCCTTCGGTCCGCGGATCGGTCCCTCGACCGTGTCGCCGGTCTTCAAGGAGAAGCGGCGGATCTGGGAGGGGGAGATGTAGATATCGTCCGGACCGGGAAGATAGTTTGCATTCGCGGAACGCAAGAAACCGAAGCCGTCCTGCAAAACTTCGACGACGCCCTCGCCGATGATTTCTACGTCTTGGCTCGCCAATTCCTTCAGAATTGCAAACATCAGTTCCTGTTTGCGCATCGTGCTGGCGTTTTCGACCTCGAGCGATTCGGCAAAGGCCAGGAGATCGGTCGGGGATTTATTTTTCAGTTCCTGAAGCTTCATTTCAGCCATGAAGGGAATTACTCATTTTTTTAGGAGGGGAAAGGCAATGTTGCTCGTATTCAGAACCGCGATAGGGGCGCTCGCGGGCGACAGAATGGATACATGCCACGAAGAGAAGATGGCGGGAAAATAGCGACTCACTTTCTGAACCGCAAGGGGGGCAGGCAAAATGAAAGAAATTTAACGCCGCCCCCTAATACGGTCCCGCTTCACGCAAACGGCTTGACGACCACGAGAATGACGATTGCGATCATCAAAAGCGTCGGCGCCTCGTTCATGACACGCCAGTAGCGCGCCGAATGCTTGTTCTCGTCGCGGGCAAAGGCGCGGACCGCACTGCTGAAATGGCCGTGAACGCCCGAGAGAACCAAGACAAGCCCGATCTTGGCATGCAGCCATCCGCCCTGGAAATCATACACCGACCAGGCAAGATAAAGCCCGAAAATCCAGGTCAGGATCATCGCCGGGTTGATGATGTAGCGCAGCAGCCGCTGTTCCATCACCTTGAACGTCTCGGATTGCTGGGAGCCGGGTTCGGCATCGGTGTGATAGACGAAAAGCCGCGGCAGATAGAACATGCCGGCCATCCACGAGATCACGGCGATGATGTGCAGCGCCTTGATCCAGAGATAAAGATCGGCCGGATGCCAGGCGAAAAGCCCGATCGCCAGCGCCGCAAAGATCAGGATCATGAAATAGGCCCGCCGTCCGGCCTTCTGGCCCGCCGCGGAATCCGTCTGCTTTTCCACGGTCATCAGCTCCTCCATCCCCGCACGCGTTCGACCAGCGCCGCCACATTGGCCGGATCAGCTTGCGGCGTAATGCCGTGCCCAAGATTGAAGATCAGCGGGCCATTCCCGAGCTGCTGCAGGATATCGTCGATCCCGTCGTCCAGCGCCTTGCCGCCGGCAACGACACGCATCGGATCGAGATTGCCCTGCACCGGGCCATCCTTCTGAAGCTCCCGCGCGAAGGCCAGCGGTACGGACCAATCAAGCCCGATCGCATCGGCACCGGTCTTCTGCCGATAGGTTTTCAGCAGATAGCCCGCTCCCTTGGCGAAGGCGATTACCCGAGCCCGCGGCCGCCGCGTCTTGATCGACGCGATCATCTTCGCGACGGGCTTGATGGCGAAAGCCTCGAATTCCTTCTCACCAAGCACGCCCGCCCAGGAATCGAAAATCTGCACGGCATCCGCACCGGCATCGATCTGCGCCACGAGGTAATCGGCCGAGATCTCGGCAAGCAGCATCAGCAGATGTTCGAAGGCCTTAGGATAGCGATAGGCAAACAGCCGGGCAGGAGCCTGATCCGGGGTGCCGTGTCCGGCGATCATATAGGTCGCAACGGTCCAGGGAGCTCCACAGAAGCCAAGAAGCGTGGTTTCCTGGGGCAAGTCCCGCCGCAGCCGTCGCACCGTCTCCATGACGGGCTCTAGATACGCCAGAATGCCCTCTGGTTTCAAAGCCAGGATACCCGTCTCGTCGATTGGATCCATTTCCGGCCCATGTCCCTCGGTGAAGCGAACATTCCGCTTCAGCGCATCCGGGATGACGAGAATATCGGAGAAGAGAATGGCAGCATCGAAGCCATAACGCCGGATCGGCTGCAGCGTCACTTCGACAGCGTAGTCGGGCGTATAACAGAGATCGAGGAAACTTCCGGCTTTCGCACGCGTTTCACGATATTCGGGTAGATAGCGACCTGCCTGTCTCATCAGCCAGAGGGGAGGAGGGGTGAGCGTTTCGCCGCTCAGCACCCGCAGGATCTTCCGGCGTTCATCGGTCACAGACGTCGTCCTATATAAAACCAAACATATATTAAAAGGTTTCTATTTCTTAGAGTCGGTGAGTAGCAAGGATTAAAGTTCGTCCCTTGCCTGTCCAATTTGTCGCGCCTCGAGCATGGAATCGGGAGAGATTTCGGGATCACAAGCTGATATGTGGAAAAGAAAGGCGATTTTTCAATCTTTTGAGGGGGTTGAAGAGAAATTTGGCTCGTCCCGGTCTGGGGACAAGTCGGGGATGAGCGAGGTGTTGCCAATCTTGTCTACATTGCCCACAGCCGCCGCGAAAGCCGTCTCTCGAAAATTCCAAATGTGGAAAACTTGGCCGTTTTCCACTTGCCCTAGATAGCCCCCTTCTCGTACCTCTCTTTTCTCCCGAGATATCAACAGGCGATGGAAAGTAGCGTGGAAAACCGGACGAGCTTCTTTCATCTGCACCTGATTTCTGACTCAACGGGCGAGACTCTCATCTCCGCCGGCCGCGCCGCCTCCGTGCAATTCCATGCCAGCCAGCCGATCGAGCACGTCTATCCGCTAATCAGAAACCGCAAGCAGCTTCTGCCTGTCTTGGAGGCGATCGACCACAGCCCGGGTATCGTCCTCTATACGATCGTCGATCGAGAACTTGCCGATTTCATCGCTGAGCGCTGCAAGGAGATGGGCGTACCATCAGTCAATGTTCTCGAGCCGGTCATGAATGTTTTTCAGACCTATCTCGGCACAGCCTCGCGCCGCCGCGTCGGCGCGCAGCATGTGATGAATGCGGATTATTTCGCCCGCATCGAAGCGCTGAACTTCACCATGGATCATGACGACGGCCAGATGCCTGATGACTATGATGATGCCGATGTCGTCATCATCGGTATCAGCCGAACCTCGAAAACACCAACGAGCATCTATCTGGCCAACCGCGGCATCAAGACAGCAAACATTCCGATCGTCCATGGCGTGCCGTTGCCGGAAGGCCTTACCAGGGCGACGAAGCCCTTGATCGTCGGACTTGTTGCGACGACCGACCGTATCTCACAGGTTCGCGAAAACCGCATCCTCGGCACGACGCCCGGCTTCGATCGAGGCGACTACACCGATCGGGCCGCGATCTCCGAAGAGCTGAAATATGCCCGCTCGCTCTGCGCCAGGCACAACTGGCCGATTATCGATGTCACACGCCGTTCCATCGAGGAGACGGCTGCCGCCATTGTTGCCCTGCGACCCAAGCTGCGCTAAGCGCTCCCCATGACTATCTCGGAGGCAGCCGTCATGACCTCGCCCCTTATCCTTGCATCCTCCAGCCCATTCCGGCGGATGCTGATGGAAAACGCCGGATTGCATTTTCAGGCGATCGCTGCCGATATCGATGAGCGCGCGATCGAAGCACCGCTGGAGCTGGGTGGCGCCAGCCCGGATGCGGTCGCGCTCGTGCTGGCAAAGGCGAAGGCAAAAGAGGTGAGCGATCGCTTTCCCGCCACGCTCGTCATCGGTTCCGATCAGACCATGTCGTTGGGTGCCCAGGTCTTCCACAAGCCGAAGTCGATAGCCGATGCGGAAAATCATCTGCGGACCTTGTCCGGAAAGACGCATCGGCTGAACAGCGCCATCGCGTTGGCACGCAACGGCGACATTATATGGGAGCATGTGTCTCACGCCGATCTGACCATGCGGGAATTATCGGCCGATTTCATTCACCGCCACCTGGGCCGCGTCAGCGATAAGGCCTTGTCGAGTGTCGGCGCCTATCAGCTGGAAGGCGAAGGCATCCAGCTCTTCTCCAAAATCGACGGCGACTATTTCACCATCGTTGGATTGCCGATGCTGCCGCTTCTGGAAAAACTGCGAGAGTTGGGGACGATCGATGGATGATTCACGTGAAACACAAAGCGTAAACGCTTTTGTAACGGGTTATCCGGTCAAGCATTCGCGCTCGCCGCTCATCCATGGATACTGGCTGAAACAGCTCGGTCTGGCCGGCAGCTATCGCGCCCATGAGGTTGCCGTAGAAGCTTTCGAAGCCTTCATTGCATCCTTGAAGGACGGCACCAGCGGCTTCGTGGGCGGCAACGTCACCATCCCCCATAAGGAAGCGGCGTTCAAACTCGCTGATCGGCCTGACGAACTTTCGGAAGAATTGGGCGCGTCCAACACCCTGTGGCTCGAAGGCGGCGAGCTGCACGCAACGAACACCGATAGCCGCGGCTTCACGGCAAACCTGGATGAGCGTCACCCTGGCTGGGATCGTAGCGATCGTGCCGTCATCCTCGGGGCAGGGGGTGCCAGCCGCGCCGTGATCCAGGCGGTGCGCGACCGCGGCTTCAAGGAAATTCATGTGGTCAACCGCACGGTCGAGCGGGCGCAGGAATTGGCGGATCGCTTCGGCGACCGGATCCATGCCCATCCGATGGCCGCACTCCATGAGGTGATGCAGGGCGCCGGTCTCTTTATCAATACGACATCGCTCGGCATGGACGGCGAAGCATCGCCCCGTATCGATTTTTCCTCTCTTGCAGACGGCGCCGTCGTCACCGACATTGTCTATGTACCGTTGAAGACACCGCTTCTCGCCCAGGCCCAGGAACAGGGCTTCGCCATCGTCGATGGCCTCGGCATGCTGCTGCATCAGGCCGTGCCGGGCTTCGAGAAATGGTTCGGAAAACGTCCGGCGGTCGATGAAACCTTGAGGGCATTGATCATCGCCGATATGGAAAAGCACTAATATGATCAAGATCGGGCTCACCGGATCGATCGGCATGGGAAAATCGACCTCGGCAAAACTTTTCGCTGAAGCCGGAATACCGGTGAACGATTCCGATGCGGTCGTGCATGATCTCTATAGTGGCGAAGCCGTGCAGCTGGTCGAGGCTTCCTTTCCGGGAACGACCAGCGGCGGTAAGGTCGATCGGCAGGAGCTCAGCCGAAAGCTTGCCGGCGATCCCTCCGGTTTCAAGCGTCTCGAGGCCATCGTTCATCCGCTGGTGCGCGAACGCGAGCGTCAGTTCCTGGAACGTCAAAGCGAGGCCGGCGCCGATCTGGTGGTGCTGGATATTCCGCTGCTGTTCGAAACCGGCGCCGACAAACGAGTGGATAAGGTTGTTGTCGTCAGCTGCGATCCACAGATTCAGCGGGAGAGGGTGCTTGCCCGACCGGGCATGACGGAGGAAAAATTCAATATGATTCTCTCCCGCCAGACGCCGGATGCGGAAAAGCGCGCGCGCGCCGATTACGTCATCGATACCGGCGGAAGTATCGAGGCGGCCGGCGAGCAGGTCAGAGAGATTATTGCTGATCTGCGGCGCAAGCAGCAGAGCAAGACATAGGAAAGCGGAGTTTCGATATGCGCGAGATCATTTTCGATACGGAAACCACGGGCCTCGACAACAGGGCCGACCGGATCATTGAAATTGGCGGTATCGAGCTCATCAACCATTTCCCGACAGGAAACACGCTGCACCTCTATATCAATCCGGGTGATCGCAAGGTGCATCCGGATGCGCTCGCGGTGCACGGCATCACCGACGAATCGCTGAAGGACAAGCCGCCCTTCGAAGAGGTCGCCGACAAGATCCTCAACTTCTTCGGCGATGCCAAATGGATCGCGCACAACGCCACCTTCGACATGGGTTTCGTCAACGCCGAATTCGCAAGGCTAGGCCGGCCGCCGATCCTGCCCGACATGGTGATCGATACTTTGGCCATGGCCCGGCGCAAACATCCGATGGGTCCGAATTCGCTCGATGCTCTTTGCCGTCGCTACGGCATCGACAACTCGCACCGCACGAAACATGGCGCGTTGCTCGACTCCGAACTGCTGGCTGAAGTCTATATCGAGATGATCGGCGGCCGGCAGACGGCGCTCGGGCTTGGCAGTGTCACCGGTTCATCGGCGCGCTCGCGCCAGAACGATGTCGCGGAGGAAATCGTCGTCGATATCTTGGCGCGGCCCGCTCCGCTGCCGAGCCGGCTAACCGAGGAGGAACTCGCGGCTCATGCGGCGCTGGTCGCCAAGCTCGGCACGAAGGGAATCTGGTCGAAATACCCTGCTTCCGAATAGGGCGTTTTTTCAAGAATCAAAAGAAAATGCCCGGACGTGCGATCCGGGCATTTTCGTTTCCAGAACAGGAAAAATCGAGGCTCAGTTCGGAACGGCCGAAACCTGGGCGCGGGCCTGTTCTTCGGCCATGCGCTGCGTGAACATCTGAGCGAAATCGATCGGATCGATCATCAGCGGCGGGAAGCCGCCGTTGCGCGTGACGTCGGCGATGATCTGGCGTGCGAAGGGGAACAGCAGGCGCGGGCATTCGATGAAGAGCAGCGGCAGCATGTGTTCCTGCGGGAAACCGGTGACGCGGAAGACACCGCCATAAACCAGCTCGGTGTGAAAGAGAACGCGCTCGCCATCCTTGGCTTCGGCGCTCAGCGTCAGCACGACGTCGAAATCGGAATCCGACAGCGGGTTGGCGTTGACGTTCACATTGATATTGATGTCGGGAGCATTTTCCCGGGCCTGAAGCGAGCGCGGGGCACCCGGATTTTCGAAGGAAAGATCCTTGGTGTACTGAGCAAGGATGCTGAGGCTCGGGCTGGCAGCACCGTTGCCGTTGGTCTCGTTGGCCATGGGGGTGTCCTCTCACGTCTCGATGGGTGTCGCCATCTAGCATTTAGAAAAGGGGCTTACAACCCTTATGGCTCCGGCACTCCGGAGGCCGTTCTCTAGTCTTCCAGCCGCTTTTGGTCCGACCAGGGCGAGTTGCGGTTTGGCTCCCGATGGAAATCGCCTTCATCGAGATCGACAACGTTCCCGGGTTTGTTCGGCCGGCCTTGCGGTCCGGCGCCCGGGCCCGGGCCCGGGCCCTGCCCGCGGCGGAACGCCCGCGAATTGCCGACGACGACGATGCGCTTGCGCAAAACCTGCCAGGCGAGATCGCGTACGGCCGGGATGAAGAGCAGCAGGCCGATGATATCAGAGATGAAGCCGGGCAGCATCAGGAAGAAGGCGGCAACGACGATCATGGCGCCATGCACCATCTCGCGGCCGGGATCGCCGCCATTGCGGCTTTCGGCCGAAATGCGCTGAAGAATGCCGATGCCCTGGATTCTCAAAAGAGCAGCACCGAGCAGCACGCTGAGGATGACAAGCCCCAGTGTCGCCCAGACGCCGATCATCTTTCCAACCACGATGAATCCGGCAATTTCAGCCAGAGGCATCAGAAAGACGAAGATAGGAAGAAGTGATAGGCGCATGTTACGGTGGTCCTGAGAGCGGGGTTTCTTCGCGTAAGCGTTGGTTTCGCGCGTATAATAAAGAAACCGGTCCGCTATTTGAATGATAGATCGATGCGGACTATATGGGGATTGATCTTTTAATTTTAACGGTGGTTCCGATACGAGATGGGTGCAAACGATTTTGTGACGATCTTTTTCCTGGTGGCAGCGGTGCTGATCTTCTTTCAGCTGCGCAGCGTTCTCGGCCGCCGCACGGGGAATGAGAAGCCGCCGCGCGATCTCTATGGTTCCGCAGATCCGGCCAATGGCCCAACGGCACCGGATGCCGGTAAGGTGGTGACCTTGCCGCGGCGCGATGGGACCGAAGAGGAAGATCGTTTTGCTGCCATCGATGCCTTTACCCCGGCCGGCACGCCGCTCAATGATTCGCTGCGCGACGTGAGCAAGGCGGATCCTTCTTTCAATCCCAAGGAATTCGTCAACGGTGCCCGGATGGCCTACGAGATGATCGTCATGGCCTTTGCCGAGGGTGATCGCAAGTCGCTGAAAGGCCTGCTGTCGCGCGAGGTCTACGAGGGCTTCGATGCCGCCATCGCCGAACGCGAAGCCAGGGGCGAAAAGGTGAAGTCCACCTTTGTCGGTATCGACAAGGCCGATATCGTCACCGCCGAGGTGAAGGGAACGGATGTCCTCATCACCATGCGCATCGTCAGCCAGATGATCTCGGCCACCTACGACAAGGCCGGCACTTTGATCGATGGCGATGCCGAAGCGGTGGCCGAGGTCAGCGATCTCTGGACCTTCGCCCGCGACACGCGTTCGCGCGATCCGAACTGGAAACTTGTGGCGACCGAATCGGAACAATGACGAGCCTATCGCAGGATTTCAGGCTGGAACCGGCAACCTTCGCCGATCTGAAGGGCTGGGAGGACGACGATCCTTCCAGCCTTTTTCGCGCGATGAAAGACTGTCGCGCCTATATCCGCGATGTGAAGTCCTATCGCACGGGTGCAGTGGGACTGTCGGCCGATGATCTCCTGACGCTCCTCGAAGCGGCGGAAGGCAAGGAACCGCGCAATTCGGCCGAAGCCCGGGCTTTCTTCGAGCAACACTGTCAGCCCTTTTTCATTCGCCGTGATGGCGGCGCGGCCGGCTTTGTAACAGCCTTCTATGAGCCGGAAATAGAAGTCTCCGCCGAGCCGAACGAGATATACCGCTATCCCTTTTATCGTCGACCGGACGATCTCATCGATCTCGATGACAGCAATCGCCCCGCCGAGCTCGATCCTACCTACATGTTCGGGAGGCTTCAGGGCGATTCGATTTCAGCTTATCCCGACCGCGGCGAAATCGATCGCGGCTATCTCGATGGCAAGGGCCTGGAGATCGCCTGGGCGAAATCCAAGGTCGACATTTTCTTCGTGCATGTGCAGGGCGCGGCACGTCTGCGCTATCCTGACGGGCGTCTCGGCCGCATCACCTATGCCGCCAAGGCCGGTCATCCCTTTTCGGCGGTCGGTCGCCTGCTCATCGACCGCGGCCTGCTGGATCGCGCGACGATCTCCATGCAGACGATCCGCGACTGGCTCTACGCACACCCCGAGCAGGTCGATGAAGTCCTCTGGCACAATCGATCTTATATCTTCTTCCGCGAGGCCGATGTTAGCGACCCGGCTCTTGGGCCGATTGCAGCGGCGAAGGTGCCGCTGGTACCTGGCCGTTCCCTTGCGGTCGACAGGCTTATCCACACCTTCGGTTTTCCCTTCTTCATCCGGTCTGAAAGCCTGAAGCACCTCGATGCAGGCAAGCCCTTCGCCCGGTTGATGCTGGCGCTCGATACGGGTTCGGCGATCGTTGGGCCGGCGCGTGGCGATATCTTTACCGGCTCCGGCTACGATGCCGGCGAGCTTGCCGGGACCGTGCGCAATGACGCCGATTTTTATATACTCATCCCGAAGGCGGCGGCGCAGAGGTTCGGCTGATGGCCCCGGAACGGCAGAACAAGGAACGAAAGCTCAGCACGGAAGACCGAATCCTATGGGGTAAGGTCGCCAAGAGCACGCGTCCCATGCCCGGACGTGTGGCCGATATAGAGGCTTTCGAAGCGGCACTGCAGGCGGAAGCCGAAATCGAAGAAAGCGCCCGCGCCGCAAGGACGAAGCCAGTGCCTCCCTCGGCCGAAACGCAGGAAGCTCCCGCGCCTGTAAAGCAGCCCGCTGGCCGCCATCATCCGCTCGAACGCCCCGTCAAGCGCAAGATCGCCAGGGGGCATCTGGCACTTGAGGCCAGGATCGATCTTCACGGGCTCATCCAGAGCGAGGCCCATGGCATGCTTCTGGATTTCCTGCTGCGCGCCCATAGCCGCGGCCTTCGCCATGTGCTCGTCATAACAGGCAAGGGCAGCTCCATGGGCAGCGAGGGAGCCCTGAAGCGTGCCGTGCCGCTCTGGTTTTCCAAGCCCGAATTCCGCTTTCTGATTTCCTCTTATGAGACGGCGGCGCAGCATCACGGCGGCGAGGGTGCGCTTTATATCCGCCTGTCGCGCCTGAAGGGGGAAAAGCTTTGACCCCGTTCGGCGAAGCGGTACGCAAGCTGCGGCTGCGTAAAGGCGTCTCGCAGAAGCAGATGGCGACTGCGCTGAACGTGACTCCGGCTTATTTATCCGCCTTAGAACACGGAAAGCGCGGCCTGCCGACCTTCGATCTCCTGCAGCGCATCGCCGGTTATTTCAACATCATCTGGGACGAGGCCGAGGAATTGTTCCTACTGGCGCGGTTTTCCGACCCCCGCGTTGTCGTCGATACCTCCGGGCTTTCGCCGGAATATACGGCCTTTGTCAATCACTTGGCAGGCAAGATCCGCAGCCTTGACGCGGCAACAATCCGCGAACTCTCGAAGGTTCTGGAAAATGCCGGAAAAACCGGCTGAAAACCGCCTTAATCCCCTGTTTTATACCTGATTTCGGGGCCTTCCGTTTGGAACTTCAGGGTGAAACATCCTATATACAGGCTAGGAAAAACCGCTGATTCGTTAGAGTCGGAAGATTTCGGGTCGAAACGACCTGAAATCTGAATCCGCTCTAAACTCAAAGAAGTAGAGCATGATGCCGTCCGAAAACCGCTCACACTTTTCGGCATCATACTCTACGGATCGGCAGCGTTCTCTAAACACTGGAAAGACTTCAATATATGACCGACACGTCCGTAACCGATAATGGTGGCAACGCCGAGTATGGCGCAGATTCCATCAAGGTCCTGAAGGGCCTCGATGCGGTGCGCAAGCGTCCCGGCATGTATATCGGCGATACGGATGACGGCTCGGGCCTGCATCATATGGTCTATGAGGTCGTCGATAACGCGATCGACGAGGCCTTGGCCGGCCATGCCGATATCGTAACGGTGACGCTCAATCCCGACGGTTCGGTCACGGTCACCGATAACGGCCGCGGTATCCCGACGGATATTCACAGCGGCGAAGGTGTTTCGGCGGCTGAGGTTATCATGACCCAGCTTCATGCCGGCGGTAAGTTCGACCAGAATTCCTATAAGGTTTCCGGCGGTCTGCATGGCGTCGGCGTTTCGGTCGTCAATGCGCTGTCCGTCTGGCTGAAGCTGAAGATCCGCCGCCAGGGCAAGATCCATGAAATGAGCTTCACCCATGGCGTGGCGGATGCACCGCTGAAGGAAACGGGTGATGCGGGCGGCGAGACCGGCACCGAAGTCAGCTTCATGCCGAGCTCCGAAACCTTCACCATGATTGAGTTCGACTACGGCACGCTCGAGCATCGTCTGCGCGAACTCGCTTTTCTGAATTCCGGCGTCCGCATCCTTCTGACCGACAAGCGTCATTCCGACGTCAGGCAGGAAGAGTTGCTTTACGACGGCGGCCTGGAAGCCTTCGTCTCCTATCTCGATCGCGCCAAGAAGCCGCTGGTCCAAAAGCCGGTTTCGATCCGCAGCGAGAAGGACGGAATCACCGTCGAAGTTGCGATGTGGTGGAACGACAGCTACCACGAAAACGTACTCTGCTTCACCAACAACATTCCGCAGCGCGACGGCGGCACGCACATGGCCGGCTTCCGCGCTGCCCTGACGCGCCAGATCACCTCCTATGCGGACAGCTCGGGCATTACCAAAAAGGAAAAGGTGACGCTGACCGGCGACGACTGCCGCGAAGGCCTGACCGCCGTGCTGTCGGTCAAGGTTCCCGATCCGAAATTCTCGTCGCAAACCAAGGACAAGCTGGTTTCCTCCGAAGTTCGCCCCGTCGTCGAGAGCCTGGTCAACGAAGCCCTCAGCACCTGGCTCGAAGAACATCCGTCCGAAGCCAAGGTTCTGGTCGGCAAGGTCGTCGAAGCCGCAGCTGCCCGCGAAGCTGCCCGCAAGGCCCGCGAGTTGACCCGCCGCAAGGGCGCGCTTGATATCGCCTCGCTCCCCGGCAAGCTTGCCGACTGCTCGGAGCGTGATCCCGCCAAGTCTGAAGTCTTCCTCGTCGAGGGCGACTCGGCAGGCGGTTCGGCCAAGCAGGGCCGTTCGCGCGAAAACCAGGCCATCCTGCCGCTGCGTGGCAAGATCCTCAACGTCGAGCGCGCACGCTTCGACAAGATGTTATCGAGCCAAGAAATCGGCACGCTCATTACCGCGCTCGGCACCGGCATCGGCAAGGACGAATTCAATGCCGAAAAGCTCCGCTATCACAAGATCATCATCATGACGGACGCAGACGTCGACGGCGCGCATATCCGCACGCTGCTGCTGACCTTCTTCTTCCGGCAGATGCCCGATCTCATCGAGCGCGGCCATCTCTATATCGCCCAGCCGCCGCTCTACAAGGTGACGCGCGGCAAGTCGGTGCAATATGTCAAGGACGAGAAGGCACTGGAAGAATATCTGATCGGCCAGGGCACGGACGATGCAAGCCTGCGCCTCGGCAACGGCGAAGTCCGTACCGGTCAGGATCTGCGCGAGGCGATCTACGACGCACTGCGCCTGCGCACGCTGATCGACAATCTGCATTCCCGCTATAATCGCTCCGTCGTCGAGCAGGCGGCAATTGCAGGCGCTCTCAATGCCGAAATGGTCAGCGATCCCGCGCGTGCGGAGGCACTCGCCAATGACGTTGCCAAGCGGCTCGATGTCATCGCCGAGGAAACCGAGCGCGGCTGGACTGGTGCCGTGACGAGCGAGGGCGGCCTGCGCTTTGAGCGCACCGTACGCGGCGTCAAGGAAGTCGTCTTCCTCGACATGGCACTGATCGGTTCGCAGGATGCCCGCCTTATCGATCAGCTCGGCGCGCGGCTAAAGGAAGTCTATATCACACCGCCAAAGCTCGTTCGCCGCGATGGAGAGACGGAGATTTCCGGCCCTCGCCAGCTGCTGGACACGATCTTCGCCGGCGGCCGCAAGGGGCTGACGCTGCAGCGTTATAAAGGCCTCGGCGAGATGAATGCCGAGCAGCTCTGGGAAACGACGCTCGACCCGAACGTCCGCTCGCTGCTGCAGGTGAGGGTCACGGATGCGACCGATGCAGATGGCCTCTTTGCCCGGCTCATGGGCGATGAGGTCGAGCCGCGGCGCGAGTTCATTCAGGACAATGCGCTGAACGTCGCCAATCTCGACATCTGATTGTTTGACGAAGACACAAAAGGCCCGCCGGATAGTTTCGGCGGGCCTTTCTTTTTTATCGATTACTTGGCGATGAAGGTACCGTTGAAGGCCAGTCCTGAAAGCGGATTGCGCTGGCTCGGCACTTCGCGCTCGCGCAGCTTTTCCGGAAGTTGATTCTTGTCGCCGATCTTGCCGATCGCAACGGCAGCCTCGACGCGGAAGCCATCCGGAATGCCGAGAACCTCATACGCCTTTTCGACGTGGAAGCCCGTCATGCCATGAGCTTCATAGCCGGCTAAATGTGCTTGGATGGCCAGGAAGCCCCAAGCCGCGCCCGCATCGAAAGAGTGGCTGTAGCTGGGCTTCTGCTCGGCGGAGCCAAGCTCGCCGCTGTGAGTGCGGGAAATGACAAAAAGCAGCGCACCAGCGGATTTCACCCAGCCCTGATTGAAGTCGATCAGGACGCTCAAAAACCGGTCCCAATGTTCCGAGCCGCGCAGAGCATAGAGGAAACGCCAGGGCTGCAGGTTCGAGGCGGAGGGTGCCCAATGCGCCGCTTCCAGAATGGTCAGCAGGTCGGCTTCCGGCAGGGTCTCGTTGGAAAAGGCGCGCGGCGACCAGCGGTCGAGAAAGAGCTTGTCGATCGGATATTGGGATTCGCGGCTATTGCTTGATGTCATGAGGGCTTCTTCCTTAGAGAGCATTTGCCGCAGGCGATCGAAACTGGCCGTTGGCTGGTTATAAATAGCGGATGAAAACTTAAATTCGAGCAGCCCAGCTTACGTCGAGCTCCTCGCGGAAGGCGAAGCGCTTGAGGTGGTCGGCAACGACGTTCTGCATGCGCTCGAGGTCTTCGGGCTTCTCGACCGTCAGCGTCATGACGAGGTTGCCGGGTTCGGCCGCCAGATCGAGGAAGTTTTCCGCGCCGAACGGCACCCTGCCGGCAGCCGCATCGAATTCCACGCTGAAGCGATGGCTCCAATGCTTGCAGAGCTGCTGGAGATAGCGGCTGGCATGGTCGGTCCTGACGTTGGAAACGGATGTCGCCATGGGATTTCTCCGATAAACCTGATCGCAAACGCGTCATTTGATACATAGAGGCATCTGCATTCGCCAGGTAGACAGTCTGTTTCAAGTTTGCGTTATTCCAGTGAAATTTTGTTCCGCTATGCTTCGCGCCTATAGGAACGCGTGCGAGCGGAGACAGAGCCTTGCTGGTAAATGGAAAATGGACTGAGGATTGGCAGCCGGTCCAGGCCAAGGATGAGAAGGGCGGTTTCGTTCGCCAGATTTCGAGCTTCCGCAACTGGGTCACGCCCGATGGTCGTGCAGGACCGACGGGTGACGGCGGTTTCAAAGCAGAGGCCGGCCGCTATCATCTTTACGTCGCTCTGATCTGCCCCTGGGCTTCACGTACCCTGATTGGCCGCAAGCTGAAGGGTCTGGAAGAGGTCATTTCCGTTTCCATCGTCGAACCCGTGTTGTCCAAGCAGGGCTGGCAGTTTGGCGACTATCCCGGTGCGACGAACGATCCGATAAACGGCGCCAGCTACATGCATGAGATCTATACCAAGGCTGATCCGACGTTTACTGGCCGCGCCACCGTACCGGTCCTATGGGACAAGCAGAAGGGCACGATCGTCAACAACGAATCCTCCGATATTCTGCGCATGCTGAATGATGGCTTTGGCGATCTTGCCCGCAATGACATCGATCTCTATCCGGCCGGTAAGCGGGATGAAATCGACAGTTTCAATGCCCGGATCTATCCCGCTCTCAACAATGGCGTCTATCGCGCGGGCTTCGCCACGACGCAGATCGCCTATGAAGAAGCCTTCAACGAGGTCTTCGATTGCCTCGATCAGATCGAAACCGAGCTGGAGAGCAGGGATTTCCTCTTTGCCGCCAATCCGACGGAAAGCGATATCAGGCTCTTCGTCACCCTCGTCCGTTTCGATGTCGCCTATCACGGCCTGTTCAAATGCAATCTCCGCCGGTTGTCGGACTATGCCAACCTCCAGTCTTTCTGCCGCCGTATGTTCGATTGGCCAGGTGTTGCCGAAACCGTTGACTTCGATCATATCAAGCGCGGCTACTACTCGATTTCGACGCTCAATCCCACCGGCATCGTACCGCTGGGGCCGGCGCTGGACGAGCTTTTCTGATACTCGACCGAGTATCGAAACCGGTCTAAGGTCCGCCCGTCCGATGGAGCAGGGAGGATCGTCATGGATTGGGAGCAGTTTCGGCAGTGGTCGGAGAAGGCGGCCAATTGGGGCGCGGATTATCGTGCTTCGCTTCGCGACAGGCCGGTCCGGGCGAAGATGGCGCCGGGCGAGATTGCGGCTCATATCGCCGATTCTCCACCGGAAACGGGCGAAACCATGGAGGATATCTTCAAAGATTTTGAGGATATCCTGGTGCCCGGTATGACGCATTGGCAGCACCCGCGCTTTTTCGCCTATTTCCCCGCCAATGCCGCTCCCGTTTCGGTCGTTGCCGAATATCTGGTCAGCGCCATCGCCGCGCAATGTATGCTCTGGCAGACATCGCCTTCCGCGACCGAACTTGAAACGAAGGTCGTTGACTGGCTGCGCCAGGCGCTCGGCCTGCCTAAAACCTTCACTGGCGTCATTCAGGATTCTGCCTCGACCGCGACCCTTGCGGCCGTGCTGGTCATGCGCGAAAGAGCGCTGGACTGGCAGGGCAACAAAAGCGGGCTTGCGGCCAACAAGGCAGTGCGCATCTATTCCACGGATCAGGTCCATACGTCCATCGACCGCGCCATCTGGATTGCTGGCATCGGCCATGAGAATCTGGTGCGTATCCCCACCGACGGTCCTAACAAGGCCATGGACCCGAAGGCGCTTGCCGAGGCGATCGAGCGTGATCGCGCTGCCGGTTTGCTGCCGGGCGGCGTCATCGCCTGCGTCGGCGGCACCAGCGTCGGTGCTTGCGACGATATCGCCGCCGTCGTTGAGGTCGCCCATGCGCATGGGCTCTATGTCCATGTCGATGCCGCGTGGGCGGGCTCGGCGATGATCTGCCCGGAATTCCGCACTCTGTGGCAAGGCGTCGAACAGGCCGATTCCGTCGTCTTCAACCCGCATAAATGGCTCGGCGCGCAATTTGATTGCTCCGTCCAGTTCGTTCGTGAGCCGGAGACGCTGGTCCGCACGCTGGCGATCCAGCCCGAATATCTGCGCACGCACGGCCACGATGGCATCATTAATTACTCGGAATGGTCCGTGCCGCTCGGCCGCCGCTTCCGTGCGCTGAAGCTCTGGTTTTTGTTGCGCTATCACGGCCTGGAAGGATTGCGCACGATGATCCGCAACCATGTGTCCTGGTCGCAGAATCTGGCGGTGCGCCTAGCTGCAGAGCCGGATTTCGAGGTTGTCACCGAGCCGTTCCTGTCGCTGTTCTCCTTCGATCATAAGGCGCCTGCGGGGGTCGATCAGGAACAGCATACGCAGCGACTGCTCAATGCCATCAACAATGACGGCCGCATCTATCTGACGCAGACCCGCGTCGGCGGCCGGCTGGTCATCCGCTTCCAGGCCGGTCAGTTCGAGGCGACGGCCGAAGACATCAATACGGCCTTTGACGTCATCGTCGAAATCGCCAGGTCATTATCCCCGAACTAGAAAAGCTGTTTTTCCAGCGCGAAGGGCCGAGCCATGCTAGGCTTTCGGAAATCGATTGATGACACTGGTGAATAACTCGTTCATATATGACGCCATCGATCTCGTCTTTGAAAATGCAGGGAAGGAAAATCCATGAAACTGTTGCGTGTTGGCGAAGTCGGCAAGGAAAAGCCGGCGCTTCTGGATAGCGACGGCAAGATCCGCGATCTCTCCGCCCATGTCGCCGATATCGGCGGCGAGGCGATTTCGCCGGCAGGTCTGGCAAAGATTGCGGCCCTCGATCCGAAGAGCCTGCCCGAGTTGCCGGAAGGGCGTCTCGGTGCTTGCGTTGCCGGCACCGGCAAGTTCATCTGCATCGGCCTGAACTTCTCCGACCATGCTGCCGAAACCGGCGCCACCGTACCGCCGGAGCCGATCATCTTCATGAAGGCAAGCTCTGCTATCGTCGGCCCGAACGACAATGTGCTGATCCCGCGCGGTTCTGAAAAGACCGACTGGGAAGTCGAACTCGGCGTCATCATCGGCAAGAAGGCGAAATATGTCAGCGAAGCCGATGCGCTTGATTATGTCGCCGGTTACTGCGTTTCCCACGATGTCTCCGAGCGTGCCTTTCAGACCGAGCGTTCGGGACAGTGGACCAAGGGCAAGTCCTGCGACACCTTTGGCCCGATCGGCCCCTGGCTCGTCACCAAGGACGAGATTGCCGATCCGCAGAATCTCGGCATGTGGCTGAAAGTCAACGGCAAGATGATGCAGAATGGCTCGACCAGGACCATGGTCTATGGCGTCTCCTATCTCGTCTCCTATCTCAGCCAGTTCATGTCGCTGCACCCGGGCGACGTCATTTCCACCGGCACGCCTCCCGGCGTCGGCATGGGCATGAAGCCGCCGCAGTACCTGAGGCCGGGCGATGTCGTCGAGCTCGGCATGGAAGGCCTTGGCACCCAACGCCAGACCTTCCTCGCCGATGCCTGAGCTCAGGAACTTTAACCTTTCGAGATCATTCTTGATGCCGGGGAAGCGATTCTCCGGCGTTTTTTATAGATAAGAACCAATTGTAGTTATGTTGCTCTGCAGCAAAAACTGCTAGGTTGGATTATAGGAAGGATGAGGATCGCGCCCGAGGAGCCGTCATTATCCTGCTGCACAGCGCGACCGGAGGAGCGCCGCAGTGAAGGCAGCGACACGCAAGAGCGTGCGCTTCAATGATTTAGGTGATTTGCGCGGCCGGATGCCCCGCATCACGAAAGGTAAAGCCCCCATGTTTTATCAGTTTTATGAACTCAATCATGCCGCTCTCGCCCCTTTTCGCGCCGCGGCGGACATGATGCGCCTAGCCTACGCCAATCCCCTTAATCCCCTCTCTCATACCGTGTTCGGCCGCACCTTGACGGCGAGCCTCGAGGTTTTTGAGCGCACTACACGGCGCTATGGCAAGCCGGAATTCGGCCTGCCTGAAACCGAGATTGAGGGCAAACGCGTCTCCGTGCACGAAAAAATCGTCTGGAAGAAGCCCTTCTGCAATCTCATCCATTTCGAGCGCAGCCTGCCCGCCGGCCATGGTGCCGATCCCCGCATTCTGATCGTCGCGCCGATGTCGGGCCACTATGCGACGCTGCTGCGCGGCACCGTGGAAGCCCTGCTGCCGGGTGCTGACGTCTACATCACCGACTGGATCGATGCGCGTATGGTGCCGATGACAGAGGGCACCTTCGATCTGGAGGATTATATCGATTACGTCATCGAGATGTTGCACCACCTCGGCCCGGATACGCATGTCGTCGCTGTCTGCCAGCCCTCGGTGCCGGTTCTGGCCGCAGCTGCCGTTATGGAAGCGGCGGGCGATCGCTTGGCGCCCTCATCCATGACGCTGATGGGTGGTCCGATCGATACCCGCATCAATCCGACTGCCGTCAACCAGCTCGCCAAGGAGAAGCCGCTGGAATGGTTTGCCGACAACGTCGTCATGAACGTGCCCTGGCCGCAGCCGGGTTTCATGCGGCCCGTCTATCCCGGCTTCCTGCAGCTTTCCGGCTTCATGTCGATGAACCTCGATCGGCACATGATCGCTCACAAGGACTTCTTCGTGCACCTCGTCAAGAATGACGGCGAACCGGCTGAAAAGCACCGCGATTTCTATGATGAATATCTGGCCGTCATGGATCTGACGGCGGAATTCTATCTGCAGACGGTCGATCAGGTCTTCATCAAACACGCGCTGCCCAAGGGCGAGCTCATGCATCGCGGCGAGCGCGTCGATCCCTCCGCCATCCGCAACGTCGCGCTTCTAACCGTCGAAGGTGAAAACGACGATATTTCCGGCGTCGGCCAGACGCATGCGGCACAGACCATCTGTACCAATATCCCCGACCATATGCGCATGCACTATCTGCAGCCGGATGTCGGCCATTACGGCGTCTTCAACGGCTCGCGCTTCCGCCGCGAGATCGCGCCGCGCATCCTCGCCTTCACCCGCGAGCATGCCCGTACCGGTCGGTCGGTCGTCAAGCGCGTCATCAAGGGCGGAAAGTCCGCCTGAAAGTAAATAAAATCAGATAGATGGAGCAGTTCGGAGCGTTGTTGAACGGCTGAGTGGTTCCTGCCGTGCAAACTATTAGCTTTTGTTGAATTATCCGGGTGGATTCAAGGACTTGTCCGATTCCGCCTGGCGATCCCATTGAAGCCTCACGAAGAGGTTACCATCTCGATTGCAGCGGTACCGCAGAGATGATCGGGCCGTTTACCGCGCCGCGCGTCCTTGGAACGCGCTGAGATGCAGGTAGAGCTTTAAAAACCGCGCAGAAGCCTGACCATTGACCGGTATCGGTCGAGGGGCGATGCGCCGTGCGAGGATACCTGACAATGAATCAATCTGCATTGCTTCGCCCGGATTGGACTCCGGCTACTATTGCCCTAATGGTGCTTGGCTTCGTGGTCTTCTGGCCGCTGGGCTTCGCCATGCTCGCCTATATTCTCTTCGGAGAACGTTTGCGGGAATTCAAACGGGATGTGAACGAAAGGACTGACGGCATGTTTGCTGGCTGCGGACGTCATCGCAATCGTCATCGCCACTCTTTCTCCTCGACCGGCAACGTCGCCTTCGACGACTGGCGCCGGGCAGAGCTTGAGCGCCTCGAGCAGGAACGCCGCAAGCTGGATGAGATGCGCGCCGAATTCGACTCCTATGCCCGCGAACTGCGCCGTGCCAAGGACCAGGAAGAGTTCGACCGTTTCATGCGCGAGCGCAACAGCGTCAAGCGCAATGACAATGGTGGCTCGCCGACTGAATTCCAGACGCCGTGACGGAAGTTCCGTCACGAGGTCAAAACCGGCATCATCCGATGCCGGTTTTTCTTTGCCAGAAATCCCTGCGAATCATATAAAACTGCCTCATGTTTCCGCTGCTCTCCAGATCCCGCAAACAGCCGGCCAAGCCGCCCGCGCCGGAAACGCGCACCCTCGAGGTCGCCGGCCGGCTGATGCCGCTGACGATCCGCCAGCACGAGCGCGCAACGCGCATCACGCTCCGGATCGAGCCCGGCGGGCGGTCGCTGAAGATGACCATTCCACGTGGGTTGGCGGCACGCGAGGTCAATGCCTTCCTCGATCGGCATCAGGGTTGGCTACTGACGAAGCTCGCGAAATTCGCGGCCGATGGCAGCCTGCGCAGTGGCAGCGAAATCCTGCTGCGCGGTGTCCGCCATCGAATCGAGCATACCGGAACCCTGCGCGGCCTCACCGAAGCGATCGTGATTGAAGGCGTTCCAGTGCTGCGCGTCAGCGGCCTGCCGGAACATGCCGGCCGCCGCATCGCCACTTTCCTCAAGAAGGAGGCGCGCGCCGACCTGGAAAAGCTTGTCGCTGTCCACGCCAAATCCATCCGCGCCACCGTCACGTCAATCGCTATGAAGGATACTCGCAGCCGCTGGGGCTCCTGCTCCTCGCAAGGGAACCTGAGCTTCTCGTGGCGCATTGTAATGGCGCCGCCGTTGGTCATCGATTACCTCGCCGCCCATGAGGTCGCGCACTTGCGCGAGATGAACCATGGCCCTCGCTTCTGGGCGCTCTGCCGCAAGCTTTGCCCCGACATGGACGAGGCCAAGGCCTGGTTGAAGCGCCATGGCAGCCAGCTGCACGCGATCGATTTTGATTGAACATGCTGTTTGGGTCGATCGAAGGCGCTCAAACTCCGCTGTGAGCCGATAGCGGCATGTTACACGAGCAAGACCTCTGCTCCTCGCGCCCGGGACATTTCATTCCGGCATGGCAATGCGGATCCGGCGCGTTCCGATGGGAGCCCCTGTCGCACGGTCAATCGTGACGGCATCGATCTCTGTTCCAGTTTCAGCGTCGAAGAAACGGGTCGCGCCGTCGCTTGGGCGATGCTTGCGCCCCCATGCCCCGATTGCAAACAGGACCGGCAGGAAATCCTGACCAGCCGCCGTCAGCACATATTCATCACGCGGAGGCCGCTCGGAGTAGCGGCGTTTCTCCAGCAGGCCGTCTTCTGTGAGCGCGGATAGCCGAGCGGTTAGCATCGTCGGCGCAATGCCGAGACTCTTGCGAAACTCGTCAAAGCGGGTGAGCCCTGCATGGGCATCCCGCAAGATTAACATGCTCCACGCATCGCCCACCAATGCGAGGCTGCGGGCGATCAGACATGGCTGGTTTGAAAGATTCTTCATGTCGATATCTTTTTGATAGTGACTTACTACTGATTTGATAGTAACAGAATGTTCATCGATGTTCCACGTGAAAATGAAAGCGAAGACCGATGAGTAAGACAGAACGCGGCGTCGCCCTGGTCACGGGCGCCTCTTCCGGTATAGGGCGAGTGACCGCGCAAGCGCTACTGCGCGAGGGATACAAAGTATTTGGAACCAGCCGGAAACCGTTGGCCGACGCTCCCGACGGCGTTTCGATGCTGGTCTGTGATGTCACGGACGATAGATCCGTGCAGGCGGCAGTCGATGATATAATGGTCCGCGCCGGAAGGATCGATCTGCTCGTCAACAATGCGGGAATTGGCTTGCTTGGCGGCGCCGAGGAATCCTCCGTGGCACAGGCGAGGGCGCTTTTCGATGTCAATGTTTTCGGCGTTCTGCGCGTGACGAACGCGATCCTGCCCGTGATGAGACGGCAGAGAAAAGGCAGGATCATCAATATCAGCTCCATCCTCGGGTTGATTCCTGCGCCCTACAATGCGCTCTATGCATCGACCAAACATGCCCTAGAGGGATATTCCGAATCCCTCGACCATGAAGTCCGCACGCAAGGCATACGCGTCGTCCTCGTCGAACCAGGCGTTACCCGCACCGCCTTCGAAGAGAACATCACGCGGCCGGATCGACCGCTCTCTGCGTACGATAAAGCTCGCGCCGATGCGGAAAAGCTGATGCGTGAGATCGTCGAGAGAGGCGACGCGCCGGAGGTGGTCGCCGACATGGTGGTCAAAGCCGCCAATGCCGCATCGCCGAAGAGACGCTATACCGCAG
Organism: Rhizobium sp. BK312; assembly: GCF_014193605.1. Taxonomy (NCBI): domain Bacteria; kingdom Pseudomonadati; phylum Pseudomonadota; class Alphaproteobacteria; order Hyphomicrobiales; family Rhizobiaceae; genus Rhizobium; species Rhizobium sp. BK312. The sequence goes on along the minus strand of NZ_JACHZP010000010.1, from coordinate 48,279 downwards.
GCAGGATGGCAAAGCAGGTTCGCTTCATACGCCGTTTTCTGCCGGAAGCGTTCGTCGACAAAAACCTGCGCAAGTTCAACGGGCTTCCCGCCTGATAACCTCCATTGCCGATGCTGCGTCTTCGATGCCCGGCTATTCGCTACCCTGGAAACGGAAGTCAGTCCCATGAAAGCATTTCTGATCGATCGCTATGCGAAAGGCGGCGCTCTTCGGTTCGGTGAAAGCTCGGTGCCGGAGTTGAGAGAGAACGATGTGATGGTGGAGATACATGCCGCCAGCGTGAATCCTCTCGATGCCAAAATCAGAGATGGTGAGTTCAAGCTCATCCTGCCTTATCGCCTTCCGCTCATCCTCGGCAACGATGTCGCGGGCGTCGTCGTCCGGGTCGGCCCCAGTGTCCGTGGCTTCAAGCCGGGTGACGAAGTTTATGCGCGTCCGGGCCACGATCGCATCGGCACATTCGCGGAGTTCATCGCGATGAACGAGGCTGACGTGGCGCTCAAGCCGCAGAACCTGACAATGGAAGAGGCGGCGTCGGTGCCGCTCGTTGCGTTGACCGCCTGGCAGGCGCTTGTCGAGAAGGCAAAACTGAGGAAGGGGCAAAAGGTACTCATCCACGCGGGCTCGGGTGGCGTGGGAACGGTCGCCATCCAGCTCGCCAAATACCTTGGAGCGCATGTTGCGACGACGACGAGCGCAGCCAATGTCGATCTCGTCAAAAGCCTCGGAGCCGACGTCGTCGTCGACTACAAAAAAGATGATTTTGAAAAGGTATTGCAGGGTTACGACGTCGTGCTGAACAGCCTTGGCAAGGATACGCTGGAGAAATCGCTTCGTGTCCTGAAGCCGGGCGGGAAGCTCATCTCAATTTCCGGTCCACCGGACGCGGCGTTTGCCAGGCAGAATGGTTCCGGATGGTTGTTTCAGCTGCTCATGGGGCTGTTGAGCTTCGGCATTCGCAGAAAATCAAAACGTCGTGGCGTTAGCTATTCGTTCCTCTTCATGACCGCGAACGGCGGACAGCTCCGCAAGATCACCTCTTTGATAGAGGCAGGAGCCATAAGAGCGGTCGTCGATCGGGTCTTCCCGTTCCAGAGCATGAATGAGGCGCTGGCCTATGTCGAGACCGGCCGCGCCAAAGGCAAGGTCGTAATCGCCGTGAAATAAAGCGCGAACTTTTGTTTCAAGAGGCCATCGCGTGGGTCGCGGGCCGAAAAACCGCCCTTGACCCTCGCCTTTAGGCTCGACTCTTTCGAAATTTCGTGTCACTCCGCTGCCATGAACCCCGATGTCAAAATTTGCGGTCTGAAGACGCCGGAAGCGGTGGATCGTGCTCTCGAGCGCGGCGCCACCCATATCGGCTTCATCTTCTTCGAAAAGAGCCCGCGCTATATCGAGCCGGATCTCGCCGGCCAGCTGGCGGAGCGCGCGCGCGGTAAGGCCAAGGTCGTTGCCGTCACGGTCGATCCCACCAATGACGATCTCGACGAGATCATGGCGCTGGTGAAGCCCGATATGCTGCAGCTCCATGGCAATGAGAGCCCGGAGCGTGTGCTGACCATCAAGGCGGTCCATAACGTGCCGGTCATGAAGGCCATGTCGGTACGCGATGCCGACGATCTGAAGCGGGTGGAGTCCTATATCGGCATTGCCGATCGGTTTCTGTTCGATGCCAAGCCACCGGCCGGCTCTGTGCTGCCGGGCGGAAACGGGGTATCCTTCGATTGGAGCCTGATGAGCTGGCTCGACGATCGCGTGGATTACATGCTGTCGGGCGGCGTCAACAAGGACAACGTCGCCGAGGCGTTGGCTTCCACCAAGGCCAGCGGCATCGATCTTTCCTCCGCGCTGGAAAGTGCGCCCGGCGTGAAGGATCTCGGCAAGATCGACCAGTTTTTCGACGCTTTTGCAGAAGCATGTCTGCCGGAACCGGCAGCAGGGAGTAGAAAGTGAACCAGACGCCTAAACTCAATTCCTTCCGCTCCGGCCCCGATGAGGATGGCCGTTTCGGCATTTACGGCGGTCGTTTCGTTGCCGAAACGCTCATGCCGCTGATCCTGGACCTGCAGGAGGAATGGGCGAAGGCGAAGGACGATCCGGCCTTTCAGGCGGAGCTGAAGTCTCTCGGCACGCATTATATTGGCCGTCCGAGCCCGCTTTATTTCGCCGAGCGCCTGACGGCTGAGCTTGGCGGCGCGAAAATCTATTTCAAGCGCGAAGAGCTAAACCATACCGGCTCGCACAAGATCAACAACTGCATCGGCCAGATCCTGCTCGCCAAGCGCATGGGCAAGACCCGCATCATCGCCGAAACCGGTGCCGGCCAGCACGGTGTCGCGTCGGCGACCGTCGCCGCCCGTTTCGGCCTGCCTTGCGTCGTCTACATGGGCGCGACCGATGTCGAACGCCAGGCGCCGAACGTCTTCCGCATGAAGCTCTTGGGCGCCGAGGTCATTCCGGTGACAGCCGGCAGCGGCACGCTCAAGGACGCCATGAACGAAGCCCTTCGTGATTGGGTCACCAATGTCGAAGACACCTATTACCTGATCGGCACGGCCGCCGGCCCGCATCCCTATCCGGAAATGGTCCGCGATTTCCAGGCCGTGATCGGCACCGAAGCCCGCGCGCAGATCCTGGAGGCCGAAGGCCGCTTGCCGGATCTCGTCATTGCGGCCGTCGGCGGCGGCTCGAATGCGATCGGCATCTTCCATCCCTTCCTCGATGACGAGGGTGTCAAGATCGTCGGCGTCGAAGCCGGCGGCAAGGGTCTGCAGGGTGACGAGCATTGTGCCTCGATCACCGCCGGTTCGCCCGGCGTGCTGCACGGCAATCGCACCTACCTGCTGCAGGACGGCGATGGCCAGATCAAGGAAGGTCATTCCATCTCGGCCGGCCTCGACTATCCCGGCATCGGTCCTGAACATTCCTGGCTGAACGATATCGGCCGCGCCGAGTATGTCCCGATCATGGACCACGAGGCGCTCGAAGCCTTCCAGACGCTGACGCGCCTTGAGGGCATCATCCCGGCGCTGGAGCCGAGCCATGCGCTCGCCGAAGTCATCAAGCGCGCGCCCAAGATGGGCAAGGACGAGATCATCCTGATGAACCTCTCCGGCCGTGGTGACAAGGACATCTTTACCGTCGGCAAGATTCTGGGAATGTGAGTTAGACGCCATGACCGCACGTATGGACAAACGCTTCGCCGCTTTGAAGGCTGAAGGCCGCCCGGCACTCGTCACCTATTTCATGGGCGGCGATCCCGATTACGAGACCTCGCTCGGGATCATGAAGGCGCTGCCGGAAGCCGGCGCCGACGTCATCGAGCTCGGCATGCCCTTTTCCGATCCCATGGCCGACGGCCCGGCGATCCAGCTTGCCGGCCAGCGCGCCCTGAAGGCCGGCCAGACGCTGAAGAAGACGCTGCAGCTCGCCGCCGATTTCCGTAAAGTCGATGCCGATACGCCGATCGTCATGATGGGCTATTACAATCCGATCTACATCTACGGCGTCGAAAAGTTCCTCGACGATGCGCTGGCCGCCGGCATCGACGGCCTGATCGTCGTCGATCTGCCGCCGGAAATGGACGACGAGCTTTGTATCCCGGCGATCCGCAAGGGCATCAACTTCATTCGCCTGGCAACGCCGACCACCGATGACAAGCGCCTGCCGACGGTTCTGAAGAACACGACCGGCTTCGTTTACTACGTCTCGATGAACGGCATCACCGGTTCAGCATTGCCCGATCCGTCGCTGGTCTCGGGTGCCGTCGAGCGCATCAAGCAGCACACCGAGCTGCCGGTCTGCGTCGGCTTTGGCGTCAAGACTGCCGAGCACGCCAAGCTGATCGGCGCCTCCGCCGATGGCGTCGTTGTAGGCACCGCGATCGTCAACCAGATCGCCACCAGCTTGACCAAGGACGGCAAGGCAACAGCAGACACCATCCAGGCTGTCGCCACCCTGGTGCGCGGCCTGTCGACAGGAACGCGTTCCGCCCGCCTTGTTGCCGCCGAATAGTTTTCCCATATAGGCCTCTCATCAATCCCCTGCGGATTGAGGGAAAAGCCCTATGGGCATTTGGTGACGACTAGGATATCGATTAATTCGGTCGATTAGGAGTTTCGAATTGAACTGGATCACGAACTACGTCCGCCCGCGGATCAATTCCATGCTGGGCCGTCGCGAGGTTCCGGAGAATCTCTGGATCAAGTGCCCGGAAACGGGCGAGATGGTCTTCCACAAGGATCTGGAAGACAACAAGTGGGTCATCCCCGCATCCGGCTTCCATATGAAGATGCCGGCCAAGGCTCGCCTTGCTGATCTCTTCGACAACGGCGAATACGAAGCCCTGCCGCAGCCGAAGGTCGCGCAGGATCCGCTGAAGTTCCGGGATTCGAAGAAATATACCGACCGCCTGAAGGACAGCCGCTTGAAAACCGAGCAGGAGGATACGATCCTCTCTGGCGTCGGCAAAGTTCGCGGCCTGAAGCTCGTTGCCATCGTGCATGAGTTCAACTTCATCGGCGGCTCGCTCGGCATGGCGGCCGGCGAAGCTATCGTGAAGGCTTTCGAGCGTGCGATCGCCGAAAAATGCCCTGTCGTGATGTTCCCGGCTTCGGGCGGCGCCCGCATGCAGGAAGGCATTCTGTCGCTGATGCAGCTGCCGCGCACGACGGTTGCCGTCGACATGCTGAAGGAAGCAGGCCAGCCCTACGTCGTGGTTCTGACCAATCCGACAACCGGCGGCGTCACGGCCTCCTACGCCATGCTTGGCGACATTCATTTGGCCGAACCCGGGGCTGAAATCGGTTTCGCCGGCAAGCGCGTGATCGAGCAGACGCTGCGCGAAAAGCTACCCGAGGGTTTCCAGACCTCGGAATACCTGCTGGAGCACGGCATGGTGGATATGGTGGTCAAGCGTCACGACATTCCTGACACCCTGGCGACGCTTCTGAAGATCCTGACCAAGGCGCCGGCAAACGACGTATCGGTCAAGAGCAAGAATGGCGCAGCACTGGCGATAGCAGCGAGCGCCTGACATCATCGATTGCCGACGGGCGGAGGTGCGGGATGACGTCTATGGATCAGTCCGCAATGAGCGAGGCAGCACGCGAGATCGAGAAGCTCATGGGGTTGCACCCCAAGGGCTTCGATCTTTCTCTGGAGAGAATAACCCGGCTGCTCGACCCCCTCGGCAACCCTCATCAGAAATTGCCGCCGGTGATCCATATCGCCGGCACCAACGGCAAGGGATCCGTCACGGCCTTCTGCCGCGCGCTGCTCGAAGCCGGCGGCTACAGCGTCCACGTCCACACGTCGCCGCATCTCGTCAATTGGCACGAGCGCTATCGCATCGGCGTCAAGGGCGGCCGCGGCAAGCTCGTCGACGATGCCGTGTTTGCCGATGCGCTGAGACGCATCGCCAAGGCCAATGGCGGGCAAAAGATCACCGTCTTCGAAATCCTGACGGCAGCGACCTTTCTCCTCTTTGCCGAACATCCGGCAGATGTTGCCGTCATCGAGGTTGGTCTTGGCGGCCGTTTCGACGCCACGAATGTTATTTCCGATCCTGCCGTGTCGGTCATCATGCCGATTTCGCTCGATCACCAGCCCTACCTCGGCGACCGCGTCGAGCTGATCGCGGCCGAAAAGGCCGGCATCATGAAGGCAGGCCATCCGGTTGTCATCGGCCATCAGGACTATGATGCAGCACTCGACGTGCTGATCTCGACGGCCGAGCGGCTTCGTTGCCCGACCGCCGTCTTCGGCCAGGATTTCTCCGCCCATGAGGAATACGGCAAGCTGGTCTATCAGGACGAGTTCGGCCTTGCCGACCTGCCGCTGCCGCGCCTGCCGGGCCGTCACCAACACGGCAATGCGGCCGCCGCCATACGGGCGGTCAAGGCCGCTGGCTTCGTCGTGACTGAAGCGATGATGGAAAAGGCGATGACCTCGGTCGAATGGCCGGGCCGCTTGCAGCGACTGACGGAAGGAGAGCTGGTTACGCATGCGCCGGAGCGCGCCGAGATCTGGGTCGATGGCGGCCACAATCCCGGCGCCGGCGAAGTCATCGCCGAGGCCATGGCGAATTTCGAGGAGCGCCAGCCGCGGCCTCTGTTTCTGATCATCGGCATGATCAATACCAAAGATCCGATCGGCTATTTCAAAGCCTTTGTCGGCCTGGCCGAAAAGGTTTATTGCGTGCCGATCCGAGGCAGCGAAGCCATGATCGATCCAGTCATCCTGGCGAATGCAGCCTATGATGCCGGCCTTGTCGCCGAACCAATGTCCAGCGTCGTTGAGGCGCTGGATGCGATCAAGGGTGCGGCCGTGCCAAATTCGCCTCCCCCACGCATCCTGATCGGCGGTTCGCTCTATCTGGTCGGCGATGTCCTAGCCGACAACGGCACGCCGCCACGGTGATTCTGGTCGGGTGGTCAACCACCCGCCCTCGTGCTTCGAGACGGCCTGTGCCTCCTCAGCATGAGGGCTGACCTTCGCGCCCAGCCGCTACGGGCTCATTTCTTCGTTGCCTCTGCGTTGCCATGGAGACGAGGCTGCTCCATCCTCACCCCTGAGGTGCGAAGCCTCGAAGGGCAAGGATGACCCGCTCTCTCCGCACCAACAAAAAACCCCGCCGAAGCGGGGCTCTTGTTTCTACAGTCGATACCGATCAGGCTGCGCTGGAGATCCAGTTCTGCAGGGCCGTCTTGGGAGCGGCGCCGACCTTGATGTCAGCGACTTCGCCGGCCTTGAACATGGCGAGCGTCGGGATCGAGCGAACGCCGAACTGGGCGGCCAGTTCCGGATTTTCGTCGATGTTGAGCTTGGCAACCTTGACCTTGCCTTCGAACTGCACGGCAAGCTCTTCCAGAGCCGGGGCGATCATCTTGCACGGACCGCACCATTCGGCCCAGAAATCAACGACAACAGGCTCTGCAGACTGCAGCACTTCGGTGGCGAAGTTGGAGGTATCGACTTTAACGGTAGCCATAGGCTGCTCCTTACCAGGATTTGCGGGTTGCTAGATATGTGATGGTGCGGTGCCCATATTTCAATATCTGGTATTTCACTTTGTCTCGAGCTCCGCAAGCGCCAATGCAAGTGCCCTGTCTGACAGCGTGTAGATCGAGGCATTTTCGGTATAGACCAGCATGCAGTCGACGCGCTTTCCCGGATAAAGCGGCGAAAGAATCTCGCGGTAGATGGCCAGCTGAGCTTTGTGAGCGAAGGGGATGCCGCTTTCCTCGGCAGGAGGTACGCGATTCGTCTTATAGTCGAGAATGATGACGCGATCGTCCAGGTCAGCCAGCCGGTCGATACGGCCGGAGACGGCATAGGACTGGTTGGCGAGCTTCAGCGTGCCCATGATCGACACTTCCGCCTGCGCATGAGTGCTGAAGGTGCCTTGCAGATCCGGATGGGAGAGCAGCGCCATGACGGACTTCACCAGGGCCTCTTGCTCGGCCTGCGGCCAGAAGCGCGCGGCTCGCTCCGCGTAGCGTCGGGCGGCATCGGCGCGCTCTTCGGGCGCGATTTCAGGCAAGGTCTGCAGCATACGGTGGATGAAGCGACCCTTCTGCAAGGCGCGGTCGGATTTGGCTTTCTCGCCGAAAAGCGCCGAAGTCACCAGCAGATCGTCGGCTTCCTCATCGATGACGGTGCCGACGCCGGAGGGGCTCAGCGGCCGCGGCAAGCTTTTCTGCGGCGGCAATGGCCGGCTCAGACCTGCAGGCAAATCCGCCCGTTCCGAACGCTTTTCATGCTCTCTCGCGGCCTTGAATTCGAGCTGAACTTGGGCGACGCGCCAGCTCAACCCCTCCCAGTCGCCATCCGGGCCGGTGAAGGTCTTCTGTGTGCAGTGCAGCTCATCGCCGCGCAGGGCAGCTGAAATCATCGCATGCCAGGTATCGGCATTCTCGCGGATGCCGCGATAACCGCAGATGATCAGGCGGTCGGCGGCGCGGGTCATGCCGACATAGAGCAGCCGTCGATATTCCTCTTCAGCCAGCGCCTGCAGCCGCGCGGTATCGGCCTGCGTCAGCGAATTGGCAAGCGCGGAGACCGGCACCCAGACAGGCAGCGGGATTTCGTCTCTGCCGGTTTCGATCAGCCGCAGCTTCGGCAGGTGCGTATGGGTGAAGGCCTTACCGCCGCCATCGACGAGAAAGACGATCGGCGCTTCCAGCCCCTTCGAGGCATGCACCGTCATGATCCGGACTTCGTTGCGGCCCTTGTCCTGCTCCCGCTTGACCGTCGGTGCTTCCAGCTCCAGCGTCGAGATGAAGGATTGCAGACCGGGCAGGCCGCTCGTCTCGTGATCGAGCGTGAAGGTCAGGAACTCGTCGAGGATATCGCTAACCTCGGTGCCGAGCCGCGCCAGAAATTTCCGCCGGCCGCCAAAGCTGCCGAGCACGCGCGCATAGAAATCATGAACGGGAAGGTTCTTCGACAGAGCAAGGAAGGTTCGCAGCCGCTCGACCGCCTGACTGAAGCGGTCATGGCCATCTGCGGCAAATCTCTGTAGGTGGCTCCAGACGCTTTCCTCGTCGTCGCGATAGGCGGCAACGGCAAAGACATCCTCTTCGCTAAGGTCGAACAATGGGCTCTTCAGTAGCGCACAAAGCGAAAGATCGTCTTCCGGCAACAGCAGGAAGCGGCCGAGCGCCAGAAGATCCTGAATGGCGATATGGCTCGTCAGCAACAGACGATCGGCGCCGGCAACAGGAATGTTGCCACGCCGCTTCAGGGCGCGGGTCAGAGCATTGACGAAGCTGTCGCGCTTGCGCACCAGCACGAGAATGTCGCCAGCCTCGATGAAACGGGCTTTACCCTTCTCGATGATCGTTTCCCGACCGACAAGATTGCCGATCGTATGCGCCATCCGTCGCGCCAGGATGGCGGCCGGCGCACTCTCCGGTGTCGAATCGAAAGGCGCGGTCCAGTCTTCTTCCCTGGCGGCCGGCTCCGGTGCAATCATCTCCCAAAGATCGACGGCGCCGGGATGGCCGATGCGGCTGGAGCGATGCACCACCGGCTCGTTGAGGGCGCTGAGTCCTCGGGCATTCTCCGGGCTCGTAAAGACATGGTCGACGGCGCCGAGCACATCGGCCGTCGAGCGGAAGGAGAGAGGCAGGCGAATCGACGAGAATTGCTGGCCGCTCGCCGCCACGCGCCGCCGCGTGCGATCGCTTTCCTCGGAAAAGCGTTCGGGACGAGCGCCCTGGAACGAATAGATCGATTGCTTCTCGTCACCGACGGCAAAGATCGTGCGCAGGGTCGGCCGGGCGCTGTCGCCGGAGAAGAAATCCTCGGCCAGCGATTGGATGACGCTCCACTGGATCGGGCTCGTATCCTGCGCCTCGTCCACGAGAATGTGGTCGATGCCCTGATCGAGCTTATAGTGAATCCACGGCCCGACATCCTTCTTGGTCAAGAGATCGGCCGTGCGGGTGATGAGGTCTTCGAAATCGAGCTGGCTGCGGCGCTTCTTCAGCTCCTCGTAGTCGCGGTTCAGGCGATCGGCAAGAATGAGGGCCGCGTGGGTGGCGCGATACATCCGCATCAGCTTCAGCCGGTCGCGGCAGGCAATGACATGGGCGCGTGCTTCAGCGACGGCATCCGCGAGTGCCGGCGTATCCGCAAGCATCGCCTTGACGAAGAATTGGCTGTCCGACTTCGGTTCGCCCTTGGCGGTTAGCATGGCCTTTTCGAGGATTTCGGCGCGTGCGATCGGATCTGCCTCGCGCTTGGCAAGGCGCAGTGCGTAGGCCATTTCCTGCGCCTTGGCGCCGCCCTTCTCGTCTGCGAGCCTGAGATAAAGCTCCAGCGTCGCGCCTGAGAGGCCCGGCAGCGGCCAGTATTGCTCGGCAATGCTCCTTTCCGTCTCGCCTGGCGAAAGGCCAAGCCGGGCAAGCAGCGCGGCCTCGATGCCGCCTTTGCGCTCGGCCGCTTCGGTGAAGCGTCGGATAGCATTGCGATTGGCGACGATATCACCCAGTAGGGTCTCAAGGCCGGATTCATCGCCGAGATCGAGTATATAGTCGAAAGCTCGCGCCAGTTCGGCATCACCATGCGGCGTCGTTGCCGTCAGCAACGCGCGGCGTGCATCATCGAGCAGGACTTCGGCCGCTCGATCATCGAGAACGGAGAAGTGCCCGGCGACGTTTGCCTCGAGCGGGAACTGATGCAGCAAAGCCTCGCAGAAAGCATGGATGGTCTGGATCTTCAATCCGCCGGGCGTCTCCAGCGCCTTGGCAAAGAGCCGCCGCGCCTCGGCGAGCTTGAAGAGATCGGGCTCCTTGCCCTCGATATCGGCGATGCGTTTCTTCAGTTCCTCGTCCGGCATCGTCGCCCAGGCGGCAAGCCGATCGAAGACACGGTTCGACATTTCGGACGCTGCCGCCTTGGTATAGGTGAGGCAGAGGATGGCCGAAGGGCGTGCGCCTGCGAGAAGCAGGCGGATGACGCGCTGCGTCAGCACATGGGTCTTGCCGGAGCCGGCATTGGCCGAGACCCAGGCCGAGCGTTCGGGGTCGGAGGCGATCGATTGCTGGATGGTCGTCCAGCTGATCCACACACCGGGATCGTCGCTCTCGGGCAGGATGGCGATATCGTCGGCGGGAAAATCACTCATCGCCGCCGCCTTCCTGCTCGGTCTCCGCCGTCGACCATTCCGAAACGCGGGCGAGGTGATCATAGTCGCCGCCATACTCGAACTGCTGAGCAGGAATCAGCCGCGAGGAAAAGCCCTTCTCGCCGGATTGCAGCAGCGAGACGAATTTCACCAGCTGGTCCATCGATTCCTGCGCGAGATCCATAGCCGACTTCGTTTCCGTCTTGCCGCCACGGCTGGAATGCTCGTTGTTGACCTGGTCGACCTTGAAGCGGTCACCGGGCCGCAGCCGGACATAAAGCAGGTTTTCGGGGATCAGTGCGCCGATGTTGCGGAACGCGCCGGCCTTCAGCGCATAGGCTTCCAATGCCAGCTGTGGATCGAGAAGCGCGCGCGCCTGTGGCGGAGAGGGATTGTAGCCGGTCTTGTAGTCGATGAGATCCGCGCCCTTGTCGCTCTTGATGTCGATGCGGTCGGCAACGCCCGTGAGCCGAATGCCGATCGGCTCGATCTCGACGCCGGCGGGCACTTCCGTCGCCGTTTTGCGCACTTCGGGGCGCCGTTCCGCTTCCCAGGCAAGGAAGGCGCGCGCCACTTCGCGGAACCGCGGCCGCCAGACGCTGTCGATATGAACGGGAAGCCGCTCGGCATCGAAAAGCTCGGCGATGATGTGATCCATGGCGAGTGCCGCGTCCGGCGTGCCGGCCACATGCCCTTCGCGGACGAAGCGATCGATGATCTTGTGGTAGAGCGTGCCGCGCTCGGCCGGGCCGGGATCGCGGTTGAACGCATCGACCGGATCGAGCCGCAGCACGCGCCGGGCGTAGATCGAGTAGGGATCGCGCCGCAGCCGCCCCACCTCGCTGAAGGAATAGCTCTTCGGCTGCAGCTCCGCTGGCGGCTTTGGTGCCGGGCGCAGCGCCGGGGCCTGATTTTCGCCCTCGTCGATCATCGCGGCCCAATGGCGATACTGGTCGCCGCGGGCCTTCATCGCGTCCTCCAACTCCCTGCCGCCGAGCGCGATCAGCCGCTGCAGCCAGCGCGACGCGACCGTCGGCGTCGAACCCTGGCGCAGGGCGCGGGAATAGATCAGATCGCGGGTACCGTTCGCCATTTCGAAATCGTGCGCAAGCTGACCGATGCGGCGCTCCGGTGGCTCCAGACCGATCTCGGTCTTCATGCTGCGCGAAATGAAGGGGTTGTTGGCCGTCTGCCCCGGCCAGGACCCTTCGTTTAACCCGCCGAGGATCAGCGTATCGACGCTCTGCAGGCGCGCTTCCAGCGTACCGAAGATGAAGAGGCGGGGATGGCTGAGTGCGCGGGGCTTTACCGCCTGCCCCACGCAGAGCGCGGCCATGATATCGATCCACTGCACACCGTCGGCCTCCAGCTGGCCATCGGTCTCGATGACATCGCGAAGGAGCCCGGCCAGGGTGTCCCCCGCCTCGCCGGACCAGAGGCCCCCCAGGCTGCCACGCTCATCGACGGCCGCGGCTTCCAGGGCGCGGCCGGTACGCTCCGCCCAATCCGAAAGTGCGAGGAGACCCTCTGATGCGGGTAGGGAAAGCGCCGATACCAGCGGCTCGCATGCTGCAGTCACTCGCTGGGCAAGCGCCCGCGCATGCTCGATGGCCTCGGGCGGCAGCGCTTTGCGCCATTGCGGCGCATGGCGGTCATCGGCCTGTTCCGCTACGCGGTCGTCCAGCAGGGCTTCCAGCCTGCCGATGTCGATGGTGTCGACGCCGCCCCTGAGCGCCAGGATCTCCAGCGCATCGACAGCAGGTTGATGTGTCTCCGCAGGCAGGCCGAACAAGGCGAGGGGATGTTTCAGCAGCGCGACGACGGCAACGGGATCGCCGGGGCGAAGGGATGCTTCCAGCAGCAATTGCAGCAGCGTGCCCTGAGGCGTGGCGTTCAGCGGCGTACCGGCGGAATCGTCGGCGGTGATACCGAAGCGGGCAAGCTCGGCTGTTACCCGTCGGGCGAGATTGCGGTCGGGGGTAATCAAGGCCGCCTGGCTTTCGCCGCCGTTGCGCCCCGGTTTCTCCAGCGCTAGCCGCAAGGCGATGGCGATGGCGGTCGCCTCTTCGCGCTCATTGGCAGCTTCGATGAGGGCGACGTCGGCGAAAGCATCCGGGATCGCCTCGGGAGAAAGCGTCTTGCGCCAGCTTCCCCAGCCGCTCGTCGCCTTGGCCGGCGCCAGCGCGCGCGACAGGATCTGCGCCCGCATCTGCATGGTTTCAGACACATTGGCTATGGGTTCGACATCGCGCCGCGTGACCTGCAATCGCTTCAACAGCAGTGAAAGACCATATTGCGGATGGCTGCGCGTCGTCGGATCGGCTCTTTCGCCGATGGAGATTTCCGGCGCCACGAGCTGCCAATCCTCTTCCGGCATCGCAAGATCGAGGCCGGGCAGCACGATCACACCTTGCGGCAGGGCCGCGACTGCCGCAATCAGCTCAGCCGTTGCCGGCACCGAGCCGGTCGAGCCGGCAATGATGACGGGGCCGGGGTGCCGCATGGTGGATATCCGCTGCGCTTCGGCGCGCAGAATGGCGTTGCGGTTGCGGGCGGGCGATGATTTGCCGAGTTCTTCGAGGCGCGCCGGCCAGAAGGCGCTGGCGATCGCCAGGAATTCGGCCGTTAGCTGCCACCAGAGCGCATGATCCTCCGCGCTGAGAGTGGCAAGCTCGCTCCATTCCCTGTCCTCGGTCTCCAGCGAATCGATGAGTTCGGCGAGATTGCGTGCGAGCCAGATGGCATCCGCCGGGCTTGCCGGCGCCACCAGCGGCGAATCGGAGTGAATGTCGCGCACGATCTGCGGCAGCTTGTTGCGCCAGGCAAGGATCAGCCGCGCCAGTTCCAAGAGCCGTGCCGTATTGGCAAGCGGCTGCGCCAGATCGGCCGTTTCGGGCAGTGCTTCTTCGAAATAGCCGCTGTCGTCATCGGTTTCGCCGAGCGGGCGGATGACGGGCAGAATGGCGGAGCGGCCGCCGAGCAGATCGACGAATTCCGAGCGCAGCACGCGCGCCGCGCGTCGCGTCGGCAGGAAGATGCTGACCTTGGCGAGCGACAGCGGGTCGCTCGGATCATGACGGAAATGTTCGGTCAGCCGGCCATCGCAGAGCGCTGTCGCAAGCGTTTTCAGGAAGGGCAGGCCTGCCGGAATCGTCAGAATGCGCTGCCGGTGTCCGCCCGCCATAGGCTCACGCAAACGCCCGGAAATTCCGGATCGTTTCCTCCGCCTCGCCGACTGCCTCCGGCGTGCCAACGGTCAGCCAGTGGCCGTCGAGCATGGTGCCATAGAGCCGGCCCTTGGTGATGGCCCTGTCGAAATAGATGTTGATGTTGAAGGCATCATCAGGCGCATCATCGAGGAAGGATGGCTTCATGGCGAAGGCACCGGCATAGACGACACCGTTATATGGGTTGTCGCGATAGCGTGTGAGCCGACCATCGTCAGCCATGCTGAAGTCATTCTTGCCGTTGTGGCCCGTGGTCCGCTCCAGCTCGACGCAGAGCATTGCCATATCCATACGCTGTTCGTCGTAGAATCCGGCTAAATGATCGAGATTGCTCGGATGGCCGGGCTTCTCGCCGATCCAGAACAGATCGGCATTCATGACGAAAATCAGGTCGCGGCTCAGCAACTTCAAGCCTTTGACGATGCCACCGCCATTGTTCATCAGCGCGTCCCGCTCGTCGGAAATCAGGATTTCAAGGCCGCGATACCCGCGAAGATGCGCTTCCATCTGGTCGGCATGATGATGGACATTGACGACGGCCCGCTCTACACCTGCCTGCACCAACGCATCCAGCGTATAATCGATCATTGGCTTGCCGCCGATCTTCACCAGTGGCTTCGGAATGGTGTCGGTGATTGGTCGCATGCGGGTTCCAAGCCCCGCGGCCAATACCATGGCTTGCTTGATGGTCATTTCGTCTCGAACTTTCGATTCATATCTTCTTCCATAGCACAAGGCCGGAAAGCCGTCGCGGGTCTCTGGCTGTTATGCCCGGCCAATCCCGGCCTTCTCACACCATTCCTTGAGAGGCGCGAGCGCTTCGTGCTCGAAGGCGATGACGAGATAGGCGAGCGTGCGCGGCATATGCTTCAAATATCCCGGCTTGCCGTCACGCTGTAAGAGCCGCACCCAAAGGCCGGCAAGCTTGCAATTGCGCTGTGCCGACATGATCGCCCAGCTCTTCAGGAATTTCGCCTCGTCGAAGCCGCCCTGGGCGTGACGAAGTGCGAGATAGTCAGCCATCAGCTGATCATGCAGATCGCGCTCGATCGTCACCCGCGCATCCTGCACGAGCGAGGCGACATCGTACGAGGTCGGGCCGATCATCGCATCCTGGAAATCGATGATGCCGACGCGCTTGATACCCTGCTCATGCGCGCGCCAGATGATGTTCGGCGAATGCATGTCGCGCAGCAGCAGGTTCTTTTCCACGTCGTCGAGCTGGTCGATTAGTCTGTCCCAGATCGCCAGGTAGTCGGCCCGTTCCTCGTCGCTTGCCGGCGTGCCGCGCTTCCAGGGCAGATGCCAGTCGAGAAGCAGCCGCGCTTCCATCTTCATCGCGGTCCGGTCGAAATCCGGAATGTGATGGATGTGGCTGGGCGTGACTGGAATATTGTGGGGAATCGAAAGGCTGTGCAGATGCGCAAGGCAGGCGACGCTAGCCCGATAACGCTCGGCAATCGGCTTGCCGTCTTCATCGAGCACGCCGTCGGTGCCGAGATCTTCGATCAGAAGAATGCCGAGATCGTAGTCGGCGGCGAAAATCTGGGGGGCGGCAAAGCCGTTTTCGCTGAGAATATTGGCGATCGCCACAAAGGGGTAGGTATCCCAGGCGAGATGCGCGACCTTGGGATAGGGCTTGCCGTCCAGAACCGGCGGCCCTTCCGGCAGGCGCGGCCAGTCCATCAGGATCACGCGGTCGCTGCCATCGGCAGGATAAAGGGACTCGTAGGCCCGCAGCGAGGCATCGCCGGTGAGGAAACGTCTGGCGGCACTGCGATAGCCGTGCGAATCGAGAAACGCGCGGATAGCAAGCACGCGCTCAATGCGCGCCATCTGCTTGTCCGGTGCCGTGAGGACGGCGCGCCGTCCTTCGCCCTCATGCGTCAGTTTGAGATCGATGCGTTCCTTCGGCAGCTCGCCCTCGGCCATTTCGGGCCACTCGACAAGGCAGATGCCGGTCTGCAAGGCTTCGTCGAAGCCGAGCTCCGTCAATTCGCTGGGGTCGCCGAGACGATAGAGATCGAAATGCGAGACCGGGACGCGCAGCTCGTAGGATTGCACGAGAGTAAAGGTCGGGCTCGGCACATCCATTTCCGGATCGTCGGCCATTGCGCGCAACAGCGCGCGGGCGAGGGATGATTTCCCAGCGCCGAGATCGCCTGACAGCGCCAGACAATCGCCGACCTTCAGGGCCAGCGCCAGATCCTCGCCGAGCTGAGCCGTGGCTGCGTCATCTGCAAGGAAGAGGGAAATGCTGCTCTCTGAGGCTGTCATTCTGCTGCGACGGAGTGGGGCAGTTCGGCCGAAGGAATCCGGCAGGTGACCGTCGTTCCCTTGCCCGGCTGGCTTTCGATCGAAACTTCGCCTTCATGCAGGCTGACGAAGCTTTCGACGATGGAAAGGCCGAGACCGGCGCCGCTGCGCTTGCCGCCCTTGGCGCCGGAGGCGAAGCGGTTGAAAACCGCGTTGATCAAATCCTCCGGGATGCCTGGACCTTTGTCGGCAACCGAGAAGACGAAATCCGTGCCTTCGCGTCCGCATTTCAGCGAGATCGTTGATCCCTCAGGCGCGAAATTGGCGGCATTGGTCAGAAGTTTGAGTAGGATCTGCTTCAGTCGCTGCTGGTCGGCGACAATAGAGCCGAGATGCGCCGGCACGGTGATCTCAAGCATCACGCCGCTTTCCTGAAGCCGATCTGCGATCTGCATCGACACTTCGTCGAGCAGGTCGTTGAGCACGATTTCGGAATAATTCAGGCGCATGATGCCGGCATCGACCGTCGCAAGGTCGAGGATGTCGTTGACCAGTGTCAGCAGCACCGAAGAGGAGGTCGAGATATGGTCGATATATTCCGCTTGCCGATCGTTCAGCGAGCCGATGCCCGGCGTCTTCAGGAGGTCGGTGAAGCCGATGATGTTGGTCAGCGGCGAACGCAGCTCGTAGGAGACATGCTGGACGAAATCGTTCTTTAGCTCGTCGGCCTTCAGCAGCGCTTCATTCTTTTCGGTCAGGGCGCGCTCGGCGCGAACGCTGTCGGTCTTGTTGACGAAGGTCAGCATGGTCTGCGCATTCGGCAGCGGAATGACGGCATAGTCGAGCACGAGATTGGAGTAAAGTTCCAATGTGCCCTGCGATGAGGGCCGCTCGTCGTCGAAACTTGTGATCTGTTCGGCAAACCGCTTCCAGCCATCCGGCCGGTCGTAGGAAGGCGAGCATGCCTCCGCCAGAGCCTGGATATGCGTGCCGGGCTTGGCCTGTGCCTCGGTAATGTTCCAGAGAATGCGAAAGGCGGGGTTCGAGAGCCGAATGCGACCATCGGGGCCGAAAACGGCGACGCCTTCCGAGAGGTGATCGATGGTTTCGCCCTGGACCTTGACCAGCGTGTTGTAGCGCGTTTCAAGATCGACCTGCTCGGTCAGGTTCTCGAAGACCCACGTGGCGCCACCCTGCGGATGCGCGGTCGCGAAAACCTTGAGAATCTGGCCGTTTGGCAGATGCCAGAGATCCGTTTGCGTATCGAGCGCACGATAGACCGAAAGGACGTCGTCCTTCCAGGTCTTCCAGTTCAGCTGTTCCGGCAGCTTCTTGGCGCCGCGCAGCCTGTCCAGGAGCTCGCCGTTGTCGGGTCGTTTCTCGAGGAAAGCAATATCGAGTTCCCACAGCTGGACGAAAGCCTGATTGTAGAATTGCAGCCGCCTGTCGCCATCGAAAATCGCAACCGGCGTCGCCAGATGGTCGAGGGTCTCGGCGTGGCTCTTCAGCGTACGGGCCAGCTCGGCGCGAACCGCTTCTGCTTCGGAAACATCGATCGCAATGCCGGCCGAGCCGTTTGGCGATTTGACGTCGATAACGTCGAAGAAGGTTCGGTTGCCGTGTACGACGGTCGAAATCTTGTCGTGGAATGGCGACTCCGGCGTGGCGGCCGCGCGAATGCGTTCGCGAGCCACGGTCGTCAGGAATTCCCGCCCCTCGCGCACCGCTTCATCGGTCGAAACCGCTTCCACGGCCTCGCCATAGGCCTGATTGACCCAGGTGAGCTTGCCTTCCGCGTCGCGCTGCCAGACCGGCAGG
Organism: Rhizobium sp. BK312; assembly: GCF_014193605.1. NCBI lineage: Bacteria > Pseudomonadati > Pseudomonadota > Alphaproteobacteria > Hyphomicrobiales > Rhizobiaceae > Rhizobium > Rhizobium sp. BK312. Next base: position 30,345 of record NZ_JACHZP010000010.1, on the reverse strand, counting down.
TCGATGGCATCGAGCAGATTCTGAAATGCGGAGATCGAGGTCATCAGCCGATCGCGCTCGATCTTCAGCTCGGCGAGTTCGGCACGCAGATTGTTGAGAGCGATGAAGCGGACGAAAGCTCGCCCGCCGGAAATGCGACCCTGCGCTTCCAGGATTTCGTCGCGGTTGGTTTCGACTACCATATCGAAGCTCTGACCGCTGCCGCGCAGCTTGTCGATTGCCTTGTCGAGTTCGCCAGCCGACCATGATCTCAGCCAGCGCCCGAAGGCGAGGAATTCATTGTCCTGCGGCGCGCCCGTCTCGACCGGCAGCTGGCCGAGCAGTTCCGGCCGGGCATTCTGGCCATCCCAGATGACGATCCGGCGGTTCTTGTCGGCAATCAAAGCCTGATACTGGGAAATACGCTGATTGGCATCCGAAAGGGCCGTGCGGATCTCGCGGCTTTCGCTTTCCATATTGCCGCGCTGCCGAACCATCCACATGGTCGACAGGAGTGCGGCGGAAATCACGCCGATGATGACGGAGAAGACGGCCATTTCCGACGAGGTGAAGAGGCGCATGCTCGTCTGAGCAGCGTCATTGCCCTGTGCAAGAACGGGTCCGGTCAACAGGCCGCCGAAAACGCTGAGCCTCAACAATCGGCTCAGGCGAGCGAGCCGGCCCTTGCCCTGCTTCGCGCCCGTCGGGAGCCGATGTGCCCCGCCCCGCAGCAACAGCGCTGCCGCTCGGCGTAACGCTGGCCGATGCAGGTTGTCTTCCCCTTCAATCATAAGAGGTCTGTCTCCGTCCCATAATGTGCCGCATCCTGACAAGACATCCCATTTTCATGGCTCCGGGCACGCCCGGTTCGTCACGAATCAAGTGTAAAAACAATACTGCCTAGGAGAATCTGGGGGAAGGGAGCTGGCTAAAAAATAAGCCCCGGCATTTGTCAATGCCAGGGCCACAAGATGTTGTGGATACTGTCTTAATAATCAGTATCTGTAGTGGTCAGACTTGAACGGGCCCTTCGGCGTGACGCCGATATACGAAGCCTGCTCTTCCGAAAGCTCCGTCAGCTTCACGCCAAGCTTGGCAAGATGCAGGCGGGCAACCTTCTCATCGAGGTGCTTCGGCAGAACGTAGACTTCGTTCTTGTACTGGCCGGGCTTGGTGAAGAGCTCGATCTGCGCCAGCGTCTGGTTGGTGAAGGAAGCCGACATCACGAAGGACGGGTGACCGGTGGCGTTGCCGAGATTCAGGAGACGGCCTTCCGACAGCAGGATGATGCGGTTGCCCTTGGAGAATTCGACCATGTCGACCTGCGGCTTGATGTTCGTCCATTTCTGGTTCCGCAACGCGGCAACCTGGATTTCGTTGTCGAAGTGGCCGATGTTGCCGACGATCGCCATGTCCTTCATCGCACGCATGTGGTCGATGCGGATGACGTCCTTGTTGCCGGTCGTGGTGATGAAGATGTCGGCCGAGGAAACGACGTCCTCGAGCTGAACGACTTCATAGCCGTCCATGGCAGCCTGCAGTGCGCAGATCGGGTCGACTTCCGTGACCTTGACGCGAGCGCCGGCCCCGGAGAGCGAAGCGGCAGAACCCTTGCCGACATCGCCATAGCCGCAGACGACGGCGACCTTGCCGGCCATCATGACGTCGGTGGCACGGCGGATACCGTCGACCAGCGATTCCTTGCAGCCGTACTTGTTGTCGAACTTCGACTTGGTGACGCTGTCGTTGACGTTGATGGCCGGGAAGGGCAGAAGGCCCTTTTGGCTGAGCTGGTAGAGGCGGTTGACGCCCGTGGTGGTTTCTTCCGTTACGCCCTTGATGGCATCGCGCTGCTTGGTGAACCAGCCAGGCGTTGCCTGAAGGCGCTTCTTGATCTGCGCGAAGAGGATTTCTTCTTCTTCCGAATGCGGGTTGGAGAGCACGTCCTCACCGGCTTCGGCGCGGGCGCCGAGCAGGATGTACATGGTGGCATCGCCGCCATCGTCGAGGATCATGTTGGAAAGACCGCCATCGGCCCACTGGAAGATCTTGTCGGTATAGATCCAATAATCTTCGAGGCTCTCGCCCTTGACGGCGAAGACCGGAACGCCGGATGCGGCGATTGCGGCGGCGGCATGGTCCTGCGTCGAGAAGATGTTGCAGGAAGCCCAGCGCACCTGAGCGCCGAGTGCCACCAGCGTCTCGATGAGAACGGCTGTTTGAATCGTCATGTGCAGGGAGCCGGTGATGCGGGCGCCCTTCAGCGGCTGCGCTTCGCCGAATTCGGCGCGGCAGGCCATCAGGCCCGGCATCTCGGTTTCGGCGATCGTGATTTCCTTGCGGCCGAAGTCGGCAAGGCCGATATCCGCGACGATGTAGTCCTTTTCAGTGCTCATGAAGGTCTCCAGCCTGAACGATGCATCGCGCCGCGGGCAGACGCCTCGGCCGAATGCAACAAGAATTGCACGCTGACAGCGTGTGGATGATGCCGTGTAGCAGGCTTCAGGGTGGAAATCAATAATGATATAAAGAAGTCTTTATGTCTTTATATCCGCGATAGCAGGCGGAAAAGCCTACATTTCCTCGCCAAACTTGTTGGCGACCAGTTGGTCGAGTGCCTCGAGCGCTTCGGCTGCCTGGTTGCCGCTTGCCGCGACAAGCACGCTGCAGCCCGGGCTGGCCGCCAGCATCATCAGGCCCATGATCGAAGTTCCGCCGACCGTGGTGCCGTCTTTTGAAACGGTGATCACGGCGTCGTAGGCTTCGACAGTCTGGACGAATTTCGCGGAGGCACGGGCATGCAGGCCCCGCTTGTTGATGATCAGGAGTTCCCGGGAAAGCTCGGTCATGGGAGCGGTGTTTGCCTCGTTATTTGCCACTGAGCACACGGCTGGCCACGTTGATATATTTGCGCCCGGCCTCCGAAGCTTCCACCAGGGCCCTTTCCATGTTGTTGTCGCCGCGTACGCCCGCGAGCTTGATCAGCATCGGCAAATTGACGCCGGCGATGACCTCGGTATGGCCGCTATTCATGACGGAGATTGCGAGATTGGAAGGAGTGCCGCCGAACATGTCGGTGAGGATGATGACGCCATGCCCGTCATCGGCGCCGGCAACGGCTTGCAGAATGTCCTGCCGCCGCTTGTCCATGTCGTCTTCGGGACCGATGCATACCGTCTCTATGAACTTCTGCGGACCAACGACATGCTCGACGGCATGCCGAAACTCTTCAGCCAGCTTGCCATGAGTGACAAGCACAAGTCCAATCATGATATTACTGCTCCCATGGCATACGCAAACAGGTGGCCAATATCGCAATGCAGCAATGTCGTCCACCGGTGGGGGGACATCTTGGCGATGAAAAGGCGAAGTGCAAGCTTAAAATATAGGATTTGCATGCCTGCTCGGGCCTAAATGGCCGATTAGCCGAAACTCGCGCCGATTTTCGCTATTATTACGGCCAGCGGATTCGCGGAGGTTGCGGCCAGGCGGATCACGGGCAACCGGATGGAGCGGGTTATATCGACCTGCTCGTCTTCCGGCGGCATCCTTTCCGCGGTGGCCGGATCGACGGGGCGGACAGCGAAGTGCATTTCGCCTTCTGAAATGCAAGGCATCCGGACGATGCCGGTATAGCGGATTTCCATGAGCCCTTCGATCGAGGGCGGGCATTTCGCAATCACGGAGCCACTTTGCTCGCTGATCAGCACCCGGTCGTCGGCAACAAGGCTTGCAGTCAGTCCGAGCGGTTTGGCAGCGGCAAGGCACGAAAAGGCGAGGGCGGATTTGCCGCTGCCCGAGGGGCCGAGAAACAGGAGCCCGGTCCTGCCGATGACAATCGCCGTGGCGTGGATATTGGTCGCTTCGCCGGTCATGCGAGCGCTCACGCCTGCGTCTGGGCGGGAAGCGACAGGATGAACCGTGCCCCGAGCAGCGTCGAGCCATCGCTGTCGACGATATTCTCGGCGCGTAGCGAGCCGCCATGCGCTTCGGCGATCTGCCGGCTGATCGAAAGGCCGAGACCGGAATTCTGCCCGAAACCTTCGGATTCGGGCCGGTCGGTATAGAAGCGTTCGAAGATGCGGTCGATATTTTCGGCCTGAATGCCGGGACCGTTATCTTCGATATAGATGACGCAACGCGTCCGCGTCCGCGTCAGCCGCACGGTGATCTTACCGGTTTCCGCCGGGACGAAGGATCGTGCGTTTTCGATGAGATTGGTGACGATCTGACCGATGCGCAGGTCGTGACCCTCGACGGAGAAATTCGTCTTGTTGCCCGGCTTGCGGTCGACGACATATTCGATTTCGACGGCCTTCTTGCTGTGTCCGACTTGTCTGGAAATATCGATCATGTCGCGCAGCAGTACTTCCAGATCGAGCGACTTCGCATCCGGGCGCGCAAGTTCGGCGTCAAGGCGCGATGCATCGGAGATATCGCTGATCAGGCGGTCGAGGCGGCGAACGTCGTGCTGGATCACGTCCATCAGCCGCTTCTTCGAATCATCGCTCTTGGCGAGCGGCAGCGTTTCGACAGCGCTGCGCAGCGACGTCAACGGGTTTTTCAGCTCGTGGCTGACGTCGGCTGCGAAACTCTCGATGGCATCGATGCGATCATAGAGCGCCGATGTCATGTCGCGCAATGCGATCGACAGGTTGCCGATCTCGTCCTGGCGGGCGGAAAAGTCAGGGATTTCCTCGCGCTCCTTTGCCCCGCCGCGCCGCACGCGGATAGCCGCAGCCGAAAGCCGGCGCAGCGGATTGGCGATGGTGGAGGATAAAAGCAGCGACAGCACGACGTTGACCAGCGTCGCGACGCCGAAGACGCGCATGATCGCGAGACGCTCGGCATGAACGATCTTGTCGATGTCGCCGGCCTGGGTCGAGAGTAGCAAGACGCCGAGCACGGCGCGGAAGCGCTGGATCGGCACGGCGACCGAAACGATCAGCTCGCCCTTCTCCGTGGTGCGGACCACAGCGCCGCGCACGCCGGTCAGCGCATTCATGACTTCCGGATAGATCGAACCGTCGCCACCGGGCGCTTCCTTATAGACAGGCAGATTACCCGGCTGCAGCATCTTGTTGAGCAACCCGCTGAACCAGTCGGACCAGCTCTGCTTCTCGTCGTCGACGGGGGGCAGGTCGTAGCGCAGCACCTGGCCGCGCGAATAAAGATGGCGGCTGTCGAGCAGCAAGTTGGCATCGGCATCGAAGATGCGGGCGCGGGTGCGCGTCGGCGAGATCAGCCGCGTCAGTACCGGCGCCACCTTTTCCGGATCGATCGGGAATTCGAGATCCTCATCGTTCGGAACGGGCGTGATGCTCTGGCCGGCCTGCAGCTCCAGCAGCTTCTGCGGATCGATGGTGATGGAGTTGGTATCGACCGATGCCGACGCCGAGACGGCACCGGCGATGATCTCGCCCTGCGTCAAGAGGCTCTCGACGCGGGCATCGATCAGGCCTTCGCGGAACTGGTTGAGATAGAGAATGCCGCCGACCAGAACGACGAGGGCGGCCAGATTGAAGAACAGGATGCGCCGCGTCAGGCTCGAAAAGACAGCATTGCCGAAGATCCGGCGGATCAGCACGAAGGGATGAGTCCAGCGCCGGCGCGCGATCCGAGCGCCGCTCGGGCTTTCCGAGTCGTCTATATCCCTGTCCTGCACCAGCTGTGCCAAGCCTACGGCCCTTTCGAAGAACGGGATTCGCAACCCCGTCCGCATGCTCTTATTCCATCGTCCGCCGCATGGTCCAGTTAACTATCCGAGCATGATGCCGAAAAGTGTAAGCCGTTTTCCGACTACATCATGCTCCATTCTTTGATTCTAGAGCGGATTCATATTTTAGGTTTTAGGTCGTTTCGACCTAAATCATCCGGCTCTAGGCGGCTTCGCGGAAACGGTAGCCGACGCCATACAGCGTCTCGATCATATCAAAATCGAGGTCGACCATCTTGAATTTCTTGCGCAGCCGCTTGATGTGGCTGTCGATCGTGCGGTCGTCGACATAGACCTGCTCGTCATAGGCCGCATCCATCAGCGCGTCGCGGCTCTTGACCACGCCGGGGCGCTGGGCAAGCGAGTGCAGGATGAGGAATTCGGTGACGGTGAGCGTGACCGGCTCGCCCTTCCAGGTGCAGGTATGGCGTTCCTGGTCCATGACGAGCTGTCCGCGTTCCAGCGAGCGGGCCTGCTGCGCAGCACCCGGCTTGGCGGCCGCTGCGCCGCCGGCAGCATTTGCGGCTTCGCGAGCGGAGGCACGGCGGAGAACGGCCTTGACGCGTTCTACCAGCAGACGCTGCGAGAACGGCTTGGTGATGAAGTCGTCGGCGCCCATCTTCAAGCCGAAGAGTTCGTCGATTTCCTCGTCCTTCGAGGTCAGGAAAATCACTGGTATATCGGATTTCTGGCGCAGGCGGCGCAGAAGTTCCATGCCATCCATGCGGGGCATCTTGATATCGAAGATCGCCAGTTGCGGCGGCCGGGCAAGCAGGCCGTCCAGCGCCGAGGCTCCGTCCGTGTAGGTCTCTACCTTATATCCCTCTGCTTCCAAGGCAATCGAAACGGAAGTCAGGATATTGCGGTCGTCGTCAACGAGCGCGATTGTCAACATGGTGTTCGTCTCCGTCATCAGTGCGCGTCTCCCGGATTTGGAATCCAGCCCAGGCGGTCTGCCAGCTCGGTCGGCGGTAACCTGGCGCGCTTATGGGGATAAAGGTGGAACAAATTGTGGCAAAGATAAAGGGGAGGATTGTTGCGGAGAAAAACCCTTGCGCAAGGGTTGTGTAACGTAACGTCCCGTAGCCTGCTATTCAAACGATTTAAAATTATGGAAATTTATTTAAATCGATTAAATAACTGATATCATTAAATATTTCTCACGGCAGGCTCTTGTGCTTTTAAAAAGACCTCTCTACGCTTTAGATAATTCTAACGGCCAAGCCCCTTGTAGAGGAAAAAGTGATGGAGCAATTCGGCGTCCGCAATCCCGCGACTGAACTGGGATCGATCGGCCTGGGAGCCGCCGCCAGTGTGCGTTACAACCTCATGGAAGCCCATCTTTACGAAGAGGCGATTCGCCGTCGTGAGGCCGATCTGACCGCCGATGGCGCACTCAGGGCCTTGACCGGCCAGCACACCGGCCGTTCGCCGAAGGACAAGTTCGTGGTGCGCAACGCCACCACCGAAGACCAGATCTGGTGGGACAACAACAAGCCGATGTCGCCGGAGCATTTCGCGCTGCTGCACGAGGACATGCTGGCCCATGCTCGCGGCAAGGACCTGTTCGTGCAGGATCTGATCGGCGGTGCCGATGCCGAATACGCCTTGCCGACGCGCGTCATCACCGAATTCGCCTGGCATTCGCTGTTCATCCGCAACCTGTTGATCCGCCCAGATCGCTCTGAGCTCGAAAGCTTCGTACCGCAGCTGACGATCATCGACCTGCCAAGCTTCCGCGCCGATCCGGAGCGCCATGGCTGCCGCACCGAAACAGTGATCGCCTGCGATTTCGTCAATGGCATCGTCCTGATCGGCGGCACCTCCTATGCCGGCGAGATGAAGAAATCGGTATTCACGGCGCTGAACTACATGCTGCCCGAGCGCGGCGTCATGCCGATGCACTGCTCGGCCAATGTCGGCCCTGAAGGCGATGCCGCGATCTTCTTCGGCCTGTCGGGCACGGGCAAGACAACGCTATCGGCTGATCCCACCCGTACGCTGATTGGCGACGACGAGCACGGCTGGGGCGAAAACGGCATCTTCAACTTCGAAGGCGGCTGCTATGCCAAGACCATCCGCCTTTCGGCAGAAGCCGAGCCGGAAATCTATGCCACTACGCGCCGTTTCGGCACCGTCTTGGAAAACGTCGTGCTCGACGAGCATGGCCGCCCGGATCTCGACGATGGCTCGCTGACGGAAAACACCCGCAGCGCCTACCCGCTGCATTTCATCCCGAATGCCTCGGAATCAGGTATCACCGGTCATCCCGAGACGATCATCATGCTGACGGCGGACGCTTTCGGCGTCATGCCGCCGATCGCCAAGCTGACACCGGATCAGGCGATGTACCACTTCCTGTCCGGCTACACCGCCAAGGTCGCCGGCACGGAAAAGGGCGTCGTCGAGCCGGAAGCGACCTTCTCGACCTGCTTCGGCGCTCCCTTCATGCCGCGCCATCCGGCCGAATACGGCAATCTCCTCAAGGAGCTGATCGCCCGCCACGGCGCTCGTTGCTGGCTGGTCAACACCGGCTGGACCGGTGGCGCTTACGGCACGGGACGCCGTATGCCGATCAAGGCGACGCGCGCGCTGTTGGCGGCCGCTCTCAAGGGCGATCTCGACAATGTCGAATTCCGCATCGATGCGAATTTCGGCTTTGCGGTTCCGGTGGCCGTCGAAGGTGTCGACACGGCCATTCTAGACCCACGCTCCACCTGGGCCGACGGCGAAGCCTATGATGCGCAGGCCAAGAAGCTGGTGCAGATGTTCGTCACCAACTTCGCCAAGTTCGAGGATCATGTGGACGGCAACGTCCGCGATGCGGCACCGGGAATCCGCGTTGCAGCAGAATAAACATCCAGAACGGGAATGACTCACGTGAAACCCGGCGGCCAGTTCGCCGGGTTTCATTTTATCCGGCAGTAGTTTTCAACCGCGCATCAATGTGGGATAGACAGGCGCGGAGAAAACCATGGCCAGCGACGCGCTTTACATCAATGACCGGATCACCATTGCCGGCTGGGAACTGACGGAGCAATTCGTTCTGGCGGGCGGTCCCGGCGGTCAGAATGTCAACAAGGTCGCGACCGCGGTCCAGCTTTTCTTCAACCTCCAGAATTCCCCCTCGCTGACCGACCGCGTCAAGGCGAATGCGATCAGGCTCGCCGGCCGCCGGGTTTCCAAGGATGGCGTGCTGATGATCGAGGCCAGCCGTTTCCGCAGTCAGGATCGCAATCGCGAGGATGCGCGCGAGCGGCTGAAGGAACTGATCCTCGAAGCCGCCGCCCCCCCGCCGCCGCCCCGCCGGAAGACCAAGCCGACAAAGGGATCGATCGAGCGCCGGCTGAAGGAGAAATCCGGGCGCTCCGAGGTCAAGAAGATGCGCGGCAAGGTCGGCGGCGACTAGATTTGGTTTTCGGGCTGCAGTTTTGGCTTGGCTGGGTAAAATTGAAGCTCGTCGGGCGAGTTCAGTTTTGTGGACGCTGTCTGCCCGGCCCCTCATCCTAGCCTTCTCCCCGCTTGCGGGGAGAAGGGACGACACAGCGAAACAGCAAGACTCTCAGTTGCGGCGGCTGGCTTGAGGCAGGATAAACCCCCTCGCCCCGCTTGCGGGGAGAGGGTTGGGGTGAGGGGCCGGGCACCAAAGCGCTGGAACGACACGCTCACATGACCCACACCACTGCAGGAAACCAAAATGCTGCTCCCCAACGGAATTCGCCATCTTCCTGGATATCTCGACCGCCCCGCCCAGGAAGCGCTCGTCGAGGCGATCCGCAGCATCGTGGCAGAGGCGCCGCTCTACACACCGGTCATGCCGGGTACCGGCAAGGAGATGTCCGTGCGCATGACCAATTGCGGTTCGCTCGGCTGGGTGACGGACAAGCAGCGCGGCTATCGCTATCAGCCGACCCATCCGGTCACCGGTCGCCCATGGCCGGCCATACCGCCGCAACTGCTCGATCTCTGGCGCGATATAGCAGGCTATGAAAAGCCGCCCGAAGCCTGCCTCGTCAATTTCTATGGCGACGATGCCCGCATGGGCCTGCATCAGGATCGTGACGAGCAGGATCTCAAGGCGCCCGTGCTGTCGATCTCGCTCGGCAATACCTGCCTCTTTCGGGTCGGAGGTCTCAACCGCAACGATCGCACGCTATCCTTTAAGCTTGCGAGCGGCGATATCGTCGTACTCGGCGGCGAAGGAAGATTGTGCTTCCACGGCGTCGATCGCATCTGTCCGGCAACGTCGACATTGCTGAAGAATGGTGGACGTATCAATCTGACGTTACGGCGTGTTCAGCCCTGAGCCTCAGAGCTTTCTGAGCGCCACCTGCTCGATTAGATGATTCTTGCCCTTCTGCAGGATGAGATCGGCGCGCGGCCGCGTCGGCAGAATGTTCTGGCGCAGGTTCTTGAGGTTGATGTTCTTCCAGAGCCCCTCGGCGATCGCCAGCGCCTCTTCTTCGCTGATCGAGGCGTAGCGATGGAAGAAGGAGTTGGGATCGCGGAAGGCGGTCTCGCGCAACCGCATGAAACGGGCGACATACCAGTTGTGGATGAGTTCTTCGTCGGCATCGATATAGATGGAGAAATCGAAGAAATCCGAGACCATCGGCACGATCTTGCCGTCGGCCGGCAGATGCCGCGATTGCAGCACGTTGATGCCCTCGAAGATCAGGATATCCGGGCGGTCGACCGTCTTGAATTCATTCGGCAGCACGTCATAGACGAGGTGCGAATAGGAAGGCGCCTGCACATTCGGCTGGCCGGCCTTGATCGCCGAGAGGAAACGCAGCAGTGCTGCGGTATCGTAGCTTTCCGGAAAGCCCTTGCGCTGCATCAGGTTGCGGCGCTGCAATTCGGCGTTCGGATAGAGAAAGCCGTCCGTGGTGACCAGATCGACCTTCGGGCTCGACGGCCAGCGGCCCAGCAATTCCTTCAGGATACGAGCTGTCGTGGACTTGCCGACCGCGACCGAACCGGCGATGCCGATGACGAAGGGCGTCTTGGCGATATCGGAGAGGCTGAGGAAGCGGTTGCGCTGCTCGAACAGGATCTGCGAGGATTCCACATGCGAGGACAAAAGCCGCGACAGCGACAGATAGATGCGCCTGACTTCGTCAAGATCGATCGGGTCGCCCATGGAGCGCAGTCGCTTCACTTCGTCTAATGTCAGCGTCAGCGGCGTGTCGGCCCGGAATTTCGCCCATTCTTCCGAGGAAAAGAAGTAGTACGGCGAATAGGCCTTCGCCTCGAAAATATCGAGTGTCTCGGGCGCGGGATCGCTCTTGGTCGCTATTGTCATCGCGTTCTTACCGGCTGGCCTTTTCCTGAAGGCCGGATTGGGCGGTGCGCCTTTCGAGCTCACCCATGACATTCTCTAACGGAATGCCGGCAATCTTCAATACGACTAAAAGATGATACAGCAGATCGGCCGCCTCGTAGGCGAGGTTGTCGCGATCATCGGTGACCGCGGCCATCACGGCTTCGATCGCTTCTTCGCCCAGTTTCTTCGCTGCCTTCGGCTGGCCGGCGGCGAAAAGCTTCGCCGTCCAGGATTCGTCCGGCGAAGCCTTGGAGCGTTCCTCGATGATTCGTTCGAGGTCGGAAAGGGTAAATCCGCTCATTGGTCCGCTGTCTCCTAATCCAGCCGCATCGGAATGCCGCGCTCGGCCATATAGCGCTTTGCCTCGCCCACCGAATAGGTGCCGAAGTGGAAGATCGAAGCGGCAAGCACCGCCGTCGCATGGCCTTCCTTGACGCCGGCAACGAGGTCGTCGAGATCGCCGACGCCGCCTGAGGCGATAACCGGCACGCGCACCGCATCGGCAATCGCCCGTATCAGCTCCAGATCGTAGCCGACCTTGGTGCCGTCGCGGTCCATGGAGGTGACGAGCAGCTCGCCGGCGCCGCGCTCGACCATCTTGCGCGCAAAATCGACCGCGTCGATGCCGGTCGCGTTGCGGCCGCCATGGGTATAGATCTCCCAGGCGCTCAGATTGTCGCCGCCGAGCGCCTCGGTCCGGCGTCGCTTGGCATCGATGGATACCACGATGCACTGGTTGCCGAACTTGTCCGCCGCTTCGGCCACGAAATCGGGATTGTTGACTGCTGCCGAATTGATCGAGACCTTGTCGGCGCCGCAGAGCAGCAGCTTGCGGATATCGGCAATGGTGCGCACGCCGCCGCCGACCGTGACAGGCATGAAGCACTGTTCGGCGGTTCGGGCGACAACATCGAAAATGGTGTCGCGATTGTCGGAGGAAGCCGTGATGTCGAGAAAGCAGAGTTCGTCGGCACCGGCGGCGTCATAGGCCTTGGCGGCTTCGACGGGATCGCCGGCATCGATAAGATTGACGAAGTTGACGCCCTTGACGACGCGGCCGTCCTTGACGTCGAGGCAGGGGATGACGCGGGCTTTCAGGGTCATTGCGCTGCCTCCTTGGCTTGCTTGATCAGCGCCAGTGCTTCTTTCGGATCGATCCGGCCATCATAAAGCGCGCGGCCGGAAATCGCACCTTCCAGTTTGCGGGCATCCGGCTGCGTCATTCGGCGGATGTCATCAAGCGAGGCAAGTCCGCCCGAGGCGATGACGGGAATGGAAACGGCATCGGCCAGTTCCAGCGTCGAGTCCCAGTTGATGCCGGTCAAAATGCCGTCGCGGTCGATGTCGGTGTAGATGATGGCGGCAACGCCGACACCCTCGAATTTCTTCGCAAGCTCGATCACGCCAAGCTCGGAAGCCTCCGCCCAGCCTTCGACCGCCACCTTGCCGCCCTTGGCATCGATGCCGACGGCGATATGGCCCGGATAACGCCGGCAGGCTTCGACGACGAGCGCCGGATCGCGCACTGCCACGGTGCCGAGGATAACGCGGGCAAGCCCGCGCGACAGCCAGTTTTCGATGTGGTCGAGCGTGCGGATACCGCCGCCGAGCTGCACCGGGTTCTTCGTCGCCTTGAGAATGGCATCGACGGCGGCGCCGTTGACGGTCTCGCCAGCGAAGGCGCCGTTGAGATCGACGACATGTAGCCATTCGAAGCCCTGGTCTTCAAAGGCTTTCGCCTGGGCACCGGGATCGGGGTTGTAGACGGTCGCCTGCTCCATGTCGCCGAGCTTGAGGCGCACGCATTGGCCGTCTTTTAGGTCGATAGCAGGAAAAAGAATCATGATGTCTGTCCTTGGAGCGCGAGCCTTATGGCTTCCAGCGCAGGAAATTGGCGATCAGGGCAAGGCCGAGCTTCTGGCTCTTTTCCGGATGGAACTGCGAGCCGGCCATATTGTCGCGACCGACGAAGGCGGTCATCGCGCCGCCATAGCTTGTGGTCGCGATGACGTCGTCGCCGTGGTCGGCGGCCAGATGATAGGAATGGACGAAATAGGCGTGCAGCCCGTCGGGGCCTGTGGGTATGCCGTCGAACAGCGCATGCGGATGGCGGAGATCCAGCGTATTCCAGCCGATCTGCGGAATTTTCAGGTTGGGATCGCTCGGCGTCATTTCCTTGACGTCACCCTTGATCCAGCCGAATCCTTGCGTGATCGTCTTTTCCAGCCCGCGCGACGACATCAGCTGCATGCCGACGCAGATGCCAAGGAAGGGGCGGGCCTTGTGTTCCACGACGTCGATCACAGCTTCCGCCATACCGGAAACGGCATCGAGGCCATGCCGGCAATCGGCATAGGCGCCGACGCCGGGAAGCACGATGCGATCCGCGGTGGCAACGCGCTCGGCGTCATCGGTCAGGTCGATCTCGGCGTCGATACCTGCCTCGCGGGCAGCTCGCTCGAAAGCCTTGGTGGCCGAGCGCAGATTGCCGGAACCATAGTCGATAATCGCGACCCGCATGGTCAGCGTCCTCCGTCATAGCCGGGAAGGCCGAAGCTCGGGCCTGAGCGGCTAGTATTGGTGTTTTTGGCCGGGATATCCCAATTTTCAGAACGGATATTCCGGTTTGGCTGCTGCTCAAGTTCGGAAAAGTGGATTTGCTCCGCAGTTGCCAGATCAGGCGCCGAGACGAGATTTTCCACTTTCCAGCCGCGGCCGATGAGACGATCGCTGATCGCATGCGGGCCTTCTAGAGCGGCAAGAACATGCACGCCAAGCAGAAGTGTTGCGCCCGCGGCGAAAAAGCCCGGCTGACGCATCAGTTCCAGCGCAATACCCTGCAGCAGAACGACGGCGATCGCGTGCAGCCAAAGCCTATGGAAGAGCATCCAGAGCGTCGGAAACAGGAAAGCCGTCCATGAAAAGCCGTCGCGGATGAATCGTGTTTCGTCGCGATACCGATCTGATGCTTCGGATCGGTTCGTCGCTCCAGGCGGAGTCAAAATCAGATAGCTTGCCATTTCCTCAATTCCCCAGTTCGGGGCTCAGGCGAGCGTGCCTTTCGTCGAGGGCACCCGGCCTGCCTGCCGCGGATCGATCTCGGTTGCGGTGCGCAAGGCGCGCGCAACGGCCTTGAAGCATGTCTCGGCTATATGGTGATTGTTGGCGCCATAATGGTTGAGGATATGCAAGGTGATGCCGGCATTCTGCGCCAGCGCCTGGAAGAATTCGCGCACTAGTTCGGTATCGAAGGTGCCGATCTTCGGCGCGCTGAACGAGACATTCCACACGAGAAAGGGCCGGCCGGAAAGATCGACGGCGGCCTTCGTCATCGTCTCGTCCATGGCGAGGTCGATCGAAGCGTAGCGCGTGATGCCGCGCCGGTCGCTCAGCGCCTTGGCAATCGCCTGGCCGATTGCGATGCCGGTATCCTCGACGGCATGATGATCGTCGACATGCAGGTCGCCCTTGGTGTCGATCTCCATGTCAATCAGCGAATGTCGCGACAGCTGTTCCAGCATATGGTCGAAGAAGCCGACTCCCGTCGAAATCGTCGATTTGCCGCTGCCGTCGATGTTGACGGAAACGGAGACCGAGGTCTCGTTGGTCTTGCGGGAAACGCTTGCCGTGCGGCTCGCTGCGGTCTCTGCCATGGGCTGCTCCATCGGAATACGGCCGTTCCTTATCAGGCGTATCGGGAAATATCCAGAAGTTACGCAAGGGCCTTACGCGTTTAGCCGGCTTGCCGCCATTATTCGGGCGCGGTTGCCATTTGCAATCGCCAAAACCCCTCTTACATAGGTGCTGACGGGGCCGATACGCGGCCCGGCAGAAAGCCCGCCGAAACGGGGGCAAACAGGTGTTAAATGACGACAATCGTGACTATTCGCAAGGACGGCAAGGTCGTGATGGCTGGCGATGGCCAGGTCAGCCTTGGCCAGACCGTAATGAAGGGCAATGCGCGCAAGGTTCGCCGCATCGGCAAGGGCGATGTCATCGCCGGTTTCGCCGGCGCGACTGCCGATGCCTTCACGCTGCTCGAACGGCTTGAAAAGAAGCTCGAACAATATCCCGGCCAACTGATGCGCGCCGCCGTCGAGCTCGCCAAGGACTGGCGCACCGATAAATATCTGCGCAATCTCGAAGCCATGATGCTGGTTGCCGACAAGAACATAACGCTCGCCATCACCGGCAACGGCGATGTGCTTGAGCCCGAACACGGCGCCATGGCAATCGGCTCCGGCGGCAATTTCGCGCTCGCTGCTGCCCGTGCGCTGATGGATAGCGACAAATCGGCTGAAGACGTCGCCCGCCGGGCCCTCGATATCGCCGCCGACATTTGCGTCTACACGAACCACAATGTGGTCGTCGAAACGCTCGATGCCGAAGCCCAATAAGTTCCTCTCTTGATAGTTTCCAGCCCTGATAGGGAACATACGAAATGACCACTTTTTCCCCCCGCGAGATCGTTTCCGAGCTCGATCGCTATATTGTCGGCCAGCATGAGGCCAAGCGCGCCGTGGCGATTGCGCTGCGCAACCGCTGGCGTCGCCAGCAGCTCGAGCCCGAGCTGCGCGACGAAGTCATGCCCAAGAACATTTTGATGATCGGCCCGACCGGCGTCGGCAAGACGGAAATCTCCCGCCGCCTTGCCAAGCTTGCCGGCGCCCCCTTCATCAAGGTCGAAGCCACCAAGTTCACCGAGGTCGGCTATGTCGGCCGCGATGTCGAGCAGATCGTCCGCGATCTCGTCGAAGTCGGCATCGGTTTGGTGCGCGAAAAGAAGCGCGCCGAGGTGCAAGCCAAGGCGCATATGAGCGCCGAAGAGCGCGTGCTCGATGCGCTGGTTGGCGCCACCGCCTCGCCGGCAACGCGCGACAGCTTCCGCAAGAAGCTGCGCGACGGCCAGCTTGACGACAAGGAAATTGATATCGAGGTGGCCGATACCGGCTCCGGCATGCCCGGCGGCTTCGAAATTCCCGGCATGCCCGGCGCCAATATCGGCGTGCTCAATCTCTCCGAAATGTTCGGCAAGGCCATGGGCGGCCGCACGAAGAAGGTGCGCACGACGGTCAAGGATTCCTACAAGGAGCTGATCCGCGACGAGTCCGACAAGCTGATCGACAATGAGGCTATCCAGCGTGAAGCCGTGCAATCCGCCGAAAATGACGGCATCGTCTTCCTCGACGAGATCGACAAGATCGCCGCCCGCGATGGCGGCATGGGTGCCGGCGTCTCCCGCGAAGGCGTGCAGCGCGACCTGCTGCCGCTGGTCGAAGGCACGACGGTGTCGACCAAGTATGGTCCGGTGAAGACAGATCATATCCTCTTCATCGCCTCCGGTGCCTTTCATGTCTCGAAGCCTTCGGATCTTCTGCCGGAGTTGCAGGGCCGCCTGCCGATCCGCGTCGAGCTCCGGCCGCTGACCAAGGAAGACTTCCGCCGCATCCTCACCGAGCCGCAGGCTAGCCTCATCCGCCAGTACAAGGCACTGATGGAAACGGAAGACCTGAAGCTCGACTTCACGGATGACGCGATCGACGCTCTCGCCGATGTCGCCGTGCATCTGAATTCGACCGTCGAGAATATTGGCGCCCGCCGCCTGCAGACGGTCATGGAGCGGGTGCTCGACGAGATCTCCTACAACGCCTCGGATCGCGCCGGGGTATCGATAACCATCGATGCCGCCTATGTCCGCGAGCATGTCGGTGACCTCGCCACCAACACCGATCTGTCCCGCTTCATTCTGTAAGCGGGCCGGCAGAAGCGATTTAAGACAGTAAACACTCGACAGCGGGCCGTTAACTTTTTAGTTAGGGGCCCGTTTCTTTGTGTCGCGTGGCTTTATTCGGCCAAGATTATCCGTCAGGCAACCGCACGGAAACATCGGTTTAAACTTCGACAGGACAGCCATCTTGCGACGGATACTGATCACTCTTCTTCTGGCAGTTGTCAGCCTTTCCTGGATACCAGCCTATGCGGAGGCGGCGACCGCGGTGCCCCCGGGCAATCGCAATGCCGAGCAGCCGCCGGTTCCCGGCGCTTCGGTCCGGCGGACCCGCGGCACGAATTCGAGCTTTGAGCGCAAGTATCAGAAAGTCCGCGAATTGCTGGCGACCGATACCAAACTGATGGCAAAGATCAAGTCGACAGCGCGGGCCTATGGTATCGAGCCCATCCACATCATCGGCGCGCTCGTCGGCGAGCATACCTACAATGTCGATGCTTATGATGGCCTGCAGTCCTATTACGTCAAGGCTGCCTCCTATGCCGGCCAGAGCTTCCGCTTCGCCTATAATGGCGAAAACGTCGATGATTTCGTTGCGCGGCCGCAATTCGATGCCTGCAAGGGCAAGAGCGATTCCTACAGCCTCTGGACCTGCCGTGAGGATGTTTGGGAAGATGACTTCCGCGGCAAGACCGTCGGCGGCACATCCTATCCCGACAATCGTTTCAGCGCGGTCTTCTTCCAGCCCTTCTATGCCGGTCAGACTTTCGGCCTCGGCCAGGTCAATCCGCTGACGGCCCTTGAGCTATCGGATCTCGTCAGCCGCACCTCGGGCATCCCGAAGCTCAGCGAGAAGGATGCGGGCGGCGTCTACAAGGCGATCATGGACCCGGACCTGTCGCTGGCCTTCGTCGCGGCCTCGATCCGCAAGTCGATCGATGACTACCGCTCGATCGCCGGCATGGATATATCAGGCAATCCCGGCATCACCGCGACACTCTACAACCTCGGCAACTCCCGCAAGCGCGCCGCAGCCCTCGCTGCCAAGAACCGCGGCTCTTCGCAGCCGGTCTGGCCGGAAGAAAATTACTATGGCTGGCTCATCAATGATAAGCTGAGCGACCTGAAGTCGCTTTTGTAAGCACTGAGCGCGACGTTTTATCGTCTGGAATTAGCAGGTGGCGTTCCCCATATCGGACGGGTGCGCAGCTCCGGCTGCTTTAGGTCGAGCAATGTTCGGTTTCGAGGAGAGTTGATCCATGGATATGATTCCGGAAGCCTTCTCTCCGCCGGCGCCGATCCCGCGTACCATTCCGCCGTCGCGATGGACGATCATCAAAACCATCCTGCGCAATCCGCTCGAACTCTGGGGCGAGCCTTCCTATACGCTGCCCTGGATCAAGACCAAGTTCTTCAACGAGCGGACGCTCATCGTCAACGATCCCGGCCTGATCAAGCATGTTCTGGTCGATAATGCCGCTAATTATCGCATGGCCGATATCCGCCAGCTCGTGCTCCGGCCGATCCTGCGCGATGGCCTGCTGACGGCGGAAGGGCCGGTCTGGAAGCGCTCGCGCAAGGCTGTGGCACCGGTGTTCACGCCACGTCACGCGCAGGGCTTCGCCGGCCAGATGCTGAGCCAGAGCCTGGAATATCTGCAGAAATACGAGGACATCGGCGCGGAGGGCGCCGTGTTCGATATTGCCACCGACATGACCGAATTGACCTTCGCCATCCTGGCAGAGACCTTGTTTTCCGGCGAGATCGTCACCGAAGGCGAGCATTTCGCCGATGAGGTCAATGAGCTCCTGCATCGCATGGGCCGGGTCGATCCGATGGATCTTTTGCGCGCCCCTGCCTGGGTGCCGCGCATCACCCGCATCGGCGGCCAGCGCGTGCTCGACAAGTTCCGCGGCATCGTCCGCACCACCATGGATCAGCGGCTGGACAAGATGCGCCGGGATCGCGCCAGCGCGCCGGATGATTTTCTGACGCTGCTGCTCGAAAAGGCCGGTCCGGATGGACTGACCATGGAGGAGATCGAGGACAATATCCTCACTTTCATCGGCGCAGGCCACGAGACAACAGCCCGTGCCCTTGCCTGGACGCTCTATTGCGTCGCCAATAGCCCGCATATTCGCGATGACATGGAAGAGGAAATCGACCGCGTGCTGGCAACCGATGCCGAGCCGGTCGCCTGGCTCGACCTGATGCCGAACGTCCGCGCCGCCTTCGAGGAGGCGATGCGCCTCTATCCGCCGGCACCGTCGATCAATCGCGCCGCGATCGCCGATGACGAATGGGTGAGCGACAAGGGCGAGCGCGTGACGATGGAGAAGGGAATCACCGTCCTCATCATGCCCTGGACGCTGCATCGCCACGAACTCTACTGGGAAAAGCCGCGCGCCTTCATGCCGGAGCGATTTCTTCCCGAGAACCGGGCCAAGATCAACCGCTTCCAGTATCTGCCTTTCGGCGCCGGTCCGCGCGTCTGCATCGGCGCCACTTTCGCGCTTCAGGAGGCCGTCATCGCCCTTGCCGTCATGATGCGTCGCTTCCGCTTCGACCTGACTGATGAGACTGATCCCTGGCCGGTGCAGAAGCTCACGACTCAGCCGCGCGGCGGATTGCCGATGCGGGTGACGAGACGATAGGACTGTTTTTGCCGCTTGCCAGCTAGCGGCCCGGCCCGGAAGGGTGCAATAACGGCATCGCAGTGCATTCAAGGCTGGATATTGTCGTGACATCTCACTTCCTGCTCGGCATCGATACGGGTGGAACCTACACCGATGCCGTTCTCTTCCATGAAACCGAGGGCGTGGTCGCCAAGGCGAAATCGCTGACGACGCGGCATGATCTGGCCGTCGGCATTGCCGGCGCCGTCGATGCCGTCATCGCCAAGGCCGATATTCCCGTTTCGGCCATCGGCCTCGTATCGCTGTCGACGACGCTTGCCACCAACGCGCTTGTCGAAGGGCAGGGCGGCCGGGCCGGTCTCATCATGATCGGTTTCGGCCCCGAGGATCTCAAGCGTGATGGCCTTGCGGAAGCGTTGGGCTCCGATCCTGTGCTGTTCCTCCCCGGCGGCCACAATGTTCACGGCAATGAAAACCCGCTCGATCTGACGGCGCTGCGCGATGCGTTACCCGATTTGGCGAAGTCGGTGTCGTCCTTTGCCGTCGCCGGCTATTTCGCCGTGCGGAATCCGGCTCATGAAATCAGGGTGCGCGATTGCATCCGCGAGATCTCGCATCTGCCGGTCACCTGTAGCCATGAACTCTCTTCCAAATTGGGTGGACCGCGCCGCGCCCTGACGACGCTGCTCAATGCGCGCCTCGTCTCGATGATCGATCGTCTCGTCGGTGCTTGCGAAGGGTTTTTGGCGACGCGCGGCATTGCCGCGCCGATGATGGTGGTGCGCGGCGATGGCGCCTTGATTTCGGCCGATGAAGCCAAGCTCCGCCCGATCGAGACGATCCTCTCGGGTCCGGCGGCAAGCCTCGTCGGCGCGCGCTATCTCACCGGCCTCGACAATGCCGTCGTTTCCGACATCGGCGGCACCACCACGGATGTCGCCGTCATGGAGGATGGCAGGCCGCGTCTGGATGCCGATGGTGCCGTGGTCGGAGGCTATCGCACCATGGTGGAGGCCGTTGCCATGCGCACTTATGGCCTTGGCGGCGATTCCGAAGTGAAGATCAACGACCGCGGCCTCGTCGCCGCTTTCGAACTCGGTCCGCGCCGCTTGTTGCCGCTGAGCCTCGCCGCTCACATACATGGCGATGCTGTCTTGAATGTCCTGGAGCAGCAGCTGCGGGCGACGCATCTCGCCCGCAATGCCGGCCGCTTTGCGCTGCGCACCGGCGTGCCGGATCATCTGGCAAGCGGCCTCAGCAGCCCGGAGCAGGCGTTGTTCGATCGAATCGGCAGCGTGCCCGTGGCGCTCGACAAGCTCCTGACGATGACGTCGCAGAAGGCGACTTTGGATCGGCTTGTCGCGCGAGGCCTCGTGCATCTGAGCGGCCTGACGCCTTCCGACGCCATGCACGTGCTCGGCGGGCAAAACCAGTGGAATGCAGAGGCCGCCCGCCTTGGGCTCGCTCTGGCGATGCGGCTGAAGGATGGTTCGGGACGTCTCATCGCCGAATCTGTCGAGGAATTGGCGCAGAAGATCGTCGATCGCCTCACCCGCCAGTCGGCCGATGTCATTCTCGCCGCCTGCCTTGCTGAAGATGGCGTGGCCGATCTGGATCCCGCGAAATCCATCTCCATCGATCGCGCCCTTCGCCGTGCGCCGGGGATCGCCCGTTTTGCCGTTTCGCTCGATCGACCGCTGGTCGGGCTCGGCGCTTCCGCTCCGGTCTATTATCCTGCGATCGCGAAGATGCTGGCGACCGAGAGCGCCATTCCTGGTGATTCGGATGTGGCCAATGCCGTCGGTGCAGTCGTCGGCCAGGTCCGCACCAGCGTCACCGTTTTCGTCACCATGCCGGAGGATGGCATCTATGTGCTGAACGGCGCCGGCGAGAGCCTGCGTTTCACCGACGAGAGCCGCAGTTTCGCCGACGCCCGCGCGCGGGCGGTCGAAGCTGCAATGGCACAGGCAAAGCTCAATGGCGCGGTCGATCTCGTCGTGGCAGTGGACGAGCAGGTGGATGCGCCGGAGGTCGAAGGCAGTCGCAAGCTGATCGAGGCCCGGTTCGTGGCGACCGCTACGGGCCGTCCCCGTATCGCCGCGGACTAATTATTTCCCGAGTGGCATAAATCTTTCGAACCATTGCCAAATTGACAGAAGTGAAACCGTGAGCAAAGTGGCAACATGTAAAAATTGAGCCGTGGAACGGCCTTGAGGAGTATATGGCATGAGCCGCATTGAAAAACACGGGCTTCAGATCGAACAGGTCCTCTACGATTTCCTCGTCAAGGAGGCGCTGCCCGGTTCCGGCGTGGATGCGGAGGCCTTCTTCGCCGGCTTTTCCAAGATCGTCCACGATCTCGCGCCAAGGAACCGTGAGCTTCTCGCCAAGCGCGACCGCATGCAGGCAGCACTTGACGATTGGTATCGCAAGAACGGCGCCCCCGTCGATCTCGCCGCCTACGAAGCTTTCCTGCGCGAGATCGGCTACATCGTGCCCGAAGGCCCGGCCTTCGCGATCTCGACCGCCAATGTCGACCCGGAAATCTCAGAGATCGCCGGTCCGCAGCTCGTCGTTCCCGTCATGAATGCCCGCTATGCCCTGAACGCGGCCAATGCCCGCTGGGGGTCGCTTTACGACGCGCTCTACGGCACCGATGCCATTCCCGAGACCGATGGCGCGGAAAAGGGCAGGGGTTATAACCCCAAGCGCGGCGAGAAGGTCATCGCCTGGGTTCGTGATTTTCTGGATTCCACCGTGCCGCTTGATGGTACCAGCTGGAAGGATGTCACCGGCCTTGCCGTAAAGGATGGCGCCTTAGCGGTTACGACCAACGGCGGCGCTGTAAAGCTGGCCGATAGCGGCCATTTCGCCGGCTATCTGGGCGATGCCGCTGCCCCCACCCATATCCTGCTGAAGCAGAACGGCATCCATATCGAAATCGTCATCGACACGGGCACGGCCATTGGCAAGTCCGATCCGGCGGGCATTTCCGATGTCCGCCTGGAATCGGCAATCACGACGATCATGGACTGCGAGGATTCGATCGCAGCCGTCGATGCCGAAGACAAGGCGGAGGTTTATCGCAACTGGCTCGGCCTGATGAAGGGCGACCTGACAGAGGAAGTCGTCAAGGGTGACAAGACCTTCACGCGCCGGCTGAACCCCGATCTCGCCTATACCGCGCCGGATGGCAGCACCTTCGACCTGCATTGCCGCTCTCTGATGCTGGTCCGCAATGTCGGCCACCTGATGACCAATCCAGCCATCCTCGACCGCGACGGCAACGAGGTGCCGGAGGGCATCATGGATGCCGTTATCACCGGCCTGATCGCACTCTACGACATCGGCCCGAATGGCCGCCGCAAGAATTCCCGCACCGGCTCGATGTATGTCGTCAAGCCAAAGATGCACGGCCCCGAAGAGGTCGCCTTCGCAGCCGATATCTTTACGCGCGTCGAAGACCTGCTCGGCATGCCCAGGAACACCATGAAGATGGGCATCATGGACGAGGAGCGCCGCACGACGGTCAACCTTAAGGAAGCCATCCGCGCCGCCCGCGAACGCGTCGTCTTCATCAATACCGGCTTCCTCGATCGCACCGGCGACGAGATCCATAGCTCGATGGAAGCCGGTCCGATGATCCGCAAGGGCGATATGAAGCAGGCTGCCTGGATCGGCGCCTATGAGAACTGGAATGTCGATATCGGCCTGGAATGCGGCCTTTCCGGCCATGCCCAGATCGGCAAGGGCATGTGGGCGATGCCGGACCTGATGGCCGCCATGCTCGAGCAGAAGATCGCCCATCCCAAGGCCGGCGCCAACACCGCCTGGGTGCCGTCCCCGACAGCAGCGACGCTGCACGCCACCCACTACCACCGCGTCAATGTCGCCGATGTCCAGAAGAGCCTGAAGAGCCGCGCCCGCGCCAAGCTGTCAGACATCCTCTCCGTGCCGGTCGCCTCGCGGCCGAACTGGACGCCGGAGGAAATCCAGCGCGAGATCGACAACAACAGCCAGGGCATTCTCGGCTATGTCGTGCGCTGGGTGGATCAGGGCGTCGGCTGCTCCAAGGTGCCTGACATCAACAATGTCGGCTTGATGGAGGATAGAGCCACCCTGCGTATCTCGGCGCAGCATATGGCGAACTGGCTGCATCACAAGGTCATCAGCGAAGCGCAGATTGTCGAAACGATGAAGCGTATGGCCGCCGTGGTTGACCAGCAGAATGCCGACGATCCCAATTACATCCCCATGTCCGGCAATTTCGACGACTCCGTCGCCTTCCAGGCAGCGCTCGATCTCGTCCTCAAAGGACGCCAGCAGCCGAACGGCTATACCGAACCGGTCCTGCATCGCCGCCGCATCGAGCTGAAGGCAAAGCAGGCGGGTTGATCCCTTCTCTCGATCAGAGGCCACCTCGATCCTTCGAGGTCTTGTCGTCTGCGCTGACGCTTCGACGGCAAGACGCCTCCGGATGAGGGCAGATGGGACGCTTAGATATCCTGAGTCCCTCAAACAAAAAGGCCGCCGGATACCGATCCGGCGCCTTTTTCAATCCGAATATCCAGTGATTACTGGATCACGACAACCTTGGTGCTGCGGCCCGGAAGAACGCGGCTGTACAGATCGATCACGTCCTGATTGATCAGGCGGATGCAGCCAGAGGAGGCGGCGGTGCCGATCGAAGCCCATTCCGGCGTGCCGTGCAGGCGGAACAGGGTATCCTGGCCCTTTTCATTATAGAGATACATGGCGCGCGCGCCGAGCGGGTTGGAAAGGCCCGGGTTCATGCCGCCATCGACATACTTGGCGATTTCCGGACGGCGGACAGCCATTTCCTTCGGCGGATGCCAATTCGGCCATTCCTGCTTCCAGGCTACGTATGCAGTGCCGGACCAGGAGAAGCCCTGCTTGCCGACGCCGATGCCGTAGCGCATCGCTTCGCCATTGCCGAGGATGTAGTAGAGGTGACGCTCGCGCGTGTTGACGATGATCGTGCCTTCGGCCTCATCCGTCTTGTATTCGACGATCTGACGGCGGAACTGCGGCTTCACCTTCTGGATCGGGATCGCCGGCAGCTGAAAGCCATTGTCGGTCGTCACACCATAATCGCCATCGAACGTCTTGATGGTCTCGGTAGCCGAATTTGCGGTAGCGGCCGGCGCTGCTGCGGCGGTGGTGGCATAGCCAGCCGATGCGAGCATTGCGACAAGGCCGAGTGCGGTCATAGCATTACGGATGCGCATGGAAGTCTCTTGAATTTTCGTGGCGGGAAACGGATGGCTATCAACCATCTTTGTCTAAAGTTTATTTTCCATTAAACTTGGCTTTGCAAGCTGCTCTGGCCCTACAAAAATAGCGCCGGCGCGCAAATTAGAAGGACATGGTTTTTTTGCAACAACGCCAGGCCTGTCTCCGAGACAATTCATGACGATTTTGAACGTTTACAATAACAATCCGTTAATAGATGGCCGGCAGTCGGAACGGGCCATGCTTGTACGCAAGGGCGTGCAACTATTACTGCACGACATGCGTCAGGCCGTGCTACCCGAGCTGCCGCTCGCCAGCGGCCGCCGCGCCGATCTCATCAGCCTTTCGGAAAAGGGCGAGATCTGGATCATCGAGATCAAGACCTCGATCGAGGATTTCCGCGTTGACCGCAAATGGCCCGAATACCGGCAGCATTGCGACCGGATGTTCTTCGCGACGCACAAGGACGTGCCCCTGGATATCTTCCCGGAAGATTGCGGGCTGTTTCTGTCAGATGGTTATGGCGCCCATATGATCCGCGAGGCGCCGGAGCATCGCCTGCCGCCGGCGACGCGCAAGTCGGTAACGCTCAACTTCTCCCGCGCTGCCGCCCAGCGCCTAATGCTGGCCGAGTGGGCAACGGGTAAAGATTTTGCCTTCTCCCCTCGGGGCGAAGGTGCCCGAAGGGCGGATGAAGGGGATGGGGAGCTTTAGCTTCGAGTGGTTTTTGCAACTCGCACTTACAGCGTCCTTCTCCCGAGGCAAAGTATGCTCTATTTCGGCGCCCGCTTGGCAAGGATGCGCTGCAAGGTGCGGCGATGCATGTTTAGCCGGCGAGCCGTCTCGGAGACATTGCGCTCACACATTTCATAGACGCGCTGAATATGCTCCCAGCGCACGCGGTCCGCCGACATCGGATTTTCGGGCACTTCAGCCTTCTCGCCGGGGCGCTGCGTCAGCGCGGCATAGACGTCGTCGGCATCGGCGGGCTTGGCGAGATAGTCGAGCGCGCCGAGCTTGACGGCGGTGACCGCCGTCGCGATGTTGCCATAGCCCGTCAGCACCACGATATGCGTGTCGTCCCGCCGTTGGCGGATGGCTTCGATCACGTCGAGCCCGTTGCCGTCGCCGAGGCGAAGGTCGACCACGGCATATTTCGGCGGGGTCGCCTTGGATTTGGCAACGCCTTCCGCGACGGATTCCGCCGTCTCGACTGCAAAGCCGCGTGTCTCCATTGCCCGCGCCAGCCGGCGCAGAAAGGGGCCGTCGTCATCGACGATCAGCAATGTAGCATCCGGGCCGATATGGGCCTCGGCATCCTTGGCCCCTGCTTGCGGGGCCACGCTTTCCTTATCCGTCATTTTATCTTCTATCCCGGCGACCATCCGCCTGCATATTCAACCAATTTTGACGATGGCAGTTTTAAGCCGCGAAAATCATTTTGTCGAATTACTGTCGATTAACACGCGCGGCCATTCGACGCGGACGCGCGCTCCCGGCGTCTCCGCATCGCGATTGCCGAAGGAAAGGGTAGCACCCGAGCGCTCGAGCAGCGTCTTGGCGATGAAGAGCCCCAGCCCGAGCCCGCCTGCCGTGTCGTCGCGCTGGCGTGAGGTGACATAGGGTTCGCCGATCCGTGCCAGTATTTCCGGTGAGTACCCGCCGCCATCGTCCTCGATGATAATAGTTAGAGTTTCGGCGGTGTATTCCACCGTGACGGTCACAGTCTTGCGGGCGTAGTCGACCGCATTTTCGATGAGGTTGCCGAGGCCGTACATGATGCCGGCATTGCGTGACAGAACAGGTTCGCCCGCCCGCGGGCTCTTCTCGATGAATTCCAGGTTGATTCCGAATTCGCGGTGCGGCGCGATAACCTCTTCCATCATCGAAGACAGCGTCAGCCGCCGCATATGCGCTTCGTCCTCGGAGGAGAGCGTCGTCAGGCGTCGCAGGATATCGCGGCAGCGCTCGCTCTGGCTGCGCAGCAGTGCCACATCCTCCCGAAACCGATCGTCTTCCCGGAGTTCCCGCTCCATCTCCTTGGCGACGACGCTGATCGTCGCAAGCGGCGTACCGAGCTCGTGCGCCGCGGCCGCCGCCAACCCATCCAGCTGCGACAGGTGCTTTTCCCGCTGCAGCACCAGCTCCGTCGCTGAAAGAGCATCCGCAAGCTGCGAGGCCTCCATGGAGACGCGATAGGCATAAAAGGCGGCAAACGCCATGGTGGAGGCAATTGAGCACCACACGCCCAGCTGCATGACGCTATGCACGCTGACCGAAACGCCTTCATACCAAGGCAAGGGGAAGGGAGAGAATGCCAGAGCGGTAATGCAGATCATCGCAAGTCCGATGAGCGGCATGCTGTAGCGGATCGGCTGCGAGGCAAAGGAAATGATGACGGGCACGCAGACCAGCGCCGAGAAAGGGTTGGAAAGCCCACCGGTGATTAAGAGCAGCCCGCAGAGCTGCAGCAGATCGAGGCTGAGCAGCGCGAAGGCGGCCGGCGGTTCCAGCCGGTGCGTCGGCGGGTAGCGTAGCGTCAGGAAGAAGTTGATCCAGGCAAGGCAGGCAATCAGCACGCAGCATGGCAGGAGCGGCATCGGAAATTTCAGCCAGAAGGCGACGATCATGACCGTCACCGTCTGACCGCCGACTGCAAGCCAGCGCAGGCGTACCAGCGTCTGCAGTCTCAGCCGCCGGCTGGTATGATGGCCCTCCTGCGCCTTCATTTCGGCTTCGGAGAGTTTTTCCAGTCCCCGGAAGAAGCGTGCCATCATCAGGTCCCTCTCGGCTTGGCGCGTGTTGTCGGCAAGGCCTCGGCCGGATCTTCCGGCCAGGGATGCCTCGGGTAGCGGCCGCGCATGTCTGCGCGCACATCCTTCCAGGATCCGGCCCAGAAGCCCGGCAGGTCGCGCGTCGTCTGGATCGGGCGATGTGCGGGCGATGTCAATTCCAGCACCAGCGGCAATCTGCCGCCGCCGATGGCCGGATGCTGTTTCAGCCCGAACAGCTCCTGCACGCGAATGGTCAACAGCGGCTCTTCGCCGTCATATTGTATGGGATGGCGCTGGCCGGTGGGTGCCTCGAAATGCGTCGGCGCCATCCGGGAGAGATCGCGCTGCAACTCATGCGGCACCAGCGACATCAGCCCATTGGAAAGTCCGCCGGCCGAAATATCGGAGAGGCCGCGCGCATCGCTTTGAAACGGAGTGAACCATTCATCGAGCCTCGCGAGTAGCGCCTCCTCGCTCATATCGGGCCAGGGCTCGCCGATCGTCCTGTATAAGAAGCCGATCCTGTCCCGCAGCTGCATCGCTTCCTTGGAGAAAGGCAGGACGTCAATGCCGAGTTCGCGAATACCTTCGGTCAGCGCTTTCGCCGCCTGTTCACCGGAGGGGCGGGGCAGGGGCGTTTCCTCGAAGATGATGGCGCCGAGCCTTGTCGCCCGCCGCGCCCGCACCTGTCGGCTCGCTCTATCGAAAAAGCTTTGATCTTCGGTGCGGATCTCGCCCGGCAAATGCTCTTCGACATCGGCGCGGGAAATCTCCGCCGCCGCCAGTATGCGCGCCTGCGCCGCACGTCCGGTCAAGTCGGCAATGACAAGCATCTGCGCGCCGGCAAGCCGCTCGGTTTCCGGCAGCTCCGCGCCGCGCCCATTGGCCATGACGAAACGTCCTCGCCCGCCGCGCTGCAGCGCGATCCGATCGGGAAAGGCATGCAGCAGCAGCGTGCCGGCAAGCGGAGGAGTAGAAGCGGCAAAGCCGCCATTGCCGCCGGCAGCCTGAGCAAGGCGCCCGGCCAGCCGCCGCGCCGCCTCGGCCCGCTCGCCCTTCTCCGTCTTGAAGCGCCGCAAACGATCTTCCAGATCGATGCTCTGGCCGCCAAGCCCTTGTTCCGTCAGCAGCACAGCAAGCAGCGCCGCCTCCCGCGCCTGGCCGAATTCGCCAGCGGAAATCACCATGGCCGCCAGTCGCGGAGGTAGGGCGAGCTCGCGCATCAGCCGGCCGCGCGCCGTCAGCCCGTTTTCCGCATCGAGCGCTCCCAGCTGCCGCAGCAAGGCCCGCGCCTCGGCGAGCGTGGTCGCAGGCGGCTGATCGACGAAGGCAAGCGTTGCCGGATCCTGCACGCCCCAATGGGCGAGATCGAGCGCTAGGCCTGAAAGGTGGCTGGAAAGGATTTGCGGCGGCGTAAAGGCCGGAAGCGCCGCGGTCTGCCCCGGATGCCAGAGCCGGATGGCAATGCCCGGCTCGGTTCGCCCGGCACGGCCGGCGCGCTGATCGGCCGAAGCACGCGACACACGCACCGTTTCCAGCCGCGTGATGCCAGTGGAAGCCTCGAAAACAGGTAGGCGCTGTAATCCGCTGTCGATGACGATGCGCACGCCATCGATGGTGATGGAGGTTTCGGCGATCGAGGTCGCCAGTACGATCTTGCGTGTGCCCGGCGCGGCCGGCTTTATCGCCGCGTCCTGCTCCTTTTGGCTGAGATTGCCGTAGAGCGGCCCAATCACCGTCTCCGGCCCGAACCGGCCTTCGAGCCGCTCCACCGTGCGGGTGATTTCCGCCTGACCGGGCAGGAAGGCGAGGATGGAACCTTGTTCGCTCGCATGCGCGTTGAGGATCGCCCGCGTCACCGTATCCTCGATCCGCTCTCCCGCTGGCCGATCCTGATGGCGGATATCGATCGGAAAGCTGCGGCCCATGCTTTCAATCACAGGCGGATGGTCGAGGAGTGCTGCGACGCGCTCCACATCGAGCGTTGCAGACATAACAAGGATGCGCAGATCGTCGCGCAATGCCGATTGCACGTCGAGCGCCAGCGCCAGGCCGAAATCCGCATCCAGCGAGCGCTCGTGGAATTCGTCGAAGATGACGGTGGAGATGCCTGACAGTTCGGGATCGTCGAGGATCATCCGCGCGAAGACACCCTCCGTCACCACCTCAATACGGGTCTTGGAGGAGATGCGGTTGTCGAGTCGCATGCGATAGCCGACTGTATCGCCGACCTGTTCGCCAAGTAGCGAGGCCATGCGGGCAGCAGCGGCTCTTGCCGCCAGCCGCCGTGGTTCCAGAAGAATGATCCTGCCATCGCCGCGCCAGGCTTGCCCTAAGAGATAAAGCGGCACCAGCGTCGTCTTGCCGGCGCCGGGCGGCGCGGAGAGTACCGCGCGCCGCTCTCCACTGAGCGCGGCGCCAATATCGGCAAGCACATGCGAGACCGGCAGCTCCGGCAATGAAGGCACTCTATATGTCACGCCGGCTGGCTCCACATATGTCTATGGGCGAAAGCTGGAGTTTGCGGGTTCGACGCGGCGCGCGCCGCCTTTTATCGAGAGGCACCGTGTCTGCTCCCTTCAATCTCTCGATGTCTATTAGGTCCTGGGTGTTCGGCTGGCAATGAGAGCGGATCCAATGCTTGCAACAGGGCGCAAGCAGCCCTTTGGGAGTGGCTATCTGGACGATTCCGGCAGGCGGCGTAAAATGAATCCTGAAATCGCGACTAATCGCGAAAAAATCTCCCGGATTTCAACGGCATTTACAAAACCCCGTTTAAAATCAATCCCTTACAAAAATGTCAGAATTTTTACAGTATGAGTGTTGACTTGGTTCGGAGGTAGGGTCTATAAGCCCGATCACTGACGAGGGCGGCGGCGCTGCTGGCGACGAAGTCCTTCGCTCTAGTGTTTCCTGGATTGGCTGCGATGCTG